>JBKQQS010000108.1:0-72163 GCA_052144215.1 Rhodomicrobium sp.
CGGCCTGCAGTTCCTCGATCTGATCCAGGAAGGCAACATTGGGCTGATGAAGGCCGTCGAAAAGTTCGAGTATCGGCGCGGCTACAAGTTCTCGACCTACGCCACCTGGTGGATCCGGCAGGCGATCACCCGCTCGACCGCTGACCAGGCGCGCACCATCCGCATTCCGGTGCACATGATAGAGGCCATCAACAAGGTCGTGCGCACGAGCCGGCAGATGCTCAACGAGATCGGTCGCGAGCCGACGCCTGAGGAGCTCGCCGGGAAGCTCCGCATGCCGCTCGAGAGGGTGCGCAAGGTTCTCAAGGTCGCCAAGGAGCCGTTGTCGTTGGAGATGCCGATCGGCGACGAGGAGGATTCTCACCTCGGTGATCTCATCGAGGACAAGAACGCGATCCTGCCGATCGACGCCGCCATCCAGTCGAACCTGCGCGAGACTACGACGCGCGTGCTGGCGTTCTTGACGCCGCGCGAGGAGCGCGTGCTGCGCATGCGCTTTGGCATCGGCATGAATTCCGACCACACGCTGGAAGAGGTCGGCCAGCAGTTCTCGGTGACGCGCGAGCGCATCCGCCAGATCGAGGCGAAGGCGCTGCGCAAGCTGAAACATCCGAGCCGCAGCCGGAAGCTCCGCAGCTTCTTGGATAATTAGCACGCGCGATGCCGGCGATTTCGCGGTTTTACGGCATCGCCATCAGGATGTACGTCAAGGATCACCCCGCCTCCGCATTTTCATGCAACCTATGCTGAGGGGGAAGCCTTCGTATCTATAGAGTCCGGCGAGGACATCGAAGGAAAATTGTCTCGATCCGCGGCTCGCCTAGTCAAAGAATGGGCTCTGGCGCGCAAACCGCTTTTGATGGAGAATTGGAGGCGCGCCCGAAACGGCGAGCAATTGGAGAGGATCCCAGGTCTCGATGCTGACTAAAGTAACCAGCATAGAACGCCTTGGCGGCTTCCGCCTTCGCATTGCCTTCGACGACGGCAGCGAGGGTGTGCACGACTTTTCGGCCATGGTCCAGGAGCCCGGCCCGATGCTGACCCCGCTGCGCGACGAAAGCTATTTTGCCCGCGTGTTTCTGGAATTCGGCGCGCTCACCTGGCCGAACGGCTTCGACATCGCGCCCGAATGGCTCCGGCGCGAGATGAGCGCGGCAAGTGAGTTGACGCAAGGCGTAGCCGCTGCGCAAGCTGAAGCACCCGAGCCGCAGCCGGAAGCTCCGCAGCTTTTTTGATAATTGGGCCACCAGCCGATGCCAACGATGCCGATTTTCTCCAGCATTGCCGGGCAAATGTAGTGGAGGGATCATTCGCCTTCGCACATTCAGGCGTATTATCAAAGCAACGAGGCGCTAATCGCCATCGAGGACCGGTGCCCGCTTGGCCGAATGGCTTCGATATCGACGCCATCCAACTTTACATAGAGATGAAAGAGCAGGGCGCGTTGACCCCTGAAATTGCGTCGCAGCCGGAGACCGCGCATTTTTGACGGGCGAAGTTATACCAAAAGGCATTAACGATGCCCCATGAACTGTCATTCCCGCCTTCGAGCGTATGAAAAAATCCCGGCACCGGCTCTCGCGATATGATTCATACCAAAGCCGGTTGAATGGTTCGCTGGCCGTTGTTGTCATCCCGTGCGCGCTGCGGCGCGTAGTGCCGCTGCGCGGACACGGGATCTTTGCGGGGGCCTGCATGTTGCAAGATCCCTTGTCTGCAGAGCACCGCTTCGCGCTGCACTGCGCACGGGATGACGGCAGGAACCATTCAACCGGATCTCGTATCACTGGGGCGGAGACGAATCGGCAGCGACTCGACTAATCTGTTATTTCTGCTACTGATTCGCTTGGCATCTGCGCGCCGCCGGAACGGCTGAAATTTGGCCGCGAAGATGTGGCATTCAGAGCTAGGGCACTCAAAGGAGACGGGAAATGAAATCTTTCATGACTGTTGCGGGCGGGATTCTGCTCGCGCTGGGATTGACCTCCGCTGCAAGCGCCGGCGTGCGCGTTGGCGAGCTTCGCTGCCACGTTCATGGCGGGAACAGCTATGTTGTTGGGTCGTCGCATAGAGCGCACTGCGTTTTCATCAGCGCCACCGGATACCGCGAGCACTATAGGGGCCGCCTGAGCCGCTCCGGCCTCGACCTTGGATACACCGGCAGAGGCAAAATCGTTTGGGCGGTTTTCGCCCCGACCGAGCTGAGAGAGCACGCTCTCTCCGGCTCCTATACCGGCGCTTCGGCTGACGCTGCGGCCGGCATCGGCGGCGGCGCGAATGTCCTCGTTGGCGGCAACGGCGGCACGATCTCGCTGCAGCCTGTTAGCCTGAAGTCCGAGACGGGCCTTGCACTCGGCGCCGGCGTAGCCAAGCTCGCACTTTGGTAGACCGCACTTAGCTTTCTGGCGGCAAGGGCCTGGACAGTGTCCGGGCCCTTATTTTTTCGTGCGCACGAGATTTTCTATGCCGGCGAAGGCCTTTGGCTTGTCACTTAGGCGTACTTTTCGATGCTCAGCATAGGGACGGCTGGAAGTGGGGCCCCCCCTAATCAATTCGTCTTTGCACAACAAAAGCACGCCATAGCGTCAACTTTGCCGTGTACCCATCCGGGCAATACTATTGGACGGCAAACTTGGGACGCGCGGGGTGTTGCAATTCCCAGGCCCGATGCATTAAGACAGCAGCATGGTTGCCCCTGCTCCATGAGGCGCCAAGTTATTGCAAAAGCTCAATCGATTAATACAACGGCCGGGAGAGATCGCCATGCGTGGAGTGAAAGGCTTTATTTCCGCTTGCGGAATTTTGTGTGCGGCACTCGCATTGCTTGGCACGCCAGCGGTTTGCCAGGGCAACGAGCCAGTGACCATCGGTGCCGTCGAGATTCTGACGGGCCCGAACAACAAATACGGCATTGCCATCAAGAACGGTTTCGACCTCGCTTTGGACGAGGTCAATAAGGCCGGAGGCGTGCTCGGCGGCAGGCCGCTGCAAATCGCCTATGAGGACTCGGCCGGCAACAAGGAGCAGGCCATCAATGGCGTGCGCCAGCTAATCGGCGCGACGAAAGTCCCGCTGATCCTTGGCCCAACGCTTTCGAACGAGATGTTCGCAGCAGGCCCCGTCGCCAACGCCCGCAAAATCCCGATCGTCGGGACCTCCACGACCGCAAACGGCGTCACTGCGATCGGCCCCTATGTATTCCGGACCTCGCTGCCGGAAGCCGATGTGGTGCCAGTGACGCTGAGGACGGCGAAAGAAAAGCTCGGCGTTAAAAAGGTAGCCGTGATGTACGGCAACGACGATGCGTTTACGAAATCGGCCTACGACGTGATGAAGGCTGCGCTGGAGAAGCTCGGCATCGAGGTGCTGACAACCGAGACCTTCGGCTCGAAAGACAGCGATTTCTCGGCTCAGCTTACCAAGATCAAGTCGCTCAATCCGGACGCCATTGTGGTCTCTGCGCTGGTCGAAGCTGGCTCAGGCATTTTGCTTGGCAAGAAGGCGCTCGGCTTTCCGGCCAGCGTCCGCGTCATCGGCGGCAACGGTCTGAACTCTCCGAAGATCGGCGAGATCGCAGGCGATGCGGCCGACGGCACGCTCGTCGGAAGCCCCTGGTTCATAGGCAAGGCCGATCCGGCGAACCAGGCGTTCGTCGCTGCTTTTAAGGCGAAGTATGGCACCGATCCCGATCAGTTCGCGGCCCAGGCCTACGACACGCTGAAGCTCGCAGCAAAGGCGATCACGGCAGCGGGGGCGCCGGACCCGGAGAAAATCAAGGATGCTCTCGCAACCACGTCTCACGAGGGCGTCATGGGCAAACTCTCCTTCAACGCCGAGCGCAGCCCGGCCGACACTTCGGGCGTTGTCGTGCTCGAAATGCAGGGCGGAAAGTTCCACGCCTTTCAGTAACCCTAACCTTCGGTGATTTTAACCTAAGACCCCCTCACCCCAGCCCTCTCCCCAAAAGGAGAGGGAGTCTGCTGCGGCCCTTTCCCCAAGGGGAGAAGGAAGTTCAGGCGTCTTCTCTCCCCTCGGGGAGAGAGATAGAGTGAGAGGGAACTTCCCTCTTCATGAGTCCGGCACATGCTCGCCCAGCAGCTCGCAAACGGTATTGTAGCCGGATCGACATACGCGCTCTTTGCGTTGGGCTTCACGCTGATGTTCGGCGTGCTCCGGGTCATCAATCTGACCTATGGCTTCTACTTTTCCGCGGGCGCTTTTCTCGCGCTCTATCTAACGGCGGCTGGCGCTCCAGTTTGGTTCGCACTTCCTTTGGCGAGCATTCTTATAGGGTTTGGCGCTATCCTGCTCGATGCGGTGCTCCTAACCCGGCTTCGCCGGGCGAGGGCGCCGGAGCTTGCCTCGCTCATGGTGACGCTCGGCGCGACGCTCCTTCTCTATTCCGCCGCGACCGCTATCTTCGGAACCGGCATTAGGCGCTTCCCGCCCGCTGTATTCCAGGGCGGCGCCTTCGAGATCGCGGGCGTGCGCCTGACCTTGAGCCAGTTTTTGATCGTGGCGACGGCTGCTACCTCTGTCGCGGTTTTGCTGTTCGTCATGCAAGGGACGCGGATCGGGCTCGCCATCCGGGCGCTCGCGGAGAATAGCGACGCGACGCAGCTCATGGGCGTGAACGCCGGCGCCGTGATGCGGCTCGTTTCTTTCATATCCGGCTCGCTCGGCGCGCTGGCCGGCATTCTTGTCGGCCTGAATTACAACGCCATCCAGCCCTATATGGGCGAGGCGATGATGCTGAAAGGCTTTGCCGTCATCATCCTCGGCGGGCTTGGCGACATTCGCGGCGCGCTCATTGCAGGGCTCGCCGTCGGGCTCCTTGAAAGCCTGACGGCCGGTTACGCCGCGTCCACCTGGAAAGACGCCGTGGGCTTCGTGCTTCTCGTTCTGACGCTTTGGGTCCGCCCGGCGGGGCTGTTCGGGCGCGCATCGGTGAGGCGGGCCTGATGCCGGCATCCTTCGACGATTTCTTCTTCACCTATCAGGCGCTTATCTATGGGGTGGGCGTTAACGGCTTGCTTGCGCTCAGCATGTATGCGGTGCTGGCCATCGGGCAGCTTTCGCTCGGCCAAGCGGCCTTCATGGGCATCGGGGCCTACGTCTCCGCGCTGCTCACGGTGAAGCTCGAAGCGCCCTTCGCTGTGGCGCTCGGGGCAGGCATGCTCGCGCCTGCCCTGGCGGTTGCGATTATCGGCGTTCCCACCTTGCGCCTCTCGGGCGTTTATCTCGCCCTTGCCACCATCGGCCTCGGCGAGGTCTTGCGCATCTTCTACCTCAATTCCGAAACGGCGGGCGGTGCGCTCGGCCTTCCAGGCATCCCGCAGCAGGGCGGGGCTTGGCTCATCTATTTGTGCCTCGCCATCGCGCTTTTCGTTTTCATGGCCATCGGGCGCTCGCGCATCGGCCGGGCGATGGAGGCGATGCGCGAGGACGAGACCGCCGCGAGCGTCATGGGCGTGAACGTTCCGCTCTACCGCTTCGGGGCCTTGGTGGCCTCCGCCGTTCTCGCAGGGCTCGCGGGCGCGCTCAGCGCCGATGTGTCCTCCTTCATCGGCCCGAACGAATACGGCTTCGATCAAGCGGTGACCATTTTGAGCTATGCGCTGCTCGGCGGCATCGGCTCGCCCTTCGGCCCGGTTCTCGGCGCCATCATCCTTACGCTTTTGCCGGAACTATTGCGCCCGCTGCACGATTTCCGCTTCGTCGTGAACGGGCTCATTATCGTGATCGCCGTGTTGTACATGCCGCGGGGACTCTTGGCCTGGCGCTTCCGCCGCATCGGCCCGGTGGGGGAGGCGCGGCCATGACCGCGGCTCCGCTGCTCGCTGTCGAAGGCTTGAACGTCCGCTTCGGCGGGGTGACCGCCATCGAGGAACTCGATCTTGCGGTGGCCGAAGGCACGGTTCACGGCCTCATCGGCCCGAACGGCGCAGGCAAGACCACGGCCTTCAACGTCATCTCCGGCATTCTTAGGCCCACCTCCGGCTCGATCCATCTTGCGGGCCATCCCATCGGCCGCCTGCCGCCTTACCGGCGCACCGCGCTCGGCCTCGCCCGCACCTTCCAGAACATCCGCATGTTCCAGGACATGACCGTGCTCGAGAACGTCATGACCGGCAGGCATGTGCGGACCGGCGGCGCCGTGCCCTCGATCCTCGCGCGCGGGGGCTCTTTCCGGCGTGCGGAGAAAGAGGCGGCGGCGAAGGCAGCGGAGCTTTTGCGCCTCGCCGGCCTCGAAGGCGCGGAATACCGCCGCGCGGGCGACCTCTCCTATGGCGATCAGCGCCGCGTCGAGATCGCGCGCGCGCTCGCCTCGGACCCCAAAATCGTGCTCATGGACGAGCCGGCCGCCGGCATGAACCCCGCCGAAACGCGCGCGCTCACCGCGCTTTTGCAGGCCTTGAAGGCGCGCGGCTTCACCATCCTCCTCGTCGAGCACGACATGCATTTCATCATGGGGCTTTGCGACCGGATCACGGTTCTGAACTTCGGCATCAAGATCGCGGAGGGCGCGCCCGCCGAGGTTCGCTCCAACCCGCAGGTCATCGAAGCCTATCTCGGCGCGAAAGTCGCCCATGCTCTCGCGGGGCGCTCATGATGTCGAATCCGGCTGAACGTTTTGTCATCCCGTGTGCTGTGCCTTCATTGTCATCCCGTGCGCGGCGCAGCGCGAAGCGGTGCGACGCAGACACGGGATCTTGCAACATGCCGGACCCCGCAAAGATCCCGGATACGGCGCGAGCGCCGTTCCGGGATGACAACGAGGGCACAACACACCGTTGCCCGCTGCGCTGCGCGCGGGATGACACGGCCCTTCACGTGGGGCGCTCATGATGGCCGCGCCGCTCCTCGAAGTGAAAGATCTCGCCGTCGCCTATGGCGGCATCGCCGCTGTCAAAGGCATAGCGCTTGAAGCGGGCGCCGGCCAAGTGGTCTCGCTCATCGGCGCGAACGGCGCGGGCAAAACCACCACGTTGCGCGCGCTGTCGGGCCTCCTCAAAGCGCGCGCCGGCTCGATGCGCTTCGAAGGCGCCGAGCTTCTAAACGCGCCCGCGCACCGCATCGCGCGCCTCGGCATCGCGCATGTGCCGGAGGGCCGCCAGGTCTTCGCAGAAATGACGGTGGCCGAGAATTTGCGCATGGGCGCCTACCTCATCCATGACGCAGGCGAGATCGCCCAGCGCCGCGAGCGCGTGCTGGCCCGCTTCCCCCGCCTTTCCGAACGGCTCGATCAGCTCTCGGGGCTGATGTCCGGCGGCGAGCAGCAGATGCTCGCCATGGGCCGCGCGCTGATGGCCCGGCCGAAGCTGCTTCTGCTCGATGAGCCGTCCATGGGGCTCGCGCCGCTGTTCGTCGAGGAGATTTTCCGGATCATCGCCGAGCTGAAGCGCGAGGGGCAAGCCATCCTTCTCGTCGAGCAGAACGCCAGCGCCGCGCTCGATATTTCGGATTACGCCTATGTGCTGGAGAACGGGCAGATCCGCCTCAGCGGGCCTGCGGCGGAGATCGCGAGGAACCCTGAGGTCGCGGCGGCTTATCTCGGCAGCGGGTAACCAGCCGCCTTAGAGCCGGATCAACCTTGCGGTGATATTCCGGCGGCCGTGAAGCACGCGCAACACGGTGACAAGATCGTCTTTGTGGTCGTAAACCGCGACGTAGGGCGGAACGATCCCAATTCGCGTATGAGGGCCCAGTTTCGGCCGTGGCGCTCCAATATCGGGAAAGTCGGCAAGACGGTCGAAAAGAACATCGAACCCGGCAGCGTAACGTTCAGCCGTAGCGATGCCGGCTTTGGCTGCCAGATCGGAGACGATGTCCGCGATATCGGTATCGGCGGACGCGGTAATCTGTACGATGGCCATCAGCGCCTAAGCGCTTCGAGCCGGGCCGCCATGCGCGCCTTGTGCTCCGCATGGGTCAACACGTCGCCGCGCGCCGCGTCGTCACGGCCCTTGTCCACATAGGGCTTGGCCCAGTCGAGATCGTCAGCTTCAATCCAAACATTGTCGATCATCGCGGCGGCAATAGCGGCTTCCGCGGCAGCTTCGATTGTGGCGAAGCGCCCGGCTGCAACTTGCGCTTCGAGCCACTTCTGTTGATCGGTGGAAAGAGTTAGGTTCATGGGCGAAATATATGCTGTTCAGCCGCATTTCGCTAGCGCTGACTGACCGGCATTGAGGAGCTTGTATCTCTTGCCCGAGCCGCAGGGGCAAGGTTCGTTCCGCGCTGGCTTCGGCCTGCTTGGCTGCCCGGTCGCACCCGCCCCGCTGGCCGTGTTTCGAAGCGCCGCCAGATTGGCCCTTACGGTCTTTGTATTGGGGTGATCCGCGCCGAGCGCCTTCTCCCAGATGGCCAGCGCGCGCTCGTAAAGCGGAGCGGCGCGCTCATAGGCGCCTTGGGCGTAATAGAGCCATGAAGGAGCGGTTTTTGATGTCCCAATCCTGGATGATGACCGGCCTGCCCGCATCCTCCAAAATATGCGCGATGCGCTGCGCCATTTCCGCGTCGGGACCGGCCCGGCTGATGAAAAACTCGGGCGCCGGCGCCGCCGCGCCCGCCCCGTCATCCGGATGTGCTTCGCCGATCGCCACCGCAGCCCGCCACCAAAAGCAAAAAACTAACTCCATCCGCATTCCTACATCGGAAAAGCTCGCGCTGTCGAGCTTTGGAAAGCCCATCGGGTACCGCGCCCTGCGAAAATTTAAACTTGCGCGAGCGCCCCGCCGAGGCAACATACGGGTCTGTCTATTTGTAATTATGGAGAGACCCGCCATGGACGACCCGCGTGCAACACCCCCCGGCCCGAGCGGTCCGGGTGAAAGCAGTCCAATAACCGGCGTCGAAAAAGTGACCTACGCCGAAGGAAGCGGCTACGGTTTCAGCCTGCTCGACGAGGAGTCGAAAAAGCCATGCTTCCGGCTCGTGTTTGAAACCGCCGAAGACGCGGAGGAAGGCCGGTCGATGATGGCGGAGATCATCGAGCATGCCCTCTGGTATGAAGTGCCGGACGAGGCTTAAGGCGGGACGCGCTCTTACGCGGCACGCGGGAGAGCGTCCACGTGCCGCGGTCATTTTCTAGCGCCGCGCTATAGTTAATGCTGGAATGGTAAACCGGCGTGGATTTTCATTTCTTCCCGCCGCAAAAATCGCGATTTTTGCGCGATTTCACCCCAAAAAGTGGATTTCAAAAAGTCCGTTAAATATATTTCCGGCCTGAAATTAACCATGGGAAGCCGCATCCGGCTCGCCGGGGCGCATTGCCGCCGCGCACTTTATCCCGTGATATCAGCGCGTTAGGCGGCTTAACGCTTTAGCAAGGCGCTTTCTCCGATGCTAGCGCCTCAAGTGAGCCAGCGGAGCAGCGATGGCCGGTCACGACAATCGTAAACAGCGTAGCGCACCGAAGTGCGGCACTCAGCGCGCCGCTGTCACAGGAGCCGGCGGCGCCTTCAGCACGGTCTCGCATTCCGGCGGCAACTGTGCCATGGTGAGCGGCGTCTTGCCGTTCGAGGCTATCTTTTTCTTCTTCCACGCCTTGTACGTCCAGCGGGCTTTCGCGGCCGGCGCGGGCGAAGGCGGAGCCGCCACCGCTGACACAGGCGGTTGCGGCTTCGATTTCATCAAGGCCGCGATCCAGTTATCGAGGCCCTTGCCGCAACCCTCATCGGCCTTAAGCACCTGGCCCTCGCAGCCGGGATTACCGGCGGGGCACACGAGCCGCACATGGAAATGGTCATGGTGGCCCATGATCGGGGTGATTTTGGCAAGGAAGGCGCGGTCGCTCTTCACAGTGTCGCACAGCCATTTCTTGATCGCAGGGTTCACGAAAACGCGCGCAACCTCGGGGTACGACACGGCCCGGCGCAGCAGCTTCTCATAGTCCGGCGACCACATCGCCGGGTTCACATGGCCGGGGTCGCTGAGGAAGCTTTCCATCGGAATATCCTCGCGCTCCTTGGCCGAAAGCTCATGGCCCGGCGCAGGCCTGTACCAGATGTCCACATCGAGCCCCACTTGATGGCTCGCGTGGCCATAGGGCATCGGCCCGCCGCGCGGCATGGAAAGGTCGCCGACCAGCAGGCCCGGCCAGCCGTCTTTCTCCTTCGCGTCGGCGGCGAAACGCTCGATATATTTGATGAGCGAGGGATGGCCCCAATTGCGGTTGCGCGACAGCCGCATGACTTGCCAGGCTGGGCCGTTCACGGGCAAGGGCTTGCCGCCGGCGAGGCAGCCATGGGCGTAAAAGCCGATGGATTTCGCGGCGAGATTGGCGGGTTCTTTCACGGCCCCGAACAAATCCTTGGCCGCGGCTTTCTTCCCCTTCGCCGCCGCCTTCGGCGCTGAGGCCGGCGCGGGAGTTGCGCCGGCTGGCACTGCCGGCACCGGAACCGTCGCAGAGACCGGTTGAACCGCGGGGACCTGCGGCGCTCCGGCATCCGGCTCCGCTGGCGGGCTTTGCGGCGTGGCGGGCCCCGGCGCCTCTTGCGGCTTGCCCGTTGGCGATGAGAAGGCGCCAGAGCCCGCAAATGCCGTAAAGACGGCAAGCGTCAGGCTCAGCGCGAAAACGGCATTGAGCAAAAGATTGAAAACCCGCATCCGGCCGCCTCCATTGCGCTTCAAACTAATGCCGGCGCGGGATGCAGGCAAGCGGAAGCGCCACTCTATGGGTAAGATTAGGTTTACGGTTCGCCAGTCTCCACAGCCAGAGCCGCTTTTGGAAGGAAAAGGCCCGCTTAGAAGGGAACGGCCGTTCAATGGTTTCGCCAGAGCCTGAAAAGTATAAGCGATACAGCATGTTACATCTTTACGTTCCGCTCGCCGCGCTAACGCCATGTTTGCATACGTATCAACCTTCCGCTTCGGCAATTGAATTCTGTGGAGGAAGTATGTTTCGGATCCTAGCAATAGCGTTTATGGCGATGCTTTTCTCGGTCAGCGCATCGTCTGCGCGCGAATGGGTAAGGCTCGGCGACCGTCACGTCGGCTTCATCAGCGATCACGATGTGATCGAGGTCGGCCGTCATGAAGGCAAGTTCAAGCGGATCAAGCTCATCATTCGCAAGAACGACATCGAACTCAACAGCATCAAAATTTTGTTCGGCAACGGCGAAGTTGAGGACGTCGTGTTCCAGCAGCACATCCGCGACGGCGGCGAGGCTGTGATCAACCTGCGCACGGGCTGGCATGAGGGCCGTTATATCCGCGCGGTCGAGATGCATTATCATTCCCGCCCGGACTTCCGCGGCGAGGCCATCGCCGAGCTTTGGGGCCAAGAGGACTAAGCCGGATCAATGCCCGTCCTTGGACGGGCGCTTATGAAGCTACGATCCGCAATGCGGCCTCCTGCCCATTCATCTGGGTGCGGAACGCATTGCGGGCAACGCCGGGGAGCCCGCGGTAGATGTCGAGATAGGCGCTAGCCATCCGGTCCACCGTGAAGCGGCGTTCGAAGCCTGCGCGCACTCTCGCCCGGTCCAGCGTTTTGGCTCGGAAGATGGCCTCGACCGCTTCCTCGATGCCTGTCGCAACGAACCCGGTTTCGCCTTCGTCGACGACTTCCGAAACCGACCCGGACGGAAACGCGACAACCGGCGTGCCGCAAGCCATCGCTTCGATCATGACGAGCCCGAACGGCTCCGGCCAGTCGATCGGAAACAGAAGCGCGAGTGCGCCGCCAAGAAACCCCGCTTTCTCGTGCTCGCCGATCTCGCCGATATACTCCACGAGCGGATTTGCCTTCACCATGGGCTCAACCACCTCACTCCAGTAAGCTTCGTCCGTCTTGTCGATTTTGGCAGCGATCTTCAGAGGCAAGCCTGCGCGCGACGCAATCTCAATCGCGAGGTCGGGACGCTTTTCCGGTGAGATGCGCCCGAGAAACGCGAGGTAGCCGCCCTCCGCGCGGGGGGAATAGACAAGCAGGTTTTTGGGTATCCCATGATAGACATTGCCCGCCCAGTTCACCGCGGCAGGCATGGGCAGGCGCTGGCGATAGGAGATCGAGGCGAGCGGCATCTTCGGAAAGGCCTCGTAAAACGGCTTCAAATCTGGCAGATCGAGGCGGCCGTGCAACGTTGTCACGGTCTTGCCGGAGAACTCTTGGATCGAGGGAAACTGCAGAAGATCGATGTGAAAATGAAGGACGTCGAATTCGGCCGCGCGACGCAGCACGCGGTCCAGCATAATCATGTGATGGGGGATCGGGTCTTTGACCGACGGGTTCATTCTAAGCGCCGTTTCCGAGCAAGGGACGAGTTCCGCGCGTGTTTGCGAATCGCCGCTGGCGAAAAGCGTTACTTCATGTCCCTGCTCCACGAGCTCCTCGGTGAGGTAGGAAACGATTCTTTCGGTGCCGCCATAAAAACGTGGCGGGCAGCTTTCCGCCAGGGGGGCGATTTGAGCAATTCTCATCGGAAAAGGCTTCTCCTTGGATCCGGGTACTGAGCAAATGGCGCCGCGATGTGCGCAGCAGTGCGTGTTCACGAACACGCGACCAAGGAAATAGGTCCAGCTGCGTTGAGGGTGTGGGGGCAGATCAAGCTTGATGGGCAGCCCGGATGGAACGGGGACGCCGAAGGTGAAGCTCTAAAGCAGAGGCACCGCGCCCAAGGCCAAGCGAGGCTTGGTCTTGGCGGGAAGCACGCTCGCTCGCAGGAGCGGTTAGGAGTAAATCTTCCCGCGCTTATCCAGCCGCTGAAGCACGCCGGGCAGTAGATCGGCGAGATCGTCTGCAATCAATCCAGGTCCAAAAGACTGCGCAAGCTCGCCGTGAATCCAAACCGCCGCCGCCGCCGCATCGAATGCAGCCATGCCTTGCGCGGCAAGGCCTGTGACAAGTCCAGCGAGTGCATCGCCGCTGCCCGCTGTTGCAAGCCATGGCGGAGCGTTCTCGTTCACGGCTGCAAGGCTTCCAGGATGTGCGACGACAGTATCCGCGCCCTTCAGGATGATGACGGCCCCCGACATCTCGGCGGCCTGCCGCGCGCGCTCCAGCTTGGAAGGCTCGGCGGCAAGACCGGGAAAGACGCGCTTGAACTCACCTTCATGGGGCGTCACGATCGTCAAGGCTGGCAAGCGCCCCTTGATTTGATCGAAGAGCTCCGCCGGCGCCTCGCTAAACGCGGTTATTGCTTCCGCGTCGAGCACTGCGGTGGCTTGGCTTGCAAGCACACTTGCAACGAGGTCCTTTACTTCGGGGTCGGTGCCTGCACCCGGTCCGATCAGAACGGACGTGATACGCGTGTCCGCGAGGAGTTCCGATAAGCCCGCAGGCCCCTCATAGGGCTCGACCATCACCGCGGTGAGTTGCGATGCGTTGATATAGAAAGCCGATTTGGATGTCGCCACCGTCACGAGCCCGCTACCGGCCCGCAGCGCAGTCCGTGCGGCGATACGCGCAGCGCCTGTCCTCTCCATCGGGCCTGAAACGACGACGGCATGGCCTCTGTCGTATTTGTGGGCGTCGATCTTGAGCTTCGGGAAGAAGCGAAGCCAAAAGTCCGGGTCGTTCGCAAACGAACCCGGCGCGATATCCTCAAGCACAGTTTGCGGGATACCGATGTCGGCGGCACGGACGTCGCCGCAATAAAGACGCCCCGGAAGCAGGACATGCCCGGTCTTGCGCCGGAAAAACGTGACCGTCGAGGCAGCTTTGAAGGCTATCCCGTGAACCGTACCTTTTGTCGCATCGATGCCGGAGGGGACATCGATCGAGACAACGGGAAGCGCTCGCGACGTGACCTCCTCGACGAGCTGCGCCGCTATGCCGCTCATGTCGTCGCGCAGACCAGTCCCATAAATGGCATCGACAACGATTTGGGCCCCGTCCAGAATCTGGACGGTCATGGGTTCGATCCCCTCGTCCCAGCGTCTAGCCATTTCTTTAGGATCGCGCGGCAAGTCCTCCCGCCGCCCCAGGAGCGCAAGCCGCACGTGATATCCCCGCTCGCGAAGATAGCGTGCGCAAACGAAGCCGTCGCCGCCATTGTTGCCCGGCCCGCAAAGCACCGCAACGCGGCTGCCGCGTGGATAGCGCCGCACAACCTCTTCGCAGACAGCGCGGCCTGCATTTTCCATCATCGTTAGCGTCGAAATGCCAGCATCGGCGGCTAGCTTCTCGGCTCGGCTCATTTCTTCGGCGGTTAGGAGTTCCAGCAAGGGGCGGCCCTGTATGCAAGCGGGTTGCGTCGGTCGTTCATAACGCGGGATGCTGTGCGAATGTAGCCGAAATTTGCTTGAAGGGGAAAGAAAACCAAGAAGCGTATGGCCGCCGCGGCGCAAGTGCGGCCGGCAGCATTTGCATAAATAACCGGCAACACGCTAAAAGTTTTAGCACAACTGGGGCCTCATCTCATTTTAGCGCGGCAGACCAGGCACCGGACGTTTGGCATGGCCTGTGCTTACTTTTGAACTTGCCATTCGCCCCGTTCCGGAGGATAGGATTCGCTATGAAAAAAATTGAAGCGGTCATAAAGCCGTTTAAGCTCGATGAGGTTAAGGAAGCTTTGCAGGATATTGGCCTGCAGGGTATCACCGTTACGGAAGCGAAGGGCTTCGGGCGGCAGAAGGGCCACACCGAACTCTACCGCGGTGCGGAATATGTTGTCGATTTCTTACCGAAGGTGAAGATTGAGATTGTGCTGCCGGACGACATGGTGGAGAAAGCGGTCGAGACAATCCGCAATTCCGCTAGAACGGGTCGTATCGGCGATGGCAAGATCTTTATCCTCAACGTAGAAGACGCAATCCGCATCCGGACCGGCGAAACCGGAGCTGAGGCAGTCTAGCTGCCTCTCCCGCTTTTCCCAAAAGCATCGCGCCGGACATACACGTCCCGTCTATCCGGCGCTGTCCGCGCCGTCTTAACAAGCTCGCGAATTAACTGCACGAGGGAGTACAATGGCAAACGCGACCGAAGTTGTGAAAAAGATAAAGGACGAGGAAATTAGGTTTATCGACCTTCGTTTCACCGATCCGCGCGGCAAACTGCAGCATTTGACGATGGAATCGACGGAGATGGGCGAAGAGGCCTTCGCCGAAGGCATCATGTTCGACGGCTCCTCGATCGCGGGCTGGAAGGCCATCAACGAAAGCGACATGACGTTGATGCCCGATCCCGAGACGGCTCACATGGACCCGTTCTTCGCGCAATCGACACTTGCCATCTTCTGCGACGTTCTCGAGCCGGCCACTGGCGAGCGCTACGAGCGCGACCCGCGCGGTATTGCCCGCAAGGCCGAAGCCTATCTGGCGCAGACCGGCATTGGCGACAAAGCGTATTTCGGCCCCGAAGCCGAGTTCTTCATCTTCGACGACGTGCGCTTCTCGTCCGATCCTTACAATTGCGGCTACCGCCTCGATTCGACCGAGCTTCCCACGAACATGCCGACCGAATACGAGATGGGTAACCTCGGCCACCGTCCGCGCACAAAGGGCGGCTACTTCCCCGTCCCGCCGGTCGATAGCGCTCAAGATATCCGTTCGGAGATGCTGTCGACGATGTCGGCGATGGGCGTCGTCACCGAGAAGCATCACCATGAGGTGGCCTCCGCTCAGCACGAGCTCGGCGTCAAGTTCGGCACGCTGACCCGCATGGCCGACTCGATGCAGATCTACAAATACGTCGTCCACAACGTCGCCCAGTCTTACGGCAAGACCGCGACCTTCATGCCGAAGCCCGTATTCGGCGACAACGGCTCGGGCATGCACGTGCACCAGTCGATCTGGAAGGGCTCCACGCCGGTGATGGCGGGCAACCTCTATGCCGACCTCTCCGAGACCTGCCTGTTCTACATCGGCGGTATTTTGAAGCACGCCAAGGCGCTCAATGCCTTCACGAACCCGACCACCAACTCCTATAAGCGGCTGGTGCCGGGCTACGAGGCTCCCGTGCTACGCGCCTACTCCTCGCGTAACCGCTCGGCTTCCTGCCGCATCCCAGTCACGTCGAACCCGAAGGCAAAGCGCGTCGAGGTCCGCTTCCCCGATCCGGCGGCCAACCCCTACCTCGCCTTTGCCGCGATGCTGATGGCCGGCCTCGACGGCATCAAGAACCGCATTCATCCCGGCGATCCGATGGACAAGAACCTGTACGATCTGCCAGAGGCTGAGCTTCGCGAGATCCCAACCGTTTGCGGCTCGCTGCAGGAGGCCATGGACGAGCTCAAAGCCGACCATGCGTTCCTCACGCAGGGCGGCGTCTTCACCAACGACCAGATCGACGCTTACATCGACCTGAAGGTGGAGGAGATCGACCGCTACCGTATGATGCCGCACCCGATCGAGTTCGATATGTACTATTCGTGCTGAGGCTTTCGCGCTCAGCTTGAAGAACAAGAATGCCCACGCGCTTACCATCCAAGCGCGTGGGTTTTTGCTGTTTGTTGCCGAATTTGTTGCAAAAAGATTTTTCGCGCCCTGATGCATGGTCTACGCGGCGATTAGCGGCTAAGCAGAGTTTGCAAAAGCCATGTCCACGTGAAGACGGGCATGGCCTTCCCGGTTTTGCGATAAAACTCTGCGATAACAAAAGATCCTAAGAAGTCACCCGTTGGCTAGGCGGGCGGAGTCTGCTTAGCCGTAGCGGCCTTAGGATAGGAAAGACGGCAACGCAGCGGCCTTTTTTCTTAGCTGCACAAAGGGACTGCGCAGCAAGCGGCAGTAGACAGCGCCGCGAACCCCTACTAAATTCGCGCCACTTCAAAAGTTAGGACAGGACAATGAGCTACAATGTCGCCGTCGTCGGCGCCACAGGTAATGTGGGCCGCGAAATGCTGAACATCCTCGACGAGCGCGAATTCCCGGTGAACGAGGTTTTCGCGATAGCTTCGCGCCGCTCGACCGGCGTGCAAGTTTCGTTCGGCGACAAAACGCTCAAATGCCAGGATCTTGAAACGTTCGACTTTTCGAAATGCGATTTCGCGCTCATGTCGGCGGGCGGTGAAGTGTCGAAGCTGTGGGCGCCGAAGATCGGTAAGACCGGCTGCGTCGTCATCGATAATTCGAGCGCATGGCGCATGGATATGGATGTGCCGCTGATCGTTCCCGAGGTGAACGCGGATGCGGTCGTTGGCTACGCGAAGAAGAATATCATCGCGAACCCGAACTGCTCGACCGCGCAGCTTGTGGTGGCGCTGAAGCCGCTGCACGACGCAGCCACGATCAAGCGCGTGGTCGTCTCCACCTATCAATCGGTGTCGGGCGCGGGCAAGGAGGCGATGGACGAGCTTTGGAACCAAACCAAGGGCATCTTCGTCACAGACTCGCCAACCCCGGAGGTCTTTACCAAGCAGATCGCCTTCAACGTGATTCCCCATATCGACAAGTTCATGGAGGACGGCTCGACGAAGGAGGAATGGAAGATGATGGCCGAGACCAAGAAGATCCTCGACACCAAGATCAAGCTCACGGCAACGTGCGTGCGCGTGCCGGTATTCGTCGGCCATTCCGAGGCGGTCAACATCGAGTTCGAGCGGCCGATCTCGGTGAAGCAAGCGCGTGAGATCCTGCGCGAAGCGCCGGGCGTGCTTGTCGTCGATAAGCGCGAGGATGGCGGCTACATTACGCCCATCGAATGCGTGGGCGATTATGCGACCTATGTGAGCCGCATCCGCGAGGATCCAACGGTCGAGAACGGCCTGAACCTTTGGATTGTCTCCGATAACTTACGCAAAGGAGCCGCGCTCAACACAGTTCAGATCGCCGAGACCCTCATCAATCGCGGGCTGGTCAAGCCACGCAAGGCGGTTTAGGCCGCCTCCTATGCGGCGCTGGCGGAAATCGGCCTTCCGCCGGCTTTTCGCAGTTACCGGAGGCGAAGGCCGTGGCGATGCTTAAGCGTATAGGCTGCGTCACGTTCCTCTTGCCGTGGCGCGCGCGGGCCGCGGTTAAATGCCCAGCTATCGCTCACTCGGCGGGCAAGACGGCGAGCTTGATGGAATTTGCAGCGGCGCCGCTGACCTGAACTGCGACCGGGCCGGGCTGCAGCTCGAACCGCACGCTTTTACGGATACCGGCGCAATCGCGCTTGCCCGTATGCGCGGTGGACGCGGCGGCTTTGCCGTTTTGGATAACGTCGATCCAGGCCTCGGCGGATGCGGTGACCTGATACGTCCCGGCTTTGAGCAGGTTTGCGAAGAAAATCACGCCGCCATAGCTGTCAGCCGTCTTGGGCTGCCGCGCCGGCGGTAAAACGAAAGGCACCGTTGCGTTGGGCTGCAACTCCAGCGCAACGCCATGATCGAACGTGCCGAGCGTAGTCCCCGAGGGGACCGTCTTTAAATCCGGGGCGGCGAACAGCACCTGCTCGCGCTTGACCGGCCAGGCGAACTGCTCGCAGGGCGGTTTGTCCTGAGCGGCCGCTGGACCTGCCCCCGCCAAAGCGAAAGCAAGCCCGGCGAGCACAGCCGCAAACGCGGCGGCTCTCGCGTTAGTGCGGGACGCCGACCATAACATCCGAAGACTTGATGATGGCATAGGCTTCCATGCCTTCCTTCAGTTTGAGGTCGTCCACCGCCTCATTCGTGATCGACGAGGTGATGATAGCGCCGTTCACGTCGATGAGGACGTGCGACGTTGTGGCACCTTTGGTAATCTTTGTGATTTTGCCTTTGAGCGTATTTCTTGCGCTGATTTTCATCGGAGCCTCGAATCGTTAAGCAGCATGGTGTCTAGCTCTAGCCCGTTCGCGCAACCTTGTCACACATAGAAGTCGACGCGGGAAAACTCGAACGCTATATACGCACAGATATACCATATTGAACGATAGGAAGAAACAATGCGCTTTCGGCTGCGCCTTACGATCATCGCCGGCGCTCTGCTCTTTGCCGTCTGGACTTGCAATCCGGGCGCCTTCGCGCAAGGCAGCGCTTCTAGCGGTCCCGTCATAGTTTTCGCCGCAGCGAGCTTGAAGAACGCTCTCGATGGCGTCTCCAACGCTTGGCAGAAAGAGACCGGGAATTCAGCGAGCATTAGCTATGCTGCCAGTTCCACCCTCGCAAAGCAGCTGGAGGAGGACGCGCCCGCGCAGATCTTCATATCCGCCGATGAGGACTGGATGAATTATGTGGCCGGTAAGGGCCTGATAAAGCCGGGGACCCGGTCCGATCTGCTCGGTAACAAGCTTGTGCTCATCGCACCGAAGGACAGCACAGTCGCATTGGATTTGAAGCCGGGCGCAGCTCTCGCCGGCGCTTTGGGCGGCGGACGCTTGGCCATGGGAAATGTCGATAGCGTACCGGCCGGCAAATACGGCAAAGCCGCGCTAGAGAAGCTTGGCCTTTGGGCGAGCGTCTCCGGCAAACTCGCGCAGGCCGAAAGCGTGCGCGCGGCGCTGCTTTTCGTCTCGCGCGGTGAGGCTCCGCTCGGTGTGGTCTACTGGACCGACGCGGCGTCCGACCCCAGCGTGAAGATCGTTGCGGCATTTCCAGCCGGCTCGCATCCGCCGATCATCTATCCCATCGCGCTCACAGTGAAGGCGAGCCCAACTGCGGCAGCTTTCCTCGATTATATCAAATCGGCGAAGGCCGCGCCCTTCTTCGAGGCGCAAGGCTTCACGGTGTTAGCGGAGAAATAACGTTGGACGGATGGTGGACGCTCAGCGCCGGTGAGCTGACGGCGATCAAGCTTAGCCTCCTGGTTGCCACTGTGGCAACGATGGCGAGCCTTCCCTTCGGGCTGGCTATCTCAATGCTGCTGGCGCGGCGCGATTTTTGGGGCAAATCGGTGCTGAACGGCATTGTGCATTTACCGCTTGTGATGCCGCCTGTCGTCACCGGTTATTTGCTTCTCATCACCTTCGGCAGGAAGGGGCCCGTGGGAGCTTTCCTCGACCAGCATTTCGGTATTGTCTTCTCGTTCAGGTGGACGGGGGCCGCGCTCGCCTGCGCGCTCATGGGCTTTCCGCTGATGGTGCGCGCGATCCGGCTTTCGGCCGAGAGCGTCGACAAAAGGCTCGAAGCCGCCGCCGGGACGCTCGGTGCCAGCCCCATCTGGGTCTTTCTCACGATCACGCTTCCGCTGATCGTGCCGGGCATCACCGCAGGCATGATCCTTTCCTTCGCCCGGTCGATGGGCGAGTTCGGCGCGACGATCACTTTCGTTTCGAACATTCCGGGCGAAACCCAAACGCTGCCCTCCGCGATCTACACGCTCACTCAGGTTCCGGGCGGCGACGCGGGCGCACTGCGGCTCACCGCAATCTCCGTCATCATTTCAATGGCGGCGTTACTGCTGTCGGAGCTTCTTGCGCGCAAGGCGGGCCGCAGCCTTCATGCCGCAACATGATCGAGGTTGACGTCACCCACCGGCTGGGCGCCTTTACGCTCGATGCCAAGTTCGCCGCAAGCGGACGGCTCATCGCGTTGTTCGGGCATTCCGGCTCGGGAAAGACCTCGCTCATCAACATCATAGCGGGTTTGATCCGGCCGGAGCGCGGGCGCGTGGCCATCAACGGAGCGGTGCTCGCCGATACGGCGCGCGGTGTCTTCCTGCCGCCGCACAGGCGCAAGCTCGGCACCGTCTTTCAGGAAGGGCGCCTCTTCCCTCATTTGAGCGTCCGTCAAAACCTGCTGTATGGGTCATGGTTCGCCAGTACCGCCCGGGACGATGCAAACGCAAACCTATCTCGCGTCGCAGGCCTCCTCGGCATCGAGCACCTCTTGAGCCGGTATCCAAGCCGCCTCTCAGGGGGCGAAATGCAGCGCGTCGCCGTCGGCCGCGCACTTCTTGCCTCGCCCAAGCTGCTGTTAATGGACGAGCCGCTCGCCTCGCTCGACGAGCCGCGCAAGCTTGAAATCATGCCCTATCTCGAACGTCTGCGCGACGAAGCCCGTATTCCCATCATCTATGTCAGCCATTCGGTCGCCGAGGTGGCACGGCTTTCCGATACGCTCGTCATCCTCGAAGCCGGCAAGGTCCGCGCAGCAGGCCCCACCATCGAGCTGATGCAGCGCCTCGATCTTATCCACGCAGCCGGAACCGGCGAGGCAGGCGCACTGATCGAAGCTGTGGTGGAGAGCCACGACTACGCCTATGGCTTGACCTTGCTCGTTTCGCGCGCGGGAACCTGGCGAGTGCCGCGCCTGGAGGCTGGACAGGGCAAGACGGTGCGGATGCAGATCAAAGCGCGCGACGTGATGATCGCGCTCGAACCTCCAGCAAGTGTGAGCGCATTGAACGTGATCCCCGCGGTGGTTGCAGAGATCGGACCGATGGACCAGCCCGGCGTAGAGATCAAGCTCGATTGCAGCGGCGAAGCGCTTGTGGCCAGGCTCACGCGCTATTCCGTGGAACGGCTCTCGATCCGCGTGGGCACGCCCGTTTTCGCCATCGTCAAGTCTGTCTCCTTCGACCGGGACAGCCTCGGCGCGGCGTGGCGGGATATTCGCGCAGCCGATGCCGGCGCCGGCGGTGTGTAGAGCTTCGGAGCCGTCTTAATCTTTGATGATGCTTAGGCGTCTTACGGGAGGCTGGTTCTTGCCTGCTAACCGGCGAAACTGCGTACAGGCGGCTTGCGCCCTTCACGTACGTTAGCGGCGCGGAATGTGGATAAGTCCGGAAAAACGGCAGGCATCGAGCGCTCGATGCAACCTGGGGCTTGATTCACGGCAACGCGCAACCTATGGTGGTTTTGCCTCGAGGTGCGTAATGCCTCGCCCCTAGCGTTTGCCCAAACCGCTAGGGGTTTATTTTTCGGAACTTAAGCTTGATTAGAGGGAAGCGCGGTCCCTAACTAGGCTGAGCAGTATAGGGGCCGCCATTTTTCAGTGAACTGTTTTCCCCTAAGCAGACTCCGCCGGCCTAGCCAACGGATGCCTGCTTAGCATCTTTTGTTTTCGAGAGCCGCCGCCTTCGCGAGGGCAAGCCTTATCGCAAAACCGGGTAGGCCACCTCCGGGGCAAGCTCGAAGGCATGCTTTTGCGAACTCTGCTTAGCACAGAGGGCGAACGTGCCGGAGAGGACGCCTTATGGGCCGCCGGAAGTTGCGGTGGCCGTTCCTGAATGTTTGGCCGCGATCATGCGTTTAGTGAACTCGGCAAATTTTGCCTCTAGCTGGCGCGCGAGATCGTCATAACGCTCTGAATCTCCTGGCCTCTGGTCGTAGCAGGTTTCCGCCTTCTCGATCTGTGCCCCCGGATAGTGCAGGAGCTCGCTGACGGTCAGAAACTCGTAACCTTGCGCCCTAAGCCTCGGGATGACCTCTCGCAATGCCTCCCACGTATGCCAGCCCCGGCCGTTGGCGTGGAAGATGAGGATCGAACCGGGCCGGACGCGCGGCAACACAGCCTTGGTTATTCTATCTGGAGTCTGCAGCGGCCAAGGGTCTCCCGACGATATATCCCATTGAATAGCAAGAAGGCCTGCATCGTTCACGGCCTTCAAGGAAGCCGCGTGGCATGCTCCGAATGGAAACCGGAATAACGTCATCCTGGCTGGCGGCGTCTTGCCTTCGGCGGTCTCTTGCTCGGTACCGCCCGGGTTCTTACAAGATAATTTGCCGAATTCCTCGCGTACTTGCTCATACGAGGCCTGCGCATACTCGATCTCTTCATGCAGGACGGGGGTCGATACGATCCGGAGATTGCGATGCTCCCAAGTGTGGTTGCCAGCTTCGAACAATGGGTCTGAGAGAATCTGTTCTGCCCTCAGCTTGTGCGTCAGAAACCACTTGCCGCTGATAAAGAACGTAGCCTTCACCTTTTCGTCGCGCAAATAGTCGACGACGCGGCTATCGTACCCGCTGACCTCATAGGGCTGCTCGCAAACATCGAAAGTGAGCGCAATAACCTTCCTTCCATCGGGAATATGGACGCGTCTGATTACGCCGCGCCATGCTTCCGGAAGAGGATCGAACGGAAGCAATTTCCGGTTTGGCGCGCTTTGGAACGCGGCGCTAACCTCCTTTTGGACTTTCCAGTCGCCGGGAACTCCGCGCAGCTGATTTCGCGACCAGCAGATTTTCATAGGTTCTTGCTTGGTTCTCCACCCGGCTTGCGCCACTCTGGATGGAGCATTCTGACTTATCTTCGGTCCCAGCAATGAACCAGCCGCCTCGCCGCGATTTTGCGCACCCTGGCAATCCCGCTGCGCGGACTCGCAATCCAAAGCCCCTGACACCGCGTCGCCTTGGCTCACAACGATAAAGGTAAGGAAAGCGGCGATGGCCGCAGCTAGTACAAGTCCAAGTCGCATATTGGCGTTAGCACTCTGGCCGCAAGTTTGGAGCTAAGAACTCTCAAACCTTAGCCGAATGCAGTTCCTAGAGGCAATCTTTGAATTTCTTGAGAGTTCGAGCTTACAATTCTTCCTAATGGGCACGGCTAACGGCGAAATCGACCGCATCGAGGAGCGCAGCCTTCGCCTCGCTCTTCGGAAAGACATCGAGCGCTTTCTGCGCCTCGCGTCCGTATATCCGGGCACGCTCGATCGTCTCCTCTATAGCGTTATACCGGCGCATCAGCGCAATCGCGCTGGCCAGATCGCCGTCTTGGATGTCGCCGTCTTGCAAAGTGCGCTGCCAGAAGGCGCGCTCGTCGGCGCTACCGCGGCGGTTGGATAGCACAACCGGCAGCGTGATTTTGCCTTCGCGGAAATCGTCGCCGATGCGCTTGCCGAGCACTGCGGCCTCGCCCGAATAGTCGAGCGCGTCATCGATGAGCTGGAAGGCGAGACCGATATTTTCGCCATAGACGCGCAGTGCGGTTTGCTCGGCGGCGCCTCTACCTGCAATAACCCCGCCGATTTCCGAGGCGGCCGCAAAAAGCGCAGCAGTCTTCGAAAAGATGACTGCGAGATACTCCTCTTCGGTGGTTTCCATATCCTTCGATGCGGCAAGCTGCATGACCTCGCCCTCGGCGATCACTGCAGACGCGTCGGATAGGATTTTCAGCGCTGGCAGCGAGCCGACATCGACCATCATCCGGAAGGCTTGGCCCAAAAGAAAGTCGCCGACGAGCACGCTCGCTTGATTGCCCCACAAAATGCGCGCGCTTTTCTTGCCGCGCCGCATATCGCTTTCGTCGACCACATCGTCATGGAGCAGTGTCGCTGTATGCATGAACTCCACGCTTGCGGCGAGCCGGATATGCGCATCGCCCCGGTAACCGCAGAGCTTCGCCGCTGCGATTGTGAGCATCGGCCTGAGCCTTTTCCCGCCCGAGCTGATCAAGTGCCGGGCAAGCTCGGGGATAAGTTCGACATCGGAGCGCGCCTGCGCGAGGATGATCGCGTTGACCTCGGCCATGTCGGCGCCCACGAGCCGCAGGAGTGGCTCCAACGCCGCCGATGGGCCGCGGCGCTCCGCGGCGTGGCTGACCAAGTTCATATTTCCTCCCCTTGTGCTCTTGGGGCACCACTATGTTATGGGCGTGCTTCGCCCGTCAATCAGTGAAACACCGCTTTGCCGGATAAGCCCCGTGGCTTAATGTTTTCTAAGCCGGTATGCCGGTCCCGATCGAAAGGCCCGCCCATGGCAGAATTGCTCCGCACGACGGATATTGTTCTTCTGAGCTATGTCAACTCATTGTTGAGCGATGCGGGTATCCCGGCGACGGTCGCGGATGTGCATATGAGCGTGGTTGAAGGCTCGATCGGTGCTTTTCCGCGGCGGGTGCTGATCGCCGCGGAGGATTGGAACGAGAGCGCTGACATACTGACAGAGGCGGGGCTTGCCGCACATCTGGCGCCTCCGCCATGCCGGTAGCTGCGCGGAGCGGCTTGGCCGGCGCGTCATCGCGGCATAGAGGTTTTTCGGGCTCCTTACTATCTCAGGCGGATGGATAAACCTTTCGACACAACCCGCGATGCGTTTTTGAACGGACGCGTTCATGCGCGCCAGCCGGGCAAGGGCTTCCGCTCCGGACTCGACGCAGTGTTTCTGGCGGCTGCCTGCCCGGCGCAAGGCGGCGACGCCGTCCTCGAAGCGGGCTGCGGCGCGGGCGTGGCCTCGCTGTGCTTGCTCGCGCGCGTCGAAAATATCGCAGTTACAGGTATAGAAGCGGATCCGGCGCTAGCGGCGATCGCCCGTGAGAACGCCTTGGCAAACGGCTTTGGCGAAAGCTTCGAGGCTGTGGCTGGCGATGTCACCGCGCCATGGAGCAGCTTTGGCGGGTTTTTGCGCCGCGAGGCTTACGATCATGTGATGGCCAACCCGCCCTTCTATGTGCATGGGCGGGCGCGGCTTTCGAAAGACGGACGCAATGCCCGCTCCCGGGCTATGGACGAGGGCGCGCTAGACATTTGGCTTCGCTTTCTGGCTTCAGCTGCCAAGCCGGGTGGCACGGCGACAATTATCCACACAGCCGAAGCCGTGCCGCAGCTTCTCAGCGCCTTCGAAGGCCGGTTCGGAGGCTTGCGCCTCATCCCCCTTTATCCGAAAGCCGGCGCCTCCGCGATCCGCGTTATCCTATGCGGAATAAAGGGAAGCCGCGCCCCGTTTTCTCTTGCCCCGGGGATTGTGCTTCACGAGCAGGATGGCACTCCCACAAGCACCGCGAGAGCCGTACTTAGGGACGGGAGCGGGCTTTTTTGACACAGCCGGAAGGATGATGGCGGCTACGAAAGCCTTGTTAACGCTCCTCCCGTACACATCTGAAGGCCATTCGAGGTCTCCCTTCGCAACTTCTTACGCGGGTCGTTCATGCAAATCGATAGCGAGCGTCTTCCTGGCTTCGGTATCCACTCCCTTTGGAACACGGTCAATCCGTTCTCTTCCAAAGGCACGCTTATCCCGGTTCTGCGCCTTTCCGGAGCGATCGGCGCCGTTACGCCGTTGCGCCAAGGGCTAACCATCGCGGCTTGCGCAAATGCCATCGAGCGCGCGTTTTCCTTCAAGAACGCCCCCGCGGTTGCAATTCAGATCAACTCGCCAGGCGGCTCGCCCGTACAATCGCGGCTTATTTACGAGCGCATCCGCACGCTTGCGACCGAGAAGTCGAAGAAAGTTTTCGTCTTTGCGGAGGATGTCGCGGCATCGGGCGGCTACATGCTCGCATGTGCCGCCGATGAGATTTATGCCGATGCGTCCTCGCTTGTGGGCTCCATCGGCGTAGTTTCGGCAGGCTTCGGTTTTACCGGTCTTATCGGCAAGATCGGTGTGGAGCGCCGCGTCTACACGTCGGGCGAAAACAAATTTCAGCTCGATCCGTTCAAACCAGAAGTTCCCGATGAAGTAACGCGGCTCAAGAAAATTCAGGAAATCGTTCATCAAGATTTCGTCGCGCTCGTGAAAGAAAGCCGGGGCCAGCGCATCGCCGCCGCCGGAGATAGCTTATTCACAGGCGAGTTCTGGTCCGGACGCCAGGCGCTCGAGCTTGGGCTCATCGATGGCATCATGGATATCAGAACGAAAATGCGTGCGCTCTACGGCGAGGATGTGCGGCTTAAGCTCATCCCGGCAGAGCGCGGATTGCTTCGCCGCAGAACGAGCGTGGGCGTCACGGTTTCGGGCGCGGATTATGGCGTCAGCTTCGCTCAAGGTTTTGCTGATGATCTAATCTCTGCTTTGGAGGAGCGTGCTCTCTGGGCACGCTTTGGTTTGTGAGCCTGGAGGGGCGCCAGGCTGGTTGTCAGTTAACTGCAGGGTGTAAGGTATGCCGCAAGTCCTCGTTATCGCCGCAGGCGCTGTCTCCGTCTATTGCGCCGCGCGTTGGGTTCGCCGTGAATATAACCGTGTCGATGCCTCGCTACGCAGAACCAGCCGGCGGATTCGCCGCGCTGAGTCCGCCGCGACGCCTTTGGTATTCGACGCCGCAACAGGCTTTTACCGGCCGGCGGAGTAACAATCTTAGGCCGCACTCCGCGGACGCTACGGCGTGAAATGCCGCTGTGCATGCGCGGTAGCCCTCAATGAGCGCTTCACGCCGGTCCCATGCCGCGTTGCACAGCTTCGTACCGCATAGCGCCCAGGGTAAGACAGCTTGAACCGTGTCTATACTCCAGGCTTGCTGCAACGCGTATCGGCGGTGTAAAGACGTGGGTGAGGCGGCGCGTTGCCGCATGGGTAACGGGCAGGGAATAGCGGCGAGTACTTATGTTGCGCCAAATCCGTAGCGCTGTGCGTTCCGGTAAACCTGATAAATCCTCACGCATCTTTTTGAAGCGTGCCGCTTTTTGGGCGGGCATGCCGCGGCCGCTTGCCTTGATTTTGGCGATGGCCTCGATCAGCGCACTGGCCCTTCTCGCACTGTTCTGGTTGGCCGCGCGGGACGACCGCAAGACAACCCTTGAGCAGGGCTGGCAATCGGCGGAGCGCGCAACCGCGCTGATGGAAAACTACACGGCGCGCACTATCGAAGTCAGCCGGCAGGTAACCGAACGTGCGGCCAGCCGCATCGTCCGGTCGCACCGGATCGATTACTTCCAAGGCGAGCATTGGAGCGAACTGGGCGAACTGGCCAGCGCCGCTCCCATGATCGGTTCAATCTGGATCTTCGATGAGCGGGGCAATCTGGTATCCAGTTCGCTTCAAAGCGAGCCGCCCAAGGACAGTTTTGCGGACCGGGAGTATTACGCGGCATTAAAGGGCGGCGGCGCATTCCACATCATGGGCTTGACCCTTGGCCGTGTCACGAACACTTGGTTCTTCGCCTACAGTTTAGCCGTCCGCGACAGCGGTACACTCACCGGCATCGCTCAAGTCGGCATTAATGCTGCGGACGTTGGCAAGTTTTTCAAGAGCCTTGAGTTTGGCCAGGAGGCGCGGTTCCACATCTACAAGCGTGACGGAACGGTTGTCATGCACTGGCCGGCTGCAGGACGCGAAGGCGGCGGTAGCGGAAGTGCAACTCCGCTCCTGCGTGAGAAGCTGAACAAAGCAAGCGAGGGCCGGTTCGAGGACATCGCGGACGGCGTCCGCCTCCTGCGCGCCTACCGCACGGTCCCCGGTTTCGATCTTGTTGTGACGGCTTCGGTTCCGCTGGATGCAGCGCTTCAACCCTATTGGCATCGCCTTACCCGGAATGGCGCGCTCCTAGGCTTGGCGTATGTGCTGCTCGCCGGCTTCGCCGCCGCGGCATACGGGGAAGCCCGGCGCAAGCAGCTGGAGGCAGAGGTGCGCGAGGCGGCGGAGTATGAGCTTCGGGAGAGCGAGTCGCGCTACCGCTATCTCTTCGAGGCCAATCCCAACCCGATGTACGTCTTCGACGCGGAAACGCTTCACTTCCTGGAGGTGAATGACGCGGCAGCCGCTCGCTACGGCTACACGCGGGACGAATTTCTCCGCATGACCAGCGCGGATATCCGGCCCCCAGAGGACGTGCCGAAGTTCCGGAAGGCCGTGGCATCTGCCGCGGCGCATCAGGCGATTCCTGCCGAATGGCGGCATTGCAAGAAGGACGGCACGGTGATCGATGTTGAGATCGCTTGGCACGGGATGGATTTCGCTGGGCGCAAGGCGCTGATGGTGCTCGCGCATGACATCACGGCGCGCAAGCAAGCGGAAAAGGCCCTGCAAGAAAGCGAGGAGCGGCTCTGTTTGGCGCTTCGAGCCGGTAAGTTCGGCGTCTACGACCGGGATCTGCGCACCGGACGCATCAAGTGGAACCGGACCCTTTACGATCTGTGGGGTGTACCGCAGGGGGAGCCTGTCACCTACTCGACGTTTGCTGCGGGCGTGCACCCAGAGGATTGTGCTACTGTCAAAACGGCAATGGAACGGTCTCTCGATCCCGGCGGCACACATCACTATGAATGTGAATTCCGCGTCGTTAGCCGGGCCGATGGAACGGTTCGCTGGGTCTTCTCCGATGGCGAGGTGACGTTCGACGGCGAAACTCCGGCCCGGCGCGTCGGCATCGTGCAGGACATAACCGCGCGAAAACGCATCGAAGAAAGCTTGCGCCAAAGCGAAGAGCGGTTCCGCGGCATTTTCGAGTATGCCGGCACCGGCATTGCTATCACGAGCCTCGAGGGGCAGTTCCAGTCCTGCAATCCGGCTTACTCCGCCATACTCGGTTACACCGAGGAAGAGTTTCGCACACTCAAATTTCTGAACGTCGTGCATCAGGAGGACCGTGAGGCGAATCTGGAGGGGGGGCACCGGCTGCGCGCGCAAGAAATACCGTCCTTCGAGATCGTCACCCGGTATGTGGCTAAGGGCGGCAAAACCGTATGGGTGCACAAGCGCGTCTCCCTGCTGCGGGACGCCGCCGGGAGACCTACCGGGTACATCGCGCTCGTGACCGACATGACCGAGCGCAAGCAGGCCGAGGCGGCGATGCGCGAGAGCGAAGAGCGGCTGCGCTTCGCACTGAACAACGCCCACGCAGCGGCTTGGCAATGGGACATCCTGACCGGCGAGCAAGTGTGGTCGCCCGAAAGCTACGATCTGCACGGGCGGGACCCAAAGCTTGGCCAGCCGCGATATGAAGATTGGCTTCTGTGCGTGCACCCGGACGATCGCGCGCCGGCCGTAAAGGCAGCCTTCGACGCCCTCGAAAAGCGCACGCCCGAGTATCGGACGGAATACCGTGTCGCGCTCCCTTCTGGCGAAGTGCGATGGCTGGCAGCGCAGGGCAAGGTGGACTACGCCGCCGATGGAACGCCCGTGCGTATGTCGGGTCTTAACATCGACATCACCGCGCGCAAGCAGGCCGAGGAAGCGCTGCGCGCAAGCGAGGAGCGGTTCCACGGCATCTTTGAGTACGCCGGCACGGGCATTGGTATCACGAGCCTTGAGGGGGAATTCGAATCCTGCAATCCGGCCTTTACCGCCATGCTGGGTTACACCGAGGATGAGTTGCGCGGGGTCAATTTCCGGAACCTCCTGCATCCGGACGATCGCGAGCTCAATGTGGCCGAAAACCGGCGGCTTCTCGCGCAAGAAATACCCTCATTCGAGATCGTGAACCGTTACGTCCGCAAAGATGGCAAATCCATATGGGCGCACAAGCGCGTCTCCCTTCTGCGAGACGCCGCTGGCAGGCCCACCAACATCATCGTGCTCGTGACCGATATCACCGAGCGCAAGCATTACGAGGAGCAGATCCGCTTGCTTTTGCGCGAGGTGAACCATCGCGCCAAGAACATGCTCGCGCTCGTGCAGGCGGTGGCCCGGCAAACCGTTGCGACAAGGCCGGACGATTTCATAGCCCGCTTCGGCGAACGGATACAGGCTCTTGCTGCCGCCCAGGATTTGCTGGTCAAGAGCGAGTGGAAGGGCGTAGACCTCGGCGAGCTGGTCCACTCGCAGCTCGCGCATTTCAAGGATCTGGCCGGCACGCGGATCGCACTTAAGGGGCCGCCTCTTCTAATCTCTGCATCCGCTGCACAAACCATCGGCATGGCGTTGCATGAGCTTGCTACCAATGCTGGCAAGTATGGAGCGCTCACCACGGGCGACGGCCGCGTCGAGGTCGAATGGAGCCTGGATCGCGCCGGAGCCGGCGGCGAGGAGACCTTTGCGATAAGCTGGCGCGAGAGCAGCGGTCCGCCTGTCGCGGCGCCCTCCAAGCAAGGCTTCGGCTCGACCGTCATCTGCAATCTCGCGGAGAGCAGCCTCGGTGCAAAAGTGGAACTAAACTTCGCCGCCGCTGGGGTGACGTGGCGGCTTCAATGTCCGGCCGCGGAGGTTGTGGATGGAAGCGCGCCTGTGCCGCAAACCGCCGTGTAAGCGCGCCGCTCGATGGAAATCATGCGACGCCGGGGCTGCTTTTCTGTAAGCTGCCAGAAAACAACATACGGGAGAGCAAATGCTGATTGCCCTGCTTGCAGATGTGCACGCCAACCGTCAAGCATTCGGTGCCTGTCTTCAGCATGCCAAGGAGAGAGGCGCAGAGCGCTATGTGCTGCTTGGCGATTTTGTGGGTTACGGAGCCGATCCGGCGTGGACGGTTGCCAAGGCCATGGAGCTTGTAGCCGGCGGCGCCCTTGCTGTGCTCGGCAATCACGACGCAGCGATTGGGGCACCGGATTCGCGAATGCACGAGGAGGCAGCGTCGGTCATCGAATGGACGCGCGGCGAGCTTGGCGCAGAGGAACGCCGCTTTCTTGCGGAGCTACCGCTGACCGATGCCGGGTCCGGCCGCCTCTACGTCCATGCCGACGCTAGCGCGCCGGAACGATGGATCTACGTGCTCACGGTCGAGGAGGCCGCGCGCAGCTTGCACTCGACCGAGGCCCAAATCACCTTTTGCGGCCACACCCATAGGCCCGCGATTTTCAGCGTCACCGCTTTATCCAAGATGACCGCCTTTAGCCCTGTAACCGATGTGCCGATACCGTTGCATGGCTTGCGGCGCTGGCAGGTTGTGCTCGGCTCGGTGGGCCAGCCGCGCGATGGCATTCCGGCTGCTTCCTACGCTATGTTCGACGCCGATAAGAAAGAGATCACATTTTTTCGCGTGCCTTACGATATCGAGGGCGCTGCTCAGGCGATCCGCAAAGCCCGGCTGCCCCAATATTTCGCTGAAAGGCTGTATTATGGGAGATAGGGCAACATGGCGAAGCCCGGTTTAAAGGCAGGCAATGTATTGGACGGCTTCGTTATCGAGGGGCTGATCCACACTGGCGGCATGGCCCGGCTTTGGAGCGTGTCGAAGCCTGGAATCGATATACCGCTCTTGATGAAGGTTCCGGTTCTCGGTGAAGGCGGGGATCCTGCGGCGATCGTGAGCTTCGAGATGGAGCAAATGATCATGCCGCGGCTTTCCGGTGTCCACGTCCCGCGATTCGTGGCCGCCGGCGATTTCGCCGTTCACCCCTACATCGTCATGGAGCGCTTGGCTGGCAAAACACTGCTTCCGCGTCTCGTCGAGCTGCCTTTACCCTATGAGGAGGTTGCCGAAATCGGCTGGAAAGTAGCCAACGCGCTCCACGATCTTCACCGTCAGCATGTCATTCACCTCGACGTAAAGCCGAGTAACATTCTCTTCCGGCCCTCGGGCGAAGCCGTGCTCGTCGATTTCGGTCTCTCCCATCACACGCAGCTTCCCGACCTGATGCAGGAAGAGTTTCGCCTTCCTTATGGAACCGCTCCCTATATGGCGCCTGAGCAGCTTCTCGGCGTCCGGCACGATCCGCGCAGCGATCAGTTCGCGCTTGGCGTGCTTCTCTATTTCTTCTCGACAGGCGTGCGCCCGTTTGGCGAAAGCGAACGGATGGGCGCAATGAAAAAACGGCTGTGGCAAGACCCCAGGCCGCCGCGGGCTTTGCGCACCGATTATCCTCCATGGCTGCAGGAGATCGTGCTGCGCTGCCTGGAGGTCGAGCCCGCCTGGCGCTACCCTTCGGCGGCCCAGCTTGCCTTCGAGCTGAGCAACCACAATCAGATCAAGCTAACGGCCAGGTCCGAGCGCTTGAAGACCGATTCCTTCGCAACCCGCCTGAAGAGGCGTTTCAACCCGGATCTCAAAAAGGACTGGACCCCGCGCACCATTGCGACGCTGCTTCCTGCGGCCCCGATCATCGCCGTCGCCGTCGACCTTTCAGACGACGCCAAGTCCACTAATGACGCGCTGCGCGAGGCGGCCGCACGGGCGCTGGCAACGCTTCCGGAAGCCCGGCTCGCATGCCTTAACGTGCTGAAGCAGAGCTATATCGCCACGCGCGACACGGTGCTCGACGATGAGGGCCACAACAAGCATGTGAACCGGCTGGTTGCGCTTCAGCATTGGGCGCAGCCGCTGAAGCTTCGCGAGGGGCGGATTACCTATCACGTGCTCGAGGCTATCGACCCTGCCTCTGCGATTTTGAGCTATGCCGGGCAAAACCGCGTCGATCAAATTCTGGTGGGGGCGCGGCAGAGCTCGCTAAAGCGGACGCTGCTCGGCAGCGTTTCGGCCAAGATCGCGGGCGAGGCGAATTGCACGGTCACGGTCGTGCGGCCACCGCGCGAGGATGATGGACCGCGGCCGGAAGGCGCCCGGGAGCCCGCGGATACTGCACCGCTGTCCTGACGCCCCGTGCTTGCAGCGCCGAAGCCCTCGCAGCCAGCGCCTGTGAGAGGCATTTTCTTTCGATCAGACGGCACCGCCGGCCTTGCGAGAGTGCTTAATGCGCAGATGGACACTTTCAAGCCGCGGCGCCGTTTCGGCTGCGGGGAGCCAAAGGGTGGCGATACCGCCGGCGCTTGTTGCGCGCTCGAGTGTGAACTGTCCGCCCGATTGTGCCGCGAGACCCTGGACCATCGGCAGCCCTGGCATGGTCCTCTCTCCGGACGGCTTCGAAGCAGACATGCCCGGCCCCGTGTCCGTCACGGAGAGGCAGACATAGGAGCCCGGAGAAAGACCGCCGCTGCTGCCCGCACGTACGGTGATGGCCTTGGCTGAGATCGTAAGCGTTCCCCCGCCGGGCATCGCGTTGCGTGCGTTCGCAGCAAGAGCAAGCAACGCCAGCTCAAGCCGGCCGGGATCGGCCCTGACCGGCGGCAAATCCTCGCCGGTCTGCACCCGTATTTCGACTGAGTGCCCAGCGAACCTCCCGATGAGACCGGCCACGCGCTCAATGGCCTCGCGGACGTTGGCCAAGCACCCATCGAGGCGCTGGCGCTTCGCAAACGCAAGAAGATGCTGGACAAGAAGACGGGCACGGCCGGCCGATTGCGATGCGCCCGCGATCAGCCGGGAGGTTTTTTCGTCGCCGCCAAACCTTCGTTGAATGAGATCGAGACCTCCAACGATCGGCGTAAGAAGATTATTGAAATCGTGCGCGATGGCACCGGTAAGCCGGCCGATCTCCTCAAGTTTCTGGCTTCGGCGCAACGCTTCCACGGACTGACGGCACTCGGTGATGTCGGTAGCCTCGGCAGCGATGGCTGTAATTTTTCCGTGACCATCGCAGATGGGCCAGATTGTGAAATCGAACCGGCGCAGGCCTGCCGGCAGGTCGGCCAAAATCTCTCTCCGGAAAGTTTCGCCCTTTGCGGCCGCCCCGATGCAGGCTTCGGCGAATTCCTGCATCCCTGGCGTGCCTGAAAAAAAAGCGGTGTCCCAGAATGGTTTGCCTACGGCCTCATCAGGCTTTGCTGCGATACCGCACAGGAAGGCTGGGTTGGCATCGAGAACCTTGCCGGCGGGTGACACAATGCACTGGTAGCGGCCGCTTGTTTCGAAGATCGCCCGTATTCGCGCTTCCCGGCTTTCTCCTGGCTGGATATCCGTCAACGCACACTCCGGACCGGTTGCTGGCTTGTATTCATAAGTAAGTCCCGGTGGGAATCGCCAATCGATGCGGCACCTTAGACACTGTATCCAAAAGGCGTAAATGCAAAGTAGATATTACAGTTCCGCAAAGCCTGTAGCTTGGCTTTGTTACATGAGTTTTTTCTTCAAATAAAGTTTAAGGCAATGAAACTTGATCGCCTTTCGAGCGTTAACGCAGCATGAGCGCACTCTAATGGGCTAGGGCGATGCTCAAGGCTCGCGCCTCTATAACTAAGAATAAAGATCGCAAGGAGGAAGCATTATGGCGCCGGGAGGCAGATCATGATTCCTGCACGCTTCGACTACCACCGTCCGCAAAGTAAGCGCCAAGCGCTGGAGATGCTTGGGCAAGTGCTTGGCGATGGACGCATTCTTGCCGGTGGACACAGCCTGATCCCCATGATGAAGCTGAGGATCGCGGCCCCCGCGCACCTCATCGACATCTCCCGCATCGGCGAATTGAAGGGCATCGCCATTCGCGGCTCCGACATCGAGATCGGCGCGATGACCACGCAGCACGAGCTCATCGCGTCGGACAGCCTCGCCGGGGCCTGCCCTATTATCCGCGAGGCCGCGAAACTCATCGCAGATCCGCAAGTGCGTTATTGCGGAACCCTTGGCGGAAATATTGGCAATGGCGATCCGGGCAACGACATGCCAGGCCTCATGCAATGCTTGAATGCCACCTACGTGCTTGAAAGCACCAAAGGCGTTCGCGTCGTGCCGGCGCGCTCGTTCTATGCAGGCGCTTATTCGACGGCGCTGAAGGACGGCGAGCTGTTGACGAAAGTCCGTTTCACCGCTCCGCCAAAGGGCCATGGCTACGCCTACAAGAAGCTGAAACGGAAGGTCGGCGACTACGCCACGGCAGCCGCCGCGGTCATTTTGCAAATGGCGGACGGCAAGGTGAGCCAAGCCTCGATCGCACTCACCAATGTGGCCGATACGCCGCTTTACGCAAAGGACGCAAGCGACCGCATTGCCGGCACATCCTTGCAGCCCGCCGATATCGACGCAGCCGTTGCGGCGGCTGAGGCGATTGCCCGTCCCGCCGCCGATAGCCGGGGCTCGGTTGAGTACCGCACGAAGATGGCAGGCGTGATGGTACGGCGTGCCTTGATGGAAGCAGCTGGGCGCAGCTCCGCCACAGCAGGGCAGTCCGTTTCACCAGACAAGAAAGAACACAAGGCAGGAGGCCTCTTCGGATGGCTAAAAGGCTAATTTCGCTGACCGTCAACGGCAGCAAGGTCGAACGCGAGGTCGAAGACCGGAGGCTCCTCATTCATTTACTGCGCGAGGATTTGCGGCTCACTGGCGCGCATGTGGGGTGCGAAACCTCGCATTGCGGCGCTTGCACCGTCGATATGGACGGCAAATCGGTCAAATCCTGCACGGTCTTCGCCGTTCAAACCGATGGCTCGAATGTCCGCACCATCGAAGGCATGGCGCAAGCGGACGGGTCTTTGCATCCGCTGCAGGAGGGCTTCCGCATGCAGCATGGACTCCAATGCGGCTTCTGCACGCCCGGCATGATCATGCGCAGCTACAGGCTTTTGCAGGAGAACCCCAATCCCACCGAAGAGGAGATACGGATGGGCATCTCGGGTAATTTGTGCCGCTGCACCGGCTATCAGAACATCGTGAAGGCGATCCGCTACGCCGCGGACAAGATAAACCAAATTCCAATGAAGGAGGCTGCCGAATGAACGCCCAATCTGTTCAGCAGCGCCAGGAAAAGCTTGAAGGTATCGGCTGCAAAAGGAAGCGCGTCGAGGACATCCGCTTCGTTCAAGGCAAGGGAAACTACGTCGACGATTTCGTGCTTCCGGGGATGGTATTCGGCGATTTCGTGCGCAGCCCCTATGCGCACGCGCGGATCAAGAAAATCGACAAGAGCGCCGCGCTGGCATTACCGGGCGTGAAAGCTGTGCTCACGGCCGAGGACCTGATCCCGCTCAACCTCCATTACATGCCGACGCTGGCCGGCGACGTCCAAGCGGTGCTCGCCCATGAGAAGGTGCTCTTCCAGAACCAGGAGGTGGCCTTCGTCATCGCCGAGGACCGCTACATCGCGGCCGATGCTGTTGAGCTGGTGCAGGTCGAGTACGAGGAGTTGCCGGTCCTCGTCGACCCGTTTAAGGCCATGGAGCCCGGAGCGCCCGTGCTGCGCGAGGACCTCAAAGACAAGACCAGCGGCGCGCATGGCCCGCGCAAGCACCCCAATCACATCTTCACTTGGGAGGCAGGCGACAAACAAGCCACCGATGCGGCCTTCGATAAGGCCGAGGTTACGATCAAGGAGTTGATCTCCTATCAACGCGTACACCCGAGCCCGCTGGAAACCTGCGCATCGCTCGCTTCAATGGACAAAATTAACGGCGAGCTTACGCTTTACGGCACCTTCCAGGCGCCGCATGTGGTTCGCACCGTGGCCTCGCTGATTGCGGGCATCCCGGAGCACAAGATCCGGGTGATCTCGCCGGATATCGGCGGCGGCTTCGGCAACAAGGTCGGCGTTTATCCGGGCTACGTGATGAGCGTTGTGGGCTCGATCGTGCTGGGCGTGCCGGTGAAATGGGTCGAGGGCCGGATCGCGAACCTTTCGACCACCGCCTTTGCGCGCGACTATCACATGACAGGCGAGCTAGCCGCCACGAAAGACGGCAAGATCACCGGCCTTCGGGCGCATGTGATCGCCAATCACGGCGCGTTCGACGCCTGCGCCGATCCCACGAAGTTTCCGGCCGGCTTGTTCTCCATATGCACGGGATCCTACGACATCCCCGTTGCCCATGTGGAAGTCGATGGCGTCTACACGAACAAGGCGCCGGGCGGCGTCGCCTATCGCTGCTCCTTCCGGGTGACCGAGGCCGCTTATATGATCGAGCGGCTCATCGACATCCTCGCACAGAAGCTGAACATGGACCCCGCCGAGCTACGCTGGAAGAACCTCATTCAGCCGGGCCAATTCCCCTACAAGTCGGCGCTCGGCTGGGAATATGACAGCGGCAATTACCCCGCGGCGATGAAAAAGGCCTTAGAGGCCGTGGGCTACCAGAATCTGCGCGCCGAGCAGGCGCAACGGCTTGCGGATTTCAAGGCCGGCAAGACCCGCGATCTCATGGGCATCGGCGTCTCGTTCTTCACCGAGATCGTCGGAGCCGGGCCTTCCAAGAATTGCGACATCTTGGGGATCGGCATGTTCGACTCTTGCGAGATCCGCGTGCATCCTACGGGCGCCGCCATCGCAAGGCTCGGCACGAAAAGCCAGGGGCAGGGGCATGAGACGACCTATGCCCAGATTCTGGCGACCGAGACCGGCATCCCCGCCGATAGGATCACCATCGAGGAAGGCGACACCGACACCGCGCCTTACGGCCTTGGCACTTACGGGTCGCGCTCGACGCCAGTAGCAGGCGCTGCCTGCTCGCGGGCCGGCCGCAAGATCCGTCAAAAGGCGCAGATGATCGCAGCGCACCTCCTCGAAGTGCACCATGACGATCTGGAATGGGACGTGGACGGCTTCTACGTCAAGGGCTTGCCCGAAAAACGCAAGTCCATGAAGGAGCTGGCCTGGGCCGCTTACAACAATGTGCCGCCCGGCATGGAGATGGGCCTTGAGGCGGTTGACTATTACGATCCGCCGAATTTCACATATCCTTTCGGCGCTTATGTCTGCGTAACGGACATTGACGCCGATACCGGCGAAGCCAAGGTCCGGCGCTTCTACGCGCTCGACGATTGCGGCACGCGGATCAATCCGATGATCATCGAAGGCCAAATTCACGGCGGGCTAACCGAAGCCTTCGGCATCGCCATGGGCCAGATCATCGATTACGACGAGGCTGGAAACGTTCAGAACGCAAGCTTCATGGATTATTTCCTGCCAACCGCGGTCGAGACCCCGCACTGGGAGACCGACTATACCGAAACGCCGAGCCCACATCACCCGATCGGTGCGAAAGGCGTCGGTGAGAGCCCCAATGTCGGCGGCGTGCCGGCCTTCTCGAATGCCTTGAACGATGCTTTCGTGAAGTTCGGCGGCGTCCATACGCAAATGCCTCACACCGCGCCGCGCATTTGGGGCTATGCCAGAGAGCTGGGCCTCGCGGCCTGATGACTGTAACACGCAATTAGGGCCCCCTCACCCCAACCCTCTCCCACGAGGGGAGAGGGGGCAGGCCGCGCCCGTTGCAACGGCGTTCCCTCTCCCCTCCGTGGGAGAGGGACAGGGTGAGGGGGCCTTTTCACGGGGATTAGAGCCGCCGCCGGATGGAAACACCTCTCGAAATTCAAGCCGCCCTTGAGCGGGCCGGTTACATAGCCAGCGCACCGCTTGCAACGGCCATCATGATGATGCGCCTGCTCGGCCGGCCGCTTCTGGTCGAAGGCGAGGCTGGCGTTGGCAAGAGCGAGCTTGCGAAAGCGCTCGCAAGCGCCAGCGGCCGCAGGCTAATCCGCCTCCAGTGCTATGAGGGGCTGGATGCATCCAGCACCCTCTACGAGTGGAACTACCAGCGTCAAATCCTCGCCATCCGGGTGCTTGAAGGCGAAAACGCAAGCACCGCAAGCAAAGAGAGCCACATCTTCTCCGAAGAGTTTTTGCTCAAGCGGCCGCTCTTAGAGGCGATCACGCAGGAAACGCCGCCGGTGCTTCTCATCGACGAGATCGACCGGGCGGACGAAGAGTTCGAGGCCTTCCTCCTGGAGGTGCTATCCGATTATCAGATCAGCATCCCAGAGCTCGGTACCGTTAGCGCGAAAAGCGTGCCGCTTGTGATCCTCACCTCGAACGCAACGCGCGAGCTGTCGAACGCGTTGCGCCGCCGCTGTCTCTATCATTACGTCGATTTCCCGGAGGAAGCGGCAGAGCTTAGGATCATTCAAGTGCGCTATCCGGATGCGCCGCTCGCCCTTGCAGCGCAGGTCGTGCGCTTCGTGCGCGCGATACGCGCCGAAGACTTGCGAAAAAAGCCCGGCATCGCCGAGACGCTCGACTGGGTGGCCGCCTTGTCCGGCCTCGGCGTAAGAAGCCTGCAAGACAGCCCTGAAACCGTCCACCAGACCCTGCTTTGCCTTCTGAAGACCCGGGAGGATCGCGAGGCGATCCCGCTCGCGGTGTTCGAAAGGCTCGCCGGCGCTGCAGCCTGAGGCCGCGCCATGGCGGACGAAGCTGCTACCGGTCTCGTTCCACCTATGCAGGGCCAGATGCTTCGCTTCGTGCGGCTCTTGCGGGATAACGGCTTCTCCGCGGGCGTTTCCGAGGCTGCCGATGCCGTTCGTGCTCTAGGCCGCATCCGGGCAACCGACCCGTCCGCGGCCCGGCACGTGCTACGCGCCCTGTTTGCTTCGCGTGAGCGCGAATGGCATCGCTTCGACGAGCTGTTCGATGCGTTTTGGCTCGGGCGCATGCGTTATAAGCGCAGCTCGCTTCAGAAAGCCGCGAGCGAACGCCGTCATGCGGGCCAAGCAGCTGCGGCCAAGCGCATTACGCTCGCAGACTTTTTCGATTGGAGCGCGAAGGGCAAAGATACGGCTGACTCCAGCATAGTGCCTGCAGGGCGAAGCGGCGGCGCTTCCGCGGCTGAGAGCATGGCGAAAGCGGATTTCGGGCAAGTGACCGATCCCGATGAGCTCGAACGCCTGCACAAGCTTGCGGAGCGCTGGGCAGAGCGAATCCGCAGCCGCCTTTCGCGAAGGCGGCGGGCAGCGCTAAAAGGCGAACGCGTACTCCTGCGCCGCACCTTTCAGAGGTCGGTCTCCTCGGGCGGCGTGCCGCTGAAACTCTATCGTGCCCAGCGTAAGCCGAAGCCCATAAGGATCGTCCTTTTTGTCGATGTTTCCGGCTCGATGGACCTCTACTCGCTCTTCTTCACACGCTTCGTCTACGCGCTGAGCGTCAACATGGCGAAGACGGAGGCCTTCATCTTTCATACGCGCCTCGTGCACATCACCGGCATTCTAGCTGAGGCCAATCCCATGAAACTGATGGAGAAAATGGCGCTTATCAGCCAAGGCTGGTCCGGCGGCACGCGCATCGGCGCCTCGCTGGCCGAGTTCAATCGCCGCTACGCGAACCAGCCCGCCGGGGCGAACACCATCGCGATCGTGATTAGCGACGGCTTCGACACCGGCCCTGCCGAGGCTCTTGCCGCCGAGCTTGCCAAGCTAAAGCGGCGCGTAAAACGCCTGATCTGGCTCAACCCGCTGCTCGGGCGGGAAAGCTACGAGCCCCGCGCGGCGGGCATGGCGGCCGCGCTTCCGCTTCTCGACCTCTTCGCCCCTGCGCACAATCTTGAAAGCCTAGCCGCTCTCGAAGAGGAGCTGGCCCGGCTGTGACGAAGGTAACGGCCATGTCTGCCGATCCGAACGAAACCGTCGAAAGCTTCTGCCGCAATTGGAACGGTGCCGCCCCCTATGCGCGCGCCACAATCGTCCGCACCGAAGGTGCCACGGCGGCGAAGGCCGGCGCCAAGGCGATCGTAACAGCGGAGGGAGAATTGATTGGCTTTCTTGGCGGCGGCTGTCTTCGCGGCGCGGTCTTGAGAGCCGCGCAGCAAGCGATCCTGACGGGCGCGCCCAAGCTGATCCGGGTTCGCCCCAAAGAGCAGGTCACAAGCGGCCGGGACGCGGACGGCGTCGAGCTCCATCCAAGCAGCTGCCCGAGCAAAGGCAGCTCGGACGTCTTCATAGAGCCGGTGATGCCCAAACCGGCGCTCATCGTGATCGGCGCGAGCTACGTGGCCGGAGCGCTCGCCGGATTAGCACCTCAGCTCGGCTTCGAGCTAATGCAAGTGGCGGCCGTACCGGGAAGCAACAGCGCGCTGCCGCTTGCGGAGCTTGCCAGCCAGCAGCGGTTGGAGCGGGCGTTTATTGCGGTGGCTACACAGGGAGCCGGAGATTACGCCGCACTCAGCGCCGCCATGGCTACGCCTTCACCTTACGTTGCCTTCGTCTCAAGCCCAGCCAAGGCGCAAGCCATGCGCGAGCGGCTGACTAAAGAAGGTTTCGATGCGGCAAGACTCGCGCGGCTACATGCGCCGGCCGGGCTCGACATAGGCTCCGAGACCCCAGCCGAAATCGCACTTGCAATTCTTGCCGAAATCGTCAGCCTGCGGCGGGCTGGGGCGAATAGGAGCGGGAGCCGGCTGTGAGGGCGAACGATCTCAAAGTGGCAGCCATACTGCTCGCGGCCGGCTTATCGCGCCGGATGGGCGAGCCCAACAAGCTCCTCATCGAAATCGGCGGGGAGCCCTTGGTGCGGCGCACAGCGCGCGTTTATCTCTCGGCGGGGGCGGACGTGCTCGCTGTGCTCGGCCACGAGGCGGAGCAAGTGCGCGCGGCACTCGCGGATATGCCGGTCTCGTTTGCCGTAAATCCACATTATGAGGAAGGCCAGCAATCCTCCGTCCGTGCAGGGATCGAAAGCTTGACCGGCGGCTTCGATGCCATTCTCGTGGCGCTTGCCGATCAAGCTGCGCTTATGCCGGCCGACATTTCGGACCTTATCGACGCTTTTGCCCGCAGCGGAGCCAATCGCATCATCGTCCCCTATTTCTGCGGCAATCGGGGCAACCCGGTGGTTTTTCCTGCCCGCCTTATCGCTGAGATGCGAGCGGCCGGCCGGAACGCCGCATGCCGCAGCTTCATCGACAATAACCCTCAGCTAACCGAACGCTATGAAGCGGACCACGATCGCTTCATAATCGACATCGACACGCCGGACGATCTCGCTTCATTCAGAGGCAGACCGCTGCCTGGCCGCATGACACAAAAAAAACTGGAGGACAACGCGCCATGAAGATTTTAGGGGAGCAAACCATTGCCGCTGCGCCGGGAAAAGTCTGGCAGGCGCTGAACGATCCCGACGTGTTGCGCCAGTCCATCCCCGGTTGCAAAAGCCTCGAGCGTGTGGGCGATCAGGCTTTCAAAGCAACGGTCGAGACGAAGATCGGGCCGATCAAAGCGGTGTTCAACGGCGACGTCCAGCTTTCCGATCTCGATCCGCCAAATGGCTATACGCTCTCAGGCCGGGGTTCGGCGGGCAGCATGGGCAGCGCCAAAGGCAGCGCGCGCGTGCGCCTGATGGCGAATGGAGGGGGCACCAAGCTAACCTACGACGTGGACGCGGACGTGACCGGCAAGTTCGCTCAGCTCGGCTCGCGGCTAATCCAGGGCACAGCCGGCTTGCTCGCGGATCAGTTTTTCACCCGGTTCGGCGAGGTTGTTGCGCCCGCTGCCGCCGCGCCCGAGGCCGCGAAGGCGCGTATCCCCTGGTGGGTCTGGGCCCTGGCCGCCGTGGCGATTGCCGCCGCCGCCTATTATTTGCTGGCGCTAAGAGGTTCCTAAGAAGCCCGTACACTGGCGCTGATGAGCTTTCTCGCTGTGGGGAAAAACCTCGCCGGCCCGGCTAGCGGCGCAGGGCTCCGGTGCTTACGGCTTTCTCGGCATCTGGCTTTGCGCGATGACGGCGAGGACCTTGAGGTTCTCCTCGTCCTTTTCGGCCGTCAGAAGAAAGCGGACGCGGTCGGATACCCAGCTCACCGCCTTATAGGACCCGAAGGCTTGGGCTGTTATGGCAGAGTCGGCATATCCGTCGGCCGGCAGGACATAGAGCGTCAAAGGCGGCTCGGTCTTAGACGAATAAGTGAGCTGCATCATATTGTCTTGGTTGTATTTTAGCGTCTGCCCGCGGTAGAGCGCGAAGCCCTTGCTATTAAAATCTGGCGGGGTCAGCGCTTTTGCCGTGATTTTAGAAAGCTGGAATCGGATGAACTCAGGGTTGAGGATAGCATCCGGGTGCGGCGTTAGCATCTCGCGCGGGAAGAAGCTATGAAACTTCGCGATATCGGCTGACCAGGAAGCCGTCGTGAATAGCGCGCCAGGTGCCCTGTCCACGGCCTTTGGCGGAAGGGATGTGTGTTGAGCGGTGAAAACCGTCGCGCCATACCCGCCAAGAACGACGCCGGCAAAAACCGCGCTCAGAAAAAGAACGAACCTTGCACTGCCGGAGCTCTCGCGCGCCGGCTCACCGGCATTTGCGGAAACCGCGGGCTTGCCTTTGGGTTTGGCCTCGCCGCCTTCGAACTGGAGTGCACTTTGCGGAACCTCGATCTCCTCGCGCGCGAAGCCGCCAAGCGTCTCCATGAGCTGCGTTTGAGTTCGCCTCAGGCGAGCCACGCGCCGCGAGATCTCTGGGTTCGAGCCTGCCATCTGCGAGACCTCCGCGGTCTGCCCTTTCTCGAGCTGTCCGTCGAGATAGGCGAGCAGGAACTCGTCGCTAATTTGGGTCATGCCGCCCGCTCGTGTTCAGAGTAAGGATCGAGTTCGAAACGCATTCCATCCTCCGCTAGCCCAAGCCGGTCGAGCCAGTGGGTCAGGGCGAGATGCCCACGTGCAAGAAGCTTCATAAGAGACAGCATGTTAAGCGCGGCAACCTCGGCTGCTTCGTCGTATGAGGCACCTTCGCCATAAACGAGATAAAGCACGCCCCTTTGCGGCGATGGCAGGTTTGCGATAAATTTCGCGAAATGCGAATTGCCCGCTAGCGGACTTCTGGCTAGCGCAGTAGAGAAAAGATGCGGATCGGGCGGGCACTTGCGATGGATTGCAGGGTCTTCGGCCATTTTCGCTGCCCAAAGCGAGTACATACGGTGGAATGCGCCGGTCAGACGGTCGCGATCTTCCTCACGCCACTCGTTGCGCGCGTTCAAGGCCTTAACCGTTCCGCGAAGCAGCGCGCGCGCTAATTCCTCATTCGCGGTCAGCACGAGCGCGAACTTGTAGAGACGGGGCAACGCCTTATGAACGATTTCACGCTGCAGGTTGGAAAGCTGTCCATTAGTTGCCATGATACGCGGCCTCCCTTACAAAATTCAATTACGCCCAACGTTTCGAACTCTGACACGGAAAGGTTGACGCGACGTAAAATTGTCACAACCGATTGCGGAGACCTCCCAGCTCTACAAAATACAAACTGAGGCTGGGCTGGCACGGTTTTGTGGGGGAAGCTTGCCGTTCCATCCTTGCGGATTGCTTTCGAACACAATCTTTGCCATTGCAAAGATAGGGCACAGATTTATTACGTTCTGGTAAACAAAGCAGAGAAATCTTGCAGAAGGCACCATGACTCACGAGAGATCCGGGGAAGAGCGTCCTCCCGCTAAATTTCCGAACGTTACCCGGAACGATTGGTTGCACGCCTTGCCGGACCCAGTGAAGGAAATTGAAACGCCGCCGCATACGGAAGAGCAGAGCGTGCCGCTCGCCGGCCTAATCGAGCAGGTTATGCGCGATGGCAGCCTGAAAGCGGCCGCGCCTTTTAGCCCTCTTGCGGCAAGCCCTGCTCCTGTACCGGGAAATTCTGCAAAGGCGGTCGCAGAAGCTCTGCCGGAAAAGCTGATCGAAGAGCTAAGAGCGGCTCAGGAGCAGCTACAGGCTGAGCCGGCGCCTGCGCTTGCCGGAAAGACGAAGGAGCCAGACTGCGACGCGCCGCCCAGCGTGGAAATTCTAGCCCAGCCCGCTAGCGAATCTGCGGACAAGGTTTTCGCAGAGTCCGGAATTGCGGCCATGGGGGGAGGCGCCGCCTCAAAACGCAGCGCCACGAACCGCATCCAGCGGGCGCTCGGGGGCGCTGGAGCTGCCATGGCAAAGAGGAGCGAAGCAGGCATACACTACGCTCGCCAATTCAGCCGGCGGATGCGGCTCCGCGATTGGCAGCGCCGCTACCTCACGGTCCTAAGCCTCATCCACTGCCATGTCTTCGACCGGGGTATCGAGCGGCTTCTTTTTATAAAGACGCCAGTGCCCGAGACCAGAGTGCAGACGGAGGCGGGGGGGCAAAAATCGTTCCAATACCGGGGCCCAATCCCCGGCAAGGTTCTGGAGTGGGCGTTGTCGGCCCTGCCTGGCGATTTGAAGCGTTACGCATTCGCCGACTTCCGCGCAGGCAACGGACGCACTCTGCTTCTGGCGGCACGGCGCAACTTCGAGTATGCTACGGGCTACGCATTTGATACCGAAAGCTGCGAGGTGCTCGAGTTGAACCTCGCCCAATATTCCCGCTCCTATATGAGCTGCCGCGACGTGCGCGCGTTGCGCGGCGACCGCGACGGCATTTCAATTCCCTCTCAGCCCGCGGTCTTGTTTTTCCCCGATAGCCTGACTTCCAATCATCTCAGTATCATCCTAGACCACGTTGCGGCCTCTCAAGAGCTCGCCCCTCGCCCGGTCTATCTTATTTTCGAAAATTCAGGCCGCGAACAGGGGCTTGACCAAATGCAGATTTTCGAGAGGCTGCCTTTGTCCTTCCTAAACAGGGTGAAGACATACCTTTTCAGCCCTGCGAAGATTGCGGTCTACAAGTCCCTCAACAACGGGGGCGTGGACTAAAAGCCAGGACGGCATACCGGAGAAAGATCATGGATCGAGCCTTTGACGGCATCATTATCGCGCTGGAGGGCCGCGCAGGGCTCGTGCAGCTCAATAGGCCAAAGGCTTTGAACGCGGTCACATCAGAGATGATCGCGGGCCTCGAAGCCTTTTATCACCGCTGTGCCAAGGACCCGCATATCTACGGGATCGTCATGGAGGCGGAGGGCAAGGCGTTCAGCGCGGGCGGCGATATCCGTACCATCCGCGATTGGATCCAGAACGATCTGCCGCGGGCGGATCGCTTCTATGCCGGGGAGTACCAGCACAATTGGTCGCTCCAATGCTTCAGAAAGCCCCATGTTGCGCTCATGAACGGCGTCGTTATGGGCGGCGGCGTTGGCATCAGCATCTACGGCACGCACCGCGTTGCAGGTGAGAACATGGTTTTCGCCATGCCCGAAACCGGGATCGGTTTTTTCCCCGACATCGGCGGCGGCTGGTTCCTGCCGCGCATGCCGGGAATGACGGGGATGTATCTCGGCTTGACCGGACATATCTGCGCGCGCGCCGATGCCTATTATGCCGGCGCCGCGACACATTGCATTCCCGCAGCTCAGTTCGAAACGGTGAAGACGGCGATGACCGAGGGCGAGCCGATCGACCCCATCCTCGACGGCTTGCACGAGCACCCGGGCGAAAGCTTCCTGGAAAAGCACCGCGAGCCGATTGAACGGATTTTCTCAGGTTCCTCGGTCGAAAGCATTTTGAAGGACCTAGAGAACGAGGAAGGCGTCTGGCGCGATTGGGCGCAGAATACACTGTCCGTCCTTGGAAAAAAGTCGCCGCTCGCCCTCAAGGTTGCCTTCGAACAGCTGCGCCGCGGGAGAAACTACAAGACCCTCAAGGAAGCGCTGATCGTCGAATACCGGCTAGCAACGCGCATGATCCGGCTCCCGGATTTTCCAGAAGGCATTCGCGCTGTCATTATAGACAAGGATCAGTCGCCCAAATGGCAGCCGCCATCCTTGGCCGGGGTGAGCAATGCTTCCGTGCAATCGCTGTTCGAGCCGCTTCCTGGCGGCGATCTCAAGCTTGTGGATTACTGGACGCCGCCAGCCAGCGGCTAGCCCCGCACCGGATGGACCCGTGCAGCCGGAAGGGGCTTACTGTTCAGCTAGCGTAGTGCTTAGAGGTGGCCGCCTTATCACGGCGCACACCAATTGCGGACGCTGCTCCCGCTGACAGCCTATTCGCGCGAGTTGAACCCGGCCGGTCATCCGGCCGCGAGTTTCCCAGGACTTTCGCGGCCGGCGGAAACTTCTCTCTTTGATTGGCATCGGATTTGGCATAACCGTTGCAGTCCACATGGAGAAAAAATTCATACAAGGAAATTGGACCATGGCTATGCAAGCTACTGCGGTTGTTCACGTCGATGTATCGAATGAGACCCGCCTGAAATCTGCACTATGGGCCAGCGTTATCGGCACTATGGTTGAGTGGTATGACTTCCTTATCTACGGGACGGCTGCGGCGCTCGTCTTCAACAAGCTGTTTTTCCCTACTTTCGATCCGCTCACCGGAACGCTAGCCGCGTTCGGCTCCTACGCCGTGGGCTTTGCGGCACGGCCGTTTGGAGGCGCGATCTTCGGCCATTACGGCGACAAGATTGGCAGGAAGGCGATGCTGATTGCGACGCTTATCATCATGGGTCTCGGGACCTTCTTGATCGGATGTCTCCCCACTTATTCGGATATTGGGATTTGGGCGCCGGTTGCGCTTGTAACCTTGCGGCTCCTGCAAGGGATCGGCATCGGAGGCGAATGGGGGGGCGCCGTTCTCATGGTGGTGGAGAATGCGCCCAATGGACGGCGCGGCTATTATGGCAGCCTCGTTCAGGTTGGCTTTCCGCTCGGCATCGCCGCTTCGACGGGCGTCTTTCTTCTTCTTGCGAAAATGCCCGAAGCGCAATTCCTGTCCTGGGGGTGGAGAGTCCCCTTCCTGATCAGCATTGTTCTTGTCGGAATCGGCGTGTTCATCCGCTTGCGGCTCAGCGAGACAATCGCTTTCAAGCGCGTGCAGAACGAGGGACAGGTCGCCAAGGCGCCCTTGCTCGAAGTGATCAAGCAGAATCCGCGCCCGTTCCTAATCGCCGTCGGCATGAAAATTTCCGAGGTGGCGTGGGTCTATGTGCTGATTGTCTTCAGTGTCTTCTACTGCACCACGAAGCTCGGTCTTCCGAAATCCCTCATACTCAACGGCATCGTGGCGGGAGCGCTGCTAGAACTCATCACCATTCCGCTCTTCGGAGTGCTTTCAGACAAGTTCGGGCGGAAAGCACTTTACTATTTTGGTATCGCCGCCTCGTTCGCAGCCGCATTCTTGGTCTTCCCGCTTCTGCAGACCAAAGACCCGGCAACCATTGTGGTGACCATTGCGATTCTGCTGAGTCTCACCCACGGCACGATGTTCGGGCCGCAAGCAGCCTACATGACGGAGCTCTTTGGAACGCGCGTCCGCTACAGCGGCGCGTCTCTCGGCTGTCAGATCGCAGCGGCTCTTTCCGGCGGTTTCGCGCCGATGATCGCGACCGGGCTGCTTGCAGCGACAGGGGGCACCGCCGCCATCTCGATCTACTTGATCGTTCTCGGGCTTATTACCTTGATCGCCGTTGCCGCTTCCAGCGAAACCGCGAAATCGGATATCACCACGCACTAAGCTGCGGCTTCTGCGCGCAAACCCGTCCGCGCAGAATTTGACCAACGTAATAGGAGAAATTACAGTATCCGCGTTACCGGAGAGACCGATGCCCTGGTCAGGGACGTTGGAATTTATACATATCGCCCCGGCAGCCTCTTACGAGATGGAAGAGCTGAAGGAAGCGCGCCTTATCCCTGGGCGAGGCATCGAAGGCGACCGCTATTTCAATGGCACCGGCACTTATTCGCCAAAACCTGGTGTGCGCGAAGTGACGCTGATCGAGATGGAGGTGCTAGCAGCGCTGGCTCGCAACGATCCGCCGCTTCAAGACAAACCGATCATGCTGGCGCCGATCGATCACCGGCGAAATCTCACAACGCGTGGCGTGCCGCTCAATCATCTTGCCGGAAAGCGCTTTCGTGTCGGCGAAACAATCCTCAAAGGAGGCCGGCTCAACTTCCCTTGCAAATATCTTGAGGAAATCTTGGGACTTCCCGTTTTTCTACCGCTATACAACCGGTCTGGCCTCAATTGCTGGATTGAGAAGGGCGGGATCATCCGCCAGGGCGATGCGATCGAGCCGATAGACCTATGACAGCGCGCATCATCATGAAAATGCGGGTTGCCAGCGCCCGCGATGAGAGCGGCGGTGTCCGGGTTCTCACCTTCAAACACCCTTTAAGAGATGTGCTGCCCGAATGGGAACCCGGCGCGCACGTCGACCTGCGCCTTCCCGGCGGCAAGATTCGTCAATATTCGCTGTGTGGCGATGCCGGCGATCGCAGCCAATACAGGATCGCGGTCAAACGCGAGGAGAATGGGCGGGGCGGCTCTAAATGGGTGCATGACAATCTCCATGCCGGAGCGGAGGCCCATGTTTCTGCGCCCCGATGCAATTTCCGGCTTCACGCGTCCGCGAAGCGGCATGTTTTTGTCGCGGGCGGTATCGGCATCACTCCGTTTTTGGGGATGGTACAGGCCGTCCGGAAGACGGGTACGCCCTTTAAGCTCGCCTATTGCTCCTCCCTCGCACGCCCGCCTTTTTTCGAGGAACTGCAGAGGCACTGCGGTGACGGCGTGACTTTCTATCCTGGAAGCGGCCCCGAACGCCGCCGGTTCGATGCGTTTTCCGATTTGCCCGACCCGGCGGAGGGCACCCATCTTTACTGCTGCGGTCCGCAACGTCTTACCGAATCCGTGCGCATCGCGGCCGCCCGCTGGCCGCAGGACCACGTGCACTTCGAGCTATTCCAGCCAGCATTCGACGAGAGCTTCGTACCCGAACCCTTCGTCATCGCAATCGCATCGACTGGGCAGAGGCTCCACGTTCCAGCCGATAAATCGGCGCTCGAAGTCCTCAGACAGGCCGGCTTCGTGCTTTCGTCCTCTTGCGAGCTTGGGGTCTGCGGGAGTTGCGAATGCGGCTACCGCGACGGCGCCGTCATTCACCGCGACGCTGTCCTGTCCCCCAATGCCCGGCAGGATCGTATGATGCTCTGCGTTTCAAGAGCGCGCGGACACGTCACTCTCGATCTTTAACGGCAAAGGTACCAGGCCCCGCACATTCAAGACGGCGCTATCACATCTCGGTGAGCTGCCGTGGCATGCCACGAAAGCAGCCGCTATTTGTTCTACCGAACTGGGGATTTCGGCCGCCATCGGGCTGAGAGGGAGAGCCAGCGCAGTCTTGCGTGCGACCGTTTTTCCCAGGATGGCAGGGAGGTTTCATGGCCCAAATCAACGTAAACGGCAAAACGGTGGATGTCGCGGCCGAGGCATCGACACCGCTATTGTGGGTCTTACGGGAGCAGCTCGGTCTGACGGGCACAAAATATGGCTGCGGCATCGGTCAATGCGGAGCCTGCACCGTTCACATCAACGGTGAAGCGCAGCATTCCTGCTCGATCGCAGCCGGAGCTGTGCAGGAGACCGATAAAATCGTCACGATCGAGGGGCTTTCGCCGGATAGTTCCCATCCGGTTCAAAAGGCATGGGCCGAACTCGACGTGCCGCAATGCGGCTACTGCCAGAGCGGCATAATCATGGCGGCAGCCGCACTTCTTGCGAAATCGCCTAACCCCACGGATGCCGAAATCGACGCCGGGATTACGAATATCTGCCGCTGCGGCACCTACGCCCGCGTGCGCCAAGGCATTCATCTCGCGGCAAGCAAAAAGGGTTGAATTCGATGACAGCTTCCGTCGACATTTCACGCCGCGGATTTGTGGCTGGCGCCACCGCGGCGGTGGCCGGTTTCACGCTCGGATTTCGCATCCCGCTTTGGGGCGCCGGCGCGGCGGCCGAGGGTATGCCGGATGAGGTGAATGCGTGGGTTGTCGTCAAACCGGACGACACCGTGATCATCCGCATTGCCCGCTCCGAAATGGGACAAGGCACGCTCACAGGGCTCGCCCAGCTCGTCGCCGAGGAGCTCAACTGCGACTGGTCCAAGGTCACGACGGAGTATCCGACACCCGGCACCAACCTCAAGCGGAACCGGGTTTGGCGGAACTACTCCACAGGCGGCAGCCGCGGGATTCGCGAGTCCGCCGACTATGTCCGGCAAGGCGGAGCCGCCGCGCGGGAGATGCTGATCGCGGCCGCGGCCCAAAGGTGGGGCGTGCCTGCGTCCGAATGCAAGGCCGAGAAAAGCGTCATTACGCACACGCCAACTGGGCGCATTACCACTTACGGCCAGGTTGCAGCCGGGGCCGCAAAAATCGATCCGCCGAAGGAGATCAAGCTCAAGGACCCCAAGGAATGGACGATCGCGGGCAAGCCGCTGAAGCGCCTCGATACCGCCGGTAAGCTGAACGGTAGCCAAGTCTACGGTATCGACCTGAAGATGCCTGGAATGCTCAACGCCGCCATCAAGGATTGCCCGGTGACAGGCGGGAGAGTTTCTGCCGTCGACGATAGCAAGGCCGCGTCGATGCCTGGCGTCAAGAAGGTGGTGCGCGTAAGCGGCACAGCAGCTGTCGCTGTCGTTGCCGATACGTGGTGGCAGGCGAAAACCGCGCTCGATGCACTTACCATTACGTGGGATTACGGTCCTAACGCAAAAGTCTCCAGTGCTTCGCTGGCCGAATTCTTAAAGGAGGGGCTCTCGGCCGGAAAAGCCGCCATTGGCAATCAAGCGGGAGACGCAAAAGCGGCTATCGCAGGGGCGGCGCGGAAAATCGAGGCCGTTTACGGCTATCCTTTTCAAAACCACGCCACGATGGAGCCCATGAACGCAACCGCGATCTGGACCCCGGAGCGCTGCGAGGTGTGGTGCCCGACCCAAAACGGCGAAGCTTCTCTGGCAGCCTGTAGCGAAGCGGCCGGACTTCCGATAACCGCCTGCGATGTGTACAAAATCCATCTGGGCGGCGGCTTTGGACGGCGCGGAGCGTTCCAGGACTATGTCACGCAAGTGGTCAAGATCGCCAAGGAGTTCCCCGGCACGCCGGTCAAGCTGATCTGGACGCGCGAAGAGGACATGCTTCACGGCCATTACCATCCGCTGACGCAATGCAAGCTCACGGCTGGTCTTGACGAGCGGGGCAATATCGCGGGCATGCATATCCGGCTGTCGGGCCAATCCATTTTGGCGGTTGTGGCTCCGGAGCGCATGAAGGACGGTGTCGACCTGGCGGCGTTCCAGACCTGGCTGCCGGGTGGCGAGCACTCTATCGGCTACGATTTCCCAAACCTCTTGATCGAGCACGCCGTGCGGCAGCCTCACCTTTTGCCTGGCTTCTGGCGCGGCGTGAACGTGAACCAGAACACGATTTACCTGGAATGTTTCATGGATGAGCTGGCGCACGCCACGGGGCAAGATCCGCTGAAGTTTCGCCGGAAGCTTATGGGCAAGTACCCGAAGAACCTTGCGGTGCTGAACGCCGCGGCAGAACGCGGCGGCTGGGGTAAGCCGCTTGGGCGGGGCCATGGCCGCGGCCTTGCGCAATGCACAGCTTACGGCAGCTTTATCGCGGCCTGCGCCGAGGTTTCCGTGAAGGACGGAAAGGTGAAGGTGCATCGCATCGTCGCCGCGACCGACCCCGGTCACGCCGTCAATCCGCAGCAGATCGAAGCGCAAGTCGAGGGCTCCTTTGCCTACGGTCTTTCTGCCGCCCTCTATGGAGAGATTACGGTCAAGGACGGAAAGGTCGAGCAGGAGAATTTCGACAGCTACCCGGTCATTCGCATCGGCGAAATGCCCGAGGTTGAAACGATCCTCATGCCTTCGGGCGGCTTCTGGGGCGGCGTCGGCGAGCCGACCATCGCGGTGGGCGCTCCTGCCGTTCTAAACGCAATTTTTGCCGCAACGGGGAAGCGGATCCGGACTCTGCCGGTCAAAAACACGGACCTTGGAACGTCGTGACCGGCCCGAGCTAGAGTGCCCTGTAGCCCCCTCCGGCGAGACTGGCCTGTCTGCGGAAGGGGTTGCGGAGCCTTCGTGTCCGCCGTCGCGCAAAGAGGCGGTATGGAAGATCGCGCGCGAGACGGGCTGGTCTTAGAATTATACCGCGCTCTTGCGCCGCCATTGGCCGATCAGCGCCGTCGTGCCGTAAAGACCGGTCAAAGCCCACAAAACAATCCATTCCTGGCGAACGTCCGCCAGAGACGCCCCCATCTGACCGATGCGGACAAGCCCGCGCATCGCAGACGTGCTGGGAATGAACTGGCTCGCGAGGCGAATATTTTCGGGCTGGGATTCGTACGGCCAGGATATGCCGGACAGGAAGAACAGAGGCAGACCGAGCACCACAAGCATAAGAATGACGCTTTCGCGGCTGGGCAGCAGATTGGCGAGCGTCAGCCCGAGAAAGCTGGTCGCGAGCAGGAAGGGCAGCCCAAGAAGCATGAGGTCCGCCACCGAGCCCAACCGCGGCAGATGATACCAATAGGGCATGATGACGACGTAAAGGTAGAACCAAACGCCGTAGAGAGCGACATAGGCCAGCACCTTTCCGAAAAGGCAGGCGATTTCATCGCTCTCGCGGTCTTCGGACGAGGGTTTCCGTGTCGCCGTCCCTAGAATGCCGATGCCCATTAGCAGAGTCTGCTGCAGAATAAGGACGAACGCCGCAGGCACGACGTAACTGGCGTAGCCCCCTTGGGGGTTGAACAGCGGGATGAGCGTCGCCGGCATTGGATCGGCCAGAGCACGGGCCGATGCGGGGTCCGCGCCGGCCGCGACTAGGCGGTTACTCGCGACATCGGCGCCGAGCGATCCGGCCGCCGCTCTGATGGCGCCAATCACTTGTCTGTAGATGAGGAAGTATCCTCCGTCGCCATAGGCGGCGATCGGGGATTGGCGCCCGGCCATCAGATCGCGCTCGAAATCGACGGGCACGACGACGATGGCGGAGACCTTGCGGGCGAAGAACGCATCTCGCGCCGCCTGCATGTCCGTGGCGCTGGCGGCAACCGCCGCCCCGTCGGTGGCGTCGATGCGGCGGATCAGCTCCCGGCTGGTCGCGCTGGCGTCCTGATCGACGACGATGACCGGCACGCGCCGCACCGCTTCGTTGAGATAGGGCTGCGGATAGAAGACCGCGTAAATGAGAACGGCCAAGACCATGGTGGAAGCAGCGCCTGGATCCCTCCATATGCGCCGGAACTCGGTTCGAAACGCGCGCAAGAGAGGCGTCATGCCGTGGCCTCCTTAACAGAACCCGCCGCGCGCAAGCGCGCTCTGCGCAGTTGCAGGAGGCGCAGAACGGCGAGGATCGTGAGGATCGCGACGGTTAATGCGAGATACCCCAACGGGCGAATCGACTCCGCGATCGGGGCGCCTCTGAGGGTCTGGTCGATCCTTATCTGCATGTACCAGGTCACCGGGAGGAGGGCGCCCCAGACCTGTGCAAAGGGCGGCATGGCCGATCTTGGAAAGCTGACGCCGATGAAACCGAACGACGGCGCCGTGTAGATTCCGGCAAACCCCAGGGCTTGGACCAGATCGCGCCCCACAAGCGAGAAGAGGCCGCCGATCAGCTGATAGGCAACGACGAACAGGATGCCCGAGACCGCGAGCAGCCGCCAGTCACCGCGAAACGGTGTGCCGAGATACCCGAACAGCACGGCGTCGGCGATCCACAGCGTCGCGGAGAAGGCGAGCGTATAGGGCAGGAGCTTGCCGAACATCGCCGGGGCGATGCCTCCGCCAAGTCTGGTGAGAACACGCATGTTGGCGATGCTGCTTCGCTCCAGCCCAACCGAATAGGCCGATGCGGCACAAATAAAGATCTGTAGGATCGCCGGAATGAGAGCCGCGAGCAGAAAATAGACGTAGTTCAGCGACGGGTTGAACAGCGGACTCTGTTGAATCGGAATCGGCGTGAGCGATGCCTGCGCCGATTGGAACGGCTCGCCGCGTTTGGTCCGGGCGGAGATCCCGGCGCCTGCCGCCGCATTCGCGAGCGCATCTCCGATGGCACGCGACAGGATGCTGCCGGCGGTCATGAACTGGTTATTGTAGAAGACGACGATGTCCGGCCGCCGGCCGGCCGCGACGTCGCGTTCCAGGTTGGCGGGGATCATGACGACGGCGTAGACTTTGCCTTGGAGGATCAGTTCGCGGCCCGCGGTGAGATCCTCGACGCGGTAAGCGATCGAGGCGTCCAGCGTCGCGTCGATCATGCGGATCACTTGACGCGACAGTGTGGACCTATCCTTGTCCAGCACGGCCACCGGCAGGTCGGCCGGTAATCCCGCGTAGAAAACCGCGGCAAGGAAGCCGAACAGCGAAAGCGGAAAGACAAGGGTCATGAAAGTGAGGGCCGGACGCCGCCGGATCCAGCGCAGCTCGCGTTGAAGAACCAGCAGGAATCCGGGCCGCGCCCGCCTGGACACGATGCTCATCTCTGGCGCTCGCTTGCCGCTGCGCGCTTCCATACCACGATGCCGCTCATGCCAGGACGCAATCCCCCGATGGCTGAGACGGGCTTGGCGCGGATCTCGAAGGTTCTGAGGTCGAAATCCCCCGTCGCCTTGGTCGCGCGCCAGTTGGCGTATTGTCCTTGCGCGTTGATCGCGGTGACCCGGACGGTCACGGTCTTGCCGCCCAAGGCCGGGAAGCGAACGTCGAAGGTGTCGCCCGTCTTCAGGCCGGCCAAAAGATCCTCCCGCAGATTGAAGGTCAGCCAGACATCGCTAAGATCGACGATAGAGAGGAGTTGCGCCCCTGGACTGAACAGCACCCCGAGTTCGGCAACGCGGGTCGTGACCTCGCCGGCGACCGGCGTGTGGATGATGAGTTCGGCAACGTCGGTGCGGGTCTGCTCCAGCGTGGCTTCGGCCTGCTTTACTCTCGCATCGGCCAGCACCTTTTCTTCGTCGCTGCTTCCTCTCTGAGCGAAAGCGAGATTGGCCTGTGCCGCATCCCGCGCTCTCCTGGCCGCATCCAGCTTGTTCGTCGCCTCGTCCATCCGCTGTTGCGGCGCGTCTCCGGATTGCAGGAGCTGCTTCTGGCGACTGTAGACTTGCTCCGCGAGAACGATGTCGGATTGGGCCTTTTCAAGCTCGGCTTTGCGCGCATCGATAGTCTCGCGGCGCGTCGCATAAACCCGGTCCCGGTCCGCTTTCGCCACAAGGAGGGCCGCCTCGGCGCTCACCAGGCTCGCCTGCAATTGCGGACTTTCCAATTCGATAACGGCCTCGCCGGCCTTGACCGTATCGCCCACTTCGGCGTTGAGCTTCTTCACTCGCCCTGAAACGCGTGGCGCGAGATCGACGCGGGTCGCTTCGACCTCACCCTGGACGATCAGAGGCTGCGGCCGGATCGCCACCCAAAAGGCCGCAACGGCCGCCGCGAGGGCGGCTACGAGAATTGCATATCTGCGGAAACGGCGAGTCATGCTGGGTACCTGCAACGCGAAGGGCGCAGCGGCGCGCCTAAGAAGGTTGAACTGGGAGGCCTCGATAGCCGGTTAACGAATCATGTGCCGAGGCTCCCAATCCCAATAGGACAATCGGTGAAGTCTCGCACACACCGCTGTACATATCACTTGCTATTTTAATATCAAGTGCTATTTAATGGGTTATGAATAGCACCCCCCGAAACCGCCTAACGCGGGAAGAAAGTCACCTTCAGACGCGCGCGCGGCTATTGGCGGCGGCCCAGGAGGAAATTGCGCGCCACGGGATTTCAGCAGCTTCGGTGCGAAACATCTCGGAAGCCGCCGGCTTTTCCCAGGGCGCATTTTATTCCAACTTCCAGAGTAAGGAGGCGATGCTCCTTGCGCTGATGGAAGACCATATGCAGCAAGAGGCTGTCGCGTTTCAGGAGATCATTGAGGCCACAGCGCCCGATGATCTTGAAAAGACCCTGGTCGAAATCGCGGGCTGGCTGAGGACGCTCCAGGCAGATAGGAGCTGGTCCATGCTCGCTCTCGAATTGCAGATGCACGCAAACCGGAACGCGGAGTTTGCCGCCAAATATGACGAGAGCAAATCGTCCATTCAGACCGCGTTCGCCAAAGGTTTCGCGCTTTTATTCGATCGCCATCATCTCGCGCCAAGGCTCGATCCGCTGCAAATGGCGATGGGGTTCAATGCCTTGTGGAGCGGTCTTGCAATTCAAGGAACCGTGGCAAGCGCCCAGCCCGCCGATGAGGTGGTCTTGATTTTCCTGAAGGCGCTGATCGACAGCGCTAATCCGAAAGAAGCCGGACAGGAAATGGCTGCAACAACCGGGGCGCCGTAGGGTAACGATCAGCGGCCCCTTTTTCCGCCGCTTCTATTTTTGTCCGCAGAGAGGATACGCAAAGTGGAAGCGGCGGCCTAACCTCACATGCGGTCCTAAACGTGCGCGCACGCGATCTTTTCGACGGATACCTTTTTATTTTAACGTATGCTGCGCGCAGCGCTTCAGCTTCTCCTGGCGTAGGTCTATGCGTAGGTCCGTCCGCTCTCATCACGAAGTAAGCGCTAGCGTTTGGCTAGCCGGCCTTTTTCCGGCGGCGCGCAGGCTTAATGCATGACGTAGCGGATACCGCTTTAACGTAGGACGCTGCTGGCTGAAGCCGCTTAGAACCTTCAAGCGGCTACCGTCCCCGCGACTTGGAACGGGGACCGCGGGCCATCGAACATGGGAAGGAGAAATTGCCGAGCAAGGTGCGTGCCAAGTCCTCGTCTTGCTCGCTCGCTAGTTCCACCTCAACGGCTATACCCCCGGCGGGGCTTTCGGTCACGCTCACCGTGCTGGCACAGATAGATGCTTGCTGGAGGGCATCTACGATTGCATACTCTGTTTCCTGCAGCTTTAGTGCCCGCTTGTAGATTTTCCCCACTGTGGTCACTGGGATCTCGTCAATGATGCGAATGTGTTTGGGCACTGCCCCCCGTTCGCCAATTTTAGAACTTACGAAATTGATTAGTTCAGATTCGGTGGCCGTGCTCCCCTGTTTCAGTTGAACATAAGCAACCGGCAGCTCCCCAGCATAGGCGTCGGGCCGGCCCACCGCCGCTGCCAGTTGCACTGAGGGATGTTGATGCAACACTTCTTCGATTATAGATGGATCGATATTATGGCCGCCGCGAATGATAAGTTCCTTCTTGCGCCCGGTCAGCCAAAAATACCCGTCTGCATCTTGACGCCCGAGATCACCCGTGTTGAGCCAGCGGCGCCCGTCACCGCAATCCAGCCAAAGCCCGGCATTGTGCTCCTCAGATTTGTAGCCGGGAAAAACGTTGGGCCCGGAGATGACCAGCAGGCCGGCTTCGCCGGGGGCGCAATCGCGCTTGTAGTCCCCGTTCCCCGCGATTTCGACAGCCTTCATCTCCTGGCCTGGAAGGCGCAAACCGATGGAGCCAATCCGCCTTTCCCCCGCAGGCGGATTGATACTGCTGACACAGGTTGCCTCTGTTAGTCCGTATCCTTCGAGGATTTTGAGGGCGGTGCGATCCTGAAAATTGCGAAACACCTCCACGGGCATTGGGGCCGCGCCGCACAAGCCATATTCCAGGGAAGTTATGTTATGCTGACCCACGGGCACCTGCATCAGGGAAGCGTACAATGTCGGTACGGCGCTGAACAGATTGACCCTGTAGTGCTCAACAATTTCCCAGAAACGGGTCAGCACCCCTGGGCCGCGATAGCCTTGAGGGGTGCCGAGCACAACATGCGCACCTCTTGAGAATGGAAGAAGTCCGGTTACGAGAACACCGTTAACGTGAAACAGAGGCAGACCGCAGAACAGCGTCTTGCCGGGACCGATCGCGTCGCCGATGAATTGGCCGGCGCTCCAGGCGTTCGCTACCTCGTTGCGGTGCACGCGCATGGCTATTTTGGGCAACCCTGTGGTCCCGCCAGTGCAAAAAAAGGACGAAAAATCACTGGCAGCGATCCGCCTTCCGCTGAGAAGCAGGCCGCCGGCTTGGGCCTCTAGGAGGGTCCGGAAGTCGTGGACAGCGATATGTGCAGGCACTTGGCCGCGAATTCCTCCAGGACCACAGAGCCTATCGACCTCACGCTCATAAAGCTGACCAGCCGCCGCTCCCATCACGCATTTTGCCCGCTCAGCAAGATTAACGAGCACCAGGTGTTTAAGGTCTGGGAGGTTTATGAGTTCAGGCTGCAGGCCGGACCACAATTCGACCCCAGGAAATGGCGCGAGTGTCACCAAGACTTTGGCTGCAGCAGACGCAAGTAGCTTTACGAGGGTTGAAGGCTCCAGCATTGGGTTAAAGGCCGCAACGACTCCAGCCGCTTGCCCGCCCCAGATTGTGAAATGAGTCTCCGGCAGGTTGGGCAAGACGAATGCGATGACGTCGTCCTTGCCGATACCGAGCGCGTGAAATGCATTGGCAGTCTTGGTGATGGTGCTCAAGAGTTCACGATAGCTCCAAACCTCGGCGTCCCTAAAGCGTTCAGCATTCATGAAAAAGGTTAGCGCCGGGCCATCGGGATCGATAGCGGCGCCGTCCCGGATCAATTCATACGTGCTCGCGGGGAGGTTCTCCGGCCACCCAGCCGCTTCGATCTTGAGGACATCGGCAAGTGTGCTGACCGGCTTCATTGCTACTCCTCCACCACCACATTGCGCTGCAGGCCCAGATCGATACTGCCGGAAGCGTTGGCGATACGCGCCTCGACAACGTCGCCGATTTTCAAATACTGGCTGCGTTTGGCCTGTAACTTCATGAACATTTTCCACCTGACTGCTTCGGGAAGCAGGGCAGCAATCTTCTGGCGCGATGGCGAAGGAATAGTAAGCGCGCACCCTGCCGGGGTGCCTGTGGCTATCAGATCGCCAGGGAAAAGATCCTGCACGCCCGATAGTTCGGTAAGTGTTTCGGCCGGTCCAAAAACGAAGTTCGCGGTTGTGTCCTGCTGTCTGACAGCGCCATTGACGGCGAGCCTGAGCTCGAGGTTCTTAAGCTCAGGAATATCGCTTTGTTCCAGCAGGCAGAGATAAGGCCCTACCGGACCGAAAGTCCTGTAGCTTTTGCCCTTATAGAATTGCATTTGCGGGATTTGGATGTCGCGCGCCGAATAGTCGTTGACGATAACGAGTCCTGCAACGAATTCGTGTAGATTTGCGCCTGTAACAGATGTTTTCCGCAAAATTTCGCGTTTGATGATAAGCCCAAGTTCAATTTCATAGTCAAGAAAACGGACAAGTTTAGGCATGATCAGCGGAGAATTCGCTGGAACAATGCAACCCGGCGCCTTCGTAAAGATCATGTTGAACTTTTTCGCATCCGGGTCCATGCCAGACTCGATCATGTGCTGCCGGTAATTGGCACCTTGACAAACGAACTGCTGGTTGCGCGTGACCGGCGACAGGACCTCCACGTCTGATACGTTGATGCTGCCGCCCGCCAGCTGCGCCAGGCTCGTAACCGGGTTTGCCTGCACAAATGCATGCGTCGTAGGAAATTCGCCGGGGACCGGCGTCACCTGCCCCTGCCTTAGCACGCCCCATTGAATTCGATCGTGGTAAGCGAACCGCACAACGTTAATAGGCATTCCAAACCTCTGAAAGCAGTTACAAGGTGGTCGCGACGCATGGATTGCCCGCCGCGCAGGCGACTAAGCACCAGGCTTGTTGATGGTCATTCTTAAAGGGAGATCATCCGGGCTTATTAGCTATAGGCAGCACCAACCCTCCCATCTCTTCTGGACTCCTGGCCGGGCGAGGCATTTTTTCGATCTGCGCCAAAATCCTTTCCGCGGCGGCAGGAGTTAATCCAAGCGCACGGAGCACCGCAGCGACGGTCTCGGCAATCATGGTCTTGGGATCAAGGCCTGAGCAAATAGCAGCGGTTGCCTCAACAACCATGGCTATGACGATATCTGCAGCCAACTCGATATTCTGAAACCGGAGCTGACCCGCCTGCTGCGCAAGCTCAAGGTCTTCAATGAGGTCAGGCCGGTTTGGGATTGCTCCTCTTGGAAAACTTGCCACAGCGTGGACAATGATGCGGCCCCACTCCGGGTCCTCTGCCACATGACGGAGGTGGCCATCCACCGCACGGGCGATCCGGGCCATAGGCGACGAAAGCGGCATGCGCAAAAGGGCGAGCGACCGCGCGAACTCCGATGCGAGTTCGAGGGCCAACTCATTGAGTATCGCTGTTAGGTCATTGAAATGATAATAAAATGTCCCCTTTGCCAAGCCAGCCCGCGCAACCACGTCGTCAACCGTAACCTTGCTTACCGGCTGTTCGGCATAGAGGCTCCGCGCAGCGCATAAGAGAGCCTGACGGGTGCGTTCCTTGCGTTCCCGGCCGATTTCAGCGCGCCGTTCGAGGTTAACCTTTGCCATGCTGGCTCCGATTTGTGATCTTGCGTGAGAACATTATGCTTTACTTCCGGCGTACAGATACCGCGATAAGAAAAGAAATTGAGCTCCCCGGTCACGTCACCTGCCCCGTCATTGGGTCGCGGCGGATCATTTCTGGAGATTTCGCCGGGTTCGCCCGGGCAATCAGCATCACTTCATTGAACCAAATCGCTGTCAGAAAACTGCCGCTCATCGAGAGTTCTTGAGCCTCGGAGGCTCGCAGGATGTCAGTTTCGTCCTTGCTGGTTAGCACCCTCAAAGCGCTTCGGGGTGTCTTCCAGGCCTGCGTAAAGCTTGGCGCAGGATGAACTCCCCGCTTCCAGCGGAAAGCCCCTTGCTCGACGCGGAAAAAGCCAACGGGCTTTTTCCCGGCGATGACTTGAATTGCTCCAGGAGCGGTTTCAAGCAAGTATTTTAGCCGGGAGGAGTGTTTCGCGGCGCGGTTCACGAGAAGCGGTGCGAGACTAAGCATTATGCGCAGCCGCAGCCTTGGAAAAAGGGTCATTGGGCACCTCTCACAACATTGAGGATACGCGCACAATCTTGAGGAATCTCAGATCCGTGCCAGCAAATATGCTGATCGGGGCGGACGAGGACGTAGCGCTGTTCAAGAAGACGGCATATCGCTGGCTCGCGTATGTGCAAGACGCTAAGCGGCACGGAAGCGTTCCTGGCCGCGGCTTGCATCGAGTCCACCCCATTTGCGTTGCTGCCCAAGGCAAGGAGAGTGAACCCGTCGAGGGCAACCTGATCGAGGAGGGCTGTGCCATCCTCCCGGAAAATACTCGGCAGCCTCGCGCCGCACACCGGAGCGGGATGATAGACGATTTCCTCATAAGGAGCGCTGGCGTTCTCGTCAGGGAAAATGGCGCTGGACGAATAGCGATAGCCAATCTCGATCCCTAGGGATTCATACATCCGGCTGACCTTGGCTTCGTACAAGCGTCCAGCCTCGGCCCGCGCAGCACCCCCCGCAGGCCCTTCCTCCAATATCTGAGGGGATACGCCGAATTGGAACTCGAAGATGCCGGCGGCGCATTTCTTCACATGATCGCGGTTCCGGCGCGCTATCGGGAGGCGCTCCTCCTGATACGTCTCCAAGAGCCTCGAGCCGCCCCAACCCTTCAGACAAGCCGCAAGCTTCCAGGCGAGATTATGGGACTCGCAGAGTCCGGTATTCATCCCCAAGCCGCCGGTCGGCATGTAGAGATGCGTGGCGTCCCCGGCAAGAAACACGCGGCCTCTGCCGATCTCGTTAGCGACGAGAAATTGCGGGCGCCACGGACCGCTCTGCACAATCTCGTAAGCAACCTTGGCCCCTAATGCGGTATCGATAATGTCTTCCAGGCGCTGTCCCGGGCGCGGTGCGAACGGCCGGTGCAAAACGAAATCGTCCCGGCTTGCATCGGGCGACACCAGCAGGCCGAAGAAACCGGGCCGGGATATCGCCGTATGCCAATAGGGCTCCCCTTTCGGGAAAAGCGACGCCGCTTCCCGTGACCGGAAGTGAATGATGAAGAGTTCGCCGATGAGATCCCGCGTACCGTCATAATCGATACTCAGGAAATTCCGGATGCGGCTGTGCGGCCCATCGCAGCCTACGAGATAGCTAGAACGGACATGAAAGTTCTCATCCGTTCCAGGCTTACGCACGAGCGCGGTGACGCCTTCCTGGTCCTGCTCGAACCCGAAAAGGAAATATCCGAACTTCACATCGATGTTTGGATCCTGGCAAGCGTGATCGTAGAGCACCGGCTCCAAATACATTTGTGAAATCCGCTGCATCGGCTCCAGCGGCAGGCTGCCATCCGTGCAGGCTCGGATACGGGCGTTGGCCTCTTGGACGGGTTGGTAGATAATGTGCCGGTTGCACATCACCGTGTAGAAGGGACCGCTCGCAGAAGCAGCTGCAGCCGAATACTGGTTGGCGTAGACTGGGTTTCCGTTCGCTCGGATTTGTTCGCTTAAGCCGAGCTGGCGGAAAATTTCCATGGAACGGCAATTCACGACATCGAGCCGCGGGTGGGATGTCGTTTTAGGGCGGTCGTTAACCACCATCGAGCGTATGCCGAGACGGCTCAGATGGATCGAGAGTGCCAGACCGGCAGGGCCGCCGCCGCATATTAAAACAGGGGTCTCAATCATGCAGCCTCCTCCAAGGTCAATTTGGCGTCTTGCGGCGCGTGGAAGCGTTTGACGAGCTTCGAAGCGACTTTCGCGAAGCTGGCCTTTCGCCCCCCATCGAAAATGTAATGGTCTGGCCTGACGATCATGAAATCGATGCTGGCCTCGTCGAAGAAGCGCGTTAGGGCTCCGCTGCTGTCGCCTACAACGGTGGGGCTCGCCTCTTTTCCAAAAAGGACAAGGTTAACCGGCAGGACTGCCTTGACACGAGGGAGCACCGGCGCAAGCTTTTCAAGCGCCGTTGCCCGGGCGACGACGGCGAAGCCCGATCCCATTAATGTATCGAGTGGCACTGCGCCCCGGCCGATCGCCGCAACATTTGGCTGAGGCGCGAGCGATCCCGTGATTTTTCGCCTGTTTCTTCCGAAGAACCCTTTGCCTAACGGGCGTTTGCGGTTGGCCACATACATAACGAAACGGCCGTAGGCCGGGATAAGCCGCGAGAGGTCGAACATCAACCTATTCCGGAAGAATGCGATGACCGGATGGCGGGTCTGGATAACGCTCCCTAAGAAGATCGCGCCATGGATGATATGACCGACGTGGTCGCCACGCTCTAATTGGTATTCATCCAGGAGATCGAGGTCCGCGCGGCCCGAAAGGATCAGGTTCAACCGCCAGGCCAGTGCGTCAGCATCCCTGATCCCTGAGCACATGCCTTGGCCAAGAAATGGCGGCATTTGATGGGCCGAGTCGCCAGCCAGGATTATACGGCCTTTCCGCCACTCACGAGCCCAAAGCGCGTGAAACGTGTAGTAAGCGATCCTGTTTATCTCGATGGTGTTGAGGTCTACGAATTTTTTTAGCTGCTCGCGCACCACCCGTGGATCCGTCGCTTCGCGCTCGGACTTGCCGCCCGTGACCATGAATTGCCATTCGTAGTAGGGACCGGCCAGCGGAACATAGGTGACAGGCTGGGATGGCTGGCAGATCTGGTTATGGAGATCCGGCAAATCCGGATGCTTCTTACCGCTCCTGGTTCGCGTATCGACAACCACCCAAGGCTGATCGAAATCCGCGCTATCGAGCGCAATCTCAGCAAGACGCCTGACCGTGCTTCGTCCGCCGTCGCAGCCAATAGCAAAGCTGCCGCGCACCTCCGTCCTGCGGCCGCCATCTCCTTCCGCGGTAACTGTGACACCGCTACCGTCTTGGGTCACTTCGGTCACTGTGAGCCCGAGCAGGACTTGAACATTTGGGAAGCGCGAAAAGCCGCCGCGCAGGTGCCGCTCAAGTGTCGGCTGATGGAACCACCAGGCGCCTGCATGGCCATAGCGCCCACCCTGCGTCCCGACTTTCGCTCGCCAAGCCTCTTTTCCGCCCGGCTTCAGTCTGAACGCCATCTCGCTGAAGGGCTCGCTCGTCTTGCTTATTTCATCGGAGAGACCCGCGGACTGGAAAATGCGCATGATCTCGTCGTCGAAGTGGACGGCCTTCGGCGCATAATAAATATCGGTGTCACGCTCTATGCAGACGATGCTCAGCCCCTCTTGGCCAAGCAGGTTGGCCAACAGCGCCCCCGTGGGGCCGAGCCCAACGATGATGGCATCTACGTGATGAACCGCGGTTTCTCCCCCCGTCATGAAACCCTCCAGCAATGCAAGGGCCGGGACTTGGCGAAAAGGAAAGGGGCAGGGGCGGATATCCGCCCTCTTCGATTGATCATCGCGGCGTTCTCCCAATAGGCAGCCCTCTTCAGGGCTTCTTTCTTTTGTGGTTCGGTTTGAACATAACGTCAATTCGACGATTTAGTCAACATGAGAATTGCAAGAACGCCGCCTTTGCGGGCGTGTGGGGCTTATAGGCCGAATTCCTTTCTTTGCTTCGATATGAAGAGGCCTTTGCCCTTGATCGCGGAAGTGAGAAACGGCCCTACAGCAACGCCACCTCCTATCGGCAAAACGGAGGCGCCTTGAGAGGGGCCCAGGGGGAGGAGGATCGGCGGCACCGGCCACGGCGTATAGGGGGCGAGATCCTCGACTCGTGTTCCCTCCAATACCGCCAGGATTGTTTTTGCAAGCCAGGGCACTTGCCTTGTAATTGCGACAATGGTCATCGCATCGCCGGTGAAAGCGCAGTCGCCGAGGGCGAATAGATTCACGCCCTTCAGAGGCCGCAGCCAAGGATCCACCTTGACACGACCCAATGGGTCGACAGTGACATCATCGAGGGTTCTAAGCAGGCCGGCTTCTGGGTGCGAGCCGAGTGCCGGAACCGACAAGTCAACAGGGATCTTCTCGCCCGTCGCAAGCAGTAGCGGCCCCCGGTGCGGCTGATCCTTAAGGCCGGAGGTTTCTGCGTTGACCCCAAGCCGCAGGGTGACGCCCAGCTTTCGAAGCTGGGCCTCGAGACTGCGCCCGAGCCCCTTTGTGAAGGACGGGAAAAGCGATGCGCTCGCCGACACAAGCGTAACCTGCTTTCCCTTCATGCCGGCGGCAATCTCACCTGCGAGCTCAACGCCAACGGCACCCGCGCCTGCAATCGCGACGCGGTCCGCCTTGCTTAGCACGTCATGCGCGGCCCGCATCGAGGAGGCAAAATCGGAGGCTTTGTCCGTCATCGGCTTGAACGGTTGCGCGTAACTGGACCCGGTCGCAACAGCAATGACATCCGCGGTCAATCGCATGCCGGAGCCGAGGATGACAGCGTTGTCCTCAATCGCCACAGCCCGCTCGCGCATTACGCGGCCCCTTCTTAGAAGGTTGCGATAGGGCAGTATAATCTTATCGAGGAGCGACGGATCGACGAGGGCCCGGATAGCCGCCACATTGTGGACGAATGCGTCCCTCGGCTCGACAAGGGTCACATCCGCTTTCGGGTCGAGCCTTTTTGCAAGCGCGGCACCGGCATAACCACCCCCTACAACGATGACCTTTCCCATGCTGAACGCCTCCCGTGAAGATGGACCTGGAGCCAGATGATAATCTCATATTGACCATTTAGTCGAGTTGACTATTATTACAATAGGGATAACGCCGCGTTCGAAGCGGTTTGAGGAAACGGCTGAACAACGGAAAAGGGAGAGAATGCCTCCCTCGTGACGGCTACGGTCGCCTTCTGCGCGCTAGCCAAGAAATATTCGGAGGAAACGTGAAATCCACAGGTCCGGGGAGTATGCCCTTGCAGCGCAGCGCCGCTCCTGCCGTCGAGGCTGACGAGTTGCTGTTTGTCCATTTTGAGAACCCAGACCTGGCCAAAGCCCAGAGGTTTTTATCTGACTTCGGCCTCACGGTTGTCTCGCGAACCGGAACTGATCTGTTTATGCGGGGCACTGGTTCAAGGCCCTATATTTATCGGGTCTCACTCGGGCGCGAGCCGAGGTTCGAGGGACTAGGCTTTTCTGTCAAATCCATGGAAGACCTTCAGGTTTTGTCGAAGGCTTCAGGCCAGCCAATCCGGACCTCGAATGCTCCTGGTGGCGGCTCAATCATCGAACTTCGTGATCCGGATGGAGCGTCCGTACAAGTGCTATGCGGCTTCGCGCGAAGTGAGCCTCTGCCGCTCCGGCAACCGATCCCCCATAATGCACCCAATAAAATCATCCGCATCAATGATGTTCAAAGACCGGCTCTTGAACCGCCCCAGGTCACGAAGCTCGGTCATCTCGTTCTCGAAGCAACGGATTTCGATGCCAGTGCCCGGTGGTACATGGAGATGCTCGGCATGATCCCATCCGACGTCATGTGCCTCGCTGATGGCACACCTGTTGGTGCTTTCATGCGCCTCGATCGCGGAACAGAACCCGCCGACCACCATACGCTATTCATCGCGACGGGATTTGAGTTCGGCGTAGACCACGTCGCATTTGAAGTGGTCGATCTGGATGCTGTCGAGATGGGACAGCAAATCCTTTTTGCATCCGGATACAAGCATGCCTGGGGCGTCGGCCGCCACCTTCTTGGAAGCCAGATCTTTGATTACTGGCGCGACCCTTGGGGCCAGAAACACGAACATTACGCCGATGGTGACCTTTTCGACGCCTCACGCGAAGCTGGCTATCATCTTATGGATCGCAGCGGTTTGTACCAATGGGGCCCGGACCTGCCAAAAGATTTCATCGACACCCGCCTAACATTCGGGCGAGCGTGGAAAATATTAAAAATGGCCTTCAAAGACAAAGGCCGGTTTAGAAAAATGCTGGCGCTGAAAAAAAGCATCGAGGTGCCAGGGCGGCCATGGCAATGAGCCTGGGCATGAGTCCGCTTTCCTTGACCTTAACAGCTCAGCGCGCGGTCGCTTATCTAAGCTGCGGCGTTGCAGTCGTTGAGGTCAAGCTGTTATCTTACTCGGCAATTCCGGTATTGAGGGTTAAGCGGTTGCGCCCGCAATTTATATGGTAGCCAAGTCCGAGGTAGGACATGGGGCGGGACTTTGTCAACCTCAGGGGCAGAACGATGCGGCGTAGGGCCTCCTCACGCAGACGCGGGCCGCAGCGCGCGCTCGACCGCAGTATCAGCGGCCGAGGAGTCGTCCAAGAAAGTCTCTTAACGGGCGTGCACTCCTCGAAATCAATTCGGCAATCGGGGCCGAGTTCAGATCAAGGGTGACGATCCAAACTGAACGTTCGTCAGCGCCGGCCTCAACCTTGAAGCCAAGCTCCCGGCACATTTGGATCATCGGCAGATTCTCCTTGAGTACGAGGCCGTACAAAACCTTCAAACCCTCGCTCTTGGCGTAGCGAATGAGATGACGCATGAGCGTCCCACCAAGCCCGATGCCTTTGAGATCTGATCGTACGAGCACGCCATACTCCGCTTTCTCATAATCGGGATCGGCGACTAAGCGGACCACGCCCACCAATTCGTCCTCGTTCCCGGCGCGCCGAAGCGCAATGAAGGCCATCTCGCGCGCATAGTCGATCTGCGTCAGCCGGGCGAGAAACTGATGCGACAGCTCGGGGTCGGGCGTGAATAAGCGGAGCCGAATGTCCTCGGGGGTGACCCGCTGAGTAAACGCTTCGTAAGGCCGCTCGTCCTCCGGCCTGATCGGCCGGATGAAGACCTCGCTGCCATCCGCTAGCTTCTCCTTGGTTTCCCACCGCTCTGGGTAAGGTCTGACCGCCGGCGGCGGGGCTGGATGCTTCGCCGGGTCCTCCACCCTAATACGGGCGTCAAGCGCGACCATGCCCTTCTCGTCAATTAAGAGCGGGTTGATGTCGAGCTCGCGAATGGCCCTGTGATGAGTGGCGAGCGCGCTTAGCTTGACCAGGCACAGCGCAAGCCCATTCAGATCGGCGGCCGGTCTATCGCGGAAGCCTTTTAGGAGTTTGTAGATACGGGTCGAGGCGATGAGATCGCTTGCGAGTTTCAGATCGAGCGGCGTAAGCGCCATAGCCGTGTCGTCGATGGCCTCAACCCCCGTTCCTCCCGCGCCGAACAAGATCACAGGACCGAAGGTTGGATCGGTCGCGATCCCAAGAATAAGCTCATAAGCGTCTCGCTGCCTTATCATGGGTTGGACCGTGACTCCCTCCAATGTGGCATTTGGATGGGAGGCCTTGATCGCTTTCAGCATCTCGGCTGCGGCTCGCTCCGCTTCTTCAGCCGTCGAAATGTCCAGCCGAACTCCGCCGATGTCGGATTTGTGGGTAAGGGTTGGCGAGAGAATTTTCACTACCACAGAGCCGGAGGTTTTAAGCAGCTGCGACGCTGCCTCGCGCGCTTCCGCGGGCGTTGCCGCGACAAGGGTTTCCACCGTGGGGATGCCGTAGGCCTTGAGAACCGCTTTGGCTTCAGGTTCCGTCAACAACGAGCGCCCTTGCGCTAGCGCATCACGCAACCGTTCCTCGACAGCTGCGGGATCGAAATGGACGTTCGCTGGCAGTGGCGGAGGGGTCTGCATGAGTTCCGCCTGAGCCTTGCCATAGTTTATAAGCTGAACGAGCCCCTCGATTGCCGCTCGGGGGGTGTCGAAATCGGGGACGTTGGCGCCTCGGAACAGAGCACGCAGCTGGCCCGCCTCGCTCGGAGCGAGCCAAACGGCGACAAGCGGCTTCTTGGAGCCCGCTTCCCGCTCCTTCCTTACCGCATCCACTACGGCTTGCGCCGCCTCGGTCGAGGAAGCAAGTGCAGTCGGGCAGTTCATTGCCAGCACTGCGTCGGTGTTGGCATCCTGCATGACGGCAGCCAGGGCCCCACGGTAACGGTCCGGGCCTGCATCGCCGATGATATCGACCGGATTTCCGTGAGACCATGTAGCGGGAAGCATGGCATTCAACGAAGCGATGGTCTTTGGCTCAAGTGTCGCGAGCACCCCGCCCAAATCGGCGAGCGAATCGGCCGCGAGCACTCCGGCCCCGCCTCCATTCGTGACAATTGCAAGCCGGTTTCCAGATATCGACTTCACACGCGCGAGCACTTCCGCTGCATCGAACAGCTCATCGAGTTCGAGAACGCGAAGGATGCCGGCGCGACGCAAAGCTGCTTCATAGACCTTGTCGGAGCCGGCCAAGGCTCCCGTATGCGAAGCGGCCGCTTTCGCTGCCTCGGGATGGCGGCCCGCCTTGATTGCGATCACGGGCTTGACGCGCGAACATCGTCGCGCCGCGGACATGAACTTTGCCGCATGGGTCACGGCTTCGATGTATAGGAAAACGGCTTTGCTGGTGACGTCGCCCGCCAGATAGTCCAGCATGTCGCCAAAGTCCACGTCCGCGGCATCGCCGATAGAGACAACGTGGCTGAACCCTACCCCCTCCACTGCTGCCCAGTCGAGCATCGCCGTGGCGAGCGCGCCTGACTGCGACACAAGTGCAATGTCCCCTGGTTTCGCCAGGGTCTGGGCAAAACTTGCGTCCACTTTAAGGGAAGGGATCTGAATGCCGAGGCAATTGGGGCCGACTATGCGCAACAGGTGAGGCCGGGCCGCTTCCAGCATTCTCTTCGCCAGCTCACCAGCAACCCCGGCCGTTATCACAACGGCTGCTCGGCAGCCCTTGCGGCCGAGCCCCGCGATTATATCCGGGACGGCCTGAGCCGGTGTGGCCACAATCGCGAGATCCGGCGTAAAGGGAAGCGCCTCCACATTGGCGTAGCAGGGCCTGCTCACAACCTGTGTGTGACGAGGATTGACGAAGCCTATTGGCCCCGCAAAACCGGCCGCGAGAAGGTTTTCCGCTATATGCAATCCGACCGACCCCGCCCGCTCGCTCGCGCCAATCAGCGCTACGCTCCGCGGACGAAGCATCTTGTCCAGGTTTCGAATCGTCATGGCAATGTCCATCTGCGCTGACAGCATTTCCGAGCGCAGCGCAGGGATCATTTTACTTATGGCGGGAAGGCGCTTTGATGAGAATCAAGACGCCACCAGATAAGTTCCCGTCCGGCCGGCCCGTGAGATTTGAGCTCACGGATCAAACCCGGTCCGCCATTGACGACTATCTGAGGATGACGGGCAGGAAGCCGGGGCAGGTCCTATTCTGCGGCCGGGATCCTTCGCACGGGCTCACAACCAGGCAATATGCGAGGCTGGTCAATGATTGGGTGGCGAGCATCGGCCTCGACCCGCTCCAATTCGGGACACGTTCGCTACGCCGGACGAAGGCCGTCCTGATTTACCGCCAGACCGGCAATCTCCGTGCGGTGCAGCTGCTCCTCGGCCATACCAAGATCGAGAGCACGGTGCGATATCTCGGCATCGCGATTGACGATGCGATCGAAATTGCTGTGAAGGTCGACATCTGATGTTGCGGCAGAGCCCGGCGACTCTGCCAGGGCCATGACCGCATGACACCAACATGCCGTCGACAAACAAATCCGATCGTCGGCAGCTGTCAAAATGAACTCGATGTCCGCTTTTGTATAGTTAGGTAGGTTATCGCTCAGGCTGAGCTCTTACAACGCCCGGAGTGAATTGATGGCTGCCGTCAGGCTGCAGGCGAGATGGGCCAAAACCTGCCGATGATCCCATCATTAGAAGATTTCTCGCTTCGCGGGAGCGGAAACAGAATTCCAGCACAAAACACGGCCTCCTCTCTACGGCGTCCAGTATGACCGCCACCATTGCGCCACGCAATCCGCGCATACTGGCCGCAATTTGTTAGACCCATAATGGGAGGGGCGTATGGGGCAGGCGTGGCTGGGGCGCATAGGCGCGAGGGTTTTGATTGCCGCCGTCCTGGTTGCTGTTGTCCCCGCGGACTTACGCGCGCAGGGCGCAAAAGACGTTGATGCCCTCAACCGCCAAGCCGCCCAGCTGCACAGCCAGGGCAAATTTGCGGAAGCTGCGCAGCTTGCCAAGCGCGCGCTAACCCTTGCAGAGCGTAATCTCGCGCCCGGCCACCCGGCGCTGGTTGCTAGCCTCGAAAACCTGGCGGAAATGTACCGGATGCAGGGCAAGTTCGCCGATGCGGAGTCTGTGCTTAAGCGCTTGATTGCGGCAAAAAGAGCGATCGCGAAGGGGCGGGATGACGAGGGGCTTGCCAATTCCTTGCACACTCTAGCAACCATCCTCAGAGCGCAAGGCAGACTTCAGGACGCCCTCGATCCAGCTAGGCAGGCGGTAGAGATGTTGCAGCGCGTGCGCGGCGAAAATAGTAGCGCCGCGGCCAACGGACTCAATACGCTTGCGATCATCCTTCAGGAGCTGGGGCGCTCAGTGGAGGCCGAGGCGCCAGCCCGGCAAAGCTTGGCGATTCGGCTGAGCGAAGCCAAGGGGCAGGACACGGGCGCGGTGGCGCAGGCCTACCAATTGCTGTCTGTCATTTTGGGTGCGTTGACTCGAATGGAGGAAGGGGGGGACAAGGCGCTTCTGGCGGCGGCGATATGGGAACGCCTGGGCGAGGCCGGAGCGTCCGCTAACGCTTTGAACACAGCCGCCGGTATGCTCAAGAACACCAGCCGGGTGGGCGACGCGGAGACTGCCATCACAAAGGCCATCGCCCAATTCGCAAAAGATCCCGACCCGGACAACGAGGCCCTGGTTAATGCACGCAATACATTGGTTGCGGTGATGTTAGCCGAGGACCGCGCCGCGGATGCTTTG
>JBKQQS010000109.1:0-10500 GCA_052144215.1 Rhodomicrobium sp.
AAATTCGAAACTGAGGGGCTCGCGGCTCATCGCCGCGCTAAACTCAAGGTTGGCCGCCTCCGCCGCGGCGGCTTCTCTCGCGTTGTGGTACTCGATCAGCTGCTGGATGGCGGTCTGCCCCCTGACATAGCATTCGGCCGTATTCTCTTTCCAAGTCGACGGTGAAACGAAGATTCCGATCAGATGGGCTCCGTAGCGAAGTGCAACCTTAACAGCGTAGCGGGTGCAAGCGGAAGCACTCGAAGACTGATCGGCTAAGACGATGATGGTCTTGAAAGACATCGTTTCATTTCCTGCCATGGTTTTACCATCGGCCCGCGAGAGTCTTTGTGGTGAAACGCCTTTGGCAAAAACGGCATCGGACCCGGCATCGTTGGGGAATGGAGTATTTGTTGGCTCGCTGCCTTGACCTTGGTCAAGAGTTCAATCCCCCGTATCATTTACGGCATAGTTCTTTGCTGAATCGAGGTGCGATGACAATGGCAGCTTCCTCCCTGGGTGCCTTTCCGGCGGGCCGGCTTCGGTGCGCGGGTGCTCTATAGTGCAGGCTAGCCGGCCACAAAAATTTGGCGGCGGCAAAAGCGTCTCCGTTTTCACACAATCTTTCCCAGTCAACCGGAAAAATCTGATGAGCAGCACCCTGCGTAACGCCGGTCTCCCGGCACCGGCTCGCCACGCAATGGCACACACGCGCACGCTGGCGGAAATGTTCCACACGCGCGTCGAGCAGACGCCCGGCTCCGTCGCCTATCTGCAGCACGATTCCGGCACTGGCGAGTGGGCTGGCTGGACGTGGCGCAGAACCAGCGAGGAAGCCAGCCGCTGGCGCTTAGCGCTCGCGAAGGAGCAATTAGTCCCAGGCTCGCGCGTGGCAACGTTGATGGCCAGCAGCGTCAGCTATGTCTGCGCCGATCAAGCCGCGCTTTCGCTTGGCCTCGCCATCGTGCCGATGCATACGACGGACAATCCGGGCAATCTCGCCTACATTCTTCAGGACAGCGATGCGTCCGCACTGATTATCGACAACCCGGCCTATTGGGCGCGCCTTGCGCCGGAAGTCCGCGATCTTGCCGGCCTGAAACGCATCGTTGTCATCACGGACGGCGAACCCGGCGGCGATGGACCGATTGAGGCGGACGCACGCGCCATGCGCGCTTCCCAATGGCTTGGCACGGGCGAGGCTCGCGAGACGCCTGGCGCAAGCGTTGCGCCTGAGACGCTGGCAGCTATCGTTTACACCTCGGGCACCACCGGGCGCCCCAAGGGCGTAATGCTTTCGCACGGCAACGTCGTGTCCGATGTCCTCGGCGTGCTGGAGCGTATCGAGGCCGCGCCCAACGACCTTTATCTGTCATTCCTGCCGCTTTCGCACACGCTGGAGAGGACCGCCGGCTACTACCTGCCCATTGCAGCGGGCAGCACGGTCGCTTTCGCCCGCTCTGCGGCGCTCTTGAGCGAGGACCTGCACACGATACGTCCCACTATTTTGATTTCGGTGCCGCGCATTTATGAGCGTGCCCACCTTCGCATCCACGAGACGTTAGCGGAACAGGGCGGTCTTGCGCAAACGCTCAGCCGTTTGACCGGACGTGTGGGCTGGCGCCGGTTTCTGGCTTCGCAGGCCGGTGCGCCAAACCGGTTGCCGCTTCCTGACCGGCTGGCGTGGCTTGCGCTAGATAAGCTCGTCGCCGCCAGGATACGCGCTCAGTTCGGCGGAAGGCTGCGCATCGCGGTGGCGGGCGGTGCACCCATGCCTGTGGCGGTCTCGCGCTACTTCCTCTCCATGGGCGTCAACGTGCTGCAAGGGTACGGCATGACCGAGGCTTCGCCGGTGGTGAGCGTCAACCGGATCGAATACAATGACCCCGAAAGCGCCGGCGAAGCCATTGCCGGTGTCGAACTTCGGATCGGCGGCAACGACGAGCTTTTGGTTAAGGGGCCAAATGTCATGCAAGGCTACTGGCGCCGCCCCGAGGAAACCCGGCAGGTTCTGGAGCCAGATGGCTGGCTGCACACTGGCGACCAAGCGCGCCTTCATGACGGCCGCGTCTTCATCAAGGGGCGGATCAAGGACATCATTGTCACCTCGACGGGCGAAAAAATCTCGCCCGCTGATCTTGAGGAGGCCATCAGCGGCGACCCCTTGTTCGAGCAGGTGATTGTGATCGGCGAACAGCGTCCGTTCGTTGCCGCCATCGCCGTGCTCAACCGCGCCAGGTTTGAGGATGAGGCTAGAGCGCTTGGCTTCACCGGCGCGCTGGAAGATATTTTGGCGTCGGACCAGATTCGCGCGCTGGCGCTCGCCCGGATCAAACGGGCGGCCGCGCATTTCCCAGCCTATGCGATGCCGCGCAAGGTTTGGCTGACGCTCGAGCCATGGACCGTCGCCGCGGGCCTAATGACGCCCACACTAAAGCCCAAGCGAAAAGCGATCGAAGGCGCCTTCGCGGACCAGATTGCCAGCTTCTATACAAAGTGACGGCGCAATGGACCGCGTTCGAGCGGGGGCTGCAGCCTCCCGGTCCTCTCCAAGACTCTCATTAACGCCAATCTCCAGCTTCAGTCCAAATTCCATGGCGGGTGTAGCGAAGAGGGCGATTGGGGGATGTGGACAATCGTCCCAAAGGGGCTATCCTCGAAGCTCTACGACATTGTTGTGGCGCAGCGACTTTCTTAGATTGTCAGCTCCGATTCGCTCCCCGGTTTGAGAAATTTAGGCTAGTGCCAGGCATCAGGAGGCTTGAGTTGAAGCAAGACGGGCCCCACGCAAGAACGTTCATCCCTGCTTCTGTTATTCTGCAGGAGATACACAACCATGCACCGGCAGATCACGTCACTTTGGGTTGGGTCATGGGCAGCCAGGACAAGCACTCGTTCGGCCTCGTCCTGCTTTTGCTGGCCGTCGCCGCTGCCGCACCAGGAATTTGCGCCATAGCCGGGCTATTACTCCTGATCCTTGCGTTCCAGATGATCGCCGGCTGCTCCGCTCCCGCCTTTCCACAATGGTTCGCCGCACGCACTTTGCCCACGCGGCACCTTGGCGCCGTTGTGCAACGCGCCATCCCGGTGCTGAGATATCTTGAAAACACGGTTCATCCACGGTGGCGCATCCCGCCCGAGGCAACCAAGCGCGTTGTCGGCATCGCAGTTATGATGCTGAGCTTGAGGCTGATATCGACTCCGATTCCGCTCAGCAACGTCCTCCCCGCCCTCTTGATCGCCCTGATCTCGCTGGCCTATCTCGAGGACGACGGGTTAATGCTCTCGATCGGCCTTCTGGCGGGATTCGCGGTCATTGCGGTCGATCTGGTGGTGGTCTGGGACGTAGTCCTCGGCGCAAAACGGATTAGCGGCTTCTGGTAAGAACTTAATTCATCGAAAGCTATTTCAGAGCTGACGGCAATCGGCGATAAGCGCGCAGAGCGGTACAGTTATACCCGGCTCACGCCACGGGAATTCGCTGTAATCCGTCTCCTTTCCTTTGGCCAGTCCAGCGAGATCGATGCGGTAATTGCAGCCCTTGTCCAGAAACGAACCGTTACATCCGCGGCTGACGCGGAATGTTAACGGGCAGGAACTCGACCCCGGATTGCTGAATTGGCTGCGGATAGAGCGTCATCAGCTCCATTACCTCAAGCGGCATATCCACTTTGACCGGAAGGCCGAGCGCGCGCGCCTCGCTGGCGGTCAAGCCGTAATCATGCGTCCAATTTCCGCCTGCAAGCTTTGCCGCAAGGGCTTCCGCTGCCGCCCGCTCCATCCGTGGTGTCAACAGCTCTATGGTCCCTTGCTTGACCTGGGCGAGAGCCTTCTCTCCCACATCGGCGAGAACCAGTGTGAGGTCGGAGACGCGCTCAATGGGCTTCGAGTCGCGGGCTTTGACGAGGCTCGCAGCAGGGAGTCCGGCCATCTGCGGATCGATCGGACCGAGCACCGAGAACTCGCCAAGCACGATCTCATCAGCAGCGAGTGCAATCAGCGTCCCGCCAGACATGGCATAGACCGGAACATAGACAGTCACTTTGGCCTTATGTGCTTTAACGGCGCGTGCGATCTGCATCGCTGCCAGCACGAGGCCACCGGGCGTGTGGATCACGAAATCGATCGGCATATCGCCGGGCGTATCCTTGATCGCCGCAATGATCGTCTGGGCATCCTCCAGATCGATTTGCCGGGAGACCACAAAGCCTAAAAGGCTGCGGTTCTCCTGACGATGAATCATCGTAATTACACGGGAAGCGTGCGACCTTTCAATTGCGCGGATCGCCTGTGCACGTCGCACAGCGTACCATCGCCCCATGAGCAGAGGCTGCAGCAGCATGATTGCGAAAAAAATCCAAAAGAGTGACGACAGATCGAATGACATGACTAGCATCCTGCAGCTGCATTGCTTTTTCTCGACGCGAGGGAACCGTTGAGGTTTTGGAGGAAGGCTATTTTGCCCGGCAGATGGGTCATCGGCCTAGTCCAGCTGATAACGTGCAAAGAACCAACGTTTCACGAAATAGACGAGGACAAGATAGGCGATTGTCACGAGCGCCAGCGCGCCCATAAGGGCAGCGGACGGCGGAACGAACCCAAGCCAGGGCGCCAGCGGCGAATAGGGAAGCGCCACAGCCACGGCGAAGGCCAAGAGCGTACTTGTAACAAGCGCCGGATGCGGTGGATCCCGCAGCGGATAAGCTGTGCGGATGATGAAGATCACCAGGACTTGCGTCGAGAGCGACTCGACAAACCAGCCGGTGTGAAACAGCTTCTCGTCCGCGTGGAAGACCCAGAGCAGCAGGCCGAAAGTAACGAAGTCGAACACCGAGCTTAGCGGCCCGAACACGAACATGAACTTGCGGATGACGTCGAGGTCCCAGTGGCGCGGCTTCGCCACCATCGCGTCGCTCACCTCGTCCAGCGGGATCATCGTCTCCGACAGGTCGTAGAGCAGATTGTTCAGAAGAATCTGTGTCGGCAGCATCGGCAGGAAGGGCAGAAACAGAGTGCCGCCCGCCATGGAGAACATGTTGCCGAAATTCGAGCTCGTTCCCATCATCATATATTTGAGGATGTTGACGAAGGTCTTGCGGCCTTCGCGCACGCCCTCCGCGAGCACGCCAAGATCCTTGCGCAGAAGGATCATGGCGGCCGCATCCTTGGCGACGTCGACCGCGGTGTCCACCGAAAAGCCGACGTCCGCGGCATGAAGTGACGGCGCGTCGTTGATCCCATCGCCAAGATAGCCGACCACATGGCCCTTGCGCCGCAAGGCCATGATGATGCGGGATTTTAGGGGCGGTGTGGCCCGGCAGAACAGGGTCGTGCCGTCGACCTTGGCCGCGAGCGCCTCGTCGGTCATACCCGCGATTTCCGGACCGGTTAGCGTTCCGGTGATGTTGAGGCCCAACTCGCCGCAGACATGACGGGTGACCTGCTCATTGTCGCCCGTCACCACTTTCAACGCGATGCCGAGGTTGGAGAGGGCGGTCAGCGCCTCACGGGCCCCCGCCTTCGGCGGGTCCAGGAAGGTCAGGAAGCCGGCGAAGGTCAGGTCTGTCTCGTCTGCGACGTTCGCCTTCTCGCGGTCCGCTTCGACCTCCCGCCACGCGACCCCCAGGACGCGGTAGCCCTCAGCGCCGAGGCCGTCGAACGTCGCCTCGGCGGTTTTGCGCGCCCCGGTGTCGAGCGGGCGAGGCGGCGCTCCTTGCTGCTCATAATGGGCCGCGTGGCCAAGGATGTCTTCCGGCGCGCCCTTCACGATAATAAGACGGCGGCCTTCGCCTTCGACGAGAACCGAAACCCGGCGCCGCTCGAAATCGAACGGAACTTCGTCGATCTTGCGCCAAGCCGCGAGTTCGGTCTTGCCGGCCGCGAGAATCGCCTCGTCCAGGGGGCTCTTGAGTCCGGTCTCGAACGCGGCGTTGAGCTGCGCCATCTGTAGAATCGCGCCGCTGTCCTTCCCGCCGAGATCCACTTCCCGGACCAGCTTGATGCGGGCTTCGGTCAGCGTTCCGGTCTTATCGCTGCAAAACACGTCCATGCTGCCGAGATCGTCGATGGCAGACTGACGTTTGACGATCACCTCCTTGCGCGATAGGCGGATCGCGCCATGCGCAAGGGTGACCGATACGATCATCGGCAAGAGTTCAGGCGTCAGTCCGACAGCCAGCGCCAGCGCGAACAGGAAGGATTCGAGTAGCGGCCGATGGAACTGGATGTTCACGAGGACCACGAACAGAACAAGAAAGATCGTGGCCCGCACGATCATCATCCCGAAATTTTGGATGCCGGCCGCAAAGGCGGTAGGCGGCGGCGGCTTCTGGAGCGCACCGGCGATCGAGCCGAGCTGGGCTTTGGGCCCGGTCGCCAGGACCAGAGCCTTGGCGGTTCCGCTCACGACCGAGCTTCCCATGAACACAAGATTAGGCGGGAACGCGGCCTCGCGCGCGGCCGCGCCGGTTGCCGGCGCCGCGTCCTTTTCGGCCGGGTAAGCCTCGCCGGTGAGAAGCGCTTCATCAACGTAGAGGTCGCGGGCTTCGATCAGCCGGCAATCGGCCGGCACGAGATCGCCAGCGGCGAGAAGAACGGCATCGCCCGGCACGATCTCCGCCACTGGGATATCCACCGGCTGTCCATCGCGAAGGGCCTTGGCGGAAAGCGAGACCTTCTTGCGTAGACTTTCGGCAGCGTTTTGGGCCTGGCGTTCCTGCGTCACGTCGAGGATTACGGACATGAGCACGATGATGGCGATGATGACGAAGCTCGGAACGTCACCGGTGAACGCCGATACGGCTGCAGCGAAGAGTAGAATTAAGACTAGCGGATTGCTAAACCGTTCGATAAAGGCGGCCAGCAAGCTCTTCGGTTTGGCAGACCCGATCTCGTTCGGTCCAACGCTCTTAAGAATAGAAGCGGCGCCGGACGAGCTTAGGCCGGCTTCGGTGGAATGCAGCCGTTGAAGGATATCGGGGAGCGGAAGGACGGCTAGGTCCGATGTTTCCTGCGCCGCTTGTCCGGTTGTGTGTTTGGCAGCCGAGTAAGATTCTTGGGACATTGGTTAAGTTCTCGCTAGCTTCTCTGAGTCGAGGAACCGGCGGCCCCGCGCCGCCTGCCGTCATGCGCCAGTCTCTATTTCGATGAGCGATGTTCCTCTCGCGTCGAGGGGAGGATAAACAGTTACGGCGGCGGCCCGATGCTTTCGAGTCCAAATCGCCGTTCGAAAGCACCGGGCGCCGCCCCGGCCAGGCGCACGCTCGCTGCAAGCGAACTTAAATCAGTGCGTTACTGCAGAAGCTCCCCGAGTTTCCCGGCAACATCGCGCCCGGCAAATGCCGCCATCACGATAGCCACACCCGATGTGATCAGATTGATGCCAACGAGGAGGCCGAGCGTCCAGGCGGCCGTAATCGGCCAGCCGAAAATGATGATTGCGGCCAAGATCAGATCGCAGATACCGCTCACCAATATCCAGCCCCATGAGCTCCCGATTACGTCACGATAAGCGATCGACGCCACGATCTGGAAAACGCCTTCGACGATAAAGAGGGCAATCAGCAAGACCGTCAGCGAGACCGCGCCTTCGGCCGGTTTCCAAAGGAGCAAGCCGCCAACGGCGATCGAAAGAGCCGCTGGGACGAGGCTCCACAGGAAGCTTGCTATGTCCCGTGCCGAAAATACCGCAAAGAAGCCCACGATGCCGGCGACCAGAAACAGCCAGCCAATAAAGACGTCGACGGCGATGGTTGCCACCTGCGGTGCAGCGATGGCGAGGATGCCAAGGATAATGAGGGTCACGCCTTCGAACATGAACATCCGCCAGTGGATGCCCAGGGCATTTTTTATGGCGTGTTCCATGTTGTCGTAATCTGGATTGAGAGATGTCATCTTAGTTCTCCAATTATCTGAGTTCACCTAACCTAAACTCGTGCAAAAGCGTTCAGCCTGCTTCAGCGGCGCTGCTTCGCGCAGCTGCCCGGACGGCTTCGATCAAGGGATTGAGATCGGCCAGGGCAATCGTCATCTGCTCGATCTTCCCGTCCTCACCGAACGCCATATAAAGCACCACCGGTAGGAACAAGGCTTCGGCATTTTCGTTCATCGGACGCGGGGCCAAAGTGCCCAAGAGGGTAACATCATATCCGCTTATTATTTCGGTAGTCACCGAAAGCCCGCTTCTAAGGTCACCATAGATGCCGTGGAGCAGGCGCTTGGCCTCCTCACGGCCGGTGACCTGCAGATTGCCGCCTACTGCACCGAAGCGGCCGGCCTGGTTCGTGCCAGCGGCGCCAAGCCTAAGCGACAGGACGACATTATCCGCGAGCAGCTCATTCCATGTCAGCCAGTCCCAATCGCGCAGGATCGTTTGAACCGTTTCCCTCGCATCCGCGAGGTCTTCGGCTTCCATACGATGCGTGACGTCCATCATCTGACGAACTCCTGGTTGGATCGCACGCCCGATGCGTTTCGGCGGCCCGAAAGAGGTGCCGAACCGCATCGGCGCGGCAGGCACTTCAAGCCGCGCCGGCCTCTTTGGGCCGGGCGGCGCTCGCAGCAGCAAGTGCTTGGCGCAGAGCCTCTTCCTGCGTGTTATCGAAGGACGTCCGCAGGACCTTGCCGCCCACTCCCTTGAGATCCGCCAGCACCTTGCCGGTGGTCATCTTGTGGATCAGGAGGAAGAGCGCAGCGTTCCCTGACTGCAGAGTTGCCGAGACATCCTTCACGAACCGGTCGTTGATCCCGACATCGGCGAGTGCGCCACCGATCGCCCCAGAGGCAGTTCCAAGGACCACGCCAGCCACGGGCATGAGGAAGATCATGCCCACAAGCAATCCCCATAGGCTGCCATATGCCGCGCCCACCGCCGCGGGGTGGAACAGCTGGTTAAGCTTGATCCGCCCATTCGGCAGCTTGATTGCGATGACGGCATCCTCAAGCTCGATCAGATATTCCTTTTGCATGTCGAGCAGTCTCTGCCTGACTTCTTCCGCTTTGGCTTCCGACGGGAACTCGATCACAACGAGATCGCTCATCGCTATGCACTCCCTATAATCCGCGTCAGCGGACGCCTGCCTCTTGTTTGGCCTGAGCGATGATCAAATCCCGGCGTGCGAGCCAGGCGTTAAGCGCGGCCCACTGCGCCTCGTCGATTGCAGCCAAAGCGGCATCGGCCGTGGCCGCTGCGTACCGCTCGGCCCTTTCGGCGCGGTTTTCAAGCGCGCTTATTTCGTGCTTGGTTTTCCACTCGGCGATCTTCGCCTCGGTTTCGTTTTTGTGGGTTTCCACCCACGCCTTCACGTCCGCTTGCGCGGCCTCGACCTTGGCGCGGTCTTGTTCGACACGCTTTTCAAGCTGGTCAAGACGGGCGCGCACTTCGTCCTCGGCGTGCTCTGTCTTTGCCTCGATCTTGGCCTTGAGATTATCGAGCCGGCTGTTGGCCTCCGCGAGCTTGGCGTTGAGGTTTTCGGAGAACCGGTCGAGCTGCTGGCTCCAGCCGGGAGCGGCATCGCCCGCGCCCTGCGCTTGCAAGGGGGCGGGTGCGAGGAATGCAATGCCTGCAAGCAGTAGAATACAGGTGCGTTTCATGACATTCTCCATTCATTCGATGTAATCGAGTTCAGTTCGGGCAAGCCTGTGCCAGAGGCTATTTGGCTCGCGCAGAATTTGCAGCCTTGCTGCGCGACCCGTTCTTCAAAGGCTGCTCGCTCTGGCCCATCCACGGCTGGTTGCACGCCGCCCAAAAACTCTAGCCCTAACACAGGGGATAGCAGCTCGGGATGCACTCATATGGGTAGGGGTAGCGGCCGTCGAACCATGTATGGTCTTGTGCAGCGCTCTTGGCCGCGCCGGTAGACAGCTCCGCCAAGCTCGTGCATGCATAGAACTCTCCTACTTGCCGGCTTTTCCAGATTCAGCCGAACGCTTTGCAGCAAGGGCTTCGTTGACCTTTTGAACGGAAGCGCGCGCGTCGGCGAGGGCTTGTTTGATCGAGGTTTCCAATGCCTGGCCGGAACTTTTCAGACCTTCGGCGGCGTGCTTCTCCGTCGCCTTGAGATGAGTGACTGCCTCTTCAAGGTGCTTCTTTGTGGCCTCGTTCTGTTTGCCAATGGAAACCTTGATAGATTCGGCGACCGCTTTGGCTTTCTGCGAAACGGCCTCAAGATCGGCCTTTATGGCCTCGCCGTGCTTTGCCGCGGCATCACTGATCGCTGCGTGCAGCTCTTGCGCAGCTACGTGAACGTGCTCAAGCGCATCTTTGACCTTGTCTGCGTCAGAATGCTTTTCCATGACTTGTTCTCCAGTAGAGGTGTGCCTTGACGTTCTAAGTCATTGTCACTTTACAGCTCATCGCTAATATCGCGATCAGACCGGTCACACCCTATTGCCTGAAGTTGCGTGCGTCAAGTTCTGCAAAAAGGCGGAGTCACAGCCGCAGGGATGTTTCTCTGTTCGGCTGAACGGCGTTTCTCCGTCCCGGCCTAACTTCTGGAAGGCGCCGCGCGCAGTGGCGGTCAA
>JBKQQS010000110.1:0-20155 GCA_052144215.1 Rhodomicrobium sp.
TGACCGCCACTGCGCGCGGCGCCTTCCAGAAGTTAGGCCGGGACGGAGAAACGCCGTTCAGCCGAACAGAGAAACATCCCTGCGGCTGTGACTCCGCCTTTTTGCAGAACTTGACGCACGCAACTCCGCTGTCAATTCGGGGGCTGGCTATCCCTCCTAAGACATCAGTAGCATATGGCCGCTGCGTCCTGACGCTTCGGGGCGCTCATCGCTCGCTTGTAGCGCCGGGCTTCATCCCGGAGACGCCAGCCTCTATGCCAGGCGCCGGGCTCTCCGGCGGATTCCCCCGGACGACCGTCAGCGACATCGGCGGCAGGCTGAGCACAGCCGGTTTGCCGCTTTCCGTTTTGTATCGAGCCGGCGGCTCGGAATGGGCCGGGTGCCCATCGTCGCGATTGGAGATCCAGGCATATTGCTTCGGCGAGTATTGAAACACGTCTTGAGGCCCCTGCCAGCGGGCGGCATCCGGATTTGCGCCGCCGAAGCGCACATCTGCAACCCGCGCGCGGACGGGGTCTTTGTTGAGAATAAGAACTGCCCACTGGCCGTCGGGGCGATGAACCGCGTAAGCTGCGAGTCCCGCATCGGAGCCGGCAGCCCCAGCGATGCGCGTCCGGTAGAGGCTATGAACGCCGTCCGGCGCGCCGAGCCATTCCCCTCCAGCCAATTTCGCGCCGTAAAAAGTGGGCAGCCGCCATTTGATCTTTCCATCTTCGCCGGTTTGCAGCGCCATGAGGTTACCCCAGGTGTTGCACGCGGCGCCGTCCCGGATCGGCTCGTTGGGCTCGACTCCATAAAGATAGACGGTCTTGACGCCGGCCATCAAATACTGCGCGACAATCTCGGCGTTAAGAAGCGCTGCAGACAGCTCGACCTCCCGCTGCCCCGCGAAAGAGGAGTAGCCGAATTCGGTAATAATCCACGGAATGTCCTTCGGAACGCCGTCCTCCTCAAGGCGCCGCAGCGTTTGACGGATGAGCCTTGGATGATCCATGAGCTGCTGAGAAGGCGAGTCCTCGCAAAGGTCGTCGAAGGGGTACCATTCGAAAGAAAAAAAGCCGAAATCGCCGGTGCGGTTCTTCTCTTTCATATAAGTAAGAAACCGCCTCATCCAGGAAGTGCGCCCGGCGTTGTCCGGGATGCTATTCCAGCCATCCACCTCCGATTGGAACCCTGGCCCGCCCATGACGAGGGAAGGGTTTTCCTTAGCGATGGCATCGGCGAATTGAATGAAGAGCGCAGCATAGTGCTCGGGCGAAATATATTGGCCGTCCGGCTCCTCCCCGAGCTCGATCTGCCGGACATCGTAGCCGCGCGCCTTTAGAAAGCGGATTTCCGCGGCGGCATTTTCGGGCGTATCGTAAAGAAGGCCCGCCGGCATAAGAACGGGCCTACCGTGCGTTAGCCCCGATTGCATAAAGCGATCGATACCGGGCTGCTCTATCTTCTCATCGCGGTCGATGGCGCGATGCCAGGGATCGGTCGATGAGGTGAGCATTTTGGATTGGGTCTTCCCATTGGCCGAATGCTTCACCCGGTCGATGAGGCTGCCGTTTGCATCGAGGCTGCCTGCGTAAAGCTCGCGGATTGCGAAGCCGAGACGGTCGCGAATGTCCGTCGAGCCGGCCGGAGCGGTTCCCGAGCCCTGCGTCAGAAGGAGACGGATGTAATGCGTGCGCACCGGCCCATCGCTCAGCCGCACGAGCGCGCTGCCGCCGGTGCCGCCCTCGATTTTCCCTTTGGGGAAAGTCCGCCACCGGCCCCTCAGCATATTCTTATAGAATTCCGCAGGGCCGCCTTCCCAATATTGCACCTCGTAACCGGTTGCGAACGGCTCGCCCCAAACGATGCGAAGCGCCTGAATATCGACCTCCTTCTCGAAGTTTATCAGAACCCATTGCGGGTTCCGCGCATTATCCTCGCCCGTGAAATGCGCATCGAGATAGGGATTGCTTTTCCAAAAGCTTGTCTCGTCGCCATCGTCGAGGCGCGAGTAGCCGTCGTGGTTCGCTTGATCGTGAGTATTGCCCCGGCGCGGCAACTTATATCCGTTCGTTGCCTGAATTGGCTTTTCTGCCTTATCGCTCGAAACCCAATAACCCTGGCTGTGCCCGGGATCGCTCCACACTCCGTCCTCGTTCCAGTGCCAGACGGCCGCTGCAAGCTCCGTCCTGAGCCGGTAGGAAAGGCGGTAAAAGGGAATGGAAGCCAGCTCTCTCAGGGCTTCCGCACTGTAGGTGCGGTCAGCATCTTCCTTTTGATAGCCGTCCAGCCCCGCTCCAAGCGCCTCAGAGGGAACCACTTGCGCAGGCGCCTCGCCGGTCTCGATCACGATTGTAGCCCTGTCCAAAGCCGGCGCTTCGCCTGGCGGGAGCAAGGTCGAAAACACAAAACAAAAGATGAACCGCCGCAATGGTTCCCCCAAACACTGAAAGGGCGGCCGTTAGTCTAAAGACTTTTTGTGCCGCTCCGGTTCGCCCGATAGCGCTCACTATGTCCTGTTTTTTTTCACGGCCGCAAGCCGCAACCTGTGCCGGCGGCAGGCGCTTCGCCTCAGCTACATTAAGCCCCGGTCCAGGGGCCGCGCCTTAGGTTTGCAATAATCCCCCTAAGCGTGCGCACCTCTTGCTCGGTCGGTGCCATCCGGGCGAACATCGTTCTGATGTTGTTGACCATCGTTTCGCGCTTTTCGGGGGGGAACAGAAAACCGCAATGGTCGAGTTCCCGCTCAAGGTGCTCGAAAAGGCCTAGCAGCTCTTGGCGCTCGGCAGGCCGGCTAGCCTTGAAGCGCGGCCCGGCACCTTGGGGCGCATCGGGGAGCTGGCGGCCGAGCGAATCCGGATCGGTGAGCTTGCGCCATTCATAAGCGAAGAGCAGCACCGATTGGGCAAGGTTCAGCGATGCAAAAGCAGGGTCGACTGGCGCCGTGACGATGACGTCGGCGATGGCGATATCGGAATTTTCCAGTCCCGTGCGCTCCTTGCCGAACAGGATGCCGCAGCGCCAGCCTTGCGCCATTCGCTCGAAAATACCGGCCGCCGCGCTGTCAGGTGCGAGCACCGGCTTCGCCAGAAAGCGGCTTCTTGCGGTCGCCGCTGCCACGAAATGCAAACCGGCAACGGCGGCGGCGAGAGTGTCGTAAAGCACAGCGCTATCCACAATTCCCACCGCAAGCGCTGCGGAGGCCCGCGCAGCTTCGTTCGGCCAGCCATCGCGAGGCTTGACAAGCCGCAAGTCGCGCAGCCCGAAATTCGCCATCGCACGGGCCGCAGCGCCGATGTTCTCGCCGAGTTGGGGCTCAACGAGAATGACCGCGGGGCCTTCCGATGCCGCCGGCATTTCGTTTTTCTTCATGGCGAGTTAATCCCTGTTTAACACTTGGCTCTTGGCGGCGCGTTCCAGCGGCGCTACGGTGCCGCGGCTGCGGCCAATCCGCGCAATTCCCTACCGTCATACGAAGGTTTCCATGAGCAAGATCAAAGTCGAAAATCCCGTCGTCGAACTCGATGGCGACGAAATGACCCGTATCATTTGGGCGCTGATCAAAGACAAGCTTATCAAGCCCTACCTCGACGTCGATCTGCATTATTACGATCTTAGCATCGAGCATCGCGACGCGACGGACGACCGCGTGACCGTCGAGGCCGCCGAAGCCATCCTGAAATATGGCGTGGGCGTCAAATGCGCCACCATCACGCCCGACGAGGCGCGCGTTGAGGAGTTCCACCTCAAGAAGATGTGGAAATCGCCGAACGGCACCATCCGCAATATCCTTGGCGGCGTGATCTTCCGCGAGCCCATCGTTTGCAAAAACATTCCGCGCCTTGTGCCTGGCTGGACGAAGCCGGTCATCATCGGCCGCCACGCTTTTGGCGATCAATACCGCGCCACCGATTTCCGCGTTCCGGGCAAGGGCAAGCTTACCATCAGGTTCCAGCCGGCCGATGGCGGCGCGCCCATCGAGCACGAGGTCTTCGACTTCCCCGGCAGCGGCGTGGCCATGGCCATGTACAACCTCGATGACAGCATCCGCGATTTCGCCCGCGCCAGCATGAATTACGCGCTGCAGCGTCATTATCCGCTGTATCTTTCCACCAAGAACACGATTCTCAAAGCTTATGACGGACGCTTCAAGGACCTGTTCCAAGAGGTGTTCGACGCAGAGTTCAAGGACAAGTTCGCCTCCGCGAGCATCACTTACGAGCACCGGCTGAACGACGACATGGAGGCGGCTTGACTCAAATGGTCGGGCGGCTATGTCTGGGCCTGCAAGAACTACGATGGCGACGTGCAGTCCGACACGGTAGCGCAAGGGTTCGGCAGCCTCGGGCTGATGACGAGCGTGCTCTTGACGCCCGACGGCAAGACGGTGGAAGCCGAGGCCGCGCATGGCACCGTGACGCGCCATTACCGGGAGCACCAGAAGGGCCGGGCGACCTCGACCAATTCGACTGCCTCGATCTATGCCTGGACGCAAGGGCTGAAGCACCGCGCCAAGCTCGATGGCAACGTGGCGCTCGACCGCTTCGCCGGCACGCTTGAGAAGGTTGTGGTGGACACCATCGAGGCGGGGTTTATGACCAAGGATCTGGCGCTGCTCGTCGGCGATAAGCAGCCGTGGCTTTCGACCGAGGGCTTCCTCGACAAGGTGGACGAGAACCTGCAGAAGGCGCTGGCTTAGGCCGGCGTCTAATTAGTGAGTAGCGGAGTACTTCTTCGCTACCTCCCTTGCTGCGGCAACAAGCTCATCCGATGAAATAACACCATTATAATGCTGGATGAGCTTAGGCAGCGAGAGTCGTGGGTTCGCATGTCTAATATGCTTGTGACTTAGCTTTACCTGCTCCACCAAGTGGATGATAAAGTCACCTCTATTTTTGGCAAACTTGGTCGCCTTTTGCAGGTCCGCAATTTTTAACTCAGTGGGACTTGGGGTTGGCCGCGTTCCCCCGCCATTTGCAGGCATTTTCCTGGCCAGCTCATCCTTAATCTCTGCCATTAAGGCGCTTTCGCCGAGACTATGGGCGTCCTTGGCCAGAGCAGCAAAATGCTCCAATCCAGGCTTATTTCTGGCCGCGGATTTTTTTACAAAGCGAATTAGTTCCAGAGTTTTGGAATGCATATCAACTAGCCTCCATCGAGGACCTCGAGATAGTCGCTTACCACCTTATTCAGCGCTTCGTTGGCGTTAACGCTATTTGCAACACGGGCTATGAGACGTTCTGCAACGCACTCTTCAGTATCCGCACCGGCGCCAGCTCCATATCTTAACTGAAGCGCTCCGGCGTCCGGGATCTCGGTTTGAAGACACTTGTCACAAAAATTGGAAGCACCTCTAACCTGATCCTCGTTGCCCTCACGAATCCACCGAATCAATTCACGCTCAGCAACAATGTTCGGTCGTAACCCGTTAAACACAACATTCATTTTAGGGATATGAACAGCTTCCGAGAACTCGTGGAGCACCCGAAATATGAAGTTCAAACCACGCCTTGCAAAATAGTCCGGGCGCACCGGCGCAAGGATGAAATCTGTCACCTCTATAGCCGCCTTGGTGAGAAAAGAAACACTTGGATTGCAATCTATGATTATGTAATCATAGTTTCTTTTTAAGCGGTTTAAGGCGAACTTGAAATTACGAAGCGGCAGCGGAGCTAATTCACTAATCTTAGTATATTTTACGGCATTGAAATCGCTGCATATGATATCAAAACTATTAGCGTGACGGGCATTGCATAAACTAAAACACAACTGCCTAAAATCTGCGCCGTCTCCAAGGTCAAAATTCCAAGCGAATGGGGAGTAGTCCGATTCATGGCATCCGATTTTTTGAGGTTCGAAGAGTCCAATTATATTGAAAAATTGATTTCGCGCCAACTCGAGCTGACCAGGGCTAACACACAACTCGGTTAGATTCTGCTGTGGGTCCAAGTCTATAATGAGAACACGCTTATTGTGACCTATATGAAGACGGGCGGCTATTTGGGAGGCTAACATGGTTTTCCCGACTCCGCCCTTCATATTGAAAAGTGCGATTATTCGGCACAGTCTATGACTGTATTGATCAACGCCAATTGCCACGCTGGTCAAAAAGGCGTCGTTCATACGATTGAAATGGATAGCTTGGGTGTGCTTAAACCTCGCTCGCCACCACTTATCAAGACGCTCTATTCTACGATCCCTAACCAAGGGTATGATCGGGACACCGACATCCAGGGCATATTGTACTTCATTCTTTACCTCCTCACTTCGTTCAGAGTTCGGGGTAATCAGAACCAACATGCATCCCGCTGCGTCAATTGCGGCGGTTATCGCATCCCGGAAATTTGCCCCTAAACCAATTGATCTGGTATCTCGCCATACGCTAAGACCGCGTCCGGTCAGAAAGCTATACAGCCTCTCAGGTTGCGCTTTATCCTCGCGCGAATAACTCAAGAACGCATGGGCGGGCATGGCAAACTCGCTTCAAACTAACGCATCACAAAACCAGATGCTAATTAGCGCGAGAAGCAGTTTCGCTCAAGTTGAAAAGATCGTTAATTGCTAAGGCAATTAGAAATTAGGGTTGCTGAGGCAATTTATCGTGGCGCGCGCTGTTTGCAGTGGTGCTACTTAGCCAAACAGTTCGCTATGCGATCCAAGGCGCGCCAAACGCAAGGTATCCTCGCCCAGCTTCCTGTAAATGAGCAGCAGGTCAGGCTTGATGTGGCATTCACGATAGTTCGCCCATTTACCGGTCAAAGCATGATCGCGGTTATTGTCTGGCAATGCTCGATCGGCCATCAGCAGCGTCAAAAGTGTCGATAGCAGCGCGTCCAAGTCTGCGGCGTGACGAGGTGTGGCTTTTACACGCTTGTAATCCTTTTTGAACGCGGACGAGCGCTCAATCGTCCGCATTCAGATCGGCCATCAACGCGTCGACGCTCTCGAACTTCTTCCCCTTGCCTGCTTCAAGCTCGGCCATAGCCTTGCGCGTCGCCGCGTTCGGTGCTTTCACCTTGAAGGGCAAGCGGCGTTCGTCGGCAATGCGCAGCATCAGCAAGCGGATGGCGTCCGAGATCGATAGGCCCATCGCTTCGAGCGCTTCGGCTGCGCGTTCCTTGGTTTTCGTATCGATGCGGGCGCGGACGTAGGTGTCAGCGGGGGGCATGTAGATTTCCCTTCCGGCTTGAAACGCTCTTGTAGTCACAATGTAGTCGCATATCAAGGGCACGGCAATAGAGCGTCTTGAACAAATCGACTTTCAGCGCCATGCAGAAGACTCTCGCGCTGCTCGTCGGCGATAAGCAGCCGTGGCTTTCGACCGAGGGCTTCCTCGATAAGGTGGACGAAAACCTGCAGAAGGCGCTGGCTTAGGCCAGCGTCTAATTATCGCCCGGTGCATCGAGGCAGATGGCACAGGCGATAGCATGGAGGAGAGAAATAATGCCGTTCAGACACATGCATGGTGAGGGCGGCATTATTCTACTTGCGATCGCCGTTATGATCGCAGTTATCGCCGGCGTTTCGTGGGGGAGGCCAAGCAGACCGTCCGCTATCCTGACGATCCTGGCGGCGATATTCGGAATCATCATAGCTCTTTCCATCTTGCGCAGATTATAAATAGACTTCTGGGCCGCGCTCGTTCCGGCATGCCGCACGCAGGCTTTGGGTTGTTGGCTTCGAGGTTCGCAGCGGCAATTCTACCGGCTTCGAACCGGCCGCTTTCAGATCCAAAAGCCCGGCTCTTGCGCGCAGGGGATGGCGCGGGAAGTATTCAGCCGGACCGGTATAACGCCGCGCCCGCGGCGCATCCCCATTGACGCGGACGCCCCAATGCCTCACATCTAGCCTGAAATCTCGCATCGCAACATAAACACGAAAGAGGCGCGGCTAGCCATGGACTTGCGCAACATAGCCATCATTGCCCACGTCGATCACGGCAAGACGACCCTCATCGACGTGCTCCTGAAACAATCGGGCTCGTTCCGCGAGAACCAGCGCGTGGCCGAGCGCGCCATGGATTCGAACGATCTGGAGCGCGAGCGCGGCATCACGATTCTCGCCAAGGTGACCTCGATCCAGTGGAAGAACACGCGCATCAACATCGTCGATACGCCGGGCCACGCCGATTTCGGCGGCGAGGTCGAGCGCATCCTCAATATGGTGGACGGCGCGATTGTGCTGGTCGATGCCTCCGAAGGGCCGATGCCGCAGACCAAGTTCGTGGTCGCGAAGGCGCTGAAAATCGGGCTCAAGCCCATCGTCGCGATCAACAAGATCGACAAGCCAGACGAGCGGCACATCGAGGTCGTGAACGAGGTCTTCGATCTGTTCGCCAATCTCGACGCGAACGAGGAGCAGCTCGATTTTCCGATCCTTTACGGCTCCGCCAAGCAAGGCTGGATGTCGATGGATCCGCGCGGCTCGCACGAGAACATGGCGCCGCTGTTCGACCTCGTGCTCGAGCATGTGCCGGCGCCGAAAGCCGAGGGCGGACCGTTCCGCATGCTCGCGACCACCATCGAGGCCGATCCATTCCTTGGGCGCATTCTCACGGGGCGCGTCTCGAACGGCGTCGTGAAGCCGAACATGACGGTGAAAGCCATCAGCCGGGACGGCAAGCTGATCGAGCAGGGCCGCGTCTCCAAACTTCTGGGCTTCCGCGGGCTTGAGCGCGTGGCCGTAGAGGAGGGCGTAGCCGGCGACATTATCGCCATCTCCGGGCTCACCAAGGCGACGGTGGCCGACACGATTTGCGATCCCCAAGTCACCGAAGCGCTGCCCGCGCAGCCCATCGATCCGCCGACACTGACCATGACCTTCCGCATCAACGACGGGCCGCTCGCCGGCCAGGAAGGCGACAAGGTGCAAAGCCGCGTCATCCGCGACCGGCTCTTGCGCGAGGCCGAGGGCAACGTCGCGCTGCGCATCGCGCAGGCGCAGGACAGCGACAGTTTCGAGGTATCGGGCCGCGGCGAGTTGCAGCTCGGCATTTTGATCGAGACCATGCGCCGCGAAGGCTTCGAGCTGACCGTGTCGCGCCCGCGCGTGGTGTTCCAGACCGATCCCGAGACCGGCCAGCGGCTGGAGCCCATCGAGGAGGTCATCATCGACGTGGACGAGGAGCATGCCGGCGCGGTCGTCTCGAAGCTCTCCGAACGCAAGGGCGACCTCATCGAGATGCGTCCTTCGGGTGGCGGCCGCCAGCGGCTCATCTTCTACGTACCGACGCGCGGGCTCATCGGCTATCAGGGCGAGCTTCTGACCGACACGCGCGGCACCGCGATCATGAACCGGCTGTTCCACAATTACGTGCCGTACAAGGGCGAAATCCAGGGCCGGCGCAACGGCGTCCTCATCTCGAACGCGACCGGCGAGGCGGTAGCCTACGCGCTTTGGAATTTGGAAGACCGCGGGCCGATGATGATCGATCCGCAGACCAAGGTCTATCCCGGCATGATCGTTGGCGAGCATACGCGCGACAACGACCTCGAAGTGAACGTGCTGAAGGGCAAGCAGCTCACCAACATCCGCACGACGAGCAAGGACGAGGCGGTGCGCTTGACGCCGCCCATGAGAATGCCGCTGGAGAAGGCGCTCGCCTATATCCAGGACGACGAGCTCGTCGAGGTGACGCCGAAATCGATCCGCCTGCGCAAGCGCTATCTCGATCCCAACGAGCGCAAGCGCATGGAGAAGCAGGCCGCCGCGCTAGCGGGCTGAGCGGACTTGTAAGGCCAGGTGCTGTCCGCTTGCGGGGCTTTGCGGTCGTGAGCACGTCGGCGCATGGGGGAGATTGACCCAAAGCCGCCCAAATCGACCCCGGCCAGAGTCCGTCCGCTTCTACTGGGTGACAGCGGAAGCACACTATCTCCCCGCACCGCCTTCACCCACGACGACGAAGGGCGCCCAGAATGCTGGGTGCGCGTCCTGCGGTGTGCCCTTATCGATCATGGCGAGCATGGACTGGCGCATGGCCTCGGCGCGGCCCATCGCCTTATCCGCGGCGAGCCGGCTCATGGCGCCTGTGATGAGCTTCACGGTGGCTGCCGAGTTCACCTCCCAATGCGATACGAGCAGCGCGCGCGCTTGCGCATAGATAAAGGCGCGGGCGAGCCCCGAGAGCGCCTCGGCGCTTTCCGCGCCGCCTGCGGCTGTGTTGCAAGCTGACAGGATCACCCAATCGGCATCAAGCTTTAGCGCGGCGATCTCCGAGGCGGTGAAATAACCGTCGTCCTCCTCGGTCGGGCTATCGGGCGGCGTCAAGAGGAGGCCGGGCTCGTTACTGCCGCTCACCTGCCCCGCCAGCGCGCCATGGGTCGCGAAATGCACGATCCGGTATTGCGCGAGCTGGCCGCTGGCGCTTAGCGCTTTCACCTCGCGCTCGGTCGCGCGGGCGCCAAGGTAGATGCCGGCCGCATCGGCGTTAAGATCGCGGGCGACGGCGCATAACTCCTTGGCGGTCTCGGGCAGCGGCACCTGATAGCGGATTTGCGAGACGCTCGCCAGCCCGCCGCGCGTTACCAGCGGCGCCACGCCCCGATGCGACTCTTCATTCGATGCAACGCGTTGCGGGGCCGTATCCGCGCAGGTTTTGAAGCCGCGGGCACGCTGGGCGCGTTCTTGCTCGCGGGGATCTTTTTTGTCGCCGTCGAGCAGCGGATTGCCGAAGCCGATCATGGGCTTCTTCGCTGCGCTCGGCCGCGCCACGCGGCGCAGCGCCTTCAGCGATGAGACGGCAGGCAAAATCGTGAGCGCGTGATCGTGGATGAGCCAGCCGGCAGATTTAAGATCGCTGCTCGGGGGCGGCGCCGTCACGAGCACTTGGAACGGCAGCTGCGTGAGCGGGCCGGACGGCACGATCAAAAGCTGCTTTCCCTTGATGAGGTCTTCCACCTGGCCGAACAGCGCCTTGTAAAGCCGGTGTGCGCAAGCTGGATCGAAGGGGAGCGGCTTGCCGGCGCTGGCATCGGCCTTCGTGTACTGCTGCCCGGTCAGCTCCGCGCAGGAAGGGCCGCTCCACGCCGCCGCGTCGAGGCCGCAGCGCAAGGCCTCCACCTCGCGGGCCAGCGCCGCCTTACCCAGCTCCGAGCGCAGCCAGTGCGCCCCCGTTTTGGTGACCACCCAGATGAAGGTCTCTTCCGGCGTGGGCTTCTTCTCCGGCGTGTCAAGGAACAGCACCAGCGCCTCGTTCTCGCCGAGCAAGCCTTGCGCTTCGGTGAGCGGCAGCTGCGCGGGGCTTGCCAGCGCGGCAAAGTCCGGGAACTCAGCCTTGAGCTTGGTGTCGATCTCAGCCAGGCGCGCATCGATGGCGGCAAGGCGCGCCATATTCTCGGCCTCGCCTTGGGCATCGCGCTTGTCAGCGGGCTTGGCCAGCGCCGCGTCGCGAAGCGCATCGAGCTTCCGCCATTCGAGGACCAGGTCCTGCCGTTCGCGGGCCAGCGCCGCAAGCTCGGGATTGGATGCTGCCCCGCGCGCTGCCATTTGCGAGAGCGACTGCGCGGCTTCCGAACTCAGCGCCCATTGCGCCGTCTCGAACATCTCAGCGGTGAGGGCGGCATCCGGTGGCGTCCCTTCGGGCGTCATCCGGTAGGCAGCTTTCACAAGCCGCCAGAACCATTCGCTTTGCTTCTCCGCCTCGCTCTTCTTGCCACCCGAAACGCGAACCCCCTCATTGGCCCGCAGCGTAAGCTGGGCAACGTCTGCGGTGCTGCGCCGCCCATAGTCTACCGCACGTGCGAAATCGCCCTGGTCGAAAGCGAGCCCCGCCAAGGCCTGCCTGCTCATCAGCGTGTATGGGTGACTGGGTCCGAAAATGCGCTCGCGGCCTTCCAGCGCACGCCTGTAATATGGCCCTGCTTCTCCGTAGCGGTTCCAGACCCGGTAAAGGTTGCCGAGATGCTGGGCAGCGGTAAGCGTATGGGGATGGTCAGGTCCAAACACGCGGGTGGCCGTTTCCAAAAACTCTTTCTGGAGAGGTTCAGCCTCGGCGTACCGGCCCTGCTCCTCGCGAAGTGTCGCCAGATTGCCGACGGTAAGCAGCGTCCCCGGATGGTCCTTGCCAAAAAGGCGCACTCTTGCCTCCAATGAGTGGAGAAAGAGCGGCTCGGCCTCCTCATATCTTTTTTCCGCCATGTAAGCCGCTGCGAGATTGTTCATGGCTATGAGCGTGTCGGGGTGCTCCTTGCCAAGCACACGTTCACTCGTTTCCAGAACCCGCCGGTACAACGCTTCGGCTTCCTGGTAGCGCTCCTGGTCGTCGTAGATCGAGGCAAGATTGTTGAGGCTGGTAAGCGTCTTCGGATGCTCCTTGCCGAAGACCCGTTCTGCCAGCTCCAGAGCGCTGCGCATAAGGACTTCCGCCCTGGCGAAGTCGCTTTTTTGCTGGTAGAGGACCGCCAGGTTGTTCAGGCTGGTATGCGTGTCCGGATGCTCTTTGCCAAGGACGCGCTCCCTGATCTCGATGGTGCGCTTATAAAGCGCTTCTGCTTCGGAATACCGGCCCACGTTGTCCAGGAGCGCCGCCAGACTGTCGGCAGTGGCAAACGTGTCAGGATGCTCCTTGCCAAGCACCCGTTCCTGAGTCTCGATCACGCCATTGAGAAGCGCCAATGCTTCGGCGTAGCGGCCTTGCTCCGTATAGATCACTGCGAGATTCTCAGCCCTTGCAAGTGTGAAAGGATTCTCGCCGCCAAGCACGCGCCTGGAAACTTCCAAAGCACGCTTGTAGAGAGGTTCGGCTTCCGCATACCGGCCCTGGCGGTTAAGAAGTACTGCCAGATTGTTTACGCGGAGGAGCGTGTCGGGGTGCTCCTTGCCAAGCGTGCGCTCGCTTGTTTCGAGCGCACGCTTCGCGAGCGGTTCGGCCTCGCCGTAGCGGCCCTGGCGCAGGTAAAGCGTCATCAGGTTGCCAAGGCATGTCAGCGTGAAAGGATGCTCTTTACCAAGTACGCGTTCGGAGGACTCCAGGGCCTGTTTGAAAAGCGGTTCGGCTTTGCCGTACTGGCCCTGGTACATGTATAGGAGCGCCAGATTGTTGAGGCTCAAGAGCGTGCTGGGGTGGTCTTTGCCGAGTGTGCGTTCGCGTGCTTCGAGCGCGCGCTTATTGAGCGGCTCCGCCTCGGCGTAGCGGCCTGCACGGGTGTAAAGCAGGGCCAGATTGACGGCGACGGTGAGCGTTCCTTCGTTATCGGGTCCCATCACACGTTTTTCGCCTTGCAACGCGCGCTTGTAAAGCGCTTCCGCCTCGCTATAACGGCCCTGGCGGCTGTAAAGGCCTCCAAGATTCTGCGCGCTGGCCAGCGTCTGTATATGTTCGGGGCCTAAAAACCGCTCGCTTATTGCAAGGGCTTGCTTGAAGAGAGGTTCGGCCTCCGCATAGCGGCCTTGTTCCTCGTAGCGGCTGGCTAGGTGATCGAGAGCCGGGGCGTATTTCCGGTGCTCCTCGCCGTAACGGGATTTCATCTCCTTAAGATAGTGCTCCGCGAGCGGAACGGCTTCGGCATATTTGCCGGCCTGGGCAAGCTTGCGCGCGGTCTGGTCCAGCACCTCCGGGCTATCGGGCGCGGCGGCCAGCGCCTCTTCCACGCGGCGCAGGGCTGGAAGGCCAAGCCCATGCTTTCGAAGTTCGACGAAATCCTTGAGAATTCCCTCTTCCCATTTCAAATTATCCGGACGCATCTCGCCTTTGCGGGCGGCGTAGGCCGCGATGGCCATTTTGGTGCGGCCGAGAAACAGAAGTGCGTGCGCGCGGTCGCCGTCGATCCACAGCGTATCCGGCTCAAGCGCCAGCGCGCGTTCCGATGCAGCAAGCGCGCGGCTGGGCCGGTTGGCGAATAGGGCGTACCAGGCCACATTACCTAAGGCTCTTGCCGTCGCGGTGCCAGGCTTTTGGCCCTCGGATTTTTCCGCCGCTTTGGCCCATCCCTCTGCGGCAGCGAGCGCCTCGCGATGCCGGCCTTCGTTGTGGAGCGCGAGAGCGCGCTCGTAAAAACGCCTTGACCTCGTTCTCGCTCAAGCCTTGGGCGATGGCTGGGGCCAGCGCACCGGAGAAAACCAATATTAGCGCCAGAAAAAGCGCACGTGCCACAGCTTGCCGCATCGCCAACATCCCCCCGATTCAAACCGCGAAGAGATGTATCTATTATGCTGGGTGAAAGTTAGGCGGAGGGGCAGCGTTCAACTCATCAGCTTGGCAGACACCGTGGAACCGGCTAGCCGAGCTTTGTTTGTCCGCGAATTCCGCTGCTGGCCCGAACCGGCCTTCGCCCTTCCGGCTGCTTCCGGAGCGCTGCGGTCCTCCCGCTCGAGGAGACGGCGCGGCGTTGCGTGTCCGTAGCGCCGCTATGCCCGTTCGATAGCGCCGCCGATGCTATTTTCCTAGCGCCGCGCCATGGTTAATGGCGGCATGGTAAACAGCGCCCAGTTTCAATTTTTTCCGCCGCAAAAATGCGAATTTTTCGCGATTTCGCCCCGAAATGTGCGATTCAAAAAGTCCGTTAAATATAGATTGTTACTCGCGTTAAGCGCGAATTGTAGCCCAGGGTTGCAATCGCCAGCCCGCGCAACCCGGCTGCCTGCTGAGCGGCGCTTTTGGTTTTTCGTTTAGTATCAATGCGTTAATGTGGCAGGCTCCGCCGCTTAAAGCTTTGCTAAGGCGCATCCGCTATAGTAGAAACTCGAAAGGGCGCCGTTCCGGCAAGCGGCGCAAAAGTAGTTAGATACAGCCAGGGTAGCTAACGAAGCGTAAACGGCCTCGATCGATGCCGGGGCTGGAAAATTGCCGGCGCGGGCGACGGCTGACATCGCCTCAAAGCTCGATGCCACGCTCGCGAAGCTCGGCCCGGATTTCCTGCTCGATCTCCTGCCCGATTTTCTGCCCCCATGCCCGGCCAAGCGTCATGCTCTGCTGCGCGAGGCCGGCTTGCATGCCGACGAATTTGCGGCCAAGCGGGCTTTTGTAGAAGTTCGATATCTCTTTGAGCTCTGCGGTTGTCAGGCGCTGGGCATAAAGCGTGGCGATTTGATCGAGAAGCTCCTGCTTTCGCGCTGCGAACTTCTCCGGGATGCGCTTGAAGGCGTTCTTGATCTCTTCCGCATGCTCGGGCTTGAGCTTTATAAATATTGCTTCCAGCTGCTGGGTAAGCAACGGGACTACAGTATCGAATTGCTTCACCATTCCCGCGGTTTCCAGCAACTCCTTTGCAGCCGCGCTGCGCTCCGGATCGATAGGCTGAGCGCCCGATGGCGCTGTCCCGCCATTCTGCGCTAAGACATAGTCCGGCATCGCTATGGCGAGCACAGCCGAAATGAGTAGGGCAAACAAAGCGATGAGCTTCGCCGACGGAATTCTCATGCGCCATCCTTTCGAGTTCAGCCAAGTCTAGCAATTGCTTATCCGGAATCCGCCCGGGACGCACCATTTGTTCACCCGGCTAAGCGGCGATGACGCGTTCGATGCCGTTTTCCGGCTCCGCCCAAGCGAGCGTGCCTTGGCGAAGCATGTAGTTCATATGGGCCAAAACCTCGCTGAAAGCGAAGCTCATCTCATGGGCGTCGAGCGGATGATGAAAAATCGCGGGGAGAAGCTCCGCGGCCGATTTTGGCTGCCGGGCGGCCTCTTGGATGGCCGCGCAGCGGTGAGCGTGATGCGCAATGAGCTCGTCCGCTCGCGTATGAAGCCCGGCGAACGGCCTATGATGTCCCGGCAGCACGAGGACGTCTGCCGGCACGCGTGCTTTCGTACCCTCCAAGGAGCGCAGATAAAGGCCGAGAGGATCGCCATGAGGATCGGCCGCCCACACGCTCACATTGGGCGAGATCTTCTCCATCACTTGATCCGCTGCGAAAAGCAGCTTGTCCTCCGCGCAGTACAGCATCGCTTGCTCGGGCGCGTGGCCCTCGCCTATCGAGACTTCGAATATGCGCCCGCCGATCTTCAACTTATCGCCTGAGGCGATCCGCTCGAAAATCGGAGGAAGCGGCGTCACCATTTTCAAATAGCCGTGGCCTTGCGTCACGACAACCGCAGTGCTTTCCGGCTTCAAGCCGTTACGCAGATAGAAGTCGCGATAGACCGGCGCATCGAGCGCGCCGGGGCTCAGCGAGATCGTTAGGCATTGAAGGTAGGTGGACTGCGTGGTCAGGAGCGGCAGGCCGAACCGCTCCCCGAGCCAGCCCGCAAGCCCGATGTGATCTGGATGGAAATGGGTCACGATCAGCCGTGTCAGCCTCCGGCCTGCGAGCGGACCGGCAGCGAGCGCCTCCCACAAATCCTGCGTAACCTTGTTCGCGATCCCGGTGTCGAGAACCGCCCATCCATCCCCATCGTCTATAAGGAAAATGTTGATGTGGTTCAGCCGGAAAGGGAGCGGTAGCCGGGCCCACAGAACGCCCGGCGCAATTTCCGTAACATCGCCAGCTGCGGGCGGATTGGGGAATGGAAATCGAAAGCTTTCAGCCGGTGGTGCTTGCGTCATATCCTGTTTCAACCAGCGCCGTGCGCATGAAATCGCCGGCATCAAATACCGTGCGAGCCAAGCCGCCACGGCCACTCCCCGACCCCCCGCTCCGCCACAGCCGCACGGGAAGCGGTTGAACGTTACCCGCGAGCTTCCGGCTAACCCGTTACGTCGAACGCGGCGAGCGCGGCCATGTTCACAATGTCGTTGTCGCTCGAATTGAGAGAAGCGATCTGCACAGGCTTCGACAATCCAACCAGTATCGGCCCGATGACGGTGCCGCCGCCGAACTCTTGCAGCATCCTGGTCGAGATGCTTGCCGCGTGGGACGCCGGCATGATGAGCACGTTCGCCGTATCGGTCAAGCGGCAGAAGGGATAGAGGGACATCGCGCGGCGGTTCAGCGCGACGTCCGCCCCCATCTCGCCGTCATACTCGAAATCGACACCCCGCGCGTCGAGCAGCTTCACGGCCTCGCGGCCACGCTCCCCGCGCTCGCTTTGCGGGTGCCCGAAGGTCGAGTAGGCGAGCAAAGCCACGCGCGGCATGATTCCAAAGCGTGAGGCAACGCCCGCCGCTTCCACCGCGATGTCGGCGAGCTCCTCCGAGGCCGGCATGTCGTGAACGGAGGTATCGGCCACAAAGATAACCCGGCCACGGCTGATGATGACGGACATGCCTATAACCCGCCGGCTGGGCTTTGGATCGAGCACGCGCCGCACGTCTTGCAGCGCCGTTGCCCAGTTCCGGGTGACGCCCGTCACCATCGCATCGGCATGGCCAAAGGCGAGCATGCAGGCGGCGAAGATGTTCCGGTCGTTGTTCACAAGGCGCTGGCAATCCCGGTAGAGATAGCCCTGCCGCTGCAAGCGCTGATAAAGGAACTCCGCGTATTGCTTGTTATGCTCCGAACGGCTGGCATTGTGGACTTCGAAGCTCTCGTAATTGTTTACGCCCCCCATATGGAAGGCCTGGCGCACCTGCGCCTCGCGCCCGATCAACATCGGGTGGCCGAGCTTCAGGTCGGCGAACGAACTGGCAGCGCGCACGACCTGCTCCTCCTCGCCCTCCGCGAAAACGACCCGCTTCGGCCGCATCCGCAGCTCATCGAAAATCGAGTTGATGAAACCGGCGGCGGGATCGAGCCGGGCCGAAAGCCGCGACTTGTATCCTTCCATATCGACAATGGGCCGGCGCGCAACGCCGGAATCCATCGCCGCCTTGGCAACTGCCGATGGCACGGCGCTGATAAGACGCGGATCGAAGGGCGCCGGGATGATGTAATCCTGCCCGTAGCGCAGGCGCCGCCCATAAACCTTGGCGACCGCATCGGGCACGTCGGCGCGGGCAAGTTCTGCAAGTGCGGTTGCGGCTGCGATTTTCATCGGCTCGTTGATTGTGCGGGCCTGAACGTCGAGCGCACCGCGGAAAATATAAGGGAAGCCGAGAACGTTGTTGATCTGGTTTGGATAGTCCGAACGGCCGGTTGCCACGATAGCATCGTCGCGAACGCCCGCGACTTCCTCGGGCGTAATCTCGGGATCGGGGTTCGCCATGGCAAAGATGATCGGCTTGGCGGCCATGCCCGCTACCATCTCTTTGGTCATCGCGCCCGCGGCGGAAAGGCCGAAGAACACGTCGGCTCCGTCGAGCGCTTCGGCCAGAGTGCGCGCCTTGGTGCTGGCGGCGTGCGCCGATTTCCACTGGTTCATGCCCTGCTCGCGGCCGCGATAGATGACGCCTTTGGTGTCGCACAAGATGACATTCTCCTGGCGCACCCCCATGGCCTTCATAAGCTCAAGGCAAGCGATGCCCGCAGAGCCCGCACCGTTACACACAACCTTCACATCGGCCATCTCGCGGCCGGTGAGCTGCACCGCGTTGATGAGCCCCGCGGTGGCGATAATAGCCGTGCCATGCTGATCGTCGTGGAAGACGGGAATGTCCATCATCTCGCGCAAACGGCTTTCGATGATGAAGCAGTCCGGCGCTTTGATGTCCTCGAGGTTGATGCCGCCGAACGACGGCCCCAGATAGCGCACCGCGTTGACGAACGCGTCGGGATCCTGTGTGTCGACTTCAAGATCGATGGAATCGATGTCGGCGAAGCGCTTGAAAAGCGCGGCCTTTCCTTCCATCACCGGTTTTGCGGCGAGCGCGCCGAGATTGCCGAGCCCCAAAATCGCCGTGCCGTTGGTGATGACCGCGACGAGGTTGCCCTTGATCGTGTAATCGTAGGCAAGGCTAGGGTTTTCCGCGATGGCTTCCACCGGAACGGCCACGCCCGGGGAGTAGGCGAGGCTCAAATCGCGCTGCGTCGCCATGGGCTTGGTCGGGATAATCTCGAGCTTGCCGGGCCTGCCCTCGGCGTGGAACTGCAGCGCCTCCTGGCGGGTGAACTTCGGCTGCACAGCGGCCGGGCGCACTTCAGAGACAGCTGCAGATTTCGCCTTGCCGGCGGATTTGTAAGCGGGCATCGGTGATCTTCTTGGAATTTGTGTAATGGCTACCGGAAGCGACTCAGCGTTCCGTACCGCATTTATCAGACGTTAGCCCCGTCAATTCTTTGGCACAAGCGCAGAGAAATCCTACTAACTGCCAATTTGCGGAACTCGATTAAAAGACGACACAGATGGAGCACGTTAAATGGGCTCGAAGGCGCTAGCCGGGCGCCCGATCTGTGCTATACATTCCGGCAAATCGCTGCTCTGCCGCGGGCGTGGCGGAATTGGTAGACGCGCTGGATTTAGGTTCCAGTGACGCAAGTCGTGGGGGTTCGAGTCCCTTCGCCCGCACCAGCAAGCGGCCTCTAATGCTGCATGCCTTCGCACAGGCGCCCAGCCGGTACGCCATATCGCGAAACCGTCAGCACGTACGCCGCAACCAACCCAGCACACGCGGCGAAGCGATCATCACGAGCCTTTATTTTGGTCTACCTTCGCTTCGAACAGGTTCAAACCCCGGCAAGAGGGGCGGAAGGTTTGAACCTTTGACCCCGGATGCCCGACAAAGGAGCGAAGCCTGCGAATAAGGACACGCTCCAATGACCGGCGAAGGAAATTATGAAGCCCCGACCAAGCATCCTAGCGGCGGGGGCACTTTCAAGTTGCGCAATCCTCTACAAGTGCCCGGTAAAAAACTCCTCTGGAGTGGCCTGAAGCCTATATCTTTTCCGCTTCTCCTGCTCGTTTTCGCAATAGTCGCTTCAGGTCTCATCCTGGTGCCGGTTCTCGTTGAGCCTCGTAACACGCTCGATTACGGATTGGGCCTTTGCGCTTACGGAATAGGGGTGTTTTTCTTGGGTGCGCTTATCGCGGCGAAGCTCACGGCAAATGAAAAGGAGAAATAGGGCGGACTGGCGCGCCCCCGCAGCTTCGGCTTTCTCCGCTTTCAGAGAGGCGAATTCCGGGAAGTATATCAAGGGTAATTGATGGTGCCCCATGTATTGTCATTCCCGCGAAGGCAGGAATCCAGTAATCGCCACGGTAACGAGTCGAGAATTCAACGATATAGCGAAGTGTTTACTGGGTCCCCGCCTGCGCGGGGACGACAGCAGGACCAGTCAACACTTTCTGCGACTGGTATTAAGTTGCGTGCGTCAAGTTCTGCAAAAAGGCGGAGTCACAGCCGCAGGGATGTTTCTCTGTTCGGCTGAACGGCGTTTCTCCGTCCCGGCCTAACTTCTGGAAGGCGCCGCGCGCAGTGGCGGTCAA
>JBKQQS010000111.1:0-5460 GCA_052144215.1 Rhodomicrobium sp.
CTCTTCTAACACCATAAGGCGGCAGCCTGAGCGCTGACCCCGGACAGAAGCATGACCCCGGCAGTGGATGGCGCAAAAAAGGGATTGACTACAAGGGGCCCGTTACAGAAGCGCCGGGGCATGGTTAAACTTGGAATGGTAAATGGGGGTGGATTTTTATTTCTTCCCGCTGCAAAGCTCGCGATTTTTCGCGATTTCACCCCAAAAATGGATGTCAAAAAGTCCGTTAAATATATTTTCAGTCCGGGATTAACCTTAAGAGGGCGCAAACTGCTTGCGCAGGCGCGGCGCCTCCGCCGGCTTTCTGCAGATATATCCGGGCGTTACAGCGTTTAAAACTTTGACAAGGCGCTTTCCCGTAAGCTTGCGCCTTAAGGAATTGCCATTGAAGCGGCTGGGGCAGTCATGGTTTTATACGGCAATCGTAAACAGCGAAGCGGCTCGAACGCGGAACGGGGGCGATGACAGAGCAGCCCAAATTTACGCTCGCGAGCCTCACCGGCAAAGCGCAGATCGCGGCGGCGCTTTCGCAGATCGAGATACACTTTGCCGATCCAGATGCCGCAGCGCTTCTGGATGAGGCCTTCGCAAACCCAAAGGGCATCGTCATCGGCATAACCGGGCCTCCAGGCGCCGGGAAATCGACCCTCATCAACGCGCTCATCGCCGAATGGCGGGCGGCGGGGCAAACCGTGGCTGTGGTGGCCGTCGACCCGTCGTCGCGGGCGAGCGGCGGCGCGCTTCTCGGCGACCGCGTGCGCATGCGCACCGATCCCAGCGACAGCGGCGTCTTCATCCGCTCTGTTGCGGCGCGCGGCCGGCTCGGGGGGCTTGCCGATATCGCCTTTCCAGCCGCGGCGCTCTTACGTGCGCTTTACGATAGGGTCATCGTCGAGAGCGTGGGCGTCGGGCAATCGGAGACCGATATCGCCACGGTTTCCGACACGGTTGTGCTTTGCATTCAGCCCGCGTCGGGAGACTCGCTTCAGTTCATGAAAGCGGGCATCGCCGAAATACCGGACATCGCGATCGTGACGAAGGCGGACATGGGCGCCCCGGCCACGCGGGCTCTGGCCGATCTCAAGGGAGCCTTGAGCCTCTCGCATCGCGATCCGGCCGCGTGGGAGCCTGAATGCCTTTCCATCTCCGCGATGAATAGCCGCGATAGTCTTCGCCAGCTTTTCGCCGCCTTTGGACGGCACGAGGCTTGGCTTCGGGGGGAGGGCCGTCTTGCCGCAGCCCGCGAGGCGAAGGCCCGGTCCTGGATGGAATCGGAGATCGCGGCCGAGTTCGGCCGCAACGGCTTAGCCCTTGCTAGACAAGAGCTTTTGCAGGTTTGGGATAACAAGCCGTTTACTGCTGCAAGGCGTGCCCTTGGCAGCCTCTCGGCTGCGGTGCGCGCGAGCATGGATGTATGAAAACCGGCGGTGCGCTCCATCCCCAATTTTGACGTAAAAAACGGCATACCTATCGGCTGCAAAACGTAGCGCCTCTCCTAAGGCGATGTTAACCGGTTTGCGCTATGACTGGAGTTTGTGTAGGAGCGTCGATGAGAAGTAGCCGTTCGATGACCATGGATGGGGGGCAGAGCAGAGCACTTGTCGCGCAGTATGGCCCAAGATCCGTGGCCATCCGCAATTCCGATCTGGCCGTCATACCGCCGCGTCCGCTTCCCCTCACACTCAAAGCGCGCCGCTCCTTTGCAAAGCTTACGTTCTACGGCACTCTGGCCGCGATATTCGTTTTTTCCGGCTATGCCTACCGCGATCCGGATATCCGCCGGGCCATCGATTACCGCGTGACCTTGCTCGTCAGCCCAGGCATATCCAGCGTATCGCCCTCCTATGCCAGCCAAGCCTCGGTTTTCGAGCCGCTACCCGCCTACGCCAGGCATCTTTTTACCGACAGCCAAAAAGGCCCGCGAGCGGACAAGTTCGCCTACGCGCTAAGGACTGCCAGTTCCGATAGCATTGCGCGCCGCATGAAAACCGACCCGCTGCATTTGAACGCCGATCTGGCTGAGCAGCCGGCCGCACTGGCCGGCGCGGAGCTGTTTTTGTCGGCATTCGCTCCGCACAGCGAACCCGTTTTCCCCGAACTCGCCGAAGCTCCCGCAAGACAGTCCAACGGCGAATGGGCGGGGCTCCTCAAGAATGCAAGCCTTTCCCCCGAACAGCCGCAGACGCTATTCGGAGGGCTCACCGAGGACGAGTTCCGGGCGCGTGAGCTGCGCTGCATGGCGACCGCGATCTATTTCGAGGCGCGCGACGAGCCGGTCAAGGGCCAGCTCGCTGTAGCCCAAGTGATCATGAACCGTATTCGCAGCCCATTTTACCCAAAAACGATTTGCGGCGTTGTCTATCAAGGAGAACGCAACCGTCATGGCTGCCAATTCTCTTTCACCTGCACGGGCAAAAGAAACTCTGTGAAGGAGAGACCTGAGTGGGCGACCGCCGTTAAGCTCGCCAAGCAGGTCATCGCGGGCGAGGTCTGGCTCGACGAGGTGGGTTACGCCACCCATTACCATGCGACCTATGTGCATCCGCCGTGGCGGCACGAGCTCATTCAGATTACTCAGATCGGCGGGCATATCTTCTACAAGATGAAGCCGGGCACGATCCAGGTCGCTCTTCTCAGCGAAGGGTTGTGACCCTAGTCCCTCTAGCCGCCGCACTGCCGCGGCCCGGACCGCGGCATAGCCAGAGCACATACGGTTAACCCGTTGCTCTGGTTTTACTATTTTTTCATATCCTTTCGCTAAAAATAGCAGCGTGGAGGAATGCGCGGCAATGGGCAGCCGGGCAAAACTTCCCGGGCGCGTGCACTAGCAGCGGATCCGGCAAAGCCGGACGGGCTAGGTTTTATGTAGGCGAAGGAGGGTTGGGCTATGGCCCAAATGAAAGTCGTTGTAAACGGGCGCAGCTTTAGGATGGGGTGCCGGGACGGTGAGGAGAGCCGGGTTCGAGAGCTCGCTGCGGAAATCGATGGGCATGTCCAGCGTATCAAGGGCGCCACGAAGGCGGTTCAGGACGAGCGGCTGTTTCTCATGGCCGCGCTTATGATGGCCGATCAGCTTTGGGATGCGCGGGAGGAAATACAGCGCTTGCAGAGGCTGGCAGGCGACCTGCGTGCCTATCAGGTCATCGACGGAGGCGCGCAGGCGATCCAGCGCGACCTGAACAGCAAGATCGAGACGTTGCATCCGCGCGCAAACGGAAACGCTTAGAGCTCTATCGCCTTTGATGGACTCAAAGGCGCGCTCTGGGCCGTTGTTTGCGCATGATCCCGCTTGCGAGGACAAGCCTTATCGCAAAACCGGCATCCACCTCAGGGTCAAGCCCGAGGGCATGCTTTTGCGGATCATGCGCTAGGCCGGCCGGCGCCGCGGGGGAAGGCAAGCCCGCAGACGCGATATAGGCTTGCGTTTCAGCTGGCGTCAGCAGCCGCTCGCCAGGAAAATTGCGGCCATCAAGAAACGGCCTATAGCAGCTAGATAATTAACTCTTGCCATCGCGGTACCTTCGTTAACGTTGCACCTGCGCGAGGCCTAAGCGCGCCAAGGCCAAGCCTGCGCTTATAATATATTCGACGGCGGATCGGTTCCGGGGGCTAGTAATTTCGCTGAGACCGGTTATATCGGTTTGGCTGCGGGGTGCGTTAGGGGCTCAATGAATACCCGGGCCCTATAAGATCCTTAAGGGAGCTGACCCTGCCGGAGCCGTGGTTCCGGCTATTTGGCGCCCACCTGTTAGCCAGGGACCCAGGGGATCGATCTGCCCCGACGGCCTTCGCGGCATTTTCACATCACACCGGGACTCGTGCGGGCAAAAGCGATCGATCGGCAGGGGCCAACATGCGGGCGGAAGGCGGCCTTACGGGCCGAAGCCGCTGCTCTTCGACGTGAGGCTTGGCTGAGCTCGGGCGCCTCTGCGAGCCAGGCGATTGCGCGAGCCGGCTTGGCGCTTATTGGCGCCATGCAATGGGTGCCGGCCGTTGGCGGCTATTTTCCCGTTCGCGACGAACTCGATCCTTTACCGCTCCTCCAAGCGCTTCACGATAAAGGCCTGCGCATAGCCTTGCCCGCAACGCAGCCGGGGCCGGCGCTCGCGTTCAGGCAATGGGTCCCGGGGGCCCCGCTCGAGCGCGGCAAATTCGGAGTTCAAGAGCCGGCCGGGACACACTGCGAGCTTGAGCCCAATCCGGTGCTCGTGCCGCTGCTTGCCTTCGACCGCAGTGGCAACCGGCTCGGCTACGGTGCCGGCTACTACGATGCGGCCTTGCGGAATTTGAGGCGGCGCGGCACTGTTATCGCCATAGGAGTCGGCTTCGATGAGCAGGAGTTTCCCGATATACCGCGCGAGCCGCAGGACGAGCCCTTGACTATGATTCTGACACCAACGCGCGTCATCGCCTGCGGAGAGTGACATGCGGCTTTTGTTTCTCGGCGATGTGCTTGGGCGGCCGGGCCGTAACGTTGTCTGCGAACGGTTGCCGGATTTGCGCCAGCGGTTTGGCGCGGATTTCGTTATCGTCAATGGCGAGAACGCGGCAGGCGGATTCGGCATCACCGAGCAGATTTTCCAAGACCTCCGCGACGCCGGAGCCGATGCCGTCACCACAGGCAATCACGTATGGGACCAGCGCGATGCGCTCGTTTTTATCGCGCGGCAAAACCGGCTGCTGCGGCCGCTGAATTACCCGCCCGGCACTCCGGGCGCAGGCGCCGGCCTGTTCCGGGCGGAAAATGGCGCCGATGTGCTCGTGCTGAATGTGCTGGGCCGCATTTTCATGGACCCGCTCGACGACCCATTTCAGGCCGTTGAGCGCGAGGTGGCCGCGTGTCCCCTGGCTAAGGGCGCGGATTTCATCTTCATCGACGTGCATGCGGAGGCGACGTCCGAAAAGCAAGCGCTCGCCGCCGCGTTCGACGGCCGGGTTTCGGCCGTGATCGGCACGCATACGCATGTGCCGACTGCCGACGCGCGCGTGCTTCCAGGCGGCACTGCCTTTATGACCGATGCCGGCATGTGCGGCGATTACGACTCCGTCATCGGCATGGACAAGGCGGAGCCCATCCGCCGCTTTATGACCCGCATCCCGTCCGGCCGCTTCGCGCCCGCGCCCGGCCCTGCCACATTATGCGGCGTGCTTATCGAGACCGATGACGCAACCGGCCTCGCTGTCTCGATCGAGCCCGTGCGCGAAGGTGCGCCGCTCGGCAGCAGCCGGCCGCCGCGGAGCGAATTTTAGAGCCTGTCCGTGTTTTATGGAATCGGCGGAAAGTCCCCCCTCACCCTGTCCCTCTCCCCGTTGGGGCGAGGGGACGCCTGAAACAGTTGCGTGCGTCAAGTTCTGCAAAAAGGCGGAGTCACAGCCGCAGGGATGTTTCTCTGTTCGGCTGAACGGCGTTTCTCCGTCCCGGCCTAACTTCTGGAAGGCGCCGCGCGCAGTGGCGGTCAA
>JBKQQS010000112.1:0-3267 GCA_052144215.1 Rhodomicrobium sp.
TGAAGGGCGCAGTAACCGGCCATGTCGATATCGATCCGATCATCGTCGGCGCAGGCATCGGCTATCGCTTCGGCAGCTACACGCCTCTGAAGTAGTCCTCTGAAAAGTCCCATCGGAAAAGCGCGGCATCGAGCCGCGCTTTTTTTATGCCCGCGGGCAGCCGTGCGGCGCGCCACCGCTTCCGCTCCTCTCCCATCAATCCGCAGCTAATACCGTTGCTTAGCCGCAAATCGCGCGCCGTTGCGCCCGGCAGCAACGAAATCGCCCCTCAAGACAGCAAGCCGCTGTGGCGATGACGCCCGCGTCCGATTTAGAGCACGGTGCGGTAGAGTCTGTCCGATATAAGCGGAAACAGCTTCAGATCCCCTCCATCCCCCACCTCCGCGGGGGCGGGCTCTGTCCTTTTCCCAGCGTTCTCGCCTTGGCGAGCCTGCCACTTTCGCTGCCACACCCGCAAGCAGGTACGGGGCGAGGGGGACTTCCCGGCAATTCCGATATACCAGGACAGATTCTGGTTCGCCTTTTAACATGGCTGCTTCCTGACGCGCGATTATGGGCAAAAAGCATGGATGCCCCGCGGGCTAGCTCTTCGGTTTTGCTGAACCTTTCGCAGGGACCGCAGGCTGGGCAGGCGCTGCCGAAGCCCGAGCGTTGGGGAGCGGCACAGCGCCGACCCCAAGATCGGGCGTCATCTCCTGTCCAGACAGTGTTAGCGCGCGGGTATCGGGAGCCTTCCGCAATCTGGCAAACAAAAGCGCAGAGGCCACGAATTTGCGCCTATTTCGCCGTATCCAACCCTTGCCTCTGCCTTCATTATTGCGTATTTCTTCATAACTAGATACTGAAGTGCAAGAAAGGTAAAGTAGCGCCGTACATACTATCTGCCTATCTGCAGCGATGTGCAAATAGTCTGGCGGGTTAACTATTGTGCACTGGTAGCCAGTACGTGCGTTAGCGTATCATTTGCGTGACGGAAACCATAATGACTATTTCACCAGAGCTTTGCAGGGCGGCGCGCGGATTGTTGGGGGTGGTCCCAACAAGAGCTTGCAACCAGGGCTCAGGTCGCGCGAAAGACCATCGCCGACTTCGAGCTGAGCCAGGTCACGCCGCACCCCCGGACGCTTCGCGACGTGGTTGCGGCCTTGGAAGCGGCCGGCGTCGAATTTCTGCCTGCCGAGGAAAATATCTCAAGAGGCGGCCTGCGCATAAGGTGGAACGGCGCCGGAAGCGGCAATTGATCCGCCTACGCTGAATGCCTGGGCACCCCTTGCACAGCAGGCACAAAAGCTACGTTTACGGTTTGCCTCCCTGTGTATATAGCTGCAGAATTACAACGAAGGTACGCTGCGAGTATACTTACTCTTTCTGAGCGATACCTGAGCTAGGGAAAAATGCTATTCTTAGTTTTGACATAACTTAATACTTGAATTGCGTGTGGGGACCCATAATGGGTATTTCTCCCGAGTTCTGCAGAGCTGCGCGCGGATTGTTGGGATGGTTCCAGCAGGAGCTTGCAACCCGGGCTCATGTCGCTCGCAAGACCATTGCTGACTTCGAGCTGAGCCAGGTCAACCCGCAAGCGCGAACACTTCGGGACGTGGTTGCGGCATTGGAGGCCGCCGGCGTCGAATTCCTGCCGACGATGGAAAACATATCGCGCGGCGGCGTGTGCATAAAATGGGACGGTGCCGGACGAGGTAAGGCGCCTTAGTTCCCTGGATCGCAGCAGGAGTGCCAGCCGCCTCGCGGCTATGTCTTTGTGCGCTCGTTCAAAATTGCGCGAGCGGATTGATTCCGCCGCCGCCTCTTCCCAATAAGCGGATGGGAAGACAGGCGAGGCAGAGATGCCGGGAACCCCGGACAGCGGCACAGGCACGAAAGAAGTCGCACTTGCACTTCAAGGCGGTGGCGCGCACGGCGCCTTCACCTGGGGTGTGCTTGACCGGCTGCTCGAGGACGGCCGGGTGACCTTCGAAGCCATCAGCGGTACAAGCGCCGGCGCGATGAATGCGGTCGTCATGGTGGACGGTCTCATGCTCGGTGGCAGCCGAGGCGCGCGAGAGAAGCTGCGCCAGTTTTGGCGCGCAATAAGCGACGGGGCGAAATTCACTCCCGTTCAGCGCGCGCCCCTCGATATGTTGATGGGGAACTGGACGCTGGACACCTCGCCCGGCTACAACTTCTTCGATTGGCTCAGCAAATTCGCAAGCCCTTACGAACTCAATCCGTTCAATCTCAATCCGCTCAGGGACCTGCTCGCCGAAGCCGTCGATTTCGAACGCGTGCGGGCCTGCTTGAAGCCGCTCGTCTTTATATCTTGCACGAATGTGGAGACGGGCCGCGTGAAGGTGTTCAAGCGCGGCATGATCTCGCCCGATGTTGTAATGGCATCGGCTTGCCTTCCCTACCTTTTTCAAGCTGTTGAGATCGACGGCGTCCCTTACTGGGACGGCGGCTATATGGGCAATCCGGTGCTCTTTCCGTTCCATGACAGCACAAAGACGCACGACTACGTCATCGTGCAGATCAACCCGGTACTCCGTAAAGGCGCGCCCAAGACCGCGCGCGAGATCGAGAACCGCATGAGCGAGATCAGCTTCAATTCGAGCCTTCTACAGGAGCTGCGTGCAATCGACTTTGCGCGACGGCTCATCGATGAAGGCAAGCTCGATCCCAAGCTGTACAAGAAGGTGAACGTTCACATCATTTCGAACGACAGCGTGCTAGTTCCGCTCGGCGCATCGAGCAAGTTAAACGCGGAATGGGCATTTCTCGAATATCTGTTCGAGGCAGGACGCTCCACGGCTGGCGACTGGCTCGGCAAGGTTTACCCCATGCTCGGCGTTATGCCGACGGCCAACGTGCGCGAGATGTATCAGGGCGAGGGGCCCGATCCTAAACCGCGCCGCCCCGCCGGTTGATATCCGATTGGCGCTTCTCCGCTGTTGCACCGTTAACGATTGCCGCAGCCACTTTCCCCGCTTCCGTAACGCGGCCATCGTAAGCGATGGCGCCTTGCAAAAGCGTTAAGCGGACCAAGGTACTGATTACGCGGCAGAATCCGCGCTTGCCGGCAGGACGGCTCCGAAGGTGCAAGAGCGCGGCGTGCAATCCCTGGTTAGAATTTGCGGTTAATGCGCGCAACAATCCTGGGCTATGCAGTTAACTCCCGTGCCTCTAGATGTTGTGTGTTAGGGTCTTGGCTGGCAGCGGCTCGCTTTGCAGCGCGCCTTCGACCAGCCGGTAAAACAGCTTGCCTCGCGA
>JBKQQS010000113.1:0-49505 GCA_052144215.1 Rhodomicrobium sp.
GCTCACGAAGATCGTTCGAAAGGGGACGTGTCATGGATGCTGGCCTCCGCCCAGCCAGCATCTTGAATCACTGTTCGCAGGAAAATGGAATCCCCTACGATTCGGTTAATCGGTGAAACGCTCTAGCGCGGACAATCTTCGACGCTCTCCGGGACGCACCGGACGGCCTAGATGTATCCGCCCTAACCGATATCGTCGCAAAAGCTAACGGCTTCGATATGAATGATCCCCATCTTGCCCAAATCGTCCGCACCCGCGTCCATAACGCTATGTACCGCTATATGCACAAGGGAGAGGTGATTAACCGGAAGGGGCGGGATGGGACAAGGGTGTGGAGGATCGCGCCTTGATGCTAGTTCACTGCCATGAGGAATAGCGCCAACGATATCCACAGGGCCGCGTCAGCATGTGGAAATTGTCTAGTTTTGGTTGATTCGACCCTTTTGGCAACCTAAGGTTGTTTTTGCCCCTCAGATGGCCAGCCAGCCCCTAGCGCCCCCCGCTAGGGGCTTTTCTTTGCGCGTGATTAAGGAGCGGCGGGGGGGGCGTAAGGGTGTGGCGGCTTATCTAGCGTCGCAGCCACCTCTGTGTTCTTTTCGGAGGCCATCCATGAGAACGTTTCTGCTTAGGCATCCAAAGAAGCGCAATCACGAGAAGTATGAGTGCTTTCATTTTATATTGCTCCGTCCGATGCGTTCTATAAATCGCCCCACAATGCGGCAATGAACCGGCAAGCAGCAGAAAGGGTATGGCGGCTTGCTTAATTAGCCGTGCAGCCCCTTCTCCGAGGAGAAGGCGACAACCCTTGGAATAGCTAAGCTCAACAGTCGATCATTGAAGATTTTAAGTTTTCGCTTCGCCGCTCGCGGACCTCCTGGCCATTTGTGCAGAGCTGACTTGATTGCGGATAATTCCGGCTGGCAACCATCTTCGATTAGCCAGTCAACGGTAGCCAAAAGCTCCATGCCGAGCGGCGATTGAAAACCGTCGATAAGCTGAGTCGTGGCATCCAATGCCGGACGAGATGGCCTCACTTCCTCAGTTGTCAAATAAGCAGACAGCCTTGTGCGCTTGTTGTTATCAAACCAAATCAAATCCAAAGGGCTGGCATCTGCTAGCCGCTTTTGGCAGTGCAGATAGCTTCCATCAAGACTCTCAAGGAGATGAGTTAGCTTCGGAGCATATGGCCCGAACTTATCCGCCTTGAATTCTAGGCAAAGCGGATTTGCTTGCCTTTTTATCTCCAAGCTTCTTTCCATGAAGTACGCAAGTTTTTGCACCTCAAGAATGGTGCATTCCAAGCCCAATACCGAATAACGTCGAACAAGTTCGACTATAAAAGCCCTTGCTGGCGTGAGCTTCTCTACGCCATGACGCTTTGCTACATTCTGGTACTTTGATACAGGCTCAAAAACTGTTATTTCTATGCCACTTAGGTTCCCAAGTTCTTCCTCAATCGCACAGCGAACATCTGACCAATTGAGCTTGCCGTTCCCGGCCCCTAAGGGGGGGATGGCAATTGATTTTATATCATTGTCCTCGATGAACGCCTTCAGGTCACGAAGGCCCTCGATAATCCACTCAAGCTTCGATTCATTTCTCCAATGGTTCTTAGTTGGAAAATTAATAATCCACTTCGGTCCGAGCAAATCGCTTCTTTGAAACACAAAAATTTTGCCGACTTGCAACTCACCTCGCTTGCAAGCGGCATGATATGCCCGGAAATTATCTGGGTAAGCCTCCTTGAACATTAACGCTATGCCTTTCCCCATCACGCCCACAGTGTTGACTGTGTTTACGATGGCGTCAGCTTGCGCCTTCAGAAGATTTCCTTGTGTGTAAGATATCATTAGAAGTACCAACCGCTTCGATGAAAGACCGCTAGCTTGACGCCAGCCTGCTCACACAACCCTTTCAGTCGGGATTCTGAATCTTTATTATAACACACCACACAGAGCATTGCCTCTATTGGCATAGCCTTGTGCACAAGTATTTCCGCCTGGTAGCGCGCAGTCTTGGCCAGATCTTCGTTGTCTCTTTTGAAGTCTCTGGCTTGTAGTATTTTCCAATCTATCTTGTCTAAATCCTTTATGTCGAGGCTGTAGGCCTCTTGATGATTGATCCGGGCAACTCCGAAGTTCTTGTGCAAGCTATCCCATGCCCCGGCTTCGTCGGCATTGAGCTTCGTGCCCGTCGTAACGCGGGCCTTGATGAAGGCCGCGGCGTGGCTCTCGCTCTTGAATACGGCCGGGACTGAATTCCCATTACGCTCGCGAACGATCACGACGCACTGGCGCTTGCCGTTCTGATTGCTGGCGAGGCGGAGATCAACGCGGTCTTCTTTGCGGTTTGCGGGCTTCACATAGCCGCCAAAGAAACCGCCATCGACCTCAGCGGTCTTGCCGTCGCCGCCGATGATCCGGTCTTTCAACTCGCCGGCCATCGCCTCGCGAAGCTTGTGCAGGGGTACAAACGCGCTCTTGTAGGCAAGCCCCAGATCGCGGGAGATCGCCAGCGCGCTCTTGCCCTTCACTTCGTTGCAGAAGATCGCGATGGCCGCGAGATAGACGCAGAGCGGCAGCTTGTGCGATGCAAATAGCGTGCCCGAAGTGAGCGTGAAATCCTTGGCGCAAGCCCGGCAGCGGAAGCGCGGGGCTCCGTTCGGCCGGCGGCAGTCGTAAGCGTCAACACCGCCGCAGTGCGGGCAAACCGGCGCGCCCTTGGTCTCAGGCCAGCGGATGAGCGCAAAGGTCTCTTCCGCCTTCTCATCGGACATGCGAAAGACCTGAGCCAAGCTCAGCGTCTTTGCTGCCTTTGAGAGTAAGAAGTGCTGCGCCATTGGTGTTGTCCTCGCTTCCTTGGTGTCGAATATGACACCACTTAGAAAGCTTGTCAACACCTAAAGTGTCGGATATGCTCCTTTTATTTCAGGAGCGACACGATGGGCCTAGCGGCAACCGAAGAAGAACTAGCAACGCGCACCTCGCGCTACATCAAAGCAGAACTCAAAAGGGCGAACGTCACCTATGCGGAACTCGCCAGGCGCCTTGAAGGGCATGGCGTGAAGGGTGAGACCGAAAATTCAATCAAATCGAAACTAAAGAGGGGTACATTTGCGGCTACATTCCTGCTAGCTACCTTGGCAGCGCTTGAACTAGAAGGGCTTAGGCTTAGTGATTTGTAAAGCTGACGCAGAATGTCTGACTTTGTAGAATTTCTAAAAGTGATGGTGCCCGCTGTGTTTTTGCCACTCGGCGCTTTTATCGCGAACTGGCTCTATCGCGGAAAATTTGATTACAATCAAACAGCAGCAGCAGATTTCCTTTTGGCAGTTATGCTGTTTGATGCCTCTGTCGTAGCCACCTCGGGAGAGTTCGAGCCATTTGTGAAAAACGAGCAATTGCGATCTGCCGTAATAATTTGGCATATCTTTTTAGGTATAATCGGCGGTCTGACTTGGCTGCTTATAACAAGATGGGGCGAACCGAAGCTCGTGTATTACTATGAGTCCCGTAGAAAACGTCCGCCGAGGCCAGAATTTCCTTGGTATGCCTACATTATCTGCTGGAGCATCGCTTTTATATTAGTTGTTGCGCACGTAACGTTTTTTGTGTTCGGAGGAGGTCACCACAATGGCTAAAACCCTAATTGAGATCATCGTTTTTTCGATTGTCAGCGCTTGCCTCGTTCCACTGTCGATGCTCGCATTAGCCAGATTTCGATTTTTACCGCCGATTTCGTTTATTTTCCTTAATAAGGAGTGGTCGTTCCCTCCTAAACCAAAACAGGTAACCGCCTCTACCTCCGCCACTCTAGCGGAGGTCTTTCCTCGGCATCTTGTTCTTGCCAGCGCGGTAACAACGGTCTTGAGCATAACATCCCTTGATTACTTTCAAGATATACAGGAAACAATCGCTACAGGTTCGAATGGCACGCACATTGTCCGCGATGTAGTGGAGGAGAAATCTAGTGCCGAGTAAATATCCCGATAAAGCTTCTATATTTCTTGCCGCTGACGCTGTCAGACAAGAAGTAGGAGGAAAAGTTACGTTAATGGGCATCTTTGCCGATGGCAGGATCGTTTTGCCCGCAGGAACAACATTTCCTGCAGCATTGCCACTTGCTTTTTTCATCTCTTTTTCAGATGGAGAAGGTGTTTTTGCAACAAGGCTGAAGGTTACCGATCCAAATGGCCGCCAATTAGCTGACGCACAAGTTGGAAATGCGACAAAAAATCCTGATCAACCGATGCAAGTAATCATTAATTTTAATCCTTTTATTGTTCCAAGTGTCGGACAATACACAGTAACGCTTTTCTTGGACAAAAGTGTTTACCATAACTACATTAGCGTCAGTCTCGCTAACAGTCCTGGTTAGGACTTGCCGTCTTTCTGACTTTTTGACTTCATTAAGCGCGTCCTCCACGGCGCACACCTATCTAACTCATGTCCTCACCCTTCTGGCGTTTGCGCCATAATACCGAAAAAGTCCGTTAAATATAGATTCTTGCGCGAGTTAACCAACAAATCCAATCCTGGATTGCTGCGGCAATATTTGCAACCGGCCTGAGTTTTGCGCTGCAATCGAATTTTATATTGCAATATCAATGCGCCAACTTGCCGGGTGCTGCCGCTTAATGCTTCCGTAAGGCGCTTTCTTCTACGATTGGCGCCTTAACGGAGGCGGCGGCACCGGGCGGAATGGGCAAGACATGCGAATGACTGAGGCTAACGGCGGATTAACGGGCACTCCGCGGGTCGCGGCAGGCCGACGCCTTCCTGGCGCGGCGAGGCCGGATCACGCCAGCTCGATGCGCAGCTCCCGGCGGAGCACATGCGCGGCGCGCTGCAGCGTCTCCAGCGTGACATTCCCGCGCGCCGGATCGAGCAGCCGGTCGAGCTGCGCCCGGCTCGTGTGCATCAGGGCCGCCATTTTGTTCTTAGAAAGCTTCTGCGCCTTCATGGCCTCCTGGATTTGCCAGGCAATCACCTCCTTGATGGCGACGCTGCGGAATTCTTCGAGCGTGCCTTCTTCCTCAAGGAAGCCGTCCAGGCTGGAGCCGTGGCTTGGATGGGTGCTCTTGGTCATTGCTCCAACTCCTTCTTCCGATCCAGAGCCAGATCGAGTTCACTTTGAGGTGTTTTCTGGCTTTTCTTGATAAACCCGCTCAGCGCCACAAGCTCGTTATCGTGAAAGCAAAAGATCACTCGCGCGATCGGCATCCCTACCGGCCAGCGATATTGAATGCGCTGCAAATCTTGGCCAACGATTTTGCGATCTTCCGCGGTTAAGTCCTTAAGCCAATCGCGCACGGGCTCCGTTCCACTGGAAGTACGGAAGAAAATCAGAGGAATTTTTGTGGCCATATCGCCCTTATCGCATTATAAATATGTACCACAAAAAATACAGGAATACAATCGCCGCTAACGCTCGCGCGTCAACAGAAACACCGCCTGCTGCGCGATGAGATTATGCAGCGGCGGTGGCACCTTCATGCCGAGCGGGTGCCCATTGGGCGAGAGTGCGAACGAGCGCTCCACGCGCGCGCCGATCAGATCGCAGAGCGCGCGGAAATCGCGGATGGTGCAGAAATGGATGTTGGGCGTCTCGTACCAGGTCTCAGGCAAGTTCCACGTCACAGGCATGCGCCCGCTGAGCAGGATTTGCAGCCGGATGCGCCAAAAGCCGAAATTCGGGAACGATACGATCACGCGCCGCGCGATGCGTAAGAGTTCCTCCAGCACCTCCTTCGGCCTGTGCGTCGCCTGCAGCGTGCGGCTCAGGATCGCATAGTCGAAAGCCTGATCGGGATAGCTGGAAAGATCGTTGTCGGCGTCGCCCTGGACCACCGAAAGCCCCTTCGCCACACAAAAATTCACGCGGGACTGCTTTAGCTCGATGCCCCGCCCGTCCACATGCTTTTGCTCTTCGAGGAGCTTCAAAAGCTCGCCCCGGCCGCAACCCACATCGATCACGCGCGCGCCCGGCTCGACCATGCCGGCGATCACAAGCAGGTCGATGCGCGGAGATGCAGCTTGCTCCGCTTTGACGCGCTCCTCGAACGTTGTCATAGGCTGCCTCCGCGCGCCGCGGGCAGGCCGCGCCGCTGCGCCGCCGCGCCCAAGAAGCCGCGGATCGCATTGAACAACTCCGGCTCATGCAGCAGGAAGGCGTCATGGCCCTTGTCGCTTTCGATTTCGACAAAGCTCACATTCGCCGCCACCGCGTTCAGCGCTTGCACGATGGCGCGGCTCTCACGCGTGGGGTAGAGCCAATCGCTTGTGAACGAGACCACGCAAAAGCGCGTCTTCGTTCCCGTAAAAGCGTTAGCGAGCACGCCATCGCAATCGGCCGCGAGGTCGAAATAGTCCATGGCGCGCGTGATATAGAGGTAGCTGTTGGCGTCGAAGCGGTCGACGAAGCTGATGCCCTGATAGCGCAGATAGCTCTCGACCTGAAAATCGGCGTCGAAGCCGAAGGTGACCTTGTCCCGGTTTTGCAGGCTGCGGCCGAATTTGCGGTGCAGCGCCTCGTCCGAGAGATAGGTGATGTGCGCGGCCATGCGCGCCACCGCGAGTCCCTTCGCGGGGTTCGTGCCTTCCTCGAGATAGCGGCCGCCGCGCCAATCGGGGTCGGCCATCACGGCCTGGCGGCCCACCTCGTGGAAGGCGATATTCTGCGAAGAGTGGCGTGGCGCGGTTGCCACGGGTACGGCGGAAAAGACCCGATCGCCGAAGCTTGCGCACCATTCTAGCACCTGCATACCGCCCATCGAGCCGCCGATCACGCAGAACAAATCTGGGATGCCGAGATGATCGATGAGGCGCGCCTGCCCGCGCACCATGTCGTCGATGGTGATGACGGGGAAGCCGAGGCCATAGGGTTTTCCTGTACCGGGATCGATGGAGGCCGGCCCCGTGGAGCCCATGCAGCCGCCCAGTACATTCGAGCAGATCACAAAATATCTGTCAGTATCCACAGGTTTTCCAGAGCCCACGACAGTTTCCCACCAGCCTGGCTTGCCCGTGATGGGATGTTGGCTCGCGACATGCTGATCGCCTGTGAGCGCATGGCACACGAGTACGGCGTTCGAGCGTTCGCTATTCAGCGTTCCATAGGTTTGGTAGGCGATCTCGAAAGGGGCAAGCATACGGCCGCAATCGAGCGGCAAAGCTTCCTCGCTGCGGAACACCGGCGAACGCGAAAGGGCCGCTTCGAGATCGCGGCCCGGTAGAATGAGCTTGTTCATCGATGCGCGGCCAGCCTCCTTACGGGACCAAACTCCGATCCGGCCGCTTCTTTCGTTCCGGGCCTTGGAGGCCTCGGCCTTTTAGCGAGTTCTTTTACGTGGCTGCAAGCCGGCCGGCCAAATCACCACGGCGTGTAATAAGGGATGGCGCATGCCGCACGTCAAGCGTTGCTAGCACTTTCGTCACGGGCGTATAAGAAGGGATTGGGCGTTGCGCCAAGCCTGCGGTCTAACTCAGCGCCCGTTTTCTCTGAGGAGGCTTTTGGGCGGCCCGTTCGGTGCGCTGAAGCTTTTTGCGATGATGAAGTACGGTAAGAACTTCCATAACAACGGAAACAAATTGGCTATAATTCCAGCCTTGCCGCTCCGACTCTTGCCAAAGCTTTTCGATCTTCTTTTCCATGGATATATTAAATTTAGTCCGGACTTGAGGCTGATCCATTCGAATATCTTCGGCTGGATATACTAGCTCAACTTCGTGTACTGTTTCTTGCACCTTTTGCATTACTCCCCCAACTTTAGTCATAATGTATACACCGTTGTGCCAAAAGTTGGCACTTGCTTGTTGTTTCTGTGCATATCTCGACTACGAGTTGTAGTCAGTCTATTAAAACTTTAAATATAGCGTCAACAGTTTTTTTAAAATTGTGAATTGCAACCCAAACTACAATGACGATACATGGTGTGGCTTATTCCGCTTGTTCGTGGCTAACACTTTGCTACCGCAATATTTTAACCCGTCTAAACGCTCTGATGTTGGATTGGTTCCCATAATCCCCATCCATTTTTTTTGCCGCCTTATCGCCGCACCGCTTAAGGCCGCTTCCTGCTTCTTCTTGGGCCTCAGGCTTGGGGGAAGTACGGCTCCACGCCGGCAAGACCTCCTGGAGGCTTTTCTGATTTTGCGTTATCTATGAGAGTCACAGTTTTCGAAAGGGGAGACTCAATGCCAAGCTACAAGGCACCGCTCGACGAATATCGCTTTATTATGAACGAGGTTCTCGATGCAGGAGAGTTGCCGGCGCTACCCGGCTTTGGAGACGCAACTCCCGATCTTATCGCCAGCGTTCTCGAAGAGGCGGCAAAGCTTTGCGAAACCGTTCTGCAGCCGCTCAATCAGCGGGGCGACGCCGAAGGCTGCACGTACGAGAACGGTACCGTGCGGACGCCAACAGGGTTCAAAGAGGCCTATGATAAGTATGTGGAAGGCGGCTGGCCGGGATTGGGCTGCTCGCCGGAATATGGCGGCCAAGGCTTGCCGCACACGCTGGGCTTTGCCATCGAGGAATTTATTTGCTCGGCCAACCTCTCCTTCGGAACCTATCCTGGCCTTACGGGCGGCGCATACGGAGCCATCGAAGCTCACGCAACCCAAGAGCTTAAGAACCGCTATCTGCCCAAAATGGCAGCCGGGGAGTGGTCGGGCTCCATGTGCCTGACCGAGCCTCATTGCGGCACCGATCTCGGGCTTATCAAAACGCGTGCCGTACCCGCAGGCGACGGCACCTACAAGATCACAGGCACGAAAATCTTCATTACCGCGGGCGAGCACGACCTCACGCGCAATATCATCCATCTTGTGCTGGCGAAGCTGCCGGATGCGCCGGCCGGGACCAAGGGCATCTCACTCTTCCTCGTGCCCAAATTCATTCCGGACGCGAATGGAGAGCCAGGCACCCGCAACGGCGTGCGCTGCGGCTCTATCGAGCACAAGATGGGGATCAAGGCATCCGCGACCTGCGTGATGAACTTCGACGATGCGGTTGGCTGGCTCATCGGCGAGCCGAACCAAGGCATGCGGGCGATGTTCACGATGATGAACGCGGCGCGGCTCGGCGTCGGCATTCAGGGTCTCGGCGTTGCCGAAGTGGCGAGGCAAAATGCGCTCATTTACGCAAAAGACCGGCTGCAGGGCCGCGCGCTTACCGGCGCAAAGGCACCCGATAAGCCCGCCGATCCGATCATCGTGCACCCCGACGTCCGCAAGAACCTGCTCGAGGCGAAGGCGTTCACCGAGGCGGCGCGCGCTCTTGCTGTGCTCGTAAGCCTCAACATCGACCGCGCAAAACACCATCCCGATGCAGCCGTTAGGCAGCAGGCGAACGATTTCGTAGCCCTGCTCACGCCCGTCATTAAAGCCTACTTCACCGACATGGGCGTCGACATCACCATCAAGATGCAACAGATGTATGGCGGCCATGGCTATATCCGCGAATGGGGCATGGAGCAGTTCGTCCGCGATGCGCGTATTTTCATGCTGTACGAGGGCGCGAATGCCATCCAGGCGCTCGACCTCGTCGGACGTAAGCTGCCTCAAGACGGCGGCCGCGCAATCCGCGCCTTTTTCGCCAGCGTGCAAACCGAGCTCGAGGCGGCGAAGGCGGATGCGGCGCTCGGCGATATAGCCGGGCCGCTCGGCGATGCCGTTGGCAAGCTCCAGCAGGCCACGGGATGGCTCGCCCAGAACGGCTTTGCCAATCCCGATGAGGCAGGCGGCGCGGCCACCGACTATTTGCGGATTTTCGCACTCGTCAGCCTCGGCTGGATGTGGCTGAAACTGTCCCGGGCTGCGCACAGCAAGATCGGTTCCGGCGACGGTATGGCCCAATATTACGACGCCAAGATCAAGACGGCGCGCTTCTTCGCGCAGAAGATGCTGCCCGAGGTTGGCAGCCGTTTCCAGAGCCTGACTGCCGGCAGCAAAACCATGATGGAGATGGCGGTCGAGCAGTTTTAGGCGGCTCGCTCGGCTTCGCTAATGAATGGGGTGATGGCGCTGATAGCCGCCTCACCCCAACGGCAGCTGCACCCGAATTGGCGCAGCGGGTGGATAAGGCCGATAGGCGAAATTTGGGCTCGAATCCGCTTAGTCTCTTACTGAGGGTATTGCGGACGTAATAATCTTCAGAGTGCTCCAAACTTCCGGTCGGCTTTCGAAAGCACTTCTCGACCCCGGGCCATCATCAGATACGTGCGCCAAGACGCCGGATCGTACCCACGCCTCAAAGCGGGCCGTGGTCAAGCGGCTTCCAGGAGAGCCTCATGCCTTTGCTATCGGGGCGATGACAGCTGTCACACACAGCAAAAGGCGTCTTCACGTTAAGTCATCTTGAATGTAATTCGCCACCTATGTGTAGTTGATCAGGAAATCGGGATGAAGTCGGGTTTTTGGTTGGAAGGGGCGCGTGGGCGGGCCCGGCAGTTTCGGTCGTCACCCGGTGGCGGCGAATTTGTTTTCGATGCCGCTCGGCAATTCGATATCGATCTCGAGCGTCGTGACATGCTTTCCTCTCTCCATCTTGACGATCACCTTGTCCGGATCGACGGTAACATGCCGCGACACGACGGCCAGAATTTCTTCGCGCAATTGCATCAAGAGATCGGGCTGACCTCGCGCTCCGCGTTCGTGCGCAAACAGGATCTGCAGCCGCTCGCGCGCGATCGACGCCGTCGCAGGGGCAGGCGCTGGCTCAGGACGGCTTGAGAAAAGCCACTTGCTCATGCAACCCTCCTTCCCAACAGCAGGTTCATCAGCCCCTTGTGCTCGCCTGGGACCAGCATCGGGATTGTCTCGCCGAGCAGACGCTTGGTCGCATCGAGATAGGCGCGTGCGGCCGCGCTGGCGGGATTGTTTAACGTGATCGGCGAGCCGACATTGGACGCGCGCAGCACATCCTGGCTCTCGGGAATGATCCCGAGCAGCGGCGTCGCCAGGATTTCGAGGATGTCTTCGATGGTGATCATCTCGCCGCGCGCCGCCCGTGCGGAATCATAGCGCGTGATCAGCACGTGCTTCTCGACCCGCTCGCCCTTCTCGGCCCTGACGGTTTTCGAATCGAGCATGCCGATCATGCGGTCGGAGTCGCGCACCGAGGAGACTTCTGGATTGGTGACGATGATCGCCTCGTCCGCGAAACGCATGGCGAGCATCGCGCCACGCTCGATGCCTGCCGGGCTGTCGCAGAGAACCCAATCGCAATTGCCGCGCAGCTCTTCGATGATGCGTCCGACGCCTTCCTCGGTCAGCGCGTCCTTGTCCTTGGTCTGCGAAGCCGGCAACAGCCACAGATTATCCAGCCGCTTGTCGCGGATCAGCGCCTGCGGCAGCTTTGCGACGCCCTGCACGACGTTGATGAGATCGAAAACGACCCGCCGCTCAGCGCCCATCACAAGGTCGAGGTTTCGCAGACCGACGTCGAAGTCGACCGCCACGACCTTCTGTCCGGCCTGCGCCAGCGCTGCTCCTATCGCTGCGGTGGAAGTGGTCTTACCGACCCCGCCTTTGCCGGACGTCACAACGAGCACCTTCGCCATTTCTTACCTCCGTTTATAGTTGCAATGACAATTCAATTGAGCGGCGTGATCCTCATGATCTTGCCTTCGAGCCGGGCTTGCACCGGCTTGAAGCGCAAATTCGCGTCCAGCTCCTCGGCGGTCTGGTAGTAGCCGTCGATCGCGAGAAGCTCGGCCTCAATCCTCTGGCAATAGATGCGGGCGGACGAATTGCCATTGACCCCGGCCATCGCGCGGCCGCGCAGCGTCCCGTAAACATGGATGGAGCCGCCCGCGACAATTTCGGCGCCCGAGCCGACCGACCCCAGCACCGTCACGTCGCCTTCGATGAAAATCACCGACTGGCCGGAGCGCACCGGGCTATCCAGCACAAGCGATGTCGCCTGAGGCTTAGTCTCGCGCCTCTCTGCGACGGTCAATTGGGGCGCGCAATGACGGCCGGCGGTCAGCAAAGGCGGCATGCTCAGGTCAAGATGAGCGGCGTCGACGCCTTCGAAGCCAAGCACGCGGATATTTCGCTGCTCGATGCTTTTGACGAGATGGATGATCGCCGGCTGGCTGAGATCGACCGCCGAGAGATCGAGCACTACCGGTTTACCCACAAAGAAGTCCGGCGAACGCGCAAGCATTGCGTCGATCCCTTCGAGCCAACCTGCGATGGGCACGAACGGGGAAAAAACGAACGCGACATAGGAGCGGCCGAGAAGACGAACGAGTTGACGTGCCGGTTCGACGCTGGAATCCATGATGCTCGACTCGCCTTTTGCTATCGAATGCTTAACAGTGGGCGGAGTTAGTTAACGTCAGGTTTAGGCAAGGTTACGTTAGCTGATTCGACATAGGATGCCGATCATCAATGAGCGAAATCTGCCCTTCCTGCCAAAGCCGCTGAGTACCGAAAGGAGAAGTGACAAGCGGCTGCACGCATACGCGATCCTGCCTAAGACTTCGGCTTCCCCGCTTTTTCACGGTTCGTGGCGGCCTTCGTCCTCCTCGCCATCCGGCGGGTTGCTTGAACCGGCGCATTTCTTATAAGGCAGCGCCTCGCTCATAACCTGCTGCTCGCGCTCGATGGCCTTGCGCTCGTGCGCGAGATAGCTCGCGACCGCAGCGGCAAGGCCCGGGTCGGCGAGGTAATGCAAGCTGTATGTCGTCTCCGGCGCATATCCCCGCGCGAGCTTGTGCTCGCCCTGCGCACCGGCTTCCACATGCGCGATTTTGTTGGCGATGGCGTATTCGATGGCCTGATAGTAACACGCCTCGAAATGCAGGAAGTTGTGCGTTTCGAGACAGCCCCAATAGCGCCCATACAGCGTGTCCCCGCCGATAAAGTTGAGCGCGCCGGCCACATAGGCCCCGTCGCGCTTTCCCATCACGAGCAGAATGCGGTCCGCCATGCGCTCGCCGATGAGGCTGAAAAAGGCGCGGTTCAGATAAGGCGTGCCCCATTTGCGGCTGCCGGTATCCATATAGAAGGCGAAGAAGGCATCCCAGTGCGCTTCGGTTATAGCGGAGCCGGTCAGCCATTCGAGGGCGACGCCTGAGCTCCTCGCTTGCTCGCGCTCCTTGCGAACCGTCTTGCGCTTGCGGGAAGACAGCGCGGCCAAGAAGCCGTCGAAATTTTCGTAGCCCCGATTGTGCCAATGATACTGGGTATCGGTGCGCTGGAGAAAGCCGAGTCCGCCGAGTTCCTCCCACTCCTCCTTTGCCGCGAATGTCATATGCCAGGATGAAGCCTTGTATTGCTTTACGCTCTCGACGGCGGCTGCGGCGAGGTGCGCGCGCGCCTCGCTTTCCGGAAATCCCGGCCGCACGAGGATGCGCCGCCCTGTTACCGGCGTGAAAGGAACCGCGGTCTGAAGCTTCGGATAATAGCGCCCGCCGGCCCGCTCATAGGCCTGGGCCCAGGCGTGGTCGAAAACATATTCGCCATAGGAATGGGATTTGAGGTAGCAGGGCATCAGCGCCGCAGCTGCGCCGTTTGCGTCCTTCAAGGCGAGATGGCAGGCAAGCCAGCCCTTTTTCGCCGAAGCCGATCCGCTTTCTTCTAGCGAGAGGAGAAATGCGTGGGCCAGGAATGGATTGTAGACGGAGCCCGGCGGGTTCGCGCAAGCGTCCCACTCTTCCGCACTTATATCGCGCACACCCTTGAGAACGCTGACACTCGAAGCGGCGCGTTTATCGTCCAAGTCTAGGCTCCCGGCAGACACGATAGCTCTAATATGGGCTTGGAATAGTCTTAACACCGTTTTCGGAAAGGCTCCAGACCCGCCTGCAGCCACGTGAGCGCGGCGTCTATAAGTTCGCGCTTCTTGCTCCTGTGCCTGCGCGATGTTAGATTCTCGCTATGACAGCGCTTGCGCAAAAATCGATGACGGCGGAAGAATTCCTGAGCTGGGCCGAGGCGCGCCCGGAAAAGCACTGGGAGCTTTTCGATGGGGAGCCTCAAATGCAACAATCGCAAACTTGGGGCCACGCTAGCGTCAAATACCGCATCGCTCGCGCGTTTGAGGAGGCAATTGAAGCTGAGGGCCTACCCTTATCCTTCGGTATCGATGGCATCGTCGTTAAGACCGGCCCCAACACAGCTTTCGAGCCGGACGTTGTGGTCTTTGCGGGCCAGATGGGCAAAGCCGATATCGTTACCCCCCGATCCAGTGATCGTCGTGGAGGTCTTGTCGCCGTCCACACAGCGCAAGGATCTAATTGTGAAGCTAGCCGGCTATTTCGAAGTGCCGTCGATCGAGCATTATGTCATCGCGGATTGGGAAACGTCCGAGTTGATCCATTACCGCCGCGAAGGCCGGGGCATCGCGCCTCCGGTCATCCTGCGCGAGGGCCTGTTAAGGCTCGACCCGCCCGGCATCGCTATCGCGCTCGCCAATGTGTTCAAATAGATGCGAGTCTCGCCATTATTCGCGAGAAGCTAGCGCGAACGAGCCTGGAACCGTGCTTAGGGTTCTAGACGGCAGGATTTAGGTTGGCACCCGTCCGCCGCTACCCGCACTCTGCGGCGTATGCGCTGCCCCCCTGGAAAACGATGAGGTGCGTTCCAATGTGAACGCTTTCGCCGCGCGGCAGGTAAGCTGGGGAGAAAGCCGCGGAGGCTGTTATTTCTTCTGAAGCTGCGTATCAATGGATTGGTTGAACATAACGCTCGTGGGACCCAAGATGAAGCATAAGCTGGCCTCGCCCTTCCGCAACGCATGCGGCGCGAGCGTAACTCTGCTGCTGGCCCTGCAGCCCGCTATTGCGCAGGGCGCTCCGGCTCAGGATCTCGCAGCGCATCCGCCTGTTTCCCAGCAGGAAGCTCCCGCTCAAAGCTATGGGCTCGCTTCGCACCGGGCCGTTTACGAGCTAACGCTCGGCGATACGGGCGCTGGCTCCAATGTTAGCGATATTCGCGGTCAGCTCGTGTACGATTTCCGCGGCTCGCCCTGCCTCGGCTATACGCTTAACACGCGCCTCGTCACCGAGGTGTTCGATCGCGACGGCAAAGCGGCCACGAACGATATCAGGTCGGAAAGCTGGGAAGATGCGGAAGGCAGGCGCTTTCGTTTCTCCACGTCCCAATACACGAATAACAAGCTCGCCGAGAGCACAAAGGGTACTGCCCGCCGGCCGCTGCATAACCGCGATGCTGTCAATGTCGATCTCGAAAAGCCGAAGAAATCCTCACTTTCCTTCTCCGGCAAGATTCTGTTCCCCACCCAGCATTCGCTGAGTTTGCTAAAGGCGGCGGTTGCGGGGCGAACGAGGCTCCAGGCCGACATCTACGATGGTTCCGAGAAGGGTACGAAGCTCTACGAGACAACCTCCGTCATCGGCGCACCGCTCGAGCTCAGCGCCAATTCGCAGCTTCCCTCGATAAAGAACGCGGGCCTGTTGGACACGATCCCGTCGTGGCCGGTTGTGGTGAGCTACTACGAACCCGGGCCGAACAAGGATGGCCTTCCCTCCTACGAAATCTCTTTCCGGATGTATTCCAATGGAGTGAGTCGCAAGCTCAAGCTCGATTACGGTACATTCTCGCTCGAAGGGGAATTATCTAGCATCGAGTTTTTTGAAACGAAACAATGCCCTTAGCTTCAGGCGAGCGGCAGTATGGCAAAACTTCGCACAATCGGTTAGAGTTTATTAACACATCCTAGAGATTATGGGGGCGCGAATGCTTCATTGTGAATCGGGCTATGCGCTTTCATTCATTTCCAAAACGAACGGTACCGCGAAACCCCGTGGCAGGCACCCCGCAGCCTCGCGTCCTGCCGAGGGCGAGCAATACAGCCATGGCTAGCACAATTCTGATCGTCGAGGATAACGAGCTCAATATGAAGCTCTTTCACGATCTGCTGGAGGCGCATGGCTACAAGACCTTGCAAACCCGCAATGGAATCGACGCTATTGCACTTGCGCGCAAGCACAGGCCCGACTTGATCGTGATGGACATTCAGCTGCCGGAAGTTTCTGGCCTGGATGTAACAAAGTGGCTAAAGGAAGACGACAGTCTCCGTCATATCCCGATCGTGGCGGTTACGGCGTTTGCAATGAAAGGGGACGAGGAGCGCATAAGAGAAGGCGGTTGCGAAGCCTATGTCTCAAAACCTATTTCCGTTTCACGCTTTCTCGATACGATCCGCCAGCTTGTTCCATCGCATGTACCTTAAAGGCTTGGGGAAAGCGGGGAAAACTCCTTCGCCGCAGCTTTGCCCCAAAAATCTGGGTGCTTTTCGCGGTTTGTTTTTGATAAAAGCCAAATGCGCTTCTTAAACAACCGCTTGGGGATGGACTCCCATTAGGTTCGCAGCAAACTTTTGTGGTGACGTTCGGGCAATGTTAACGAGGTTCAGCGCAAAAGCTCACAAGTGAGGCAGAAAAATGTCGATCCGCACTTGCCAACAGCGCATAATTTCTCATACATGTATACTATGAGATACCCTGCGGAGTGCTCAGGTCCGCCGCATCTCCTGGGTCCGTGGGGCATACACCGAAACCTCTATGTTGTCGCAAGCTGGACGGTTTCGGAATTAGCCGTTGGGTCACGCCCTCTTGATCCAATGGTGTAAAGATCAGCTCCGCATCCTATATCGGACTTACCCCGCTGCCGATGGAAGCGGAGCTGATCACCTCTCCATTTAATTGGGATATTCGGAAGTAGCTGGCGGGAACGCCTGCGCGTGCGGCTATTTGATTTTCGACTCTTTGAATTCCACGTGCTTCTTGACCACGGGGTCGTATTTTTTAAGCACGAGCTTTTCGGTCAAATTCCGCGGATTCTTATTTGTCACGTAATAGTAGCCGGTTCCGGCGGAGCTTACCAACTTGATTTTCTGAGTTACAGGCTTAGCCATGATAGATTCCGACGTCGCTCCAAGCAGGCTTGAAAGTGGCCTAAGTTGAGGGGATAAGTCAAGGGAAAGGGCACCGTAATTCACTTCCGTTGAAAAGTCACGATGCAATGCGGCATCTATTCAGCTTAATGTTGTCTCCCTAACTTTGACCATAGCGATTTCCCGCTGCCCAGCCCGGCTCCGTGCATTCCGAGAACCGGCACCAATCGTCACGCCTCGCCGCTCTGGGAGGAGTCCCGGACGTGCTGCTTCTTCTTGGAAGATGGTTTTACGCGCTTTGCCGCGGCTTTGACAGCCTTGCCACCCGTTTTTCCACTCCGTTTGCGGCCGGCTTTCGCAAGCGCGGCTGAGAAACGGCCGTCGCTCAGCATTTCGAACCGGAGCGCGCCCGCCGCGGGGTTGGCCTCCACAAGCTTCACATCGACCTTATCGCCAAGCCGGAAGCTTTCGCCTGTGCGCTCGCCGACGAGCGCGTGTGCGTTCTCGACATGCCGGTAGAAGTCGCGCCCAAGCGTGGCAGCGGGCACAAACCCGTCAGCACCCGTATCGTTCAGCTTCACGAAGAGGCCGAAACGGGTCACGCCTGAGATGCGGCCTTGGAACGCCTCGCCCACGCGCTCAGCCAGATGCATGGCGATCAGCCGCTCGACGGTCTCGCGCTCAGCGGACATTGCTTTGCGCTCGCTGTGAGAGATGGTCTCCGCGATGCGATCGAGCTTCGACCTCTCGGCATCCGATAGGCCGCCTTCGCCCAGCCGGAACGCGCTTACGAGCGCCCGGTGCACGATAAGGTCGGCGTAGCGGCGGATCGGCGAGGTGAAATGCGCGTAACGGCGTAGGTTCAGGCCGAAATGCCCGAGGTTTCCTGGCCGGTATTCGGCCTGCGCCTGAGAGCGCAGCACGACCTCGTTCAGAAGCTCCTCATGCTCGGTGCCCATGGCCTTGGCTAAGATACGGTTGAACTGGCCTGGCCGGTTGAAGCCGGTTTTGGGCGCATTGATGCCAATGCTCGCCAGAAACTCACTCAGCGCGACCAATTTCTCCGAAGACGGCGCATCGTGGACCCGGTAAATAAGCGGCGATTTCTGCGCCTCAAGCGCTTCCGCCGCCGCGACGTTTGCCTGGATCATGAACTCCTCGATGAGCCGGTGCGCTTCGAGCCGTTCGGGAACGATGACGCGCGAGACGAGCCCGCGCTCGTCGAGGATGATCTTTCGCTCGGGCAGATCGAGATCGAGGGGACCGCGCTTGTCTCGCGCCTCCTTCAAAATCGCATAGACCTGCCAAAGCGGGTTGAGCACCGTGTCGAGCAGCGGCGCGGTTTTTGCGTTAGGCTTGCCGTCGATGGCTGCTTGCGCCTCTTGATAGGATAGCTTTGCCGCCGAACGCATCATCGCGCGCGTGAAGTGGTGCGAAAGCTTTTTGCCGTCACGGTCGAAGGTCATCCGTACCGCTAGGCACGGCCGCAGCTCGCCATCGCGCAGCGAGCAAAGATCGTTCGAAAGCTTCTCCGGCAGCATCGGCACAACCCGGTCCGGGAAGTACACCGAATTGCCGCGCAAGGCTGCCTCGCTATCGAGCGCAGTTCCGGGCCTTACGTAGAAGGAGACGTCGGCGATGGCGACGATTGCGGTTGCGCCGCCTTCATTGGCCGGATCGGTATCGGGCGAGGCCCAAACTGCGTCGTCGTGATCCTTCGCGTCGGAGGGATCGATGGTGACAAGCGGCACGCGGGTGAGATCCTCGCGGTGCGCCATGGTCAGCTCAGGCAGCGATTCGAGCTCTGCGAGCAAATCTTCGCCGAAGCGGTCGCGAAGCCCGTGCTTATGGATGGCGATGAGGCTTACCGATTTCTCGGCCTGAGGATGACCGATCCGCTCGGTGACGTGCGCGCCCGGACGGCCAAGCTTCGCATCGCGCACAATTTCGAAGCGGACAAGTTCGCCGTCCCCGGCGCCGTCCATATCGCCCTCTTGAACCGGCCATTCTTTCAGGTCTTTCTTGTCGATGGACTCGACCATGAAGCCGCGCCCGGCCTTGCGCAGGATTCCGAGCTGGCGGGGCTTATCGCGCGGCAGCCGCTTGATGGGCGATGCAACGAAGCCGAATTTCTCCTCGCCATCGCTCTCATCGACTGCTTCCTTGAGCCGCGCCAGCACATGATCGCCAATGCCAATGGCCGGCCCTTGATAGTGCCGTGTTATATCGAGAAGAATGCGCGGCGGCGCGCCATCCTCTTCGTTCCAATGCAGCGGCGTGCCGATCAGATCGCCATTCCGGTCTTGGCTGCGGACAACGATCACGCCAACCTGCGGAAGCGCCTCCTTGCGCATCCGGCGCCGCGTATCGGCAATCAGCCCATCGGCGGCAAGCTCTTTCAGGATGCGTTTCAGCTCAATGCGATCGGCGCCCTTGACACCGAAGGCGCGCGCGATTTCGCGGCGGCCGATATTTCCGGTGCTGGAGTGAATAAATTGAAGAACGTCTTCTTTAGCTAATTTCTTTGAGCGCGCGTCTTGCGCGCCCTGTTTGTCCGATTCCATTTTGTCTTTCTTGCTCGGCACGGGCTAGGGCGCCTCGCTTGCCGCTTTCGTTGCCGCCTTCCGGGCCGCCGCTTTCGGCTTTTTGGCGCCGCCCGCAGGGCCGGCCTTCGCAGCCTTTCCATTCGATGCAGCGGCTTTCGGCTTGGCTGCCTTCGCCTTTCCCGCCGCTTTTTTCTTGGCGCCGCCGCTTTCCATACGGGCGGCGATGAGCTTGACCGCCTCTTCCATAGTGACGGCTTCGGGCGCCATATCCTTTGGGATCGTCGCGTTGACTTTCCCGAACTTTATATAGGGGCCGTACTTGCCGGCAAGAACCTCGACCTTCCCACCCTGCCCGGGGTGCTCGCCGAGGACCTTGATCGGAGCCGAGGTACGAGCCGCTTTGCCATTACCATTGGCCGCGGCATCCGCAATTAACGCCACCGCGCGATTGAGCCCGATAGTCAGAACTTCGCCGGCATCGATTTTGACGTATTTGCCCTCGTGCTCGATATAGGGGCCATAGCGTCCAAAGCCGGCCATGACCGGTTTTCCGCTCTCGGGATGGATGCCCACCTCGCGCGGAAGGGCCAGCAGCTTCAGCGCATAGTCCAGCCCTATCGAGCCGGCCTCGATGCCGCCCGGTATCGAGGCGCGCTTCGGCTTTTCGCCGTTTTCGCCCTCACCCAGCTGAATGTAAGGGCCGAAGCGTCCGCTTTTGAGCGTGACGGCCAGGCCCGTTTCCGGGTCTGTGCCAAGCACCGCGCCGGCCGGCGCGGTTGCCGTCTCGCCATTGCCATCGTCGCCGCCAGTCTTGAGCTGTCGGGTGAACCGGCACTCGGGATAGTTCGAGCAGCCGATGAAGGCGCCGAACTTGCCGGTTTTCAGCGAAAGCTGGCCTTTGCCGCAAAGCGGGCACAGCCTCGGATCGCTGCCGTCCGCCTTGGCGGGGAAAATATGGGGCCCGAGCATCTCGTTCAGCGCGTCGAGCACTTGCGCCACGCGCAGGTCTTTGATCTCGTTCACCGCCGCTAAAAAGTCGCGCCAGAACTCGCGCAGCAACGCCTTCCAATCGAGCTTGCCGTCGGAGACCTGGTCGAGCCGGTCCTCCAGGTAGGCCGTGAAGTCGTATTCCACATAGCGTTTGAAAAACGCCTCGAGGAAGGTGGTGACGAGCCGGCCCTTGTCCTCGGGCTCCAGCCGCTTCTTCTCGAGCTTCACATAATCGCGCTCGCGCAAAATGCTGACCGTGCTGGCATAGGTCGAGGGGCGGCCGATGCCAAGCCGCTCCATCTCGCGGATGAGCGTGGCCTCGGTGAAGCGCGGCGGCGGCTCGGTAAAATGCTGCGTGGCCTCGACGCCTGCATCGCGAAGTTCCTGGCCGCGCTCCAGCTTGGGCAAACGGCTGCCGTCCTCGTCCTCGGCATCGTCGCGGCCTTCCTCGTAAAGCTTGAGGAACCCATCGAACAGAACCACCGAGCCCGTGGCGCGCAAGCCATAGGCGTGGCCGTCACGGCCCGGCGCGCTAATCTCAACTGTCGTGCGCTCGATGTCCGCGCTTGCCATTTGGCTTGCCACCGCGCGCTGCCAGATCAGCTTATAGAGCCGCGCCTCCTCGGCGCCGAGCCCTTTGACCTTATCGGGATGACGCCGGAAATCGGTCGGGCGAATGGCTTCGTGCGCCTCTTGGGCGTTTTTTGCCTTGGTCTTGTATATACGCGGCGCGCTGGGAACGTAGCGCTTGCCGAACTGCGACTCGATCTGGCTGCGGGCCTCCGCGATTGCCTCGGGCACGATCTGCACGCCGTCGGTTCGCATATAAGTGATGAGGCCCACGGTCTCACCGCCGATGTCGACGCCCTCGTAAAGGCGCTGGGCGATCTGCATGGTCTGGCGCGGGGACAAGCCCAGCTTACGCGAGGCTTCCTGCTGCAGCGACGAGGTGGTGAATGGCGGCGCCGGGTTGCGCTTATGCTCCTTGGCCTCGGTACTTTCTACGCGGAAAAGCTGCCCGCGAAGCGCATCGCGATAGGCGTGGGCCGTTGCCTCGTCCGATATGTCGAACTTATCGAGCTTCTTGCCGTCGCGCGCCGAAAGCCGCGCCGGGAACACCTCGCCGCCAGCGGTTTTGAGGTTCGCTTCGACAGTCCAATATTCGCGCGTCTTGAAGGCTTCGATCTCCGACTCCCGGTCGCAGACCAGCCGCAGCGCGACGGATTGCACGCGGCCCGCCGAGCGCGCGCCCGGCAGCTTGCGCCAAAGCACCGGCGACAGCGTGAAGCCCACGAGATAATCGAGCGCCCGCCTAGCGAGATAGGCATCGACCAGGGGCTCGTCGATTTTGCGCGGATGGGCCATCGCCGTGAGGATCGCATCCTTGGTGACGGCGTTGAACGCGACGCGTTCCACCGCAACGCCGCTCAGCGCGCGTTTTTGCTCCAGGATTTTCAACAGATGCCAGGAGATCGCCTCGCCTTCGCGATCCGGGTCGGTGGCGAGGATCAGCCGGCTCGCCCCCTTCACGGCCTTGGCGATCTCGTTGACGACTTTCTGGGAATCGGACTCGACCTCCCAGCTCATCTCGAAATCGTTGTCGGGCAGGACCGAACCGTCCTTGGCCGGCAGATCGCGCACATGGCCGTAGGACGCGATTACTTTATAATCGGCCCCGAGATACTTATTGATGGTTTTCGCCTTGGCGGCGCTTTCGACGATGACGATATTCATTGAGAGTGGTGTTCTGCTTTCTGGCCCGGGGCCGAGAGGTACACTTCGGCGGGGTTGATCGATCCTTCAAGTCCGCAAGCGAGCGGCGACTCTATTCAAAAGCGCCTCACCGATTCCTTATAGGCCGACGCTGCGATGCATAGCTTTCGGCTTAAGTCTTTGATATTCTCGTGATTCAACTTGGCAGAGCGGCCGCAATCCCCCTTGATAAAGCCAGAAACCCGTAGAATTTTGCAAATTTCGCGCGAGCCGTTTTAGGGTTACCGGCTTCCTAGCGCGGTTCGCCATTGACCCTGTATTGCTCGCTGAGCCGCAATAAATCAAGCTTGAAGCAATTTTGCACAGAGGGCACGGGCGCGGAAAGTTCGTCACTGGACGGCAATTTTCCGGACGTGGCGCCTGTTTGCCAAACCGCATCCATGATAATATGTCTGCGATAAAGGAGACCGCATGCCCACAACCAAAAGCATTTTCGACGAGATTGACGAGGAAGAGGAAGCGCGCGCCATCGCGGAAGCCGAGGCGGACGTTGCGGCAGGCCGCGTCGTGCCGCATGAAGAGGTTGTGAAGTGGCTCAAGTCGTGGGGCACGCCTCACGAATTGCCGCGCCCGGAACCCAAGTGATCCCGGTCATTTGGGCCAAAGCCGCGCTCGCCGATCTTCAACATATCCGGCGCTATATCGCAGATTTTAATCCTTACGCCGCGCATGATATGGCCGAGCGTATCCTTGAAGCGGGCAATGGGCTCGCTTCTTTTCCTTTTCGCGGCCGGGCCGTTCCCAGTACCCAGATTCGAGAAACAACAATCGCCTATCCATACATCATACGGTATCGAATCGAACGCGAGCGCGTGGTGATCCTCCGCGTGAGGCACGGCGCCCGGAGGCGATCGCGTTAAATCGCCTTCGTTTGTTCCCGAAGTCCGTCCGTGTTCAACGCAAACCTAAGTTGCTAATACCCTCGCCTTCGCTTTATAACGGCATCATTCTTTGAGGAATGCACGGTATTATGGCGCAAACGCCAGAAGAGATTATTGCGCAATAAAAGAACAAACTATAGGCTGCATATTGCACCGCCAAGTGCAGAAAGACCGCCGGTTGATCCATAATACCGGAAAAGTCCGTTAAATATAATCTGGCGCCGGAATTAACCATGAGACTGCACGGCAGGCCACTCAGGCCCGGCGCCGCTGTCTGATTTTTGCTGTGTTATCGGCGCTATAGCGCGTTCCTTCCGTCCCTTAAAGCTTTGGCAAAGCGCTTTCTCCATGATGGCGGTTTAACGGAAACGCGCACCATCTCGCAGAACGGTCATTGAAGGCAATCAATTCCAGGTTAACGGGGACTTAAATCATTCACGCGGGAAAAAGGGAGAACATTAGCGCTGCCGGATCGCGCCGCGCAAAATCGCCTCGCGATGCCAGCGAGGCGATTGGGTTTGGTTTGACCTTCGTCAAGCGGTGGCGCGGCCTCGGGGAGTATTATTGTGAATTGGGCCGCGGACCGAATCCGCTGTACCGCACAGCCGGCGGAGGGTTATGGTGCGTCCATCCGAAGATTCTTTTTGGCGGGAATGAAATGGCCGAAAGTTTCCAAGGCGAGCTGCCGTACCTCCTGCGGCTTCTCGCCCGTCCGGCAGGCGTGCTGCCGCTTGGCTTTTTCTTGACGCGCTCGCTGCGCGATCTTGCCCGGCGGCGGCCCGTGCTTTTCGAAAGGCTCGGCGAGCACCGCCGGACCTTGTTCTTCATCGATCCTACCGATCTTTCTTACGCGTTTCTTATCGTGCCCGACGGCACCGCCGCTGAAGTCAAAATGGCGAGCAAAGAAGCGTCCGCGGCGAGCGACGTGGTTGTGCGCGCGCCGCTCTTGTCTCTCCTCGGCCTGCTCGACGGCACCTTCGACGGGGACGCACTTTTCTTCAGCCGTAGCATCAGCATAAGCGGAAAAGTGGACGCACTGCTTGCGCTGCGCAACGCCATCGAGGACGCCGATCTCAAGCCGTCGGATTTCATTGGCCTCGGCGGCAGCGTGGCTTCGGTAGCAGACAGCCTCGTGCTGAATGCCGTAGCGCTAGCGCGGCGTTTTGCCGGAGCGCCTGCAGGGTCCTCCAATGAGCATTGAGCTTGTATGCCCGGCCGGGACGCCCTCCGCTTTGCGCGCCGCTGTCGAGGCGGGAGCGCACGCGGTCTATTGCGGTTTCCGCGACGAGACGAATGCGCGCAATTTTCCGGGCCTCAACTTCTCGCCGCAGGAGCTGCGCGACGGGGTGCGCTTCGCCCATGAGCGTGGCGCCAAGGTGCTCGTTGCCATCAACACCTTTGCGCGCGCCGGAGCGTTCGAACCGTGGGCGCAGGCGCTTGCGAACGCCGCAGAAGCCAAGGCCGACGCGGTCATCTTGGCCGATATCGCAGTCCTCGGCTACGCGGCGGCGAAGCATCCAAATCTGCGCATTCACTTGTCTGTGCAAGCCGCCGCTGCTACGCCGGAAGCGATCGGGTTCTATGCGGAAACCTTCGGCGTGAAGCGCGTGGTACTTCCGCGCGTGCTCTCGGTGGAGGAGATCGCGGCGCTCAATCGCGCGATCGGCATCGAAACCGAAGTGTTCGTGTTCGGCGGCCTATGCCCGATGGCCGAGGGACGCTGCGCGCTGTCTTCCTACGCAACGGGGCGGTCTCCGAATATTTCTGGCGTTTGCTCTCCGCCGGAGGCCGTCGCCTACTCGGAGGACAAGGGCGGCACAGCGGCCAAGCTTGCCGGTTTCACCATCAACCGCTTCAAGCCCGCCGAGCCCGCCGGATATCCAACGCTCTGCAAAGGCCGCTTCGTGGCTGGCGGCAAGACCTCTTATCTGTTCGAGGACCCGACCAGCCTCAACGCAGCGGGCCTGATCGCAAACCTCAAGAAGGCCGGCGTCACTGCGCTTAAGATCGAAGGGCGCCAGCGCGGCAAGGGCTATGTGGCCGAAGTGGTCCATATGTTCCGCCGGGTGGTGGATGCGATCGAGGCCGGGCAGCCGCCCCTCGAAGCCGAACGCATGCTTCAGGCCTTCGTCGAAGGCGGCCGGCAGACGTCTGGCGCCTACAAGAAGACGTGGAGGTGAGGTTGCGCAAAATCGGCCTGACGCTCGGACCGCTGCTGTTCAATTGGGAGGCGGACCGGCTTCGCTCCTTTTACAGCGATATCGCGGCCGGCTCGAAATTCGACCGTGTGCACCTTGGCGAGGTGGTTTGCGGCAAGCGCATGCCTTTTTCCGATCCCGTTTGGCCGGAGGTCATCGAGCGTCTGGAAGCCGCGGGCAAGGAGGTGGTGCTTTCGACGCTGGCGCTGCCTGCAACGGAGCGGGAGCGCAAGTCCGTCGCGGCGCTTTGCGGTGATGAACGCCTCGTCGAGGTGAACGACGTAACCGCGCTGCCCTTGCGCAAAGGCCGGCCTTTCGTGGTTGGGCCTCTCGTCAACGTCTATAATGAACGCGCCGCCCAATTCTTCGCCGCGCGCGGCGCCGCGACTCTCTGCACGCCTGTGGAGCTGCCGCTGACATCTGTGCGCACAATTGCCGAAGCTTGCCCAGATCTGGAGATCGAAGTGTTCGCCTTCGGCCGCCTGCCCCTTGCGCTGTCGAGCCGGTGCTACCACGCGCGGCTGCACGGGCTGCATAAAGATTCGTGCCAATTCGTTTGCGCGAAAGACCCCGATGGGCTTGCGGTCGACACCATCGACGGCCAGCCCTTCCTTGCCGTGAACGGCGTTCAGACGCTATCTCAGGGAATGCAAGCCTTTTGCCCAACCGCAGACGAGGCGGCGGCCTCAGGCATCCGGCGTCTGAGGCTCTCGCCCCACACCACAAATATGGGAGCGGTGAGTGCGATCTACCGGGACCTGCTGGACGGCCTCATCGAACCGGCCGGCGCACGCTCGCGCCTTTCAGGTCTAGGCCTGCCCGGAGCGCTTATCGACGGTTACACACGTGGCATGGCGGGATGCGCGCCGGCAGCGTAGCGGCGGCGGGAGGCGGAAAGATTGAATGAAAATAACTCAAGCGTTCACCTTTGAGGCTGCGCACGTTCTGCCGAACGTTCCGCCAACGCATCGCTGCCGGCGGGTGCACGGGCATTCTTATCGTGTCGAGCTTAAGCTCGAAGGCCCCATCGATCCGGTTACGGGTTTCGTGATCGACTTCTTCGATGTTGAGGCGGCTTTCGCGCCGCTGCTGGCCGAACTCGATAAGCACTGCCTCAATGAGGTTGCCGGGCTGGAAAATCCGACCGCCGAGAACATCGCAATCTGGATCTGGCAACGGACCAAGGCGCTGCTTCCGCTGCTTTCCAGCGTCACCGTATACGAAACGCCCGATTGCTGGGCGGAATACAGCGGCGATTAATAGCGGCTGCGGCAGCCGGCCTATCCGCCAATATCGATGCGTTTGTAAATTTTCATGCCGTGCCAGCTTACCGCAGGTCGAAGAGCGGCGAATCGGCTCGCCCCGTTTCGAGGTAATCTGCAACGAGCGCCGCTATCGCCGGAGCCATCATGTAGCCATGCCGGTACGCGCCGTTCACTGCGATCGTGCGGCCTCGCACGTGGATTTTGGGAATGTTATCGGGAAAAGCGGGCCGTACCCCGGCCGACAGCTCGAGAAGGCGCGCCTCTGCGAAGGCCGGAACGAGTGCATAGGCCGTGCCGAGAAGATCGAGTGCGGATCGCACACGTACCGGCCCTCCGTCCTGACTTTCGATTGAAGTTGCCCCGATCATGTAGACGCCCCCGCCCCAGGGCACGGCATACAAGCGGAAGCGGGGATGCAAGAGGCGGATGGGCCGGACAAGGCGCACTTGCGGTGCGCTCAAAACCGCCATCTCGCCACGGACACCGCGCAACTCCGGCAGCTGGTCCTGCGCCGCAAGCCCTCGGCAATCGATAACCGCCTCGCCAGCGCTGGCGGCAAGCCAAAGCGGCGCAGGGACAGGACTTTCGAATTCAAGAGCCGCGCCCAGACGGCGCAGCTCGCTCACAAGAAAATCGAGCGCGCGCCTCGGCGCCAAATGCGCCTCATTAGGAAAATAAAGGCCCTGTGCAAACCGGCCCGCCAGCTCTGGCTCGAGCTCTGCTATACGGCTCGCATCTGCCGGCTTGTGCCCGGCGGTCAGCCGGGCGAAGTGGGAAAGCTCGGTCCCGTCGCGCGCAGCAGCGACAACGAGCGTTCCCGCCGCCACCACCTCCGGATAGGCCTCACGCCACATTTTGAGGCCGGCGATGCCCAACTCGCGAACGATTGGCTCGGCCCCCTCGGCCTCGCAATCTGGCGCGAGCATGGCGCCCGCGAACCGGCTGGCCGCGCCAGTTTCCCGTTCGGGCATGGCTTCGCGGAGCGTGACGGCGTGCCCGCGCCGCGCGAGCTCGAAGGCTTGCCAGAGCCCGAAAATCCCGGCGCCTGCCACGAGCACACTAAGCTTCGTCATGGGTTTGGAGCGGTCCTTGTCCAAAAGCGCCGGCGGGAACGCCGGCCGTTATGCCGTTGCGGGCCGGAAGGCTTTACACTTTTCAGAGTTTGTCTCCAACCGGGCAGTGCCAATCAAATCCAGGCAATAGGGGATAGCGGGAAACACCGCATCGAGACAGTGGCGGATCGAAGCCGGGCGCCCCGGCAGATTGACGATGAGCGTAGCCCCGCGAATGCCTGCGGCTTGACGTGACAGGATCGCCGTCGGGACCTGTTCCAGACTCTTAGCCCGCATCAGCTCGCCGAACCCTGGCAGCATCTTGCCGCAAACGGCCGCCGTCGCTTCCGGCGTCACATCGCGTGGCGCCGGACCGGTGCCGCCTGTCGTCAATACGAGAGCGCACATCTCGACATCTGCGAGCGCAATCAAGGCGTCTTCGATTCCGTGCAGCTCGTCAGGAATCACGCGAGCCAGCGCTTGCCAGGGGGAAGTGAGTATTTCCGCCAAATAGCCGGCAATGGCCGGGCCCCCGAGATCCTCGTAAAGTCCCCCGCTTGCCCGGTCGGAGACGGTTACGATGCCAATCTTCGCCGCTGCCATATTCTCTCCAACTGCAAGATGCAATTACAGCTGTGTATAAATGCCACAGGCAAGGACGGCAAACGGGAAAATTGACTAAGGTCAAGGGAGGGAGCAATAGAGCTTCTAAGAGACCCTGATGGCTTAACTCGGCTTGCTGCCCCGTCTTGTATGGGAGCCGCGGTGGAAAGGTCTGTGTAATGTCCGAACGAAAGCTCCGCGCTAAGAGCGGCGCGAGGCAAGAGCCGGTTCTCCTCAAGAAAGGCGGGGTAGACCGGCAAACGCGGCCCGGAAGTCATGTCGCGGCGGAGCGCAGCGAAGGGGTCGCCTGGCAAAGCTTCCAAGGCGAGAACGGCTGCATCGAACATTTCTTCATGATCGACGCCCCCAAAGGTGGCAGTTTTGCAGATCAAACCGCGGGCCTTGAGGAGCGCTATAGCGCTGCGCTGAAACAGCGCGGCCTGACGGCGGAAACGGCGATCTTCAGGCGGATTTTTCTAAGCGACATCCTCAATCAGGCCGATGCTGTATGCGACAGCGCCTTAATCGAGGAGATAGCAGACAATCCCGTTTCGACCTCGATTATCCAGCAAGTACCGCTGTCCGGCTCGAAAATTGCGCTTTTCGCCTATCATATCGCCGCTGGCGCGCCGGTTGAGAAAGAATTCATCGGGCCAAGGCACATGCTAATGAGAAAGAACGGCATGCGCTATCTGTGGAGCGCCGGCCCTTGGGTCGATGGCAAACCCACGATGCCCGCACCCGCCGCCGAAACCCGCGCGGTGTTCGACGAACTCATCCACATGCTCGACAGTCAAGGTGCAACGCTTGCCGGTCACTGCGTGAGGACTTGGCTCTTCATCAAGGATGTGGACATTTTCTATCAGGACATGGTCGACAGCCGCCGGGCGCTGTTCGACGAGAACGGGCTGACACATCACACGCATTACATCGCGAGCACCGGGATTGAGGGTACAAGCGCTGACCGGTTCGATACGGTGTGCATGGATGCTTTGTCGCTCCTGGACCTTCAACCGGAGCAAATCTTCTATTTGAACGATTTCAGCCGGCTTTGCCCGACAAGAGATTACGGCGTTACCTTCGAGCGCGGTACCCGTATCGGCTTCGCCGACCGGATGCACCACTACATTTCCGGAACGGCAAGCATCGACAATCGTGGAAACGTCTTGCATATTGGCGATGTGCTCAAGCAGACCGAGCGCGCGATGGAAAATGTGGATGCGCTTCTCAAGTCGGGCGGTGCGTCAATGGAAGACATGATGTACTTGATTGTCTATCTGCGCGACCCAGCCGACTATCAATGCGTGAGCCGTTATCTGCACGATACTTTCCCGAACTTGCCGTGTATTGTCGTGCAGGGGCGCGTATGCAGGCCGGAATGGCTCGTGGAGGTGGAAGGTATCGCTGTCGCGCCCAATCGCGATCCCTCTCTGCCGTCGTTTTAGATTTCTAGGAGGAGAGCTCATGAGCAGCTTGAACGCGGGAACAGCGGCTAAGAAGGCGGGTGGACCGGAGGCCGCAGACCGGCCGTTTACCTATCTGAACGAGGCGGCCATCAGAGCCGCAGTCCTCAACACCACGCCTTACGACTACGCCTTCGTCCCGAAAGCGATCGACGAGCGTTTCAAGGAGGAAGTGCTGCTCGACGCGCCTGTCATTCCTCATCGCGGTAGCTACGGTTTGCCGTCGCTCCGGCGGGGGCCGAAATTCGAAGCGGTCATGCAAGACCTGTTGAGCGACCGCTTCCGCCATCTCGTGGAGGAGAAGTTCGATATCGACCTTAGCCACAATCCGCCGGTGATTGTGATGATGGGCAACACGAGCGGGAATTATAACGAGGGCTACGCTCATCCCGACTCGAAGCACAAGATTATCACCGTCATCCTCGGTTTCACGCGCGAATGGCCCTATGAGCGCGGGCGCCTGCGGGTACTGAACAGCCCGGATCGCGAGGACTACGCTTTCGAATTTCCGCCGGAGTTCGGCAACATGCTGTTGTTCCGCGTCAGCGACAAGTCTTGGCACGGCTTCCTGCCGCAAAAGGGGCCGCGCATGAGCTTGCAGCTCTGCTTCTGCGATTCGGAAAGCTATGTGAGGAGCGAGTATTTGCGGCACCGGATCAGCGCTTATGCGAAATCCATCCCCGCGTTGCGCAAGATTATCGGCATGGCGCCGCGTAGCAATCCGGCGGCGGCGCATCTCAAGAACAAAGAGGGCTAGCAGCCGGGTATAAACTGCCGGCGCAGCAGCATGAACAGTAGAGGGTCTGAATGAGCTTCCCACACGTTCCCGAACCCGCCGCGATTGCGGATCATTTCTGCGGTGCCCTAAAGGCATCCAAACGCGACGACTGGCCGTATAGGCATTGGATCCTGAAGGAGGCGCTTCCCGAAAGCCTCTGCGTCGGCGTTCTGGTTCTACCGATCTGCCCGCCATTTATCGACGAATGCGGCGGAGTTCGCGACCTCAACAACAACAACTTGAAGCGTGCGTTCCTTACCCCCAAGCTGCGGGAGGATTTCCCGGCTTGCGCCGTGTTTGCCGATGCGTTTCAGCGGCCCGAGGTCGCGAGACTGTTCTCCGAGACGCTCGGGGTCGATGCGAAGGAAATCGAGGGCAGCTATCTGCGCATCGAGTATATCCAGGATACCAATGGCGCCTGGCTCGAGCCGCACCGCGACATCCGGGAGAAGCTCTTCTCCATGGTGATTTATCTTTGCACCGGCCCCGAAGCGAAGGGTTGGGGCACGGACATCTACGATGCAGACAGGAAGTGGGTAGGGCGATCCTCCGCCGAATTCAACTCGGCGGTGATCTTCGTTGCAGGCGAAAATACTTGGCACGGCTTCGACAAGCGGCCGATCATTGGCGTGCGCCGGCTCATGGAGGTGAATTACGTCCGGCCTAGTTGGCGCGACCGCGAGCAGCTCTGCTTCCCGGACCGGCCGATCACGCTCGGGTAGCGTCTCCTCGCACTGCCAGGCGCCCTCACCGTAGCTTTGGGCTTGCAGGTGAGTTCCTTCTCCTCTTGCGGGAGAAGGGTCGGGAGGTGCCGGTGGATGCGGATAACGGAAACGGCGCCACATCGACGCACCGCCATTTTATTGAGCGCTATAGCGCGCACCGCCTAAGCTGACACCGGATGCGTGCCATTGGAGCGGTGAAGGTGCAGCCCCAAGTAACGCACTGAAATTTTCGTTATTTTCCGTTTAGATGGTTGCGGGGGGCCTGCAACAAACGATTCAGTCATGTACCACTGATCAGGCTAACGGCATAAAGACGAAGGCATTTTCAACAGCTTGCGTCAATTTCAATCAGTTTAGAGAGCGGGCCCGCTTCAGGCGGAAACTACCGTTGTCGCCCGCGCAACCTTCCTTGATTTTCTTTGCAGAGGCATCGGCGGGCAGATGAATAACGCGCTTTGCCGGCCCCTTATTGCCGCTTATCTCGAGTCCCCTCGCAGGATCGCCTTCAACGAAGAAGGAATATTCCGGCATTATCCGGAGGCCGATAGCCACAGCCCAGAATGAGAACGCAGCAGGACGCCCGCTAGCGCTTCTTCCACCCTGTTACGGCCTATAACGATCGGATAGCGAAGACGTTCAGGTGAAGCAGAATTGAGCGGCGCCCGTTCCGCTGGGGAACCGGTAGGGCGGGATCGGCCAAATTTTGCAAGCGGAACTCCAAGGCGTGAGAAACGCCGTGCTTCGCGACTAAATTCATTCGCTCGCTGGCAGTCCACCAACGAAATGGAAAGCGGTACTCAAAAGGCTCGCTGTGGCTGCTTTCCTGAGCCGTAGGTGCGGGAGAGACAAAAAGGACCGAGACCGCCTGTTTGCGGCAGACGAAAGCCCCGGACCTGTCTGCGCTAGTTCAGCGGGCGCCTCATCGAGGCGTATGGGCGCTTCGGAATTTGACGCCGCTCCGCCAGACCTCACGAGGTGATTTGTCGAGATCGATTTGGAGCAGGCGACAGGGGAGTGCGCCGCCAGCCTGTGCCACAGATCCCGATCTTCCCCTGGAACGGGAGCGTCGAAACCACCGGCCTCTTCAAGTGCGGCTTTGCTTGCCAGAACGGTGGAGGTTCCGACAAAGTTCGGCCCAAGGATGAGATTCAAAGCGTTGTCGAGCCGGAGGTAGTCCGTAGTGTCGCGCAAGCGGATCGGGGATTGCAAATGTTCGAAAGCGGTGCCCCGGCGTTCGCCGTCTTGCGAGACGTGAAGGTAATCCGTGAACGAAAAGGCCATTCCAGGATGGGCGGTGTGGAAGGCAAGCTGCGCCTCGAGCTTTCTCGGCCACCACCAATCGCCGGCGTCGAGAAAAGCAACGCTCGGCGCGCTGGCCAATTCGATTCCAGCGTTCCGTGCCTTCGCCGGGCCAATGCCATCGGTTTCGATGATCCGCAAGCCGGACCAATCATCCGCGAGCTTCCTCAGCCACGCAGCCGTGGCATCGCACGAGCCGTCATCCACGACGATCGTCTCGATGTCGCGGCAGCGTTGCATGGCCACCGATGAGAGCGCGTCTGGAAGATAATCAAGGCAGTTGTGCGCCAGGATGATCACGGAACAAACAGGACTTGGCATGTTCGCTTTACCATCTTGAACCGTTAAAACTGATCCAGCATTAGCAACAATAGGTTAAAGCTCCGTAGTCGCGTGACCATCGTTAGGGCAGCGCGCGCCTAGGCTGATGGCAAAGAACTAAAGGATGTTTTCATTTTCGAGGCATTCCGCAAGCCATACGGGCCCGCGAACCCACTTTACGTTACGCTTGCTATGCAGTGGATCGAGGAGTTGAAGGGCGCGCAGGCCGTGGTGAAGCCTATCGATCCCAGATGGACAAATATCGCTGGAACATGGCGGTGGTTCGCTGATCTCTGCCCCGGTAGCAATATAAACGCTATGCCGTAACAGGTCACCTCGATCAAGGCCTGCTCGGTATCCTCCAGAGCAGAGCGCAGCTGATTAAGGTGGAGTTTTCTCTGCCAATCGGGCTCAGGTTGGCGTAGACAAAGGTCTAAGGAAGGCGCAAAGTTTTTTTTCACGGGAAGGCGCAGTATGGGCGCCCAAGAGCTTAACGTGACTTTCCCCCGCTGCGTTCCGGACCGCATCGATTCTCAGAAGAGATTCATGAAAACCGGCTGAGCTTAAGAATTGCCTCGCGCATTCGCTTGAAGATACCTTTTATTTTACGCGATATCTTACGCGCCTTGAGGCTTGCCGATAACCTTTCAATAGCTTGATTTTGAGACCAGAGAAGGGAACCAAGATCGCGTTCCAAATTGGTCCTATCGGCATTTCCTGAGAAGTATTTCTCCTGCTCCCGGGCTGCCTCAGACAAAGCCGCTATCAGCTTCTGTCCAAAGCTTATCCGTTGTTTTTCTCCCTCTTGCCAAGCGACGCGCTCCTTGTCCAGGTCAAAGCCATGTTCCCCGTTGCAAATTGTATACTCAATCAGTGACGCTAGCTCTTGCTCGTCCAGGGGTGCGAAATAAAGTGCCCCTGGCAAATTCTGTTCCCGATGTACTGCAATATCCGATGCAATAATCGTCTTCCCGAGGAAACGCGCCTCTTCAAGACTTGTATTCCATCCCTCATAGAGCGACGGCTGGATCAACGCAAGTGACCGCCTTATCATTTGGATTTGGTCAGCGCGGGGCACAAACCCGAGCAATCTAAGGCGCCCCTGGGCCTCCAGCTTGGCGATGATATCCTTGGGGAGATAGCCGCTTCCCTTAACTCGATAGTCGGAAATCTTGCCCGTCAGTACGAGCGTCAAATCCTCATGCGGATTTCGCGTGCAATACGCATCGAATGCCCTGATGAGAGTAGTATGATTTTTATGTTGCCACATCTGATTGCAGCAGATCAAATATTTCTGTGATAGACCATAGGTCTGAAGCACATGATCAGAGTTGTCTTCTAAGACATCACGCGTCAATGCCGATGAAAAGGAAATGACGTGGACGCGGCCGCGAAAGCCAGGCCATAATTGCAGCAGCCGATCCCGCATGGCTTCGCTACTGACAACAACATCTCCTCCAAGATTCCGAATCCGATTGAATGATCTATTACGCCGCAAAATATCCTCTGCTGAGAAATATTGCGGCATGTCGACGTGTTGAAAATCAGGGATCCAGCTTACATGTGGAAGCCCAAGCATGATATCACTGTTGATGGGAAATAATATATCGACATGTTCACGAAGATCACCGTAAGAATCTATTTTAATGGAGTTGCTTTTATAGCCAGCGATATTGTTAGAGTGGCCAAGCCTAATACAGTGGTCGGCAAGTTCTAGTAGCGATGTTTCAGTAATTATACTTGCATTGACCAATCCATCAATAAAATTGATAGAGATGTTTCGTCTGTCATTGCACGCATTTAGAGCTCTAAGGACGGCTTCAGTGTAATAAAGTCCGCCTTCCCAGCCGCCAACTAGAGGGACTCCAATCCTTAACATTGCACTTTCCGATTTTTTTGCTCGAGCAATTGCGTGCAGAGGCTATCCAGCCCCTCGCCCAGACGTGATGGAACGGAAAGACCCAGGCGCCGCGCTTTTTTGGTGCACGCGACAAGTGAGATGGGATTGCCCACAATACGTCTGTCTGAGAAGCGGATTTCGACTTGCGGGGAAAGACGCTTCGCAATTTCCCTCGCGAGCACGGCGATCGTCGTGGCCTCGCCGGAACCGATATTGAGCACGCCTTCAAAATCCCGATCGTTTGCGACTTTCGCAACGATGCTGGCGAAATCGTCCGCTAAAATGAAATCCCGTTCTTCCGAGCCTTTGCCGGCGATCTCGATTACTGGCGCACCGGCAAGCATTCGGGTCGCAAGGTCAAAGACGACCTGCTTCTTCTGTTTTTCACCGAACACTGAAAATGGGCGCAGGCTGATAGTCTTGATCCCATATTGCGTTTGGTAAGCCTGAACGAGCGTCTCGCCCATCAGCTTGCTGTACCCATAGAACGACATCGGAGCCTTTGGGCTGGTCTCATCAAGGATCCTGCCATGTCCTTCACCGTAGACTGCCGCGCTGGATATGAGAATAAACCTGCATGGGCCTCCCCAGGACCGCAGGGCTTCTAGGGTGGATTGAACAGCGGCTACCGAAAGTTGGAACTCATTTGCAGGGTTTGCTTGCGCCGCACCAACGGTTGGAGATCCGACGCTAAAGACGATGACATCCGGTGCGTGCGCGGTAAGCACCTCCCGTAATGCTGGATCTGGCAAGGTAAGCCTCAGCGATCGCACGCCATCCGGAAGACACCCTGGAGCTGTTTCTCCCCGTGCGACTGAAACAACATCCCATTGGCTGCAAACCAAGGCGTGACAGATTGAGGATCCCAGAAAGCCGGTGCCACCCAATACCACGGCCTTCATGTGCGGATGTCTCTCACAGCAGCCCCTCCTCAGCGTTCAATATGCTGTCAGCTTTCATCGTTCATTCCCGGATGACATCGTCATGCAGCAATTCCAATAATGCGGCAAGCCTCTCAAATCCGGATAGGAAACCGAACGGCGCGTACGGCTCATGATCGCCTCTTGTCCCTTATTGCCAAATGCCGGTACGCCCCCAGCCGGAGATCGCGGCCTGAGCAGTTGCAGTGCTCCGGCCGCAACCTTCTCCGTCTTGACGGGTGGAGAACTTGCAAAAGCAGGCCTTCTTATGAGCTTCCTACCGTTGAGAGACAATCAGTGTCCAAGTTTTTACGCTCGACGCGGCGGTTCGCTCGCGACAATATTCTATCCTGGATTTGTGCGCGCAAGAACACGGCTTCTTCGAGCTATGTCGACCCATCGGTTTGTCCTTGGTTGGCGTTCGGTTCTTATAGAGGAAAATATCGTTAAACGCTTATCCCTCAGCGCCCGGGACCACAAGATGTGGTGGCGGGCGGCGGGCATCCGATAGAACATACCATGAACAACGCACATCCCGAGGAGTCCCATGCCCGATTTTCCTCGTTCTCTGATCGAGTTCCAGCAGCGTTTTCCCGATGAGGCGCGTGCGCCGCCTACCTGGAAGCAGCGCGGTGGCCGGACGGTTTCGTTTGCCCGTCCTGTGGCGGCATTCGCGGGGTGGGCATTGGACACCAAAGCGTGGACGCATGAGTGAGCCGGGTGCCGCAAACAGACGTCTGTGACGGCGGGGACGGTGATGCACGGTTCGAAACTGCCGCTAACCGTGTGGTTCTGGGCCGCCTACCGGATTGGCGACGGCCGGCAGCTGCTTGAAACTATTGAAGCGCTACGGGGAGCATGTGCCAAGTTCGGCTGATGGAGCCGGAGCCCGGCCAAGAACGCGAGTGCTTGCCGCGCAAGGACCCATCCAGCTCACAGCTGGGCTTATGGCGCGAGACCTGACGAGCCCCCCCAATGATTATTTGGTCTTAGGAGACTTCCATACAGCGGGCTCCATGGCTTGCGCGTGCATCCAGTCCGTTTGTGCGGCCATCGACCGCCTCGTGCATCACGCTCCAGAAACCAATTCTGTTAGGGCGCCATCTTAGGCGAAGCCCCTTGCCGAGCCTTTGGCCGATCACGCTTCCACTGTAAGCCACTGGTATTCCGTTTCTTTTGAGTCACCGATGATGCGTACATCCCCTTCGATCGAAATACGCCTTGGCAGTCGGTCTTTCCCACCGTATTAGTGGGCGCCGTTCCCTGCAGAAAGTGGCAATGCGAAATTGTTGTTTCGGCTTGCCCCTACATAACACGACCTAGAAAGCGATGAAACTTGAAAAGTTAATCTTTAATGTTCGGAAACGTGGCGAGCTTGCAAGATACGACCCCCTTAATGCGGCTCGCGAGCAGATTAAAAGCTACGACGCAATGCGCCTTCCCGCTCCCTGTGAATGGTATGGAATTGGCCGGGTTGTCAGGGAATTGGCGGGCTTGCCGCGTGACTTTCCTTTTGATTGCAATATCCACCACGGCATTGAATTCGCTGTTGGAGTCGTGCCCTTCTACCTTCAGGGCAACCGCCCGATGTTAGTTTGCAGGGAAGAATATGTGAAGTTGTATGTTGATAAGGGCGTAAAAGCCATATCGGTTGGCCTCCTGCAAATCCAGTATCGCAGGCTTCGAGGCATATCTCAGATCCCAAATCCTTGCGGAACTTTGGCTTTTCCTTCTCACTCTACTCACCATATCACTTCGGTCATAAATGATGCGGAGTATGCGAACGAGTTAGCGAATCTTCCGTCAGTTTTTCAACCGGTTTCTGTCTGCTTATATTGGCGGGATATTCTGCTAGAAAGGCACAAAGCGTATCTCGATAAAGGACTTGATGTATTTACAGCAGGTCACGTAGCGGACCCCAATTTCCTTAGCTCGTTGTATTGCAAACTTGCAGGTTACAAATTCACCACGGGAAATAGTCTTGGCACGCACGTTATAATGTCGATCGAGATGGGGATCCCCTATTTCGTCACAGGCGATCATCCTCAATATCGAATCGAGACTGGAGGCGATCCAGAATGGGCACAGTTTCAAAAAGGCCAGGTTGTCGAAGACCACCTAAGGAAAGTGCCATTGGCTGAGCAATTGCAGGCGCTGCTTCCCGATCAGGCAACGCCTGAAATTAGCTCTGAGCTCAAGGATTTTGTCACCTATCTACACGGCTGTGACGAGGCCCCCGAAAGGGAGCAGTTGAACGCGTTTTTGAGGGAAAATTGCCGTAGGTCTGGAGGCTAAGCGAGGTTCAATCAATCACAGAGGTTTAATGCCATCCAAGTTTGCCGACCCGGCCCATGATCCGGAAACAATCTTCCGGAGCGGAGAGTTTTCTAAATTTCGTGGGGCGCTAGGTTTCTATGGTCTTTTCGGGCTGCGTGCGTTACCAAGCTTTCGTTTTCACCTTGCGCTTCAGGAGACTAGCTGATGGGCCACGGCAGAGTGCTAGTAACGGGTGCGGACGGCTTCATCGGCTCGCACCTGACGGAGGAGCTTGTACGCAAGGGATACAACGTAAAGGCCTTTGCACTGTACAACTCCTTTGGTTCGCTCGGCTGGCTCGATCGTTGCGCAGAAGATGTGAAAGGCCAATTCGAGGTCTTTTTAGGAGATATTCGTGACCCGAACGGCGTAAGAAGCGCGGTGCGCGGGTGCGATGCGATCCTGCATTTGGCGGCGCTTATCGCTATCCCGTACTCCTACCATTCGCCTGACACCTACGTTGACACCAATATCAAAGGCACGCTGAATATCGTTCAAGCTGCGCGCGAACTCAGCGTGGGCCGCGTCGTCCACACCTCGACCAGCGAAGTTTATGGCACCGCCCGGTTCGTGCCCATTACCGAAGATCATCCGTTACAAGGCCAATCTCCCTATTCGGCGAGTAAAATCGGCGCCGACCAGATCGCGCTATCGTTTTTCGCCTCGTTCGAGACGCCTATCACGGTGTTGCGGCCCTTTAATACTTATGGGCCGAGGCAGTCGGCGCGGGCCGTCATTCCGACAATCATTAGCCAAATCGCTACAGGAATGCGTAAGATCAAGCTAGGCTCCGTGCACCCGACGCGCGACTTCAATTATGTCAGCGATACGGTCGCCGGTTTCATCGCAGCGCTGGAAGCGAAAGAGTGTGCCGGCCAGGTCGTGAACATTGGCAGCAATTTCGAGATCTCAATTGGGGATACGGCAGCTGAAATCGCTAGGGCGATGGGCGTGGAGATCGAGATCGTGTGCGATGATCAGCGGTTGCGGCCCGCAAAGAGCGAGGTGGAAAGACTGTGGGCCGATAACAGTAAAGCGAAGGAGGTACTGAATTGGTCACCGCGTTATGGCGGCCTCGAAGGTTTCCGGCGCGGCCTCGCCGAAACTGTTGCTTGGTTTGAGAAGCCTGAAAATTTGAGCGGATACCGGGCGGACGTCTACAATGTCTAAGCGTGCTGTAATTTTGGCAGGGGGAAAAGGGACACGGCTGCGCCCCTACACAGTGGTGCTGCCAAAGCCCCTGATGCCCATCGGGGAGTATCCTATCCTGGAGGTGATCGTACGGCAGTTGGCCATTTCCGGGTTTGAACACATCACCATGGCCGTCAACCACCAGGCGGAGATCATCAAAGCGTTTTTTGGCAACGGCGAACGCTGGAACATCCGGATTGATTACTCGCTCGAAGAGCAGCCGCTCGGAACCATGGGACCATTGCGACTCATCCCCGATTTAGCAGAGCATACGCTGGTGATGAACGGCGACGTCCTCACGGACCTCAACTTCAGCAAGTTTTTTGATGATCACGTTGCGGCGGATGCTGTATTTACAATATCTTCGATCCGAAGAAACCAGCTCATCGACTTCGGTGTACTGGAAACGGTAGACGGGAGACTTTCCGGATTCAAGGAAAAACCAAGCATTGATTACGAAGTCAGCATGGGCGTCTATATGGTAAGCCGCAGGGCGATTTCATTCATTCCCCGGGCAGGAACCTATGGCTTCGATAAGTTGATGCTGGACCTCTTGGCTGCGGGCACCCCCGCCAGGGTCGCACGCTTCGATGGCTATTGGCTCGATATCGGCCGTCCCGACGACTACATGCGGGCAATCGACGAATTCGACTCAATGAAGTTCCTGCATGATTGACGCGCTGGTCACCGGAGCTCACGGGTTTATAGGCCGGGCGCTGGTGCAGCGTCTGCAAACCGTCGAGCGCCTGAATGTTTTGGCGGCCGGCAGGGCCGAAGGTGATGTGGCCAGTGCCAAATTCTGGGAAGGTCTGGAGCCAGCGAAAACGGTTTTTCATTTGGCTGGCCGCACATATGTGCCAGACAGTTGGCGCACGCCGGCCGAGTTCTTGCAAACCAATGTGATCGGCACTGAGCAGGCGCTCGCTTACTGCCGGCGGCATAATGCGTCTTTGGTGCTCGCAAGTGCTTACGTCTATGGGATACCGGAGCGCCTGCCAATTCACGAGGAGGATCCAGTCCGTCCCAATAATCCTTACGCCTTGTCGAAACTGATGGCGGAAGAGCTATGTGAGTTCGCCTCTCGCGTTCATAACGTTCGCGCGGCCGCCTTGCGTCTGTTTAACGTTTACGGACCGGGCCAGCGCTCCGATTTTCTCATTCCTTCCATCGTTCGCCAAGTGCGGCAGGGGCAAGAGATCCGCGTCTTGACTCTCTCCCCGAGGCGGGACTACGTCTTCGTAGACGATATCGTGGAAGCGATGGTACGCTGCTCGAGTTTGCCGGCTGGTTTTTTTAGGGTGAACATCGGATCTGGCACTTCCCACTCCGTGGCGGAAGTAATTGAGATTATTCAAAAACTCGCAAGAACATCTTTGCCCGTATTTTCATCGGAGACGGGCCGCCCTCAAGAAATTCCAGAGACTGTTGCGGCCATTAGTCATGCGGCTGACCTCCTAGGATGGACACCGAGGTGTTCATTTGAGGAAGGCATTCGCCAACTGTTTCAGAGGAGCGAACTTTGACCCGCAATGTACCGATTAATAAGGGCAACTACTCGATGGACACGCCAGAGCGGGAGGCTCTTTTCGAAGCCTATCGCGGGGAAGGCTGGGAAGAGGAGTACGCCGATTATCGCCGCAAGTGGACCAGCCAGCCCAAGAATCAAATTGTTTCTGACTACCCCTTGCTCGTCGACGTCGAGTTGGCTTCGGTCAGCAAGCTGCGCTGCCCAATGTGTTACACGATCACTGAGAAGTTTAAAGAGCACGTCGACGCCACATTGATGGAATGGGAGCTCTACCGCAAAATCATCGATGAAATCGGCGGCAAGGTGCCAGCGCTAAGGCTAAGTTTGCACGGTGAGGCCACTCTGCATAAGCGCTTCTTGAAGTGCGTATCTTACACCAAAGAGCATGGGATCAAGGAGGTCTCCTCGCTGACCCATGGCGGCAGGCTCACGCTGCCTTTTTTTATCGAAATTGCCAAAGCAGGGATCGATTGGATCACGATTTCCATCGACGGCGCCGGCGAGGTCTACGAGAGCATCCGCACGCCGATCAAGTTTGCGACTCTGGTTGAGAACATCAAAGCGATCCATTGCTACAAAGTAGCTAACAACTTGCATCGTCCGGTCATCAAGATCCAGGGGATCTGGCCTGCGAATCGCAATAATCCTCAGCAATACTATAGCACTTTAGCCCCTATTTCCGATCTCGTCGCCTTTAATCCCTTGATCGATTACTTAGGTAACGACACTGAGGCCGATATCCAATACGTCGAGCACTTTATCTGTCCTCAGCAGTATCAGCGCCTTGTAATCAGGGCCGATGGCCTGGCGATGAAATACTCCAATGACGAGGAAAATCAAGAAGTCGTGGGCGACCTCAAGCAGCAAACGGTGCATGAGATTTGGCATGGCCCACGAATGGCCGCGGCTCGCGAAATGCGCCTGCGCCCTCAAGGCTTTTTAGAGAGCGCCGTCTGCCGCAAATGCTATCTGCCTCGCGTGACTGAAGACGAAGAGGCAGAAGTGGATGGGCGCCGTTTTATCGTTCGCAACTACGTGAGCCTCAGCCAGGAAATCGGAAAGTAGAACGCGTGCTTAAGAACTTCAGGCCTGATCGCTGCTACATCATTGCCGAAATTGGGGGCAATTTCACTACGCTTGAGCAAGCCCAGCGCTTGATCGACGAGGCTGCAGCCTGCGGCGTGGATGCGGTTAAGCTCCAGACTTTCAAAGCTGAAACGCTCGCAAGCAGGGCTGCGCTGTTTGACATGGAAAACACCGGCGTGACATCTCAGTTCGATCTCTTTCGCAAGTACGAGATCGACGGAGATCTGCATCGCGCAATTTTCGCTTACGCCGGTAGTGAGGGGCTGGACTGGTTTTCGACCCCTTCCCACGAGACCGATGTTGACTTCTTGGAGGCCTGCGGGGTCGGCGCGCACAAAATTGGCTCCGATGACGCCGTGAACCTTCCTTTTCTGCGCTACGTCGCATGCAAAGGTAAACCGATCTTTTTGTCGACCGGGATGTGCACCATGCAAGATGTGCGCGAGGCCGTCGATGCCGTTCTTGGCGAGGGCAACGAAAAGCTTATTTTACTGCACGCAGTAACAAGCTATCCAACCCATCCTGAGAACGTAAACCTGCGCGCGATACCGACCCTCAAACAGGAATTTCCCGGCCTCGATATTGGATATTCGTGCCATACGTTATCGCCCATCGCCTGCCTTTGCGCGGCCGCCATGGGCGCAAGAGTCATCGAACGCCATTTTACATATGACAAGAACGCAGAAGGCCCTGACCACCGCCTGTCCGCCGATCCTGCCGAGATGGCCTGGCTTGTGCAAGCCGTGCGCGACTTCGAGGTGATGCGCGGCTCTGGCATCAAGCGGCCGGCCGACAGCGAACGGACCACCCGCCGCAACAATCGCAAGAGTCTGGTCACCGCGCGCGCCATCAAGGCTGGGGAGCCCCTTACCCGCGCTGACATTGCCATCAAGCGGCCAGGCACTGGGATCATGCCCAAGTTTGCCGATCAAGTTGTCGGACGGCGCGCCTTACGCGACTTGGAACACGACACGCTGCTGTCTTGGGATCAGTTGTCGTGAAATTGGGCATCGTCATTCAAGCACGCATGGGTTCCTCGCGGCTGCCGGGAAAGGTCCTGCGCCCTATCGCTGGGCGGCCGCTGCTTGCTCATGTGAGGGGCCGGCTTGAAGCGTTGCAACATGAAGCGCAAAGCGTAGTCGCGACCTCTGTACTGGAGCGCGATAACGCTGTGGCGGACTGGTGCGAAAGCGCGGGCGTTCTCTGTTTTCGCGGCAGCGAGGACGATGTTCTTGATCGCTACCTGCGCTGCGCGCAGCACTTCGGCTTTACCCAGGTGGTTCGCCTGACCGCCGACAACCCTTTTACCGACATCGTCGAGCTCGACCGCCTGATCGATTATCACCTCGAGGGCGGTTTTGATTATACGCACGCCTTCGGCATGATGCCCCTTGGCGTGGGCGCGGAAATTTTCACCTTCCACGCTCTGCAACTAAGCCACGAGCACGGCCATCAGCCGCATCACCGTGAGCATGTAAATGAATACATCACCGATTACCCCGAGCTGTTTCGTATTGGCGTGCTCGACGTGCCCGAAAGCAAGAGAAGGCCGGATTTGCGGTTGACCGTCGACACCGAACAGGACTGGCGGCGCGCCCGCGCCATTGCCGGGCAGACACCCGATCGCTGGATCGGAACCGAAGAGGCCATCGCCTTATGTTCGCGGTTTGCATAGAAAGCTCGCATGCGCGCGGCATGGGACATCTGTTCCGCTCGCTGACATTGGCAGACGCGTTGGAGATGGCCGGTCACGGCGTTCATTTCCTGGTCAATGACAACCCGATTGCCATTAGTATATTGAAAGATCGAGGGTACCCAGCCGAAGTTGTAGACCTTGCTGACGCGGCTTCGAACTGGGAAAAGGCGGCGATCGGCCGCCACAGGGTCCGCATCTGGATCGATGACCGGTTGGACACCGCTCGCCGGCATGCCGAAAACGTCAAAGCCTGTGGTATACCGCTTGTCACCTTCGACGACCATGGCCAGGGGGCGAGCCTTGCCGATTTGCACATTGCGGCGCTTGTGTTTGAGGATGGCGAAAGTCTGCCAGGCGGCCGCGTCCTGCAGGGCATAGATTACCTCATTCTCAATCCTGAGATCGCCAAGTACCGTCACTTGCGGCAAGTCGCTTCACCGCTTCTGATTTCGCTCGGAGGCGCCGATACCTATGGGGCGACCGTAAGAGTGGTCGAAGCTTTGGCTCGCAGGGGAAGGTGCGGCACGGTTGTGATAGGTCCAAGTTTCGAGCATCATGATGCACTTCGTGAAGTCTTGACGCCGGATTTCACTGTCAAAAGCAAAGTGCCCTCGCTTGTCCAAGAAATGTCTCAATATGGGCTGGCCATCACCGGCGGCGGCATCACTCCGTTCGAAGCCAACGCCGCAGGATTGCCGTGCATTGTGATCGCCAATGAACTCTTCGAAATCCCGGTTGGCAAGGCGCTCGAAAGGTTGGGAGGCGCAGTCTTCGCTGGCCATTATGCTTCTTTTGATGTATCGGTCTTCGATCTAAAATTACCCATCGAAGAGATGAGCTTAGCCGCGATGCGTTCGGTAAAGCTTGATGGTGTCCAAAGGGTGAGAGAAGCGATCGTATCGCTTTGCGAACTGTGACAAAAACCGTGGTCATTCATCAGCCGGATTTTGTCCCTTATCTCGGTTTCTTTCACCGCTTTCTAAATGCCGATCTCTATATTGTCCTTGATCATGTGCAGTTTGTGAACGGTACGAGCCAAAGCTGGACTCATCGCGATAAGATCAAGACGCCCGCGGGCGAAAAGTGGCTGACTCTAAGCGTAAAGCAAGCACCGCGAGCGACCCCAATCAACAGGATCGAACTTTCTCGAACCACCGATTGGATCTCTGGCAATTTGAGCCTGCTTCGCGAGAACTATCGTCAGGCGCGCTTCTTCAAGGAAATAATGCCCCTCATCGAAGCGCTTTATCGCGACCCGCCGCCGCTGATGGCCGATTTCAACCTGCGTTCCATCGAGCTGCTGATGGATTTGCTGGATGTTCGCATTCCCTTTGTGCTGTCAAGCACGCTCGATCCAGCCGGTAGCAAAAACGAGCTCTTGATCGATCTCTTACGGAAGACGGGAGCCAAGCGTTATCTTTCCGGCGCAGGCGCACGCGCCTATCTTGATGAGACTTTGTTTGCCGCCGCTGACATCGAAGTCGTCTGGCAGAGCTTTAGCCACCCCGTCTATCCCCAACAATTCGGCGGCTTCATCCCCTATCTTAGCACGTTGGATGTCCTGCTTAATTGCGGCGTCGAAGGGACGCGCAAACTTTTGCGAGGTACGGCATGAACATATTGGCGATTGGCGCTCATTTTGACGATGTTGAGCTTGGTTGCGGAGGCACCTTAGCGCGCCATGCCTCCCAAGGCGATCAAGTGTACGTCTATGTGGCGACGGTTTCGGGGTTCACCAATCAGTATAACGAGACGGTCAGGTCCAGCGAAATTGCTTTGGCCGAAGCCCAGGAAGCCATGCGCGTTCTTGGCGTGAAACGCATGTTCTGCGGGCAATTCAAAACCCTTCACGTGGAATTTGTCGATACGCTGAATATCGAAATCCTAAAAATCATCGAAGAATGCAAGATCGAGAAAGTTTATACTCATTGGATTGGCGATATTCATCACGACCATCAGGCGGTGGCGCGCGCCTCGCTGCACAGTTGCCGTCATGTGCCTAGAATGCTGATGTACCGCAGCAACTGGTATTTCTCGCCAACCGACTTCCGCGGCAATTTTTATGTCGATATCACTCCGTTTTGGGAGCAGAAGGAGGGAGCTATACGGGCGCATGTCTCGGAAATGGATCGCACCGGTGAAAAGTGGTTGCGCTTTTTCCGGAACGAAGCGGAAAACGCGGGGCAGCGGATCGGCGTGGCGCTCGCCGAGATTTTCGAGGTGGTCAAATGGCTGGAAGCGTAAATGAGGTTTTTGTCCATTTATTCTCTCTGAACGCAAGGCCGGGTCAGGGTTGAACAACGCGCCGCTGAGGCAGCCGGGGCCTTTGGAAACTTCAAAACTGGAAAAGTTATAACGCGTATCATAGGTATGATCGAGGCTTGCATGGGGGCAAGCCGGTTGCCGGGCAAAACCATGCTTGAAGTTTATGACGGGACGCCGCTTCTGGGCTGCGTGGTGCGCGCTTTCGCGCCTGCCGCACCGTCGAAGACGTAGTCGTCGCAACCACCGTCGAGACGAGGGACGACGTTATCGCCGAGTGGTGCCACAGCAACGGCGTCCCGTGTTCCGCGGTTCCGAGGACGAGATTTTGGCGCGTGTCGCCGGCGCAGCTCTTGAGCACCGCGCGGACGCGATCGTACAAATGGGCGCCGACTCGGCTTACCTGGATTTCCAGCTCATCGATAAGCTCGTGGAAACCTACCAGAGCGGCAAGTTCGACTATGTCTGCAACGACATGAAGCTCACCCATCCTTTGGGCATTTATGGTCACGTCGTGCGCGTCGCCACATTGGCCGCCCTGTGTAAGCGGCAGGACTTGTCATCCCGGGAACGAATCGGTGTGGTGCGTGCGATCTTCGCGAATTCATAACTGAAATCAAGCGATTGCGCATTGCGGCCCGGACGGGATTGAACTGCATCCCCAGGCCGCCGAGCGGTACCGGGCAAAGGTTTCCGATATCCATGCGGCGCTGAAGTGCGGCGATTAAGCCGCATTGGAAGCGATGACGGTCGTTCGGGATTTAATCGATCATATCGTGGTGACGCCGACTTCGAAGCCTGAACCCGTGGGTCTCGAGGTGGCCGGCAACCTTGCGGCGCTTCTCACCGAGAACCCAGCGGGAACAAAGGTGGCTGAATCGTTGGTTGCGGGGGCAGGATTTGAACCTGCGGCCTTCAGGTTATGAGCCTGACGAGCTACCGGGCTGCTCCACCCCGCGTCACACACCTGACATATGCCGATCTGCGGAAGATCGCAACCGGCATTTGCCTAAAAGTTGGGAAATGTCTCCAGAAGACAAGTAGGTGGGGATTACCCGGCTGCTTTCAAGGTCTGCGGCTCGCCGCCCTGCCGCTTATGCCGCCAGATGAAATAGATGTTGCGCGCATATATGCCGAGCCCCAAAGCTTGCCCCAGCATGAAAACCGGGTCCACCTTGTGGATCGCGTAGAGCAACAGGCCCACCCCGCCGGCGAAGCTAAAATACCAGAACGTCTCTGGCACAATGCTCTTCTTGACGCGCTCGCTCGCAATGATCTGCAGGATAAAGCGCATCGCAAACATCGCTTGCGCGAAGAAGCCAAAGGACACCCAAAAAAGCTCGGTCCACGTGACGGCCGCCCACCAATGGGAAAGCCCCGCCGAGAAATTAGCCAAACTCACTCTCCGCTCCGTTTGTTCGCGTTTGTGCGATAAGGCGCGCGTTAGATTTGCGTGCTATGGAACTCCGCCGCCGCGCCGTTGAGCTTCGGTCCGGCTTTCGCGCCGTTCGCCGTGTCCTCGGCTATCGCCGGCACGCGCGTGCGCCGCCTCAGCCAAACGATGCCGATCATGTCGTAGATGCCAAGCAAAGCCCGATTGAAGTTTGTGTATTTGGACCGCCCTGCCAAGCGCGGCCTGTCGTTCACGGGATGGTAATCCACCTTGTGGCCCCGCATGAGAAACAAGGCGGGATTGAACCGGTGCATACTCGTGAAGAAGGGCAGGTGCAAATAGGCTTCGCGCCAGAATACCTTGATGCCGCAACCGGAGTCGGGGCAATTGTCTTTCAGGATGGCGTTGCGCGCCTTGTTGCCGACGCGGCTCGCCAAGCGCCGCGAGCCGACGGTCTTGCGCTGAACCCGTACACCGCCCACAAGAGCCGCGCCTGTCGAGCCGGGCGCTCCAAGGCGGCTCAGAAGATTGGGAATGTCGGCCGGGTCGTTTTGGCCGTCGCCATCCATCGTAGCGATGATAGGGCTCCTAGCGGCGAGCACCCCCGTCCGGACGGCTGCGCTTTGGCCGGACCTTTCCCCATGACGGATGTAGCGAAGTTTGGGGTAGACGCCGATTAGTCTCTTGACTTCAGCGCCCGTGCCATCGGAGCTGCCGTCGTCGACCACGATAACCTCCGCGAGCGTTTCTGCGGGAATCGCCCGGAAGGTCTCCTCGACGAGACGTCCAATATTCCCCTCTTCATTCAGCGCGGGGATTACCACTGCAACAGTCATCGATGCTCCGCAGCCTCTAGGTTTGCCTGGTAACGCTAGCCAATTGCGTTTTCCTGCTCATAGCAGGCTTTTTGCCGGCTGCACAACCGGCTTGGCCGGCACACTCGCAGCTTATTCATTCTTTGGTGACCGCTTTATGAGACAGTGAAAAAGCAACCGTCTTTCTGGATCGATCGTTAATTATGATTGAGCGCGCCCTATCGCAAGGAGAGTCACCGGTCCCGCTCAGCGTGGGCCCCGGGCAGCGCATTCTCACGCCCGCGTTGGATCCCCTTCTCGGCTGGATTGGAGACGAGAGCGCGCAAATCGCTCAAGCTTTGATCCTTCCACAGGAGCTTCTCGAGCCTTGCGCCACCGCAGTCATATCCTATGCTTGCAATCTTCCTGCATCTCAGCCCGCGGCAACCGAAGCCGGGTTGTTGGTAGAGCCGGGCCAGCCGTCCGGCATAATCGAGCGCGACTGCGAGGCAGCCTTCCTGGCTTCGTCGCTTCCTGGCGGTCAGGTTTCCATCGTTTCGCCTGGCGGCGAGCGTAATGCGATAGGATTTCGCTGGGCGTGCTTAACCGCGCATGCATCTATCGGCGCTGTGTGGCGCTGCTTCTTGAACCTGCGCACGCCGCTTGAAAGCGGACTTTGGACAGGTACCGGACAAGATTATGTTTTCGAGGCCGGCGGCGGCTTGCTATTGAACGCGCCCAGGGCATTGAAGGTCGCTCTAAGCGGCCGTGTCTTCACCTTAATGCATCCAGAGGGCATGCTCACATGCTTTCCTTCTGGGTCTCAGCGCGTCAAGGTGACCCGGCTTTCCGCCAGCGGCTGGGCTAGGCGAAAGCTTAAGAGCCTCATGCTCTATCCTGATCGCAGCATCGTTGCGCGTTTTTCGGATGGTGCGCAACAGCGGATCGCGACCGCAGCGCCGGCGCTTGCAGCTGCGGCGATCGCGGCTTAGGGGCCGTTCCTACAAGGCAGCGCTCTCAGCTACGGGCGAGAATCATTTGTTATTCACGCAATGCGTGCAGCCATAGCAGAATTGCCAAAGTAAGTGCAGTCCGGTTAGCACATGGGCCGTGCCCATCGAGAAAATCGCCCGATGAGTCCTAGCCACGGCATCTGTTTTTCACCGGTTTCTTAAAAGTACTGTGGACGTGTTGTAAAGTTTACACATTTCCCGTTCCGTTTGCCGCACTGGCTTCAGCGAATCATTTACATAAGGCAAGCTAGTTGCGTGCCCGCTTGAGCTGTAAGGCTCTTCGGGCATGCATGACTCCTGCGCGGAGCGGATATGGTAAGGGCCGTCACAAGTTGCTTCGCAGCCCCATTTCGAAGGGCTGCGTTCAAGACTGGCTGGGCGATCGGCCTTGCCGGGTGCCTTGGGCTGCAGTCTTGCGTTGGGCCGGATTTCCAGCTTCCGAAGGCTCCCGAAATCGCCGCATTCACGCCAGAGCGTCAGCCGGCGAGCAATCCGGCAGGCGGAAAGACGCAGCGCCTCGAAATCGGCAACTCTCTTCCGGCCGATTGGTGGGCGCTGTTCCATTCGAGCGAGCTCAACGCGCTGGTCGCGCGGGCGCTTCGCGACAATCCGAACGTCGATGCCGCGCGGGCGGCGCTGCGTG
>JBKQQS010000114.1:0-10654 GCA_052144215.1 Rhodomicrobium sp.
AAGGCTGGAAAGCCTCACGCCTTTCCTTCACCATTACAACTACCACCGGCCGCACTTCGGCATCAAAGGAAACACTCCTGTGTCCCGGTTGCCGCAGAATAACCTGTTGAGACACGACAGCTAGAGCGCTATCGCCTTCGATGGAACCAAGGGTGTGCTTTAGGTTTTTGTTTATGTACGTTTTCACCGGAAAACCGCTTCACACTTTTCCGGACGCACTCTAGCGCAGATTGGCTTTCGCCACCCTGATCCACTCTTTGTCGGATGCCGATACCGCAACCGGGCGGGCGCTCGATGCCCGCACCACTTCGCGGAACAACTCCTGCGCCTGCTGCACGCGGCCTTGCTTCAAAAGCAAGAGCGCGTAACGGGACCGTGCCTCGAAGCCCGCGTAATAGCGCGAGACCGCTTCGTATTCATCGAGGGCTTCGCCCGTGCGGCCCGTGGCTTCGAGCGCGCGCGCCAAGAGCAGATGCGCTTCCTGATTGCGCAAATTGGGCTGGACCTCATCGAGCTTATGCAGGGTTTCGAGGCATGCGGGCGCATCGCCGCTGCCAAGCTCGGCGCGGGCGAGCCCCATAAGCAACGCGGGATCGTCCGCGAAAATGCCGCTTCCTGCAGTCCTATAAAGCCGGATCGCTTCCTCCCATTGCCCCCTTTTCTCGCATTCCTCCGCGAGCGCGCGCTTCGCATCGGCCGAATCGACGAGCTCGGCCTGTTTCACCCGCTCGCGCCACTCTTTGTCGGGATCGACGATGGTGCCGATCCCGCTGCGCAGTTTGCGGGCGCCGCGCGTCCGGAACATCGCCGGGATAAGCTCGATGGCGACATAGGCGAGCGAGCCGGCCCAGGGGAACATGGTCCAGGTCGGGAAGAACAAAATGAAGAGCCACCATTGCGAGCGGCCGGTTCGCATCGCGTGAACCGCGAGGCCGACAGCGAGGAAGAGGTAAAGAAGACCGGGGCCGAACATGGGTGCTCTCTTGGAAGGACTGGAAAGGACGGTGCTAGCGGAGAATATGGAGGCGCGCAAGGAGGCGGCAAGCCGGGGGGCTGCAAGTAGCGTCGCAAGGCTGGGCCGGCGCTTGTAGCTCTGTCTGCGGATTATTGCGGCCGTAGAGCATGGCCGGCGTGACCGGTATCAATCTGGCCAAATATATCTCCGGGCCTCTTGCGGCCGAATGAGAACAATTGGATCGGCTCATTCGAGCCAAGCAAAGATCCCATAACCGGATGCTTAGCTTCAGCCGCCGGTTAAGATCAATGGGTATTGCGGTCACTTCCGGGATAGAACACGGCATGGGCTCAGATCGTTTTGCTAGTTATCCTCAAAGCGGGATACTCAAAACAAACCGTTTACCCTAAGTAAGCTAGTCCGTCGTACCAGTGTCATCCTTGCAGGCTACCGTTAATGGTCTGCAGCAATACATCCCCCGCACTGCGCTGCGATCCGGCAGGTTGGCGGACCTGCCGGTCTTTTTTGCCCTGCCTTTGTTGGTGAAGCTGCACGTGGTGTAATTTCTGCCCCCGGAGCGCCGTCATAGTAATGACACCAACGTGCCTTCAGATCTTGAGCGTCCAATCCATTTCCGATGAGAACTTGCGAGGGACCTGCGTCAGCTAGACCGGTTCATTTGATTGAGGCCTAAAGTGCGCAAACTGGTGATCCAAACCCTCCTTTTGTTCGCAATACTCGGCCTTGCCGCCTGGATCATCGTTGTGGCGGCGAAGCCTGGGCCGCCGGGCAAAATCATCCTAGCCAGCGGCGGGGCGAATGGCCTCTATCACGAAATGGCTCTCGCCTACAAAAGGGAGCTGGAGCGATTTGGAGTCGAGGTCGAACTGCGGCCCGGGGTTGAGGGTATCGACACTCTCAAGGGCCTGCTTTCGCAATTCAAGTCGGATTTCAAATCGTACGATGACAAGTACGCCGACATTCAAGCCGGCTTTATGAAGGGCGGTTTTTCAGCGAGCTTGCGGGGACGCCTCTCTACTGAAAGACAGCAGATGTGGCACCAGCGCCAGACTGATTACCTAAGGTCGGCTGGCCGGTTATTTTACGAGCCTTTATGGGTGTTTCTCAAAAGCGAACAGCCGGTCAAAAGTCTCAAGGAGCTGAAAGGCAAGAAGCTATATGTCGGCACAAAGATCAGCGGCGCACGCCGGGTCATCTTGCATCTTCTCAAAGCGAATGGCGTAACCGGCAAGGATGCCACCTTCATTGACGAAGACCTTGCAGACGACGCCGCTCCCCTGCTTAGGGGAGACGCTGACGCGGCTCTCATGATCCTTCCGCCCGAGTCTGGCAAAGTTCAGGCTCTGCTTCGCAATCCACAAATCCGGCTCATGGACTTCACCGCTGAGGCGGATGCCTATACCAATAGGTTCCCCGCCCTTTCCAAACTCGTGTTGAGGCAGGGTGCCGTAGAGTTTGATCCAGACATCCCCGGCTCCGACATAACGCTCCTCTCAACATCGGCCGCTCTGGTTGTGAGAGCCGATCTCAAACCCTCCTTGGCCAGCCTGCTCGCCTACGCCGTTATCAAAAATCCGAAATCTGGTTTCGACAGCTCAGGCGAGCCGATCCTGTTCTACAGGGCTGGCGAATTTCCGAGCGGCAACGATCCCGAGTTCGAAATTAGTCCGGAGGCTCGCTTAGTATACCAGAATGGCGAGCCGCCGATTCTCTTGCGCCTGCTTGCCCCTCTCAACAAGCGCCTTCATTTACCCTTCTGGCTTTCGGCCGCTGTTAGTGAGAACGCCGGCGCGTCCATCCTGCTTCTAATCCCTCTTCTCAGCATCATTGTCCCTTTAATACGCCTGCTCCCCGCGATCTATAATTGGAGTGTTCGCCGCCGCCTGCTTTATTGGTACCGGCAGCTCAAAGCGCTGGAAGACACGATCGAGGATGCGCCAAGTCTGGACCATCTTTTAGAAAAGCGCGGTGAACTCGATCGCATCGACCGCGCAGTCAGCAAGATCCGGGTCCCGCTCTATTTCTCGGACCGGCTGTATGACTTGCGAGGTCACATCGACATCGTCCGCCAAAGGCTAAGCCCCCAAACCTTAAGGGCTGCTGCAGAATAGCGGGTATTTGGCGGCCGCATGCGACGCGGCTTGGTAACAAGGGTGGCTTGGGGTCGAAACCGGAAATGCTCATATTGAGCAAATCTGGGCGGCTTTACCTCCGGAACCAGACTGAACCATCAAGGGACACAAATTTCGTCGACATATTCAAGGGACGTCCGGTCAATAGGGTTCGGCTACAGCGCCGCCAACCTTGCGTTCGGTTAACTCTGCGGTCATCAGTACCCCCCTAATGGTGAGCGAATCAGGAACCGACTACCACGAGCGCATGCGGAACAGACGGCCATCATCGCCTTCATCATGAAGGGTTAGGACGATCTCAGTATCTTCAAGCTTCGCAGCTTCCCCCTCTTCCTTAGGTAGTTCTGCATCGATCAATGTGATGATGGGCTGCAAGCCCTCGTTGGCAAGTCGGCGTATCTCTCCAAGAAGTTTCACCTTCTTGCGGGGGTCTAATGACTCGAAAACACCATCGTGGAACACAAAACGGGGAAACCGGTCGTTGAGATGGCATCGCAAGACGGCTAAATCAAATGCGATGCAGAGGAGCTTTCTATAGGTGAAGCCTGCATCAGCGCTGGTTGTGTTTCCTGCCTCGTCGAGGATCTCGGCCTTGAATTCAAGGTGCCCTTCCTTATTGGTGTGGACACTGAGGATAGCCTTGCGACCGATGACCTCTTCTACGATCTGGTTGAACAGCAGGCGAATGTGAGAGAACAGAGTCTCCGGCCCGTGTTGCCGGGTAACGTCGGCATCGATCTCCTGCCGGAGTTCTTCCACTTCGTCGTTGAGCCGCCTTATCTCGGAACTAAGTGTTTGCTGCTGTAGCAACAGATCGCGCTGGCGCTGGAGGTCGAGGACGTCAGCCTTGAGCGTAGCCATCTCATCGGAGGCTTGTTTGTATTTCGTGAAGATGTCGGTGGTGCCGAGAAAGGACAAGGCTTCGGATCGCTTCTTGCCGAGCGTATTGAGGTCGCTAGTGATGCGCTTCACCTCCCTGTCGATGTCATCCCTTTCCTTGCTAAGGTATTGCCGTCGTTCATCGGTTATGGCCCGATTGAAGGAGATTAACTGTTCGTAGTCCTTCTTTATTTGCCCTGCAAATAGAATGCCCGCTTCAGCGAACAGCTTGGCCGCCTCTTCCGGATTAAACATTATCGCGTCTTCTTCGAGAGATGCGAGTATCTTCCTGCGGCTTTGGTTGAGGGAATAGCGCTTGCTATTCAATTCGGCGATTTGCTCGTCAAGTTCGTCGACGACCTGTTTCGTCGTCTCGCGGTCGTGCGTCCGAAAGTCGAATTTATTGAGTAATTCCTGTTTCTTTGTAACTTCCTGACGCTTCAGCAGCAGCAGGCCATCGACAGTGCTAATGTCTTCAACAAAGTCGCCGAGTTCGACTCGTAGAGTCTGGACTGCCGCCTTCTTGTCGCTAAGTTCCTTCTCTTTGCTGTAACGCTTTTCAATCAAAGCTGAGTTGAAGCCAAGGATATGGGCAAGATAGGGCTTCCAGTCAGCATGGCCACCAGCGAAACGCCGGAGCTGGAAAACGTCGCGGTAGTCGTCCTGAGAGCGCAATTGATAGCCAAGACCTTTGCGGAAGCCGTATGGCTTGAGGGCACGCCAGTCCAGCAATCCGTCGAGAATTTCCTTGGCTCGATCAAAAGCAACGTTGCTGTGGTCCCACTCCGTGTCAGAAAGCTTGCTGTAGTCCTGACCACCCGCATTATGCCTTTTGAAGCTAATTTTAGTTGGTTCGGCAACGGAACGCCGAACCGTTACAAATGTCCCGTCGAGCAGCTCAATCTCAAGGAAAAATACCCAGTCGCGGAATAACTCGATATGCTTAAAAAGGAAAAACTTTGGGTCACGGCCAGACAGCAGCATGAAGTCGAGTAGGCGGCCGACAGTACTCTTGCCAAGGTTGTGGGTGTCCTTGTTTTTATTCTCCGGCAAGCGGATTTCACCCAGAATGACATTGAGACCGGTCACGAAAGTGATCGGACGGAAAATCGCATGCTTGTTCGAGTAGAGCTTAAACAGCTTCATTGGGGCCTACGTACTCGAACGCATCAGTCTTGGACCGGTATTCGATGACGCCCATTAGGAAGAGGAAGTTGATAGCTGAAAGAAACAGCACGTCCCCACCTAGTACATTTGCTTTGGCATGATTCCGGAGTGTGTCAAAGTCCTCCAGCCTCTTACTGCGTAGCCGGGCCAAGAGAATTAGCGCGACGCTGAGGACTGTCCGGTCAGGATGTGAATGCTTAGTTGGTCGCAGCATCCGGTACCTTTCCGATGTCGCAGTTCCAGTACATGTAGAACAGGACAGCCCGCGTGATGCGCTTGTGCTGTCGTTGACGCAGAACGGCGTCGCGATTGTACAGGAGATCGATGAGGTATTCCATCACGGAGTCGAAGGTTTGGTAGTCTTTGCGCTTGGCGATGATCTTTGCTTGGAACTCATCGACGACGGAATTGTAGAGTTCCTGCAACTCAAGGTTCTCCGGGGCGGCAAGGAAACCCGCAATCTGTGCAGTCTCCTTCAAGGATTTAGTCAGCTGGAATTGAGCGTAGTCAGCGGTCATGTTGTTTGCGACATTCTTGTCGGCGTAGGTGACCCGAGGGACCGGCGGATCATCGAGTACCTTGGCAAGCGCGTCCTTCGATTTGGCAATCGCCTGCACCACTTCGGAAAGTTCGTCCGGGCTCACGATCAGGGGCGAATCAATTGGATCGAGATCGACCTTGTCCGGGATGTCAGGATAGGTCTTGAGAAAGATCTCAAGCTGCTCGATGCCAAACAGGGCAATCGATTGCACGTGGATATTGCATTTTTCAGCGATATGGTTGCGGATTTTGGTTTCCATGTCACCTGCTAGCCGACGATTGGAAAACAACATATAATTATCCAGTTCCTTGGCCTTGCGTAGGCTTTGGATGCGGGGGATCTCCTTCCCAACAATTGTATTGTTAGATTTTGGGTTAAAGAAATCAGTTTCGCCAAATTGACGATTGTAGCCGTTGGTATGCTTGGCCTGAATAATTGTCGTGCCTGTCCAAGGAGAGGTCATGCTTGGATGACGTTCGGCCTTACCCATGAACTTCGCGTCGCGGCCACCATCACGGCCATCAGCAAAGCCTTGGACGCCAATACCCAGCAGCTGTTGACAGATAAAGAGGGCGAGCAGTTCGAACTGCTTGTCGCTAAGATCCTCGTAGGCATACTTCATCGAGCTGCCCCAAAGTCTTGCGAGGTGAGCAGCATCGCCGATCGCTGGTGTAGCATCGTATCAATAGGCGGTCGCATTTTTCGGCAGTTAGTCAATTTATCCCTCAATGTTCTCTTTTTGTTCATGATAGCCGATTGTTCAATATGGTGCCACCGGATTCTAATTCCTGTCCGCTGATTCGTTCATTATACGCCGTCGTGTCACCGAAGTACGACTGTCGATGAGTGAACGTATCGTGTTGGTGACTACGACAAAGCTCGGATTGCTAGCGCGCCATAGTAGGTAGGGGCGGCCAAGCATCGCAAACTTTTGGAAAAGTCAAAAGCGCGCTCCAGGTGATGCAAAGGCGCCAGCTAGGAACGGCGGCTCATCACTCTAAAGCGGGCTGTCTCCAAAAGCCGCCCGAAGACCGCAAACGGCCTTTCGCAGCCTTGGCGTATGTGGCCGTGATACCGCCGTATGCTTATTTTCGTAGCGCCCGAACGTGGTTAATACCAGAATGGTAAACGGAGGCGGATTTGCATTTCTACCCGCCGCAAAAATCGCGATTTTTCGCGATTTCACCCGCAAATGTGCGATTCAAAAAGTCCGTTAAATATATTTCCGCTCCAGAATTAACTCTGAAGGGCGCTCGCGGCTTGCGGAGGCGCAGCGCTGAAATTGACTTTTATGTCGTGTTATCAGTGGCTTAGCGCGATTAAAGCTTTAGCAAGGCGCTTTCACGCATGATGACGGCTTGAAGGAAGCGGCACAAATTGAGCTGCCGGATTAGGGAAGCCGCAAACTGAGGTTAACGATGTGTGACCGCGATCAGGCCGCCGGCGATAGTATCTATTTTGCGAGCTGAGCTTCGAGGAAAGCGCGGATCGCCGCCCGCGGCACGCCCGGCGCGACGAACGCCTCGCCAAGGCCGCGCATGAGGATCAGCGTCATCTCGCCGCCGGTCACCTTCTTGTCCTGCTCCATGAACGTCGTGAGGCTGTCGAGGTCCGGCAGGCGTCCAACCTGGGCATGCAGGCCCGCGAAATCCGCGGGCAGGCCGAGCGCGCCGAGATGGGCTTTCAGCCGGCCGGCCACGGAGGCGCCGCAAAGCCCTTGCGCGTGCGAGAACTCAGCCGCGAGCACCATTCCGAGCGCCACGCCCTCGCCATGCAGCACATCGCCGGAATAGCCGGCCCAGGCTTCGACCGCATGGCCGAAGGTGTGGCCGAGGTTCAAAAGCGCGCGGTCGCCGGTCTCAAGCTCGTCGCGCGCGACGATTTCGGCCTTCATCTGGCAGCTCCGCCCGATCGCGTAGGTCAGCGCGCCGGGCTCGCGCGCAAAAACGCGGTCGCCATTCGCTTCGAGCCATGCGAAGAACGCAGCATCGCCGAGCGCGCCATATTTCACGACCTCGGCATAGCCCGCCCGGAACTCGCGCGGGGACAGGGTTTCAAGCGTGCCGAGGTCCGCCAGCACCAGCGAAGGCTGATGAAAGGCGCCGATCAGGTTCTTGCCGTGGCGCGAGTTGATGCCGGTCTTGCCGCCGACCGAGGAATCGACCTGCGATAGAAGCGTTGTCGGAATTTGCACGAGGCGGACGCCGCGCTTTACGATGGCCGCGGCGAAGCCGGCGAGGTCGCCGGTCACGCCACCCCCGAGCGCGATGACGGCGTGGCGGCGCTCGATGCCAAGATCGAGCAGCGCGCCGCACACGCGCTCAAGCTGCGAGAAACATTTCGAGCCTTCGCCCGAGGGGACGAAGCAAACCTCGCCCAAGAGCAGGCCATGCTGCGCTAGACGGGGCGCGAGATCGCTGGCATAGCTCGCCAGCGCCGCGTCCGCCACAATGGCAAAGCGCGTGCCCGGCAGGGCTGCCATGAGGTGTTGCGGCGCTGTGGCAAGCAGCCCGCTGCCGATGAGAATGGGGTAGCTGCGCGCGCCGAGCGTGACATCGACCTTATTGAATTTGCTATCGGATTCCGCAGCTGCCGTCATCATCGCCCCTCATCTTGGCTGAGCGCCTTTGCCCTATCGTCCTTGAGCATTCCGTCCGCCCCGGCAAGATAGGACGCAAGCAGCGACAGGACATTCTCCACGATCACCTCATGGGGCGCATCGCTGCTTTCGAGAATGAGATCTGCCTCTGCGTAATAAGGCGTCCGCTCTTCCAGCAGCCGGGTCAGAACCGCTCGGGGATCGGGCGTCTTGAGCAAAGGCCTGTTATCGCGGCGCGAGACCCTTTGCAGCAAAAGCTCGACCGGCGCTTTGAGCCATATCGAAATCGCAGCTCTGGCGATTTCTTCGCGCGTTTTGGCGGACAGCACCGCGCCGCCGCCCGTTGCGAGCACTTGCGGGCCGGATTGCAAGAGCCGTTTGATAACCCGCTCCTCGCCCTCGCGGAAATGAGGCTCTCCGTGGTTGCGGAAAATCTCCTCGACCGTCATGCCCGCCGCCTGCTCGATCGCCGTATCCGCGTCGCTGAACGGCAATTCGAGAGCGGCCGCAAGCCGCCGCCCGATGGACGACTTGCCCGATCCCATCATTCCGGTCAGGACGATGCTCCGGTTCCCCAGAGCCCCTCGCACTGTCCGGGCGGCGCCCTTCACCGTGGCGTTTTCGCTCTCCGCCGTCACAAACCGCTCATTTAGCAAGCCGAAGACTCATAAAGGTGCAACTTATGCTTTCAGCACATCCTTGACAACGGGCGCGAAGAACGGCAGCCCATTTGGGCGCAACGAGGCTGGAGGCCGCTATGCCGTCTCTCTTACGTTTCTTAACCGTCGTGGGGCTTCTCGCCGGATTGTTCTACGGCAGCATGTTCGTGCTGGCAAACTTCTTCGAACCCCAGCAGCGGGAAATGACGAAATCGATCCGTGACGTAAAAATTAAATAAGATGGCCCGGCCGCGAGAGGCTAACGCCCAGCCCGAGGATGAAACGCTGATCTTGGCGTTTCTGCACATGATGCGCGCCGAGCGCGGCACGTCCTTCAATACGATTTCCGCCTATGGGTCGGACCTGCGCGAGATGTCGCGGTTTTTGGGCGAGCGCGGCGCGAACTTTGCCCGTTGCGAAAGGGAGGATTTGGAAGCCTTCTTCAAGGCCCGCGCTGCAGACGGGCTCAGCTCCAATTCCGCCGCCCGCAAGCTATCCTGCCTCAAGCGCTTCACCCGGTTCCTCACCGCCGAGGGCACGCGCAAGAGCGACCCCGCACTCCTCATCGATGGCGCAAAAGCGAAGCGGCGGCTGCCCGTGACCTTAACCGTGGCGGAGGCCGATAGGCTGCTAACCGCGGCACACGAAGCCGCCGCGGCGGCGTCCGGCCTCGCGCGGATTCGCGCTCTTCGCCTCGCCTGCTTTTTGGAGCTGCTTTATGCCACGGGCCTCCGGGTCTCCGAGCTTGCAGGCCTGCCGCGCGCCGCGCTCCAGGGCGACCGGCAGATGCTGACGGTGAAGGGCAAGGGAGGCCGCGAGCGCATCGTGCCCCTGAACCCGAAGGCGCGCGAGGCGCTCGATCTTTATTTGGACGCGACGCGGCCCGCGCAAGCAAGCTTCCTCGCCGGACCGGTATGGCTCTTCCCCTCCTGGGGCGAGGCCGGCCACTTCACACGCCAGAAATTCGCCCGCGACCTCAAAGCGCTAGGCGCGCGCGTGGGCCTCGACGAGGAGCGGCTCTCGCCGCACGTGCTGCGCCATGCCTTTGCGACGCATCTGCTCGACCGCGGCGCCGATTTGCGCGTGCTGCAAACGCTGCTCGGCCATGCCGATATCTCCACCACGCAGATCTATACCCACGTGATGGAGGAGCGGCTCAAGCAGACCGTGTTCGATTTCCATCCGCTGAGCGAGAAGGCCGGGACGGAGTAGCCGGGCTCGCGCGGCTTTGCCAGCGAACGGCCGATAGCCCTCATGACCGCATAACTCCGGTAGCCGCCGAGCCGGGATCGGCGCAATGGGTGGGGAGCGGACTTATTGGCGGCGCTCTGCGTTGAGACTGTATAGGCCGTCGAGGGCCCGCCCGCCGTTTACGATTGCCGTTAAAGTACATAGGTCCGCCCATTTGGAAATCCGCCTCTCCTCAGGCGCCAATTGTCGGCAAAAGCGCCTTGCGGAAGTGTTAAGCGCCGCTAACACGTTGATATAACGTGCGAACGTGTCGCGGCGTCCTCTCTTATAGAAAGCTGTAGCGGCATGCGGATACCGCCTACGGTTGCGATTTGCGGTTAATTCGCGCAACAATCCTGGGCTATGCAGTTAACTCCCGTGCCTCTAGATGTTGTGTGTTAGGGTCTTGGCTGGCAGCGGCTCGCTTTGCAGCGCGCCTTCGACCAGCCGGTAAAACAGCTTGCCTCGCGA
>JBKQQS010000115.1:0-39564 GCA_052144215.1 Rhodomicrobium sp.
GACGGTGCTGGCCGCATGCCGTGTGTGCCATCACTGGTAGAACCGCTTTTGGCGGCATCGAAAATCCGGTAGGCGAGCAGCTTCACGCAGTCATTCACAAGGAACCAAGCCAGAGCATAGCCCCACACGAACAATGCCCAACCCCAGCCCAGGGGCGTCATAAACAACCCATAAACCGCGATCAATGTCGCCACGATTTGCGTGCCTAGCACGGCCACCCATAAAATGCGCGCCGGGCGTATGGACCAGAACGGGCCGCGCGTGCGCGTGAGGAAAATCGTCAGATGTCCGGCCACGGACAGCTTCAGATACATCAGGGTCTGGATATGCGCGCGGTCGAGATGAAAGACGCGCTCGCCAAGATAAAACAGGCCAAAAGCGGATACCACCCCGATCACGCCCAGCACCGTGGCGACCCCCAGCACCATGTGCATGTTCCAGGCTTCGGGCTTATCCTTGTAATGAACATTGTCATAAGCGATGGAAAGGATGGCGCCGTCGTTGAGCAACGCCAGCATCACGATCATCACCGCCGTCAATGGATAAAAGTTGAAGATCAGGATCGCCAATGTCATGAAAAACAACACGCGCAGCGTCTCGGCGATGCGGTAGATCGCGTAGCTGTTCATTCGCTGGAAAATTTTCCGGCTCTCCTTGATCGCATCGATAATCACCGACAGGCCGGGCGTCAGAAGCACGATGGAGGCCGCCGCGCGCGCCGCGTCCGTGGCGCCGGAAACGGCGATGCCGCAGTCGGCCTTCTTGAGCGCGGGGGCGTCATTTACGCCGTCGCCCGTCATTCCGACGATGTGACCGCGCTTTTGCAAGACATCAACAATGTGGAATTTGTGTTCCGGGAACACCTGGGCGAAGCCGTCCGCTTTCTCGATGGCCTCGGCCAACTGCGCCGTCTCATGATGCTTCGTGTCGCCGAAGCCGCTGGCATCGAGGATATTTGTGCCCATCCCTAGTTTTTTGGCGGTCTCCTGCGCTATGGCCAGTTGATCGCCCGTTACCATCTTGACGTTTACGCCCATCTGCCGGGCGGTCGCGATGGTTGCCTTGGCATCCTCGCGTGGCGGATCGAAGAGAGGCAGCACGCCAAGAAACTGCCATTGCCCATCTCCTTCTGCGCGCGCCACGCCCAATGAACGAAAGCCGCGCGCCGCGAATTCATTGACGGCTTTCTCCACAGCAGGCTTTACCTCGTCGGCATTTGCCGACAACGCGAGGATCACCTGCGGCGCGCCCTTCACAACCTTGAACGCCTTTCCGTCCTTACTCTTGACGGTGGCTTCCGTGCGCTTGTGCACCGGGTCGAACGGCTGGAAATGGACCACTTGGTAGCCCTTCAAGGCCTGGTCGTTTTCCAGGCCTCCCAGCACGGCCAAGTCGATGGTGTCCTTATCGTCCGCGCGCGACGCCAGCGCGGCGTTCAGGATGACTTGACCGGCAGGGACGCCGTTCACACTGAACGGTTTGCCAAGCGTCAGCTTGTTCTGGGTCAGGGTGCCGGTCTTGTCTGCGCACAGCACGTCCATGCCAGCCACTTCCTCAATGGCCGCCAACCGGGTCACGATCGCCTCTTTTTTGGCAAGCAGGCGCGCTCCGGCGGCCATGGTCACCGAGAGAACCGTGGGCATCGCCACGGGAATCGCGGCGACCGTCAGGACCAAGGCAAACTGCAACGTCGTAAGGATCGGGTCGCCACGGAAGATCGCGACCGTAATGATGATCGCCACCAATGCCACAGCGAGTAAGATCAGGTAGTTGCCGATCTTGAGCACCGCGCGTTGAAAGTGGCTGACGGTGTGCGCCTCCTGGACCAGTTGCGCCGTCTTGCCGAAATAGGTGTTGGCGCCCGTGGCATACACCAATGCGCCGATTTCACCCTGCCGGATGATCGAACCGGAAAATATTGCCTCGCCGAATTTGCGTGTGACGGGCAATGATTCTCCCGTCAGCGCGGACTGATCCACTTCTATCGGGTCGCCCTCCAGCAGGCGCGCATCCGCCGGCACAATGTCGCCCAGGCGCACGCGGATGACGTCGCCCGGCACCAACTCACGCGCGGCCGCGCCGATCCACTTCCCATCGCGTCTCACCCTGGCCTTGATCGCGAGCTTCGCCTTTAGGGCGGCGATGGCGTTGCCTGCCTGATGTTCTTCCCAAAATCCAACCACGGCGTTGGCCAGAAGCAGAAGAAGGATGATGCCAAAGTCCGGCCAGTGCTGGGCCACAGCCGAAAGGATCACGGCCGCTTCGATCATCCAGGGGATGGGACCCCAGAAATAGCTGAGGAATTTCAGGAGCTCATTGGTCTTTTTTTCTTCAATCTCGTTGGGCCCATATTGGGTCAGCCGTTTCTGCGCCTCGGCTTGAGAAAGGCCGTCCGGCGACGACCCCAGCTTCTTCTCTACTTCTGGCAGGGGTAGGGATTTCAAATCGTCTTGCGCAGCGGGCTTCGATTTGGCTTCGGTCACGGGCTGAGGCTTGTCTTCAAGAGCGTTGAGCTGGCCAGTATGGGATTGCATAATGGGCACGCCTTTCTGTGCTATTCGATGCCATCAAGGGAGCTAATGTCCAAAGTTGGTGACGGCCCGTAGGGATGAAGGCGGCGTATCGTGGTGGTGATTCAAGCCTCCACTTCTCCAATACAAGGAGTGATACGCCGTGCAGAACGATAACATCGTCACACCGATTCAACCAGGGGCCGTCAGCGACCCGCTTACCGGGATTTTACGCAACAGGGGCGCTGGCCTTGCTCGTCCAGGCCGTTGAGGCTGAAGTGGCGGACTTTCGAAACTCAGCCTTGCAGATATTGAAGAGAGGAAATTCTGGAAGCAGTACATGAAGGCGTATGAGGAATGCGTCAGCGCGACAAGCACGTGTTAACCCCCGGCAGGCGCGGATTGTCGAATGAGATTGTGACGCAGTAAGACTAGGACGAAACCGCGATTAAAATGCCGGCCCTATGAGTAGTTTCCGAGGCCTATCTTCGTGCATGACTTCCGGGTATTGTCGCCAAAGCTGAGTGCGCTCGATAAGCAAGTCGATCTCAATGGGCGTTTCCTGGTTTTAATCTCACCAAAAGCGCGCCGTGCAAAAAAGCCCCTTGCCAGGTCCGCCTCGTCGAAAGAGGATAAAATGGAGAAAGTTGACACAGCCGTCGCGGTCTTTGCAGACCACCAAGCGGCGGAAACAGCCGTGAAACAACTAGCCGCGGCTGGCTTCGAGATGAAGAATCTGAGCATCGTCGGTCAGGGATATCACACTGACGAAAAGGTGGTCGGCTTTTATAATGCTGGCGATAGGATCAAGTTTTGGGGGACACGGGGCGCCTTCTGGGGCGGCTTTTGGGGCTTATTGCTTGGCGGAATATTCATGATAACGCCCATCGGACCCGTCGTCGCGCTTGGATATCTAGGCGCCATTCTGATCGCAGGCCTGGAGAACGCGGTTATAGTGGGCGGCCTAAGTGCACTTGGGGCAGCGCTCTACAGCATTGGCATTCCCAAGAACAGCGTTGTCGAATATGAGGCCGCTTTGAAAGCCGATAATTTTCTGGTTATGGCGCACGGCACGCAGGAGGAAGTGGCTCGCGCCAAAGCGATTCTCAGCACGGCCAACCCCTCACGCCTGGACGTGCATGCAGGTGGGAAACCGATAGAACCGGCGGACCAACCCGTGCATGGGGGCTGATGGTCGCGGGCTAAAAGCTCGTGGGACTTTAAGTGCATCGAGTGCGTCTCGATTTTTCCCGGCATACTTGGACATCTCGCTCGCAAGGCGGTGCGCTTATTTCCTTCCGAGCCCTAAGCGCGCTTGGAACAGATGCGGTATCCGGCAACGTAGTAACGATGCCGAAAGCGGCATCGAAATGGGCCGACGGTCCCGAAGCCGGTACTCGCTAGGATCGATCCGTCGTACATAGGTAAGCACAAGTGCAGCCGGCCGGCCACGAATATCGCCATGGCATTTGCGTTCGCGCTGCTCTTTCATATCGGCCGCTTCCTGCCGGAAGCGGCCGATATGGTTGGGGCGCAACCTCGTCAACGGCGTCATCATCAACGTGGTGCTCACCGTCTTCAACATGCTGCCGTTACCGGCACTCGACGGCGGACGCGTCGCGGTTGGCCTGCTGCCCGATGCGCTCGCCGATGGCCGCGAATTAATAACGCCTATTCCCGTTCCGTGCCCCCGCCGTCGCGTTCATGGCGCTCGTGACGGTGATGGCCCCAGCCGGGATGAGGGCGATGAGACGCATCGAATAGGGCTTTTTGCTCGGGGGTTAGAGCGTCATAAAGCGCGACGAGAGCTGGGCGCTCAGCCTCTAGTTGATGCAGCTCGGCGGTTAAGAACTTTTCCCTTCTCGCCACCCACTCGACGGCAGTCGGACGTTTCGCCTTAGCCTGATGCTCAACGCAAGCTGCACGATACTGAGCTGCGGCGTCAAGTCTGGCTTGCCGCCATTTATTCCAAAGATCGCGTTGCTGGTCGGTCAAATTCAGCTTGACTTCGAGATAGGCGAGGTGCGCCGCTCTTATCGCGTGATGCTCCGTGCAATTGGCGGTGTGCCATTCAGATGCGTCTTCGCCATATTCCTTCGAATCTGTCTGAGCGGGCGCTTGCACGAGCAAATCTGTCTGAGCAGGCGCTTGCGCGAGGGCAAAAGAACTCCAGAGTAAAGGAATGGCGGCAACGAGTACGAGCTTCCCCTTCAGCATAAGATTTCTCCCTTGTTTGGCGTCATTGCATTCGCCGGCATAGAACTAACCATTGTTGCCATTTACGCATGGTCAACCGCCGCTCGCCAGATTCGGAAAATACCTACTCTGGAGTGCGCAGTGGGATCGCACCGCGCTTTAAGAGCATGTGGCGACCCTTGCCATCCCCCCGGGGTAGTTGGCGATCTCCATGGAGATCGGTACTATAATGCCCAGGATCGTGCTTCCTGAACCGCGCTTGATGCCGTGGCAACCCGCACACTCCCGGTTTGCAACCCGTTCGTTGCGGCCAAGGGCAAAGCCCGGCCGGACCAAGGCGGCCGGCGAGAGCGCCACGAGCCCTGCCACGGAAACGCAACATTGAACGGATCGGCTTTGGCATGGCTCTCTCTTTGACGGCTTCCAGGCTCGCAAAGAACTGTGCTACGTGCCATCTTAGCTGCGGCTAGCAATCAGTCTGCTGATCAGGCTATCCAAGGACGTGTCATCATGGCAGAGTTGCCTTCGTCTATTCGCCCGCCCGTCATCAGGGATGCCGTCCCAACTGGAGCGCCTGCTTACGAGGGCATTCCAGCCGGCCTCGATCGCCTCCTGCACAACTGGCAGAGCCACTTCACGGCCGGGCGATCGCCTAGCACTCTAAGTCTCGCGTTCTTGGATTGGGCCGCCCACGCAGCGAACTCGCCATTTCAGACCGCCATGTTTTGGCAAACAGCGCTGGTGCAATGGCAGCGCTTGGCCCAAGCGGCGATGGGTGGAGAAAAGGCGATAGCGCCGCAACCGGATGATCGCCGCTTCGCCCATCCAGCCTGGCAGACACCCCCCTACGACCTGCTCACCGAGGCGGTGCTCCTCGGGGAGGAATGGTGGGACAGCCTTGTGCGCAGTCCCGGCGGGGTCGGGCGGCACAATCAAAACATCGTCGCATTCACCGTGCGGCAATGGCTCGATTTGATGTCGCCGTCCAACTTGCCCTGGCTCAATCCGGAGGTGATCGAGGCTACTCGCACCACCGGCGGCGCCAACCTCGCAGCTGGGATACGGAATTTCCTGCGCGACCAGACAGCAACCCAAGGCGGCGCAATAACCGGCGGCTTCACGGTCGGGGGAAATCTCGCCGCCACGCCCGGCAAGATCGTGTTCCGTAGTGCGCTGATGGAACTGATCCAATACGCGCCAACTACCCCTGCAGTGGACGCGGAGCCGGTGTTGATCGTGCCTGCCTGGATTATGAAGTATTACATTCTCGACCTCTCGCCAGGCAATTCGCTGGTGCGTTGGCTGGTGGCGCAGGGGCGCACGGTGTTCATGATCTCCTGGCGCAATCCCGGGGCGGACATGCGCGATACGTCGTTTGACGATTATCGCGCGAAAGGCGTGATGGCGGCGATTGACGCGGTGAGGGCGATCTGCGGCGAGGCAAAGATCCACGCCGCCGGTTACTGCCTCGGCGGGACATTGCTGGTCATCGCGGCCGCTGCCATGGCACGCGATAATGACGCCCGGCTCGGCAGTCTGTCATTGTTCGCGGCCCAAACCGATTTCACCGAGGCCGGTGAGTTGCGATTGTTCGTCACCGAAGACCAAATCGATTTCCTGAACGATATCATGAAGACACAAGGGTTTCTGAGCAGCGCGCAAATGGGCGGCGCGTTCCAGATGCTCCGTTCGAACGACCTCATCTGGTCCCACGCCATTCGCGATTACCTGCTCGGCGAGCCGGCGGCTCCATTCGACCTGATGGCTTGGAATCACGACGGCACGCGCCTGCCGGCACGCATGCACATCGAATATTTGCGCGACTTGTTCCTCCATAACGACCTGGCGGAGGGCCGATTCCAGGTCGCCGGCCGTCCAGTGGAGCTAGGAGACATCAAGCTGCCGATCTTTGCGGTAGGGACGGAAAACGACCATATCGCGCCCTGGCATTCGGTGTTCAAGCTGCACCAGCAGACCGATGGCGATCTGACCTTCGTGCTGACCTCCGGCGGCCACAACGCGGGCATCGTCAGCGAGCCCGGTCACGCGCACCGCCATTATCGTATCCGAGTCCGTGACGCCGGCGCCCGCACGCTCGGGCCGGATGAATGGCAACGCACGACGGCTCCCCAGGACGGATCATGGTGGCTGGAATGGAACGCATGGCTCGCCAAGCACTCGAGCCCGGCCATCGATCTGCCGCCGATGGGATCGCCCGGCTTCCCGGTACTCGGCGATGCGCCTGGAACCTACGTCCTCGAAAGATAAACAATCGGAATGGACGCAATCGCCGTAGTACAGAATTCTATCAGTTCTCGTAAGTCCTTGAACATTTGGGGAATGTTGGCTAACCTCATTGGAGGTGCAGTAAGGCTCGCACCACGGCGGGGGTTGCCATGCTTTCGGTTCTGATTAACGTGCTGATCATCTGCGTTCTCGGCGCGGTCTTGTTCTGGGTCGTCGACAAGTTCGTTAACGATGGCCGGCTAGCGAATCTGCTCAAGATCCTGGTGGTGCTGATCTGTGCCCTGGCAATCTTGCAGCGGGTACTCCCATTGCTCGGAGTAGGGGGGCTACTTTAGCGATTATTACCGCAGTCCGGTTCGCACGCCCAACGAGGCCGCCCGCTGAACGCACCTGCTAAGCGCGACGGCAACAGGCGCCACGTTGACGTGCGCAAAGTGATGAACAGGATCATGTACACTTTGAGCAGGCAATGCCGGTGGCGGGCGATCGCGAAAGGATCAACCGCCGCGCGGTATGCTTTTCGACTATCTTGACCTATAGAGCTACGACGATCCTGATGGCTTGGCGATCAAAAGCCAACGCAAACTCATTTTTGCGTCCTCCGGGTATTCTTTCGACAGAAAATCTGAGACCGGTATGCTCGAACTACCGTTAAATTCCGTATCTCCATCAGCGTTATGATAAGCCCACGCATGCTCGACAAAGGGGCTGGTGCCGTCATCTGGGACGACGAGTCTATACCAATCTTCTCTTTTGCCTAATGTGCCACTTGCCCGGCTGTAAAACTCGATTTCTTCTGTCATCTGCTCCTCCCAGCTTACCGCCTAGCATATAGGGGTTACGAGCGGGGACACCGGCGCCGCAGACACAGCGGCTTTGGCGGGATATAAAACAGATGATGCTTTTGCGAGCTCTTTCCAGATTATGACAGTATAGGGAGCTTCAGATCGGCCACGCCAGTGCCGTGGACTTCCGCACCGCGCGTCTGTCTTGCAGGAAGGACGGAAAAGTGCGAATAGTAGCGCCAGTTCGGGATTCAGCTGGGGCATCCCGGTTTATTTCAGCGGGTACGGGGGGATCGCATAACAGTTCGGTGGACCATCCTCGGTGCTGTGCTCGGTGCCATAGTGGCCGGCACGATCACGGCTGGAATGTTGCTATACACATCAACGAGCGCTCGCCAAGAAACTACTGCGCGGGAACTTCTGTCTGAAGTGATAGCCTTGGTGTCGTTGAAGGAGGGCTGGCTGCTTCAGGGCGAAGGCAGCCGAACCGCAAAGTTGTCGGACAAGCCAGGACTTCCGGAAGCGGAAAGTGGCTCCGGTCTTTGGCTATTGCCCGTGGAGATCAGGGTAATTCTGGACGAAGCCCAATGGAATTCACCGTCAGATCAGAGCTACGGCTTCATCGAAGGGCGCAGGGTCTGGATTATCAGAAACGAGATATTGCCCGATGTTCCGCTTTCATACTCGGGTTTTAAACAAGAACATTTTCCTGCACTGATTAGCTCCGCTGGACTGCAAGAGCTGTGCGCCTGGATTGAACGTGTGCAGATTGCTCACAATGGCGGGACGCTGACGGATCGTGGACTTACGCCGTTAAGGCCCTATTTGGTGCCCTTAGCTCAGGAAGATCGAGTAAAGGCACTGCGCGTCCTGTTGTCTCCCGATGCTCGAAAGTTCTTGGCTGAGATTCGAGCGCGATGGGGCAGGACGTTGGTTGCAGATTAGCATGCAAGCCAAAGGTTTCGCCCGATCGTCCAATGGGGCGCTGCTCGCCACTGTCAGAAGAGGACAGGGAATGATCTCACCGGGCAATTTGCGCAAGGGATCGATTTTTACCGCATTGCTTGTTTTGCTGGCAATGCTGTCCGGTTGCATCACGTCAAGAGAAATCCTGTTAAATGGCATAACCACGCCGGCACGGGTTGGAAGGTACGAGGTGCAGTATCTTGTCGATGGAAAGTGGACAAAGTTTGGTGCTGGTTCGCTAGCTCTCAGAAATCGAAAATATACATGGGTTGAAGACAGGGAGGCGTCGTCGCTTTTCAATTGGAATCCTGAAGGATTGGGGTTCGCATTGGTTGATATAGGAAACAATTATTTCATCATTGTTGTCACCGCCGCTGATCTCGGAAACCCAATGTGGGCCGGCAAATATATGTATGGAATTGCGCGCCGCGCCGGGGATGCGTTCCTGTATGATTTTCCTAGCTGCTTTGACCTGCTGGCGTCGCAAGGTTTTTCGGACCCCCAAGTCGAGAAAATTGGAGCACATGAGTGCCTATATTCCAGCAAGGCATCTCTCGCGAGTGCGTTGACCCTTTATGCAAAACGTACGGCTCTATGGAAACGGCTGGTACCATCCATTCATTGAAACTCGCCATCGGCGAGGCGCGCGGCACGCGGAACGCCGTGCGACGAAGGGCTCACCGCCTGCGAAGCCGGGAAGCGCGTGCCATGACGCATGCGCTCGCAATGATCGCTCTGGTGCTGTTCACTCCGCCTTCACGCGCCGAAGCTCAGCGCGTGAATATCCCGGAGGCGTGCCGGGAACTGGCCAACCGGGCTGGGCTTCCCCTGACCCTGACGCCCTCGGAGGCCGCGCGGGCCGTCGCGTATCTCCGCCTCATGAGCAGCGGGGACCCGGCGGTCCAGCGCTGCCGGCAGGCGGTGTCGCGCGGTAAGCCGGGGTAGAGCCTTCCAATCCCTCGGCGAAGCCGCGATCAATGAGCAATCAAACAGTTAGAATTGTGCATCAGTTAGATCCACTCGCCTGCATCTCCTATACAGCGCCTGAGGACGGTACAAGGTCAAAAGTGAGCCTGAGTGCCTGCCACTTTTTTGAAAAATAGGTGTTTGTGGAACCTGCTAACTGACATAACTCCTTGATCGAAGTCACTTATCGCGACAGAAAATCGCGCGTTTTGGATCGGTTTGTAAAACGTCTTTGTAAAACTTGCTTAGTGATCTTACATCCTTGATGTAGTTGATGAATTGCCCATGGAAGAACTACGTTATTCAGATCAGCTTTTAAAACAAGGAGCGTGCTTGTAAAATGCGCTCGCTGAAAGAAGTCGTTGATTTTATTGAACTTTGGCGATCCCGGAGGGGCTCGAACCCCCAACCCCCTGCTTAGAAGGCAGCCCAGTTAGAGCCTAAGATCCTGTTTTTTCGAGTGATTTTTCGCGGAAATTGCGCGAATTATCACGTTTTGTTCCGGTTTTTTGGGTTATACTGACTCCGGTTGAGTGATTCCTGTGGAAGGCGGGATTCCCAGCGGGAATCGAAGCAGTTATATGGAGGGGTCATGATTCGTTAGCGGGGACGAGGTCATGACGGCGATAACATCGCATTTGAGCGCGGCGGAGCTGGAAGCGCGCTATGAAACGGCGGCCGATCCGGTTTCCAAGAGCCATTTTCACACGATCTGGCTATTAACCTTGGGCTATACTTCCAGTGAAGTGGCGGCAATCCGGCCTTTAGCGCTATACGAGGCTCGAAGAGGGCGATATCATAAACTTACCCTCTTCGCAGTTGCAACGATTCCTTCGGCTGCCGGGGCATGAGCGGAATCACAGAAATCGCACGAAGAATCGACGCTGCTGACCCTAAGCGACCTTGCGTCCTCCGCGCGGCGCGCCGCGTCTTACCACCACCAGCCCTGTTGCTCCTGTCGATCGTACCGGCTGCCGCGTTGCCGCGTATTGCCTTGATTGTTCCCAAAAAAGTCGAAGACGCCGTCGCCCCACGAGTTGCCTCTCGCCACCGCGACAGTAGGCCGGCGCGTCACGAAGCCGCCCTGGGGCTGGTTGTTCAGCACTGCGATGAACTCGGTACGATAGTTGGTCTCGCGGCTCAGCGGTTCGTCCGAGACGATGATCGAGGATCGCGGCAAAGCAGTCGGCGCGATGCGATCGAGCACATCCTGCGGGATGGCGATGCGGTCGAGCGCGGCCTTGGCGTCGTCCCCGTTGTCGATCGTCACCACGGCCCATCGCAAGCCCGCGCCGTTGCGCGCCATCGCCGTGAACACATGCGTGCCGATCGGCTTGTCAGGATCGCGGATCGTGACCGGAACCTCAATCGTTGAATCGAACACCTCGCCCCCGTCCGCCCACGGCTTATGCGTGTTGCGCCTCACGTAGAGCTTCTGCGTCGCGCGGCTGATGTAGACCGAGACAGGCTCGAGCGCGAGCTTTGCCTCGCTCGCCGCCTTTGCCGCGTCAGCCTTCCTGGCCGCGGCCGCCTTGGCGGCGTCCTTTGCGCCGGCGTCGGCCTCGAGCTTCGATTTGGCATCGGCTCTTGCGGCGTCGAGCTGGGTCCCCGCTTCCACAGCCTTGGTAGCCGCCTTGAGCCTCAGATCCTCCGCATGCGCCTTAGCCTGATCCGTCTTTGCGGCGGCAAGCGCCTTTTCGGTGTAGGCGAGTTCGGCGTCAGCACGGGTCTTGAGCGTTTCCAGCTTGCGCAGCGACGCCATGAGCGATGCCGTCTCGCGCGCCGATGCCGCGGCGGCTTTCTTCGTCTCTTCGGCCTTTATGGCGGCCTCCGCGGCATCGCGGGCGAGCTTCTCGGCGCGCGACGGAGCAGCGGCGACCGCCTCTGTGTTCGGCATGAACAGCGCCGGGTGAGAAAACTCGATCGGTGCTGCGTCGTCCGGCGAGATGATCACCCGCATCCCGATCCGCGTCTTGTCGAACAGCTTCTCCGCAAAGTCGAAGGGCATTCGCACGCAGCCGTGCGAGGCCGCATACCCGGGCAGCGGGCCACCGTGCAGCGCGATGCCGTTCCAAGTGAGGCGCTGCATGTGCGGCATCGAGGCATCGTCATAGAGGCTGGAATGGTGGTCCAAATCCTTCTCCAGGACGGCAAAGACGCCGGCTGGCGTCTCCCGTCCCTTGGTGCCGGTCGACACCGGCGCCCGCAGGATCCATCCGTCCCCGTCATAGAAAGTAACTTGCTGGGTCTTGATCGACACGATTGCCATGATCGGCTCGCCTGCATGGCGCGGTGCCGCCGCCTCCGTTGGGGGCGCAGGGCGCGCCTGTCTCGCTTCGGCGCCGGCGGGCAGCGCCGCCAGCGCGGCAATGGCCGCGGCCGTTACTATGACAGGAGCCCCCCAACGGCGGATCGTCACGGCGGAATGCGCCTTCCTAAATCGAATTGCCATGCCATACTCCGGTTGAAATGCCAGTCAACACTTGCGTCAATCAGGTATCAGATCCCGACATTTAGATCCACTGACCCGCCGCCAACAGCTCTTGGGGAGCAACGGCACGTTCCCATGGCAGTCCTCGAGTATTGGACGGTCTTCGCAGGAGGAAGGGGGCTTGCGGCTGAAAATGGGAGGATTGCGACATTCCGCGCCGGAGCAATCATGGGCAAGTTCAAAAAAAGAAGGTGTTGTTCCGTTGTTGGCCGATTTTGTTGCAAAAGTCCCGTTGATGGCCGCCCCGAACAGTGATTCCGTTAGTTAACGGGAACTGCTGGAGGGCGCCCTGACCTGGTCAATCTCGGCCTCGATCGCAGCGGCATCTTTGGTCCGCAGATCCATGGCTAGGCGGCCTCGCCGCCGGCGGTCTGGCTTTTGGGCTTAGGCGTGGACCGCTTGGCACCCACGATGCGGTAGACGCGGCCATCGAGCTTCTTCTCGGAGTTCAGCGTGAGGCCGAGCTTTTTGCGGACCACACCGGCAAAGAAGCCGCGCACCGACTGCTGCTGCCATCCCGTCTCCTGCATGACAGCGGCGATGGTTGTGCCCTGCTCGCGCTCAAGCATGGCGAGCACGCGAGCCAGCTTCAATGGGCCGCGGCCCGTTTTGGCCTCCTGTTGCTGAGGCTTACCCCGCTTCTCCTTCCGGCAGGCGGCCTTCTTGGGTGAGCGATCCGCCCCCTCTTTGGCCGGTTGGGTTTCCCCGGCCTCCTGCGGCGTGCCAGCGTCAACGCCAAGGCTCACAAGCCCCCTTCGGTAATCTGGGTATCGGTAAGTTTCATCGGGATCCTCCGTCCGGTTTGCGGCGGCGCCGCGCGCCGTCACCACCGAAGCCCGCACGGGCTGGAAAGCCGGCGGGGCAGATCCCGGGAAAGCCTATTGGGGCTTCACAGGGTGGAAGGCAAGAGCCCATGGCGACGAAACTGTCCGGCGACAAAAAGCCCAAGATGAAGCGAAAGGATTACGAGAAAGAGCTGCGGGCCCTCCAGATGGAGCTTTGCCATCTCCAGGGATGGGTGAAGTCGACAGGCGCCCGCATCATCATCCTTTTCGAAGGGCGCGATGCGGCCGGTAAGGGCGGAACGATCAAGGCAATCACAGAAAGGGTGAGCCCGCGCGTATTCCGGGCCGTTGCACTTCCAGCTCCCTCCGATCGCGAAAAAACGCAGATGTTCATGCAACGCTACCTACAACAATTCCCTGCCGGGGGCGAGGTCGTCATATTCGACCGCAGTTGGTACAACCGCGCCGGTGTCGAGTACGTGATGGGGTTCTGCACGCCTCAGGAGCACGAACGTTTCTTGGAACTTTGTCCGGAGATCGAGAAATACATTGTTGATGGCGGAATTCAGCTGATCAAGATCTGGCTGGAAGTGGGGAAGGAGGAGCAAGAGCGCCGCTTCCTTGCTCGCATCAATGATCCATTGCGGCAATGGAAATTAAGCCCTATGGACCTCGGGTCATATCGGCGCTGGTACGACTATTCGCACGCGCGGGATATGATGCTGGAGAAGACTGACACGAGGCATGCCCCCTGGCATATCGCGCCATCCGATGAAAAGCGCCGCGCACGGCTCAACTGCATCGCGCACATTTTGAGCCTCATCCCCTATCAGAAGGGTGAGTCAGAAAAGATCAATCTGCCTAAAAGGTCCAGCAAGCGCAAATATGACGATCAGGCGAGTATGATGGAACGAAACATTGTCCCTCAGAAATACTGACATACTCCCATTGCTGTCCTCACTCCGCTGGACCGGGCGAGAGCCGGCCTGGGGGCGGACTCTTCAGCTTTTGGCCGGCTTCGGCCTTCACACCAGGTGATCTGAGCCGCTCCGCAATCCGTTGGAACGTCACATACAGCGGCGGGATCACGAAAATGCCAAGGAAGGATGCGAGCAGCATGCCGCCAAAGACCGGGGTTCCAACGCCACGCCGGGCGAGCTCAGAGGCACCCGTAGCAATGACAAGCGGCAAAAGCCCTAATATGAAGGCGAGCGAGGTCATCATCACCGGGCGGAACCTCAGGCGGGCGCCTTCGATCGCGCTTTCCAACAGGGGCACACCGTGCTCTCGCTTCTCTTTCGCGAATTCTACGATCAGGATCGCGTTCTTCGCGGCCAGGCCGATGAGAACGACCATGCCAATTTGCGCATAAAGGTCGAGCGTTAACCCGCCCGCAAGGATCGCAATGTATGAGCCGAGCACGCCCACGGCCACCGAAAGCAGGACCGGCACGGGAATAATCCAGCTTTCATAAAGAGCGACGAGGAACAGATACGCAAAGAGCAGGGCGAAACCTAGGATCATGCCCGTTTTGCCTTCGGCCCGCTTCTCCTGGAAAGCGGTATCCGTCCATTCCCCAGCGAAACCGGAAGGGAGCGTGCGCGCGGCTACCGCCTCCATAGCGGCCAACGCTTGGCCGGACGATACTCCCGGCGCTGGCGTCCCTTGAACGGTGACGGCGCGCTTATTGTTATAGCGGATCAGCGCAGGCGGTCCGACGATCACACGCGGCTCGACCAGGCTGCGGAGCGGGATCATCTTGCCTTCGCCGTTGCGGACGTTGATGCGGTAAATATCATCGATACTCGACCGGTCGGAAGCTTCGGCCTGCACTTGTACCTGCCAGGTACGGCCGAACAGATTCATGTCATTGACGTAAAAACCGCCAAGCGACGCTTGAAGGGCCTGGAACACCGAACTCAGCGGCACACCGAGGACCTGGGCTTTATCGCGGTCGATATCGAGATAAATGGATGGGTCCGTGGCTGAGAATGTGCTGAAAACCCTGTTGAGCTTAGGATCCTGGTTAGCGGCTACGAGCAGGCCGCGAAGCACTTGCGCGAGCGTCTTTGGGTCGCCGGCCTTCAGGTCCTTGAGCACATATGTGAAGCCGCCGCCCGTACCGAGACCGATGATTGGCGGAGGCGGCAAAGGCACGACACTGCCGCCCTGAATCTCCCGGAGTTTCATATTGAGGCGTGCAATGATGCCGTTCGCGCTTTCATCCTTCCCTTTGCGGTCCTCGAACGGCTTTAGCGTAACGACAAAGAAGGCCGAATTGGGCTGAGAGTAATTATCGATAAAGTTCAGGCCAATGATCGAGGTATAGTCCGCGACCGCTTTTTCCCGAGCAAGGATCTGCTCGGCTTTATGCACGGCCTCAGCGCTGCGCGCGACCGATGCGCCGCCCGGGAGCTGCGCCACCACGAAAAAGGCGCCCTGATCGTCCTCCGGTAGAAAGCCGGTCGGTGTGATCTTGGAAAGGGTCACTACGCCAAACATGGAGGCGGCTACAAGAACGAGCCCAATGATGGAGATGCGAACGAGCCGGGCCACAGCGGCGCCATAAGCGTCGCGGACGCGGTCGATGAAGCGCATGACAACCCCAATAATGCCGCGCCTTGGTCCATGATGCGGCTTCAACAAAATAGCGCAGAGTGCGGGGGAAAGAGTTAGGGCGTTGATCGCAGACAGGAACATTGCGACCGCCACGGTGACGGCGAATTGGCGGAAAAGCTCGCCTGAGATGCCTGGAATGAAAGCAACCGGCACAAAGACCGACAAGAGCACCAGAGTGATTGCGATGATCGGTGCAGTGATCTCGCGCATCGCCTGCTTGGTCGCTTCGGCTGGCGTGAGCTCGGGGTGCCCCTCCATGACACGCTCGACATTCTCGACCACGACGATCGCGTCATCGACCACGATGCCAATCGCCAGCACAACTGCAAGCAACGAAACCGAATTCGCTGAATAGCCGATGGCGTTTAGAACGATGAAAGCTCCGATCAAGCTTACCGGAACTGCTATGGACGGGATCAAAGTGGCGCGGAAGTTACCAAGAAATAAAAAAACAACAAGAACTACGAGAATAAAGGCTTCTATGAGCGTCTTTTGTACCTCGTGCACCGTCGCCCTCACGAAGGTGGTAGGGTCGTATGTGACCTTCCAGGCCAGATCATCGGGAAAGCTTTTTGCGAGTTCCGCCATTTGAGTCTGAATAGATTTCATTGTAGAAAGCGCGTTGGCGCCCGGCGTCTGGTAAATCGCAAGAGCCGCCGCCGGCTTCCCATTCAAGCGCGTCTCGCGGTCCAGGTTTGCGGCCCCGAGTTCTACGCGTGCCACATCTTTAAGCCGGAGCACCGAACCGTCCGGATTAGTCCGAATCACAATGTCGTCGAAATCGGCGGCTGAACTCAAACGCCCCTTCGTCTGAATGTTCAGCTGCAGCCTTTGATCGTTGGACACCGGCCTCGCCCCGATGCGCCCAACCGCAGCCTGCACGTTCTGGGCCTGAATAGCGTTGATGACGTCGCCCGTGGTGAGCCCCAATCCTGTGAGCTTATCTGTGTGCACCCAGGCCCGCATCGCGTAGTCCTGCGGCCCCCAAAGGGTCGCATCGCCGACGCCGGGCGTCGCCTTGATCTGGTCGATGATGTTGATGGTGGCATAGTTGGAGATGAAAAGCGGATCGTGCGTACCCCTTGGGGAGTACAACGCAATGACGCCCAGCAGCGCAGATGACTTTTTCTTGACCGTAACGCCCTGTTTCTGCACGTCCTGCGGCAGCTTCGAAAGCGCGACCTGGACACGGTTGTTCACGTTGACGGTATTGATGTCAGGGTTCGTGCCTAGTTCGAAGGAGGCCGTCAGCGTGTAACTCCCATCATTTCCGCTGACGCTCTTCATATATATCATCTTGTCGACGCCAACGACTTGAGCCTCGATTGGCTGGGCAATCGTGGCATCGACGATGGCTGCGGACGCACCGGGATAGTTTGTCGTGACCGAAACTTGCGGGGGAACGACGTCCGGATATTGAGCTACGGGGATGACCAGCAGGGACAAAGCACCGGCGATGGTGGTGACGATTGCAATGACAATCGCAAGCCTCGGCCGGTCGACGAAGATGGAGGAAAGCACGGCCTAGCTCCTAGATTCAGGCGGCATCGGCGAAGCGAGCACTCGTCCGCCCGGCCTGACGCTCTGTATTCCTTCAACGATAATCTGTTCGCCAGCTTTCAATCCGGAATCGACGGAGACGTTGGCGCCAACCTCCTCGCCTGGTTTCACGCGCCGGATCACGGCTTTGCCGTCCTCGACCGCAAAGACATAAGGGCCTTGCTGATCGGCGATCAATGCCGATTGAGGGATGACAATTTTCTCCCGCGGTGCTCTTGACTCGATATTGACGCGAACGAGCTGCCCGTCGATCAGGATATCGTCGGGATTGGCAATTGTGGCGCGGACAATGACCGTGTCGGTTGCCTTATCGACACTGACGTCGATGAAATTGATGCGTCCCTTCTGATCGTAGACGCTCCCATCGGAGAAGCGCACCGTCACCTCCGCTTGGGTGTGGTCAAGGGCTTTTTGCTCCCGTTTAACCTCCAAAAACTCACGTTGGCTAACTGGGAAGACAACGTGCATTGGGTCCTCACTCACGACAGTCGTTAAGACACCGCTGTCGGGGGAGACCACGTTACCCTTCGTAATCTTTGTCCGGCCGATTTTTCCTGTGATTGGGGATTGGATGTCGGTATAGCCAAGATTGATTTTGGCCGTGTCCAGATTTGCTTGAGCCGTCAAGATGTTTGCGGCAGCGTTCTCGTCGGCTGCTAGCGCTTGATCTCGCTTCTGAGGCGTCCCATAGCTCGAAGCCATGAGCTTGTTAGCCCTGTCGAGCTCGACTTTGGTGAGCTGCTTCGATGCTTTGCTGCCCTCGAGAGCGCCTTGGGCTTGCTCTAAGGCTGCCTTAAAAAGATCGGGCTCTATGCGATAGAGAGGTTGCCCTTCTTTGACGAGTTCCCCTTCCTTAAACAAGATCGCATCAAGATAGCCGGTGACCCGGGCGCGTACATCGACCCGTTCCACAGCCTCGATCCGGCCAACGAAGTCCTTCGTTTTCGAAACGGGCCGCGACTCCGCGATGACTGTCGTGACTGGTACAGCGGTGGAAGGTTGCTGCGCCGCCGCAGGCGTCAGCATGAGGAGCAGAAGGGCTATGAGCGGGAGAAACGCAGAACGCATTTTGCCTCCGTGCTTGAGTTGAAGGTCTCATTAAACGTCAATGCCGCTCAGAGCATCCAGTGCGATCAACGCCAGCTGAGGGTTATGGCAATGTCCCCAGGCATGCCGCCCGGGAAATCGACGATCTGATAGCGGATCTTGTAGCCGCGCGGCTTCAGGTGTGTTTGCCAGAGCTGAAACATCTCCTTGGGTAATCCCGTCAGGGTGTTTTCCCAGCCGGGCTCGCCTTGATTGATCGCCCGTCCCCGGTCGGTGCATAATTCATTTGGAAACCGATGGACTTGAACTTCCGTGAGCCCGTTCCGGACCGCGCGTTGGATGATAGCGGCCGCCCGCCTGATCCCCTCCTCCTCGGAAACTCCGGATGGCTTCTGGAGCTGCTCGATCAGCGCTCTTTTCTCTGCTTCCGCGGCTGCCGCCGCACGCTTCCGCTCGTCAGCTTTTGCTACTTCTGCCTCGGCCACTTTCAACAACGCATCCGTCGCATCAGGCAGCAAATCACCGGCTATTACGGTCATGTACACACCACCATTTCCGCTGCTTCAACTTAAGAGCCAATGTACCTCTTGAATTGCTTAAATACGGTTATGAAAAACATTTACTTTGCAAGCACCAAGCTATTATCATGCTTAAGATCGAATTAAAAGTTTTTGCTCAAAGTATATCATAGCATCATTGAAGCTGTAGGGATCCTTTACGATTTGCTGGGCGAGTTCCGATTGCGGCGCTGGTAGCGTGCGCGTGAAATTGGTTAGCGCCTTGCCTTGGCGCTGGTATAATCCGCTCTCGATCTGATGAACGAGGACATTGCGGCTCCAGCCATTTTCAATGGTCTGCCGCATATACCATTCGCGCTCGTCCGGCTTTTTCACTGCGCCGAGAAGTGCCAAAACGTGCCCCACGGCAATTGTGCAACGACCTGCTGCACAAATTCGCGGTCCGGGTAGGCATCCGCGAAGGCCCGCATGTATTTGAGATTGCGGGCGGAAAGACCTGTCATCTCTCGGAATGCCTGGTGCAGATCGGCGGCGAGGCGGTCGACAACTTTTGCTCCCCACCCCTCGTCGCGCTGTCGCCGAAGAATGTCGTGCCCGATCTGCCAATAAAGGAGGATCAGCTCGCTGTTAACCGCAAGCGCCGCCTTGAGGCGCGCCGCCGCGATCCGCCCTTTCAGTTCGGTAAGCAAGGCGGCATAATCGCCGGGAAGATCCAGCCGTTTGCGTGGCATTCGCGGTTCCCTTGAGGTGCGGCCCAAAGAATAATGTGTGGCAGCGTTCTCGAAATGGAGCGAGAGAATAAAATTATGCGCAGATTCGGCTGCGTTTGGGCACACGGCAAAGATAAGGCAAACTGGTGGCCGTCCCAACAACCACCGGAAAAGTCGCGCGTATGCCAGCAGCTACGCCGCCGAGAAGCGATGCTACTATGAGTGTCAATCCGGACATTGCCGGGAAGATTGCAGAGCTGGAACGCCGGCTCAGCACGCTTGACGAAGAACGCAGCGAGATTGCCGGGGGCATCGGGCCGCTGATGGCGGCGATAGCAGCATAACGCCTGCGGTCACGGGCGTTCTGAGGCGGTGGGAGGCAGTGAACTGGCTGAATGCGCTGCAGGCTCGCCCAAAGCCCACCATAAGGAAAAAATCCTCAAAATGGCCGCCCCGCCGAACGCCGGCCCCGCCGCGAGCCATCCTAGACTGCAGTTCAGCGTTTTCACGCAACCAAGACCCAAAGGAGACGAACGGGAGGGGCGGGTTATTAGCGATATTGAATGGCCTCTTTCGTAGATGACCGGACTAACCGCTTTGTCCCCATCCGGCGCCTCGGGCCGGTCTCGCGAGTCGACGCTCTCTCGGCCGTTTGTTCCGCAAACCGCTTACCCGGCGCGCCTGAGAGTCTGGCACCATCTCAATCTCAGCCCGATTGCCGCCTAATTTTAGTTGTCTGCCTCCGGCCTAAAGCCCAGCGGCCCTAAGAGGAGAGATATCGTGTTCACATCGATTAAGACCGCGATCGTGGCGGCCTTTCTGTTGCTCGCCGGGGCAACGGGCGCGACACGATCTCATGCCGCAACTTATGCTTTCGACAGCAAGCATGCCGATGTGAATTTCACATACTACGTAGGATTCCTATCGCAATCGGGCCGCTTCACGGAAATGGACGGTCTTTTCCAGTTCGATCCGCATGCTCCTGAGCGCAGCTCCATCAACGCGGTAATAAAGACTGCAAGCCTCACCGCGCATGCGTGGGAAAGCGAACTGAGGGGACGTATGTTCTTCAATGTCGCCGTTTTTCCAGAAGTCCGGTTCAAGAGCCGCTCAGTCAGGCCAACGGGAGGTAACAGCGCCGATTTCATCGGAGATCTCACGATGAACGGGGTCACCCAGCCGGTGACTTTAAAGGCAGTTCTAAAGAATGGTCCCCACGTTACGGCAACCGCTCATTTCAAGCGCAGCGCTTTTAACATGACTGCGCTCAGTTTCCTGGTCGGCGATGAAATCGATATTCTGATCGAAGCTGAACTGATTGAGAAGCGGTAAAGCGGCCGGACTCAAGGGGGGCCAAACAAAGGCGGACCTGAACTGCCTCTCGTAAGCATTCGGTAAGCAAGAGTACGCAAAGCTTCGCATTCAGGAATAGCCGCTTCCGCGGGGCAGTCTCGAGAAAGGCAGCTCACTGCTAATGCGAGCCTCGCTAAGCGCGCCGGTGCGCAGGGATTAGACTCGCCGTTCAGCAAAACGAAAGAAACGAATGAAAGTTATTTCGCAGCTTCACAACGATATCTCTTCCAAGAATATTTATTCCCGCGTGGCGCCGAACCTTTACCGCAGCCGTTGAGGCGATTTCCATGCTTCAAGCCGAACGCCTCCAAGACTGCAGCGAAGATCTCTACGAGCATCACGTCAATCCGCAGTGGGTGAGATTGCTCGACATTCTAGAGATGAACGTCACCTATGAGCGCTGCGTTGGATCGGAGCTCCATACCGCGGATGGCCGGATCATTTCCGACTTCAATTCCGGCTATTGCGTGCACAATGTTGGGCACAACCATCCGCGCATTATTGCCGCCCTGAAAGACGAACTCGGCAAATGCGGGCCCGCCATGCTGCAGGCTCACGTTCCCGGACTGGCCGGAGAGCTGGCCGCAAGGCTATGCGGTCTCGCGGGCGGCCGCCTCAATAAGGTGTTCTTCGGAAGCTCCGGCAGCGAAGGCGTCGAAGCCGCCATCAAATTCGCGCGCGCGCATACCAAACGCCCCGGCATTCTCGGCGCATCCGGCGGTTTTCACGGCCTCACCTGTGGTGCGCTCTCCTTGATGTCGAATAACTTCTGGAAAGACGGGTTTGGGGCGATGCTTCCCGCGACCGAATTCGTTCCTTATGGCGGCATCGACGAGCTGGAGAAAAAGCTCAGCACCAAGTCCTTCGCCGCGTTTATCGTCGAGCCAATCCAGGCGGAGGGCGGGGTTCTTGTTCCGGCGGCGGACTATTTGGCCAGCGCTCAAGCGCTTTGCCGCCGCTACGGGACGCTTTTCGTTTTGGACGAAGTACAAACCGGATTTTTCCGCACCGGCCGCTTCCTGGCGGGCCATCACTTTGGCGTAGACCCAGATATCGTTATTCTTGCCAAAGCGATAAGCGGCGGGCTCGTTCCATGCGGCGCCGTGCTGATGACCGACGCCATCTACAAGTCCGTCTATAGTTCATTCAAGCGCGCGCTGGTCCACACTTCGACCTTCAGCGAGAACGCGCTCGCGATGCGTGCCGGCTTGGCAACGCTCGATGTGCTTGAGGACGAAGGGCTTGGAAAGCGCGCGGCAGCGGCGGGCGAGCGCCTTCGTAGCGCACTCAGAGAGCGGCTTTCGAGCTACGAAATGTTCGGCGAGGTTCGAGGACTGGGATTGCTCAACGCTATTGAATTTAAAGCGCCACGCTCCTTAAAATTGCGGGTGGCGTTCGAGACCTTGGCCATGATCCATCCGGCGGTATTCGGCCAGATCCTCGTCATGCGTCTTTTCCGGGATCATGGAATGCTGAACCAGATCTGCGGCAACAACTTCATGGTGCTGAAAGTCTCGCCGCCGCTCATGATGGAAGACGCACAGCTCGATGGCTTCGTCTCCGCAATCGCGCAAATAACCGATTTTATGCACACCTTCGGCGGCTTCTGGACAGAAGCGACAGGGCTCGCCCAGCGCGCGCTCAAGTCCATATGACCGCATCCATCCGGCTCGCGAGCTCCTTGCGAGTGTGTGCTCGAAGAGCGCGTCAGCTTTACCCGGCGCCATAGGCTATCACAGAAGGAGAGCTTCATGAGAAATCATACGATGCAGCGGCGGAGCGAGGGCCGCCTGTGAGAATAGCGAGCGTGGCAGGCGCGATGCCGGAGCATCGCTATGCGCAGCCGGCGATAACGGCCGCATTCAAGGCCTATTGGGGCGAGAAGCTCCGGAGCCCCGAGCGGCTCGATCAGTTTCATTCCCGCGTTGGCGTAGAATCCCGGCACTTTGCCTTTCCGATGGAGCGCTATCCGCAGTTTGCTTCCTGGGGCGAAACGAACGATGCGTGGTTTGAGGTTGCGGAGGAGCTTGGCGCAAAGGCCATCGATGGGGCTCTCGACCGCGCAGGACTTTCGCGGCATGAGTTGCACGCGCTTTACTTTGTTTCGGTCACAGGCATCGCAAGCCCTTCGCTCGACGCCCGGCTCATCAACCGCATGGGCCTGCGCCCCGACATTAAACGCACGCCGATTTTCGGCATTGGCTGCGCCGGGGGCGCGATGGGTTTGACCCGCGCGGCCGATTACGTGCTGGCCTATCCCGAGCACAATGCCGCATTGCTTGCCGTGGAGCTTTGCTCGCTCACAATCCAGGCGGACGATCTTTCGCCCGCGAACTTGATTTCGGTTGGGCTTTTCGCCGACGGCGCCGCCGCGGCTATTGTCAGCGGTTCCAAGACGCGCCGCCCGGCAAATGGGGGCGGTATCGGGCCCAAAATCTTGGGCACTGGCTCGGTCTTCTATCCGAATTCCGAGGATATCATGGGCTGGGATATTTCGGAGAAGGGCCTAAAGATCGTGCTTTCGCCGCGTCTGCCGGATCTCATCAAAAAGAACTTGGGCGGCGATGTCGATGCCTTCCTGGCCAAATACAAGCTGACGCGCCGCGATATCGGCACTTGGGTCATGCACCCGGGCGGACCGAAAGTTCTGACCGCCATCAGGGATACGTTGGGCTTGGCGGATTCCGCCGTGGAAAGTTCGTGGGACTGCCTGAAGCGGTTCGGAAATCTTTCCTCTGCCTCGGTTCTTCTCGTGCTGGAGGAGGTTCTGACGAACAGGACTCCCGAGCCAGGCACTTACGGCGTGCTTTTGGCCATGGGCCCTGGGTTCTGCGCAGAGATGATCCTGCTCCAGTGGTGACACGAACCGCAGTGCCCACGGAAACGGACCTCTTCATCGTTGGCGGCGGGCCGGCCGGGCTCGCTGCCGCCATAGCCACGCGCAAGGCTGGCTTGCACGTCATCGTCGCGGACAGGGCGCAGCCGCCCATCGACAAGGCCTGCGGCGAAGGCCTCATGCCGGACGGGGTCGCGGCGCTGCGCCAGATCGGCGTGGAACTCACCGCGGCTGACGGGGTGCCGTTTCGCGGCATCCGTTTCCTCGATAACGAATGTGAGGCTGAGGCCTCCTTTCCAAGTGCCGGATGCGGCTTTGGCATTCGCCGGACACGCCTTCATGAAATCCTCGTGGACGCCGCAGAGCGCGCTGGCGCTGTCCTATTCTGGCATTCCCCGGTGGAGGGCCTTGAACAGGGAGGTGTCAGGGTTGGCGGCCGGATGGTGCGCTGCGGGTGGATTGCAGGGGCGGATGGATTTCATTCACGGGTGCGCCAATGGACCGGACTTCAGCAGTCGTGGAGCAGCGCGCGCCGTATCGGACTGAGGCAGCACTTCCGGACCGAGCCATGGACCGATTTCGTCGAGGTTTATTGGAACCGCAATGCCCAAGCCTACGTCACGCCCGTAGGCCCGGACGAAATCTGCATCGCCATGATTGGAACGGTTAAAGAGGTCCATACAGAGGATTTGCCGGCTCTTTTTCCAAAGCTCGCGGCACGCCTCGCTGGCGCGCAGCCATTGGGCGCGCCGCGCGGCGCGATCACCCTATCGTCGAGGTTGTCAGCCGTTACAAAAGGGCGGATCGCTCTCTTGGGAGATGCGTCTGGAACAGTCGATGCGGTGACCGGCGAAGGCCTGCATTTGGCGTTCCGGCAGGCCAGCGTTCTTGCGGAGGCTATTGCAAGCGGCGATGTTCGCGGCTATGGCAACGCTCACCGCCGGATGCAGCGGATGCCGCAATTCATGGCGAGCCTTCTGCTCCTCCTGGACGGCAATGACCGCTTGCGCCGGGCGGCATTTCGTACACTGGCGGCGGCGCCGTCAGTCTTCAACGCATTACTGGCCTTTCACGTCGGAAAGCGGCCACCTTCCGCTTTATCGCTTGGCATGGTCGAGGGCGCGGTGCGGCTGCTTGCGTGGCAGCGGCCCCTCAGAAAACGAGCCTAAGCTTGAATATTCGGCGCAACCGGTGAAAACCGGCCGAAGTTTCCAATTTTTGCCACTTTTGCCGCAGATAGCGCATGAGTAGACCTGCGACATTCTGTTACAACTAGCGGACGTAAGAGATAAGCGGCTCATGAGACTTCTGATCGCCGAGGACAATGTCCGGCTTGGTAGCTACATTCGAGCCGCACTCAGCGAGCGGGGATTCACCGCGGATCTCGTTGAAACGGCGGCTGACGCCGAAGCAGCCCTGTTCGGGGTCGATTATGTGGCCCTTATTCTCGATCTTGGACTCCCCGACGCCGATGGCATGACCGTGCTCAAAAAGATGCGCCAAAACCTAGATATGAGGCCGGTTCTCATCCTCACGGCGCGCGACAGCACCGAAATGCTCGTCAACGGGCTGAATGGCGGCGCCGACGATTATCTTTGCAAGCCATTTGAGATCGACGAACTCGTAGCGCGCCTCCGGGCGCTGCTCCGCCGTCCGGGATTGAGGAAAAGCGTCATCATCACGGAAGGCAATATCCGCCTCGACACCGCCGAGAGGGAGGTCCGTATCGATGAAAAGATCGTGGAGGTTCCCCGCCGCGAGTTTTATGCGCTGGAGCTTCTCATGCGGCGCTCCGGCAGCGTTGTGTCCAAGAAATCCATGGAAGATGTGCTTTATTCCTTCGGTGAGGAAATCGCCTCGAACGCCGTGGAAGTTCTTGTTCACCGGTTGCGCAAGCGGCTGCTTGACTCGGGTGCCGATGCAGTGATCCATACCATAAGGGGTGTTGGATACATGCTCGCAGCCGAGGCTCGCAAAGGCGCATGAGGCGATATTTTCACTCTCTTTGGTTCCGGCTCATTTTTGGACTTATTCTCGGCTCGCTCGCCGCGGTGCTGGTGGCGAGTCTATTTCTTTATATCCGGTTCAAGAATGTAAATATGGAAGCCCGTGAGCAAACGCTTCAGGGGCAAGCCAGGCTCATTGCGGAGCTTTACGAATCGTCGCCTCAGCATCAAGTCAAACCTCCTAGTTCCTACGCAGCCTATTATCGCGACGGATTGGGGGCATTCGCAGTTGTTTGGAAGGACGGAACTCTGGTTGCGGCTTCGGTGGGGGTGGCTCATGGATTTCATCCTGTCAATCCTGAAGTGAGCCGGGAGTTTTTTGCTTACCCCCAACCTGAGGGAAAGCCCGCGTTTTACGGTATTTCGCTGAGGATTAAGGGATCGTCACCCCCAGCCTGGGTCCAAGTTGCTTTCAAGGACAATGAAGTCATCTTCGATTCGGTGCTCGAAGAATTCATGCAAGATATCGGCTGGATATGGTTGCCTTTTGTCGGCATTCTCCTGGTTATCAATCTGATTGTCATAAGGATTAGCTTGCGGCCCCTCGCCCGGGCATCGGCGCAGGCTTCGGTTATTGGACCGTCGGCGGTGTCAAGACGCTTGTCCGAGGCAGGCATGCCCAATGAAGTCCTAAGTTTCGTCAGAGCGATTAACCGGGCGCTCGACCGGCTCGAATATGGATATAAGGAACAGCAAGCTTTTATAGCGGATGCGGCTCATGAGCTGCGCACACCCGTTGCGATCATGACCACGCATATGGAGGTACTGCCAAATTTCAACGGGAAAACCGCGCTAAAGGAGGAACTCGGAGCGCTGAAGCGGCTTGTCACCCAATTACTGGATAACGCCCGTATCGACGCGCTGAGGTTCGAACCCTCCGACAAAGTCGACCTCAACACCCTCGCCGCAGAAGTCGCGGCATACCTCGCCCCCTATGCCATTTCCCGCGGGAAAACCATCGAGGTCTACAAGGCCGAGCGGCCCGCGTACGTCAATGGCGCCCATGACTTCCTGTTCCGGGCACTTCGCAACCTTGTGGAGAACGGCGTCGAGCACACGCCGCCCGGCACATCTGTCTATATCGGCGTGATGAATCCGGCGATCCTCATGGTCGCCGATTGCGGGCCAGGCATTCCAAAGGCCGAGCGCCAAGCCATTTTCGAGCGCTTTTGGCAAGGGCGGCGAGACCGCGGAGGCGGCGCGGGACTTGGAATGGCGATCATCTCGCGAACGGTCGCGGCTCATGGAGGCAAGATCGAGATCGCGGATCGCCGCGGCGGAGGCGCGCTGTTCAAGGTCACATTTCCGCCCTTTGGTGCAAAGCGCTCTCCGGCGTATCGCATCGCGCCCGCGCCGATCAAGCCACCGGCTGCGGCTCTTCCTTCCCCGCGGCATTCAAAAAGCGCCGGCAAATAAAGACGCCTGCCAACAGAGGCAATCCTCCCAGCCTCATCGTCAGCCCGGCGGGGGGTTCAACTAGTTTTTTCACAAATCATCGAGTCCGTAAGCGTTCCGTAAGCTTGGAAGCGCTATGGTTCGTACATTGGCAGGCTACTGCCAGTCCGGCGTTACAATAAGTTCGCAGTTCTGTTGTATAACACGCGCGCTCTAAAGTAAGAGCGTCGCGCAGATGACGTTTTTCGATTTGAAACTGAAAGTTATCTAGCGTTAGTTATGGTCATAATTCTGTCAAGCTTTAGCTGTTTACCGCTCTGTGTGATAAAACGTGAAAAACAAACGAACGACTGAAATCGTGCAAACGCGAAAAAAAGCTGTGACGGCATGAAACTCGTAGAACTCACCACAGAACACCCTTTGATGCCCGCTGCCTATCGCCTAATTCGAGCGGTTTATTCCTTGAGTTATGATGCCCATGTTACCAGCGTTCCTAGGACTGTAATAGCCTTAGTAGATAGGCAAGATAAAATACATGCCGCGGCCGGGTTCAGAGATTCTTCTGAACCGTATTTCTCTGAATATTATCTCGACGCCCCTGTCGATGCGGTCATCGGGCGCGTTACGCGAACTCGCATTGACCGCGACAAGATTGTGGAAGTTTCAAGCCTCGCAAGCCGCACTCCCGCGATCTCCGTGCGCTTCACGCGGGAACTCGTGCTCTATGGTGAAGAGCTCGGATACGACTGGGCTTTCTTCACCGCAACGAGCCGTCTGGAAAAACTTCTCCGGCGGATGCGCCTTCCTCTTATTAGTTTGGGTGCTGCCAGCGCTAGCCGCGTCCCAACGCCCGAGATTTGGGGCACCTATTATGAAACAGACCCCAGGGTTCTTGCTTTCGGCCGCGAGCAGCTCACGCCTTTCCTTATGAAAACAGCCGCGCGAGGCGCAGTTCATGAGGTTCGCCCCCATGGCTAAGCTTGCGCAGGCTCTCGCCCATCATGCGAGCGCAGCCGGAGCGCAGGTTGCGATGAGGGACGGCCGCCGTTCGCTCACGCGATCGGAACTCGCCGGATGGGTTGGCGCTGTCGCGCACGATCTTGGTCCTGCGCCCGAGACGGTTGGCCTTTACGGCAGCAATAGCGTTGAATGGGCTGTCGCCTTTCTCGCCGCGAGCGCGGCTGGAAAAACGATCGTTCCGATCCCTGTCTTTTTCAGTGAAGGCCAGCGCAGCCATTTAATTCGCGATGCGGGGATCGCGCGCGTGATCCTGGCCGATGGGCAAAGCTCAGATGGTTTTTCCGGATCCATACCTGTGTACCGTTTGGCGGAACGGGCCGGGGCGGGGCTTCCTGCGCAAGCCCGCGACAGCGCACTTATCATTTACACCTCGGGCAGCACCGGAAATCCGAAAGGCGTCCGGCTTATGAGCGGTCAAACGCTGTGGTCGTCGGAGACTTTAGCGAACGCTACAGGCGCCAGCAGCGAAGACAAGTATCTGTCGGTCTTGCCATTGCCGCTGCTTCTCGAACTGATTTGCGCCATCATGATCCCGGTGCTTGTAGGCGGCTCCGTCTATTACGACGGCGTTGTCGCGCAAAGCGTTGGCATCGGTGCTGCGAGCAACATCGCTGAAGCTTTCGATCGGGCAAAGCCCACAACGAGCGTTCTCGTACCGCAGCTGCTCGCGCTTTACGCCGGACAATTGGCTGCCGCTGGCGCACGCCCTCCAGCGGAGTTGCGCTTTGTCGCCGTGGGCGGCGCCGCAGTGCCCCAGGCACTTTCGCGTACCGCGCGGGAGCTCGGGATTCCGGTTTTTGAGGGGTACGGCCTTTCAGAATGCGCGTCCGTTGTCGCGGTAAACCGGCCGGGGGCGCAGCGTGAGGGAACCGCCGGCCAGCCGCTTCCAGGGCTTAAGGTTGCAATAGAGGACGGGGAAATCGTCGTCCAAGGACCGTCCACTATGGACGGTTATCTGCATAGCGGGGCCGCGCCGGCCCGCTGGAGGACGGGCGATGCCGGCAGCCTCGATTCCGATGGATTTCTCACCGTTTACGGACGCCTGGATAATCTGATCGTTACCCCCTACGGCCGGAACCTAAGCCCGGAATGGATCGAAACTATGCTTGTAGGCGATCCAAGGATCGGCGCCTGCGTGATGTGTCAGGCGGGAGAACCTGCGCGTCTGACGGTCCTTCTTATTCCGTCCCGCTTAGGTGAAGGCTGGTTCAGGGCTGCTGCGGAGAAAGAGATTGCAGCCCTGGTGTCGCGGGCCTGTGAGTCAGCGCCGGACTATGCGTGCCCCCAAAGAGCGGCGATGATCTCGCGCGAGGACGCCTCCATGCAAGGGCTTTTCACGCCAAATGGCCGCCCCCGGCGCGCTGAGGTTCAAAGATATCTGCAGGATAAAGTGCCAACCTTCGAGGTGCAACGATGACCCCTTTCGACCGGCTTTACCGGGAGACTGCAGAAGCGCGCGAGCAGTTCCTGTCTATCCCGCTTGTGAATCAGGCTTTGACGAGCGGCGGCTCGCGCGAACTTTATCTCGCGTTTCTCACCGAGGCCTATCATCACGTCAAACACACCTTCCCGCTTCTGTCGCTCGCAGCTGCCCACACGCGCGACGAGCGCTATCAAGCTGCCCTCGCCCTATACATGAACGAGGAGCGGGGCCACGATAAATGGATACTCGACGATATCCGCGCGATGGGCGGCGATGCCGGCGCCGTCGAGCGCGGCAAGCCAGGAATCCCGTGCCAAGTCATGGTTGGCTACGCCTATTATTGCATCGAATGGATCAGCCCCTACGCGTTGCTCGGTATGGTTCATGTGCTCGAAGGCCTGTCCGTCATGCTCGCAGAAAAGGTTGCCGGCGCAGTGCAGCGGTCTCTAGCGGCCGAAGAGGCGGCGGGATTTTCCTATTTGCAAACGCACGGTGCCCTCGATGTCGAGCACACGGCTCTTTTCAGAAAACTGGTCGATGGGTTCGATGACCGCGAGACGCAAGACATCGTTATCGAGGCGGCACGCGTGATGTACCGCCTCTATGGCGCGATCTTCGAAGATTTGGGGACACGATTTGGGAGCATCGCCCATGCAGCTTGATGGAAAAAAAGCCCTTATAACAGGGGCAGGATCGGGGATTGGCCGCTCGCTAGCGATCGAAGCGGCGCGCAGGGGCGTCAGGGTAGCCCTGGCCGGCCGCCGGCAGGAGGCTCTCGATGAGACGTTGGCCCAATTGCCCGCAAGCGGGCACCTCGTTATCCCGGCGGATGTCACCAAGCCCGCGGACCGCAAGGCTTTAATGGCTGAAATCGAGGCCCGTTGGGGCAGTCTCGACCTGCTCGTGAATAATGCCGGCATTGTGCCGGTCGGGCCGCTCGGCGGTGCAACGGACGAAGATTTAAAAGCAGTTCTGGAGACAAATTTACTTGCGCCAATGGCCCTCGTCCGGGAGGCGCTGCCGCTCTTGAAAAAGTCGAAGGGTTCGCGCGTTGTGAACATCGGTTCCGTCTTTGGAGACATCCCATATCCGCTGTTTGCACCCTACTCGGCATCGAAGGCGGGCCTCCGCGGCTTTTCAATAGCGCTTAGGCGGGAGCTGTCTCCACTTGGGATCGGCGTCACCTATGCAGCGCCGCGCGCGACCCGCACGCCGGCGGCGCGCGGCCTGCAATCGCTCATCGAGCCCTTCGAAATGAAGTTCGACACGCCCGAGGCAGTAGCAAACTTCGTCTGGAACGCGGTCGCCCGAGAGGCCAATGCCATCTATCCCGCTGGAGCGGAGCGTATGTACGTTCTGATGCAACGCCTGTTTCCGGGCGTCGTTGACAAGGCCATTGCAAAGCAGTTTGCCCGCGTTCTAGCGCGCTGAACACCCTTTCAAAACCAGTAAAAGGAGGAGCCTACCATGAGGTTAATAAGCCTTGCCGCTGCCAGTATCGCCATGCTGGTTTCAGCCGCCCCTATCTTGCACGCGTCGGATAACCGCGCAATGGACGCAGACATTCTCGCCGTGGCGGAAGAATGGGCGAAAATTAAATATCTAAGCAAGGACGACAGCGAAAGAAAAGAGAAGATGGAGGTCCTCGGGGATAAGGCCGATGCCTTGGTGACGCGCTATCCTGGACGGCCCGAGACGCTGATCTGGGATGGGATCGTCACCAGCGAGCGGGCCTCGCTGACCTGGGGCCTGTCGGCGCTCGGTCACGCCAACCGTGCTCGCGACCTTCTGCTTGAGGCTTACAAAATGGATCCGAAGGCCTTGGATGCGGGTGCACCGACGAGCCTTGGCGTTTTGTACTATCGCGTTCCAGGCTTCCCGCTCGGCTGGGGCGATACGGACAAGGCCCGGCAGCTTCTAGAGGAGGCAGTGAGGAACGCCCCAAACGGGCGCGACGCGCATTACTTTTACGCCGACTTTCTTTACGAGCAAGGCGAATACAAGAAAGCGGAGGAAGTGCTGAAGACCGCTCTCTCGCTGCCTAAACACCCCGAGCGGCCGGTTTGGGAATCGTACTTTCCCAAGGTGATGGAAGGCCTTTTGACGAAAGTCCGTAGCAAGATGAAATCATAAACGGGCCCATTTCCGGGCCCTTCCGTTGTCAAGCCCTGAATGCTGTCCCCGCTAGCGTTCAGGGCTTGGCGCCAACCCCTGCGCTATTCGACAGCGTTTCCTAAATTGCCCATCGATTGGACACTTGCTCATGACCTCTCGCCTTGTTCTTGCTGCGGCTTGTTTAGCCGGCCTTTTCTCTTGTGCCTGCGAGGCAGCTGATTTGACAATCGTTGTCGATAACCTGCGCAGCAATCGGGGCCAGGTTCTCCTCTGTGTCTTTTCGGCGGACAGCTCGAATAAGGCCGAGTTTCCCGATTGTGACAAGGGCCGCCCTGTCCGTTCCGCTAAGGCCGCGATTTCTAGCGGCAAAGTGGTCATGACCTTTAATGGGTTGAAAGACGGTGTCTATTCGGTTGCGATCATCCACGATGAGAACGGAAACGGGCAGCTCGATACTAACTTTCTAGGAATTCCTGCCGAAGGCGTGGGCGTATCCACGAACCCGCGGGTATTTGGCAAACCGCGCTTCGAGCAGGGACAATTCAACATAAACGGCACCACAGCGATAACAATCGACACCAAATATATTCTTTGATGCGCCAAGAGCTGCTTTCAATAATAAGTGGACACCCCACATGCGCGCCCTTGAAAGTTTTTGGAGTGGAATCGGCCATCAGCTTAAATGCCCTTCTGGCCGCGCCGGGAGGCTAACAGGGCGGGTCATGACGCTCGTGAACAAGGAGCCGAACCGCCTCGCCATCGATGCCCTCGATATCGGGCCTGCGGACAAGGTCCTGGAAATGGGCTTCGGCCCAGGCTGCGCGATAAGAGCGATAGCAGACGCCGCGCACTCAGGCCTCGTGCTGGGAATCGACAGGTCGCCGGAAATGCTCGAGCAGGCGTCGCGCCGGAATAGGCGCGCGATCGAGCAAGGACGCGTACAGCTCCGTCTCGGACGCTTCGATGCGCTGCCCTGGCCGCCGGAGACCGCCGATAAAATCCTGGCTGTGAACGTTGTCTATTTCTTCAGCAGAAGCGGGGAAGAGGTCCGCGAGGCGTGGCGCGCACTCAAGCCGGGCGGCATCATGGCGATCTATGCCACGGACAGAGCGACGATGTCCCATTGGAAGTTTTCCGGGCCGGACACGCACGCCCTTTATGACGAGGCAGAGCTGCGCGCTCTCCTCCTGAACGGAGGCTTTGGCGCGGAGCAGGTAATGATTCGGCCCGTGACGCTTGCCTTCGGAATTGAGGGTCTATTGGCGCTAGCGGCCAAGGATATGTAGCGCAGGAAAGGTGTGACGGGCCGGAGCGGCTGAGGCCGGCAAGTCTAAACGTGGCTGTTTTGGAGTTACAAAGGTAAAAGATGCGATTGCTGTCCCTGTGTCTTATATTGGCGTGTTTTTGGACCATAAAGTTCATCTCGCCATCCCTTTCGGCGCCATCGGGCGAGGCGAAACTCGGAGCCATCGATGCGCGGCTACTCGCGATTTATCAAGCCGCAAAGTATGAAGAGAAGCCGGCAGAAGCTATCCCGCCGTCCATCGGGCAGCCAAGTAGCGACGCTGACCTTGAAGCCGCTAATGACCAGGTCATCGCCCTCTATCACGCAGGCAAATACGATGAAGCGATAAAAGCGGCGCGGCGCAACGCTGCTCAGGTGGAGGCGCGATACGGCGAAAATTCATCCTTATATCGAATGACACTCTATAACCTGGCCCAACTGCTGCAGGCTACCAGTCAGCTCGCAGAGGCCGAGGCGCTTTATCGCCGCATACTCGTTATCGACGAGAAGAATTTCGGGCCGGATGATGCAAACGTGGCCACCGGCCTCAACAACCTTGCGGCGGTGCTGCAGGTTAAAGGCGAACGCGCTGAAGCGGAGCTGCTCTTTCGCCGGGCGCTGGTCATCGACGAACATAGCTTCGGGCTAAACCATCCAGCCGTGGGCCGGGACCTCAACAATCTAGCGCAGCTGTTCCAAGATACAAATCGCCTTGCCGAAGCCGAGCCGTTGATGCGCGTCGCAATCTCCGCATTTGAGAACGGTCTAGGGCCGGACGATCCAAACGTGGCCAAAGCCGTCAACAATCTGGCGCAGTTGTTAGAGGCGGCAAACAGGCTGTCGGAGGCTGAGCCCTTGCTGCGGCGTGCCCTCGCCATCGACGAGAAAAGCCTGGGGCCGGATCATCCCGATGTGGCGACGGACCTCAACAATTTGGCGGCATTGCTTCGGGTCACGAACCGGCGAGCAGAGGCCGAAGCGTTAATGAGCCGTGCGCGTGCGATCAGCCCGAACGGCGCCAGCCTCGATCATCCAAAGTAAGGCATTGAGGCATTTTGGGGGCTGAGTATCGCAAATGCTCGTGACTGCTTTGCGGTGTAGACGCCAGGGCTAGAATAGTTCGCGTTCCATGCCGAGTGCGCCCGGAGCCAGGATACGAAAACGGGGAAGCGCCGATCTAAGCAGGTTTCAAAAGCTGTTGGCCGCTCTCCTGGCGGACTTTGAACTTCCGCTTCCGTATCCACATACTGCCACTGGGTAAGCGGCGCAAGAGGACTGGGCTTGATGTACCCTTTTGTGCAGGTTTTCGGATGCCTGCATGACGAAGCCATCCACACGCGCCAACAGCAGGCGTCCGAAAACCTGCACAGTACCGGCCATCTTAATACCGTTGTTGAGCTGCCAATGCCGCGCATTAAAGACGCCTACCTTGATTGTGTCCTGTATCTCTACCCAACAAAGGTAGATGCCGATGACGGGACAAAGACGGGCGGATTCCATTGGAAGCGGCTGAAGCGGCCCTGGCGCGGCCCCGCGCGGCGGCGGTTTGGCCCTCTTTTCAAAACCGCCACAATTGGAGCGCTTCCGGTGCTGAGTGATAAGCGGGCGCATTGAAAATGCGCGCTAAATTGGCGGTCAGGACCCAAAGCCGCCCTCGGCGCCGGGAAAGGCAAATCGGTGGACGAGGGGCGGAAGCGGTAAGTCTCGGGGTGAGCATATGTAGGCGGCTGGACCCTCGGAACCGGACCTGCCAAATCGCGCCATCGCGGCGCCACAACTTTGCTAACGAAGCGTTGTCTTCGGTGCAGAAATGGATTAGCATTTCGCTAAAAGTTTTTGCCGATTGCGATGTGGAGTTAGGCCATGCATTATCGAATGGCAGGAATTATCGTCGGCGCAGGTTTTTTTATATTTTCGTCGCAGCCCGGTCCGGCTCAGGCAGGATTGCTCGGCGATGTGATCCGGCATGGTGCGGGAGCACGCTTCCCAGGGGGACCAGAGCAGGCACGGCATCGCCATCATTACCGGGGTGGCGGCGAATCCGATGACGAGGATAGCTCGGGATCCGACTCCGGCCGCAAGCCGAAGACCGCAGCCGAAGTCATTCAGGCAACTGCCAATTTCTTCGCCAGGCAGCAAGAGGATTTAGAAAAACAAAGGGCGGACCAGCTTGAGAAGCAAAGAAATGTCGATAAGGCTATCGACAAGTTTATTACAACCCTTAAAAACTACCATAGCTGGTTGAAAGAGCACGGTGTCAGTGGAAGCACCGAAATCAATCAGGTAACGGCCGGAGAACTGAGGACGAGCCTTGAAGAGGCCTACCGGCAGGGGCGGCTGTTTGAATTCGAGCGCTATGCCGGGGAGCTTTGGACGCGCGACCGCCTGATGGTACTCACGTTGCGCTATGCAGAGGAGGGGTTGCTGCCCTATTTTCACGGCGTCGGTGCCAAGGGGCCGAGCGTGGAAGAAATAAGGAGCCTCCTGGCCAAATCCGCGCGCGAAGTGCATGCAACCGCTTTGGAAGTGGGAGAAATGGTGGGCGTCAGCCTAAGCTACGACCGCTTCATCAGGACGATCTACGAGAGTAGCGACCGCGCAAGCGAAGGATACTGGAAAGAAGGTGCCGACACCCAGTATGAGCGCGCCGGCACCCAGATGATCGACATCATTCCCCGCGAGAAGTTCATTAACAAAGCAACACTGGAGGCCGACTCCCTTGGCCTGGAGAAGCAGTTTTTGTACCGTTACCGCGCGCGGCGCACATTGTACGATTGCTTGAATTCCAAATATCCTGCGGCGGTGAGCAATAAAGGTGCTGCTCAGCCGGATTCGGGGGCGACAAACGCAGAGCGCAAAGGCTTCGCCCCCGTGCGGAAGACGCAAGATGCTTCGAAGGCGGAAAGCGGCCAACCTCTCGTACCCGGCGATAAGCTTTGGAATCTATCCGGCGGCCTCGTAGACCGGCTCTGCCATAACGCGCCGGCAATGGTGGCGAGCCTCGTCAATTCGGGCAAAGTGCAGCCCGAGTCCGCCCGGACAGACACCTCGAACATGCCTCAAACCACTAGAGGTGACGATACCGGCGGTGATGAGACGAAGCAATAATTCCTCCAGTTCGTGCGCTGTCACAGTAAGACCACGCGGGCGCTGTTCCCGCAGGGAATAAGTTGAGATTGAGGAAGATATGGCTATGCGGTGTGGCGTCCTGTCTTTGCGTTACTTGCTTTGTTCGCTGTTTTTGGCGTTTTTCGTATCGGCAGGAGCCGGCCACGGGCACGCTGGCACGCGATACGCTTTCGTGATCGGCGTTGGAGATTATGGCGAGAAAAGTGGAATTCAATCGCTTGTTGCGCCGGTAAACGACGCCGAAAAGATCAAAAACGCGCTGGAAAGGCCTGGGATCGATTTTCAAGTTGAGCTAGTGAAAAATGCCGATGTGGCGAGCAAGGCTGAATTTGAAAAGCATTTCAGTGCATTCCTGGACCGTATCCAACCTGGCGATGATGTGTTGTTCTACTTTTCTGGTCACGGATTCAATATTCAAGACAAAGGTAATTACTTTCTCCTGTCCGATTCAAAAACTCAAAATGTATTTTCGAAGGGAGCGCCAGGGCCTGCAGGCGAGTCGAGCGCCGTCGCAACGCGGCGGTGGCACGATTGGCTGGCAAGCGTAGCGCTTTCCGAAAATGACATTTTGGATGCTATAATTAAGCGCCAGCCTCGCGTCGTTCTCATCATAGCCGATGCGTGCCGCACATTTTTGAGCGACATAAAGGGAACCACCCAAGAAGTTGTGGGCATAGTAAAGCCCAAAGAAACGCAGCACGGCGTATTCCGCCTCTACTCAGCCAGAGCTGGTCAGGTATCGTTCGATGCGCCTTCGGCATCGAGAGAGAGCCCGGAGCGGGAATCTCGCGGAAGAAGGGGCGAAGGAAAGGGCGAAGAAAAAAAATCGACGTCCCTGTTCACGACAGAGCTGTTACGGGAAATCTCCGTGCCGCAGGAGATCAGCATTCTTGCCGCGAAAGTTAGGCTCAACGTGAGGGATCGCGCCCTCGATATTAATGCCCAGCAAGTACCGGACTTTAGCGATTCGAGCGACACCGCAGGCGGGGTGGTAAAGTTCTTTTTTATTCAGGCTGCCGAACGCATGCAAGACAATGACGCCCGCTGCCGCACGGCTAAATCTGAGTTGGTTTCTCTCGGTTACGGCGTTGGTCACGGTAGTTTTTCCGCGCTCGATCTTGAGAAAAAGCGGATTGAACTCGCGCCTTGCGGATTGGCGGAGGATATCGAGCGGCTAATGCGGCTTCAGGAGCAGGGCGGCGGTCAGATTTCGACGAGACTGCTGAGCGTCGAGATCACTCAGCCGGGGAATTTGCGTTCCTGCGACGATCTTGCATCCTCGCCACTCGACGCCAATCGATTACCTGGAACGGGCTCTCACGATATTCAAAAAGTGGCCCTAACCGCGCTTTCTAAAGTGACGGAGCGGCCGGCCGCCATCGCCGAGATCAATCGTGCGATCGACACGTGCAAATCCGCATCCGCTGAAAGAGGCAGGGTTGCCCGCTTGAAGTATAATTTGGGGCGGGCCTACTACGCGCTCGCGTCGGTCAGCAATTCTTCTGCGCGGAAAGAAGCGCTCAAGCAGGCGTCAGTCAGTTTCACAGAGGCTGTCGATCTCGGTTATGCCGCTGCGTACAATAGCTTGGCGTCCCTTTATCAAAATGGCGAATACTATGGGGGCGAGGGTGATAACCTTACCCGGCAGTCCGCCGATGTTGAGCACGCCGCCGAGCTTCTACAGCGCGGGGCCGATCTAGGCGATGTACTGGCTGAGTATAGCTTGGGCATGGCCTATTTGAACGGTTACTTGCGGTTTCCGGCCGATAAAGGAACGGGCGCGGGCGAGGCCTATTTGCAAGGCATTCGAGCCCTGGCATTTAAGTGGCTCTCCAAAGCCGCAGAAAGCGGCTACGTGCCGGCAATGGTCGAAACCGCTAAAATGCTTTATTGCGGTTGCGGTGTCGAAAGGAACCGGACGCGCGCCCTGGAACTACTCGAAATTTCGTCGTCGCGCGGCTCTTGGGATGCGATGTACCAGCTCGGCTACTATTACGAGTATGAATCGGCGCACAAACTCTCCGATGGAATCCAGGATGAAGAAGTCGCGAAAAGCAGGGCATTACTTTGGTATGCGCGCGCTGCCGAAGCTGGAGACGCACGCTCTCAAAAGACGCTCGCTCGTTGGCTGACGGATGGGGACGGGTTGCCTGCACCACAGCCCGAGGCCGCGGCCAGGTATTGGCGGCTCGCTGCCGGACAGGGCGATATCGAAGCGCAAGTGCAACTGGCTGGCTTGCTGAGAAACGGTAAACTTCCGTTCCGGCCAAACCCAGCCACTTATAACAAGAAGCCGGACGGTGGAGCTCAAGAGATTTTCAACCTTTACAGTACCGCCTTCGCGCGCGGGGAGCCACTGGCGGGCTACCAATTAGCCTCTCTATTTAGAACGGGATTCCCCGCTCCCGGTGGCTCGGAGGCGATTCCGAGATCGGCAGAGCGCGCGGTAAACTACTATTGGGAGACGATGGACCGGGTGAAGCAAGCCGATCCCGACAGCGAAGAGGCAGACCCGGAATACTATTTCCTATCGGCATTTGAGCTCATCAAAATGTACGATGCCAACGAGGCGAAACGTGCGGACGGAACAAGCCTTATGTTGCAGGACCAGATCGATCAGCTCAGGCAGGAGTTCGGCGACCCTGGAAAGCTTGTTTGGGTCCACCCCTACCGCTTCGGTAATATAAACTGCAATGGCAAGACGATGAATTGGGTGGCGGTTTGGGACAGCACAGCCAAGGAGCCGCCTACCGAAGCTCAGTTCAACTGGTGGGAACGCAGAAATAAGTGCAGGCTGAAGAAAATCGTCGAAAATGAGAACGATAACTCCCGGCGGTACCGCAGAAGGCAAGAAAAAAACGAAGAGCAAGGCATCCCTGAATCCGTACGCAGTGTGTTCAAGCGCGAATACGAATCTTGGCTTAAGAGGATCGAAGAATCGAAGAAGGGCGCGGAAGGACAAGGCGAAAAGAAGCCGCCCGAACCTTATTCCGATCGCATCGTCAAGCTCGTAGCGGGGATTTCCTCTCGCTGAGGTGCCCTGCTAAGGCATATGCTTGCCGGACGGCCAAAGTCGCTTCTCTTTCAATGCCCGCAGAAGGGCGGCCTACGCGCCGCTTTACCTTTCTTACGTGGTCGAAGGCACGCCGCTAGCCGCGCTAGCGGAAGTGGATTCGACGGCTTATGGCCCCCTTTGCCCGTTCTCGCAGCCGCAAAAAATCCTTCGGTTATGAGGGGACATGCGGCCTCGGCGGAATCGTGCGGCACTCTGTCGAGGATAGCCCATCTCGACTGGAGCCTGACGGCAGCTGTCGGATCACTCCGGGCGTTGTTCGAGCTAGAGCATTTCATGTTTTGACTGAAGCGTAGCCATCGTTTTCGAAGTAGTTTCTGCCCTCGCCAGGGTCGATGGTTGCGACGAGGCCGCCGATATAGGTGCAGGCATCCTCGATGGTGCGCTTTTGGGCGCATCGCGTCCAGTGCTTGATCTTGGCGAAGGCCTGCTCGATTGGGTTGAGGTCCGGAGAATAGGGCGGCAGGAACAAGAGCCTGGCTCCGGCCTTTTGGATGGCCTGCCGGACCGCCTTGCTCTTATGGCTGCC
>JBKQQS010000116.1:0-101056 GCA_052144215.1 Rhodomicrobium sp.
CCTCCCGCTCGCGAGGCAAGCTGTTTTACCGGCTGGTCGAAGGCGCGCTGCAAAGCGAGCCGCTGCCAGCCAAGACCCTAACACACAACATCTAGAGGCACGGGAGTTAACTGCATAGCCCAGCAACTTTCTAATATTAACGGACTTTTTGACGTAGGCCTTTTCGCGTGAAATCGCGTAAAATCGCGGATTTTCCGCCGAAATCGCATTTGATACCCGCCGCGTTTACCATGCCCGCGTTAACTATGCCGTGGCGCCACGGAATTCGACGCATATCGCTATCGCATTTCTGCGGAGTTCCCCCTCACCCGGCTGCTTTGCAGCCACCCTCTCCCGCGAGGGGAGAGGGTACGTGCGCCATTGCGAGGAGATCCCCTCTCCCCTCCGCGGGAGAGGGGCAGGGGTGAGGGGGGCCTACTTCCCACCTGTGGCGCATTGCCGCGCCTGCGCCTTTCAGGCATGCTGACATCGATTGGTTCAACTGTAAGTTCGTGTGGGGAGCGCGAAGGAGATGCGTTTGCAGGCGGTGCTGCGGATTGTCGCGGTTGGGATTGCGGTGGCATGCGTGGGTGGCGTTGCGGCGCAAGAGAAGCTTCCGGTCGAGAAGGTGCTGCAATTGGGGCATTCGAACATGGTCCTTTCGGTTGCGTTTTCGCCGGACGGCAAGACCGCGCTGTCGGGGAGTTGGGACCAAACGGCAAGGCTCTGGGATCTTGCCACGGGCTGCGAGATCCGCAGGCTCGAGGGGCATTCGAGCGTGGTCAACTCGGTTGCGTTTTCGCCGGACGGCAAGACCGCGCTGACGGGGAGTTATGACAACACCGTAAGGCTCTGGGATCTTGCCACGGGCCTCGAGATCCGCAGGCTCGAGGGGCATTCGGGCGCGGTCAACTCGGTTGCGTTTTCGCCGGACGGCAAGACTGCGCTGTCGGGGGGAGGGGACGTACTCCAGGCTGAACTCAAGCTCTGGGATCTGGCCACGGGCCGCGAGATCCGTAAATTCGAGGGGCATTCGCGCGAGGTCACCTCGGTTGCGTTTTCACCTGACGGCAAGACCGCGCTGTCAGGGAGTAACGACAACTCCGTAAGGCTGTGGGATCTGGCCACGGGCCGCGAGATCCGGAAATTGGAGGCGCGTTCGATCGGGGTCAACTCGGTTGCCTTTTCGCCGGACGGCAAGACCGCGCTGTCGGGGAGTAATGACAAAACGGCAAGGCTCTGGGATCTGGCCACGGGCCGCGAGATCCATATGTTCGAGGGGCATTCGCGCGAGGTCAAATCGGTTGCCTTTTCGCCCGACGGTAAGACCGCGCTGACGGGGAGTTATGACAGCACGGCGAGGCTCTGGGATCTGGCCACGGGCCGAGAGATCCGTAAGCTCGAGGGGCATTCGGGGTATGTCACCTCGGTTGCGTTTTCGCCGGACGGCAAGACCGCGCTGTCGGGGAGTTGGGACCAAACGGCAAGGCTCTGGGATCTTGCCACGGGCCGCGAGATCAAAAAATTCGCGGGGCATTCGGTCGGGGTCTGGTCGGTTGCCTTTTCGCCGGACGGCAAGACCGCGCTGTCGGGGAGTTATGACAAAACCGTAAGGCTGTGGGATCTGGCCACGGGCCGCGAGATCCGCAAGCTCAAGGGGCATTCGGTCCACGTCAACTCGGTTGCGTTTTCGCCGGACGGCAAGACCGCGCTGTCGGGGAGTGGGGACAGAACCGTAAGGCTCTGGGATCTGGCCACGGGCCGCGAGATCCGTAAATTCGAGGGGCATTCGGAGGAGGTCGCTTCGGTTGCCTTTTCGCCGGACGGCAAGACCGTGCTGACGGGGAGCGCTGACCTTACAGTAAGGCTCTGGGATCTGGCCAGCGGCCGCGAGATCAGGAAATTCGAGGGGCATTCGCGCGAGGTCACCTCGGTTGCCTTTTCGCTGGACGGCAAGACCGCGCTGTCGGGGAGTAGTTCGGAACGCACGGCAAGGCTCTGGGATCTGGCGACGGGCCGCGAGATCCGGAAATTCGAGGGGCATTCGGACGCGGTCCTTTCGGTCGCGTTTTCGCCGGACGGCAACACCGCGCTGACGGGGAGTAATGATGGGACCATGCGGCTTTGGAACTTACAAAGCGGGGAAGAATTGGCGGCCCTAATCGCATCGCGGGATGGGGAATACATGGCCTTCACCCCGAGGGGCTTCTTCGCAGCCTCGCAGCGCGACACGGACATGCTGGCGATTGCCCGCGGCATGGAGGTCACAACCATCGGGCAGGTTTACCAATCCCTCTTCAACCCCGATCTGGTGCGGATGACGCTTTCCGGCGATCCGGGCGACAGAGCCGGGGTGGAGGAGGCTGCGGAGGATATGAACCTCGACAAGGTCCTCGATAGCGGGCCGGCGCCGGAGGTGGCGATCCTTTCGCCCGGCGAAGACAGCAAATCGGCCTCGGGCGTGGTGACTGTCGCTGCGCGTGCAACAGACAAGGGCAAGGGCGTGGGCCGCATCGAGTGGCGCGTGAATGGCATCACGGCCGCAACAGCAACAGGGCCGTCCGGGAAAGGCCCGGTTTACGAAATGTCCCGCGAGCTTGCACTCGACCCCGGCAGGAATATCGTCGAGGTCATTGCTTATAATGGCTGCGTCGAGCAGGGCTGCAATCTGCTCGCCTCGCTGCCGGGGCGCACCACGGTCGAGTACACGGCGCCCGCCAGCAGCACGAAGGGAAAACTTCATGTGCTTGCCATCGGCATCGATAACTATATCGACAAGGGCTATGCCCCGCCAGGCTTCGGCAAACAGACCTTCGGCAAGCTAACCCTGGCCGTGGCGGATGCCAAAGCCTTCGCTGACGAGATGACAAAGGCCGGCGCGGAAATGTACAGCGAAGTCCGCATCTGGCCGGCGCATGACGCTGGGGCGACGGCAGCGGGCCTCGATGCGATTTTCAAGAAGCTGGCGGCTGAGGCCGGCCCGCGCGACACATTTGTGCTGTTCGCGGCGGCCCATGGCTATTCGGATGAGCGCGGCCGCTTCTACCTCATCCCGCAGGATTACCAAGGCGGGCCGGATTCGTTTGAGAAGAGGGCGATCAGCCAGGAAAAATTGCAGGAATGGATGGCGAACATCCGGGCGCGGAAGGCGGTCATTCTGCTCGATAGTTGCAATTCGGGCGAGGCCGTGAACGGGTATTTGCGCTCGCGCACAGAAGACGGCGCCTCGGAGGCGGCCGTCGGGCGCCTTCATGAGGCAACCGGCCGGCCGGTGCTGACGGCGTCGAACGGCGGCGCCACGGAGACCGGTTTATTCGGGCACGGCATTTTCACCGCCGCCTTGTTGCAAGCCCTCCATCGCGCGGGCAGCAATGACGGATTGATCCGCGTCTCCGGCCTCGCCGGCTATATCGAGGACACCGTGCCGAAGCTCACCGCCGAGCTGGAAAAGCAGAAAGAGTTGGACAAGCAGCAAGAGAAAAAGCGCGCGGCGGTCGTTATTCGCGGAGGCGGGGCTGGCGCGCAAGCGGCGCATTTCGGCACAACGGGAGGCGATTTCGCGCTGGTGAAGCGGCTGCCATAAACGATTGCCTCTTTTGTCATGCGTGGATGGCTCCCCTTCCCGGAACGGCGCTTACGCCGTGTCCGGGATCGTTTCGGACGTCGGCGTCTGTTACGATCCCGGATGACGCGCTCTGCGCGTTTCCGGGATGACGCGAAAGGGGAAATAGCCATGCAACAGAGGAAAACCGCACTCGTAACGGGCGCGGGGAGCGGGGTCGGTAAAGCCGCGGCGCTGGCGCTGATGCAGCATGGCTTCGCGCTTGTCTTGTGCGGGCGCCGCAAGGAGCCGCTGGAGGCGGTTGCGGCGGAGGGCAAGAGGCTCGGCGCCGAGGCCATCGCGGTGACGGCGGACGTGACGAGTGCGGCTTCGGTCAAGGCGCTGTTTGCGGAAACCGTGCGCGCGTTCGGGCGCCTCGATGTGCTCTTCAATAATGCCGGCATTTTCGTCCCGGCGGTGCCGCTGGAAGAGCTGACCGTGGAGCAATGGAAGGCCTCGGTCGATACGAACCTCACGGGCGCGTTCCTCTGCACGCAAGAGGCGTTCCGCATCATGAAGGCGCAAACGCCGAAGGGCGGGCGCATCATCAACAACGGGTCGCTTGCCGCACACACGCCGCGGCCGTTCTCGGCGCCCTACACCGCGACGAAACACGCCATCACCGGCCTCACCAAATCCACCTCGCTCGATGGCCGGCCCTACGATATCGCGTGCGGGCAGATCGACATCGGCAATGCGGCGACGGAAATGACGGGGCCGATGGCGGCGGGCATCCGGCAGGCGGACGGCTCGATCAAAGCGGAGCCGTGCATCGATGCGAAGCATGTTGCCGACGCCATCGTGGCCATGGCAACTCTGCCGCTCGATGTAAATGTACAATTCATGACGATAATGGCGACGAAAATGCCGTTCATCGGCAGGGGATAGACTGTCTATACCGGTAAGAAGAAACTGAGGCGCGGCAGGCGTAAACGATTCGATATTGCGAAGTGACTTCCTGAAATAACAATACAGCCAAGCTTCTTCCGTTGAAAGGCGAATGTTTTCTTTAGGAGCCGCTAATTACCTTCTGGTTTTTACATTGCAATAAACTTATATTGAAGTGAACTTACCTCTGACCTGTTCTTGGCAGGAAATGTTGTTGTTGCAACGTGAAGAGGTTCCGTGATGTCTACAAATCTTGTCTCGACGATTATGCAGTCGCTTTCTTCCGAGGCGATCGGCAAAATCGCGTCATCCCTCGGGGTCGATGAGACTGCGGCACAAAGAGGCATTAACGCCGGTATTCCAGGAATTTTGGCGGGGCTTGCAAATGCGGCATCGAGCTCCGGCGGCGCGCAACGGATCGGCTCGGCGGTCTCGCAAGTGGAGGACATGCCGGCCGGCGATATTGTGAAGAACTTGCTGGATTCGAACCACCGGAATTTGGCGGACACCGGCTGGTCCATGATTTCGTCGCTCCTGGGCGGCGGTTCGCTTGAAACCTTAAGCACTGTCATCGCGCAGTTTGCGGGCTTCGGGCAAGGATCGGCAAAGCGGTTGCTCGGCCTTCTCGCCCCCCTTGTCCTGGGCTTTTTGAGGCGCGAGCAAGTATCGGGCGGGCTCGATAGCCGCGGCTTGGCGAACCTGCTCTTAAGCCAGCGCGAGAATATCGAGCAGGCCATGCCGGCAGGCGTCGCGCGGCGCCTTCAAGACGCCGGCATGCGTCCGGTCAGCCAGCCGGTAGCCGCGGGCAGTTTCCGCCCTACCGCCGCAAGCGCTCCTCAAGCGTCATCGTCCCGGAGCTGGGCGTATTGGCTGCTTCCAGCCTTAGTCGTCGCCGCCGCTGTGCTCTGGCTCCTGCCCGCCCCGCAACAAACCCGTACTGTAGAAGACATCAACAGAAACACGACGACGGTTGCCAAGGACACGGCCGCAATTCCGCCCGCGATCCCGCGCGAGCAGCAGCCGGCGCCTGTAACAGCCGCCATGGCGCCTGCAAGCGCCGCCCTTGAAAACGACCTCGTGTCGAACATCGCGCGGCTGCGAAACGCGCTTCAAACGATTAAGGATCCGGGCTCGGCGCAGGCCGCTTTGGGCGAGCTTAAGGAGATTTCGGCGCAGTTCGGCCGCCTGAAGGCCATGGCGCAGCTGCTTTCGCCAGAGGCCAGAAAGGCTTTGGCGGCTGCGGTTGCGGCCCGGGTGCCGGACCTGAATGGGCTCATCGACCGGATAGGCAGCGATGCTAACCTCAGCGGCGAGGCGAAACCCGCCATGGACTCGTTGAAGTCCGAGCTGGTTAGCATCTCGAAAGTGTGACGCTCGACTGGAACCGGCGGCTGTGCGCCGCCGGAGTTTCAGCCGGCTTTAGGCGTGGCTGGCTACGCCTGGCTCATCGGTTACGGTTCTGCCGGCCAACGCCGTCATGATGAGTGCGACCCCATACATGAACAGGTTGATGCCCACGAGCAGGCCCAGCACCCAGGTTGAAGTTTGGGGAAAGCCTGCCAGAATGATCGCGGCCAATAGAAGGTCCACGATCCCGCTCAACAGCACCCAGCCCCACGATTTCAACACCCGCCTGTGCGCGAGCGCTGCGAATATTTGCGAGGCGCCCTGCGCGATGAAAAACGCGGTGAGAACGAGCGTGAGCGACAGCATGCCCACCAAGGGCTGCCGTAAAAGGTAGATGCCCAAGAGAATGGCGGCAGCCGCCGACAGAAAGCTCCAAAACGAGCCTGGGACGTCGCGTGCGGTGAAGAAGCTGGCGAGCCCCACGATGCCGCCGATGAAGAAGAGCCAGCCGGCCAATTTAACGGCAACTACAGTCGCCAGCAGCGGCGCGCCGATCGCCAGAAGGCCGAGCGCGGCCAAAATCACGCCCTGGATCAAGAAGAGAATCCAATGGTCGTGGATCACCTCCCGTTCATGGTCTGTCGCCATATTTAAGTTAGAGCTTGCGGTACTCATCGGTAACACCTCGCATCGCCGGCCAAGTGAATGGCGCCAGCGCGCGCCGTCTTGGCGGGCGCCGCGCCGCCTCCGGCTATGGTGCGACTCGCGAATTTGATTTTTGATAAGCGTGTCAAGTTGTTTTTATTAAATTTCCGCTTCCGCTGTGTATAGCTACCCAACACTCTTGAACCGAATGCTGTTTGTCCTGGAAAATGCAATATTCTTGTGTTAAAAATCGGCAAAGCTTCCGCTTCTTAAGGCTATATTGGCGCGCCCCTAACCTAGACCGGAAACGCGATGACCGACGGAGAAAGCTGCCCTGGCGGGGGTACAGACTGCAATTACAGCGAAACGCACGAGCTGACGCTCGTCGGAACCATTATGCGCACAATCGAACAGTATAATAAGGACGTGAACGCCGATCCCTGCCCGGTCTGCTTGCGCGATACCATGCTCGCGGTTGCTGCGCTATTGCATCTCCAGGCCGCGCGGATGGACGGCGTAAACCCGCACCTTGGCGCGGACGGCTTTTTGGAGGAAGATTTTGGCGAGGCCGCTCGCGAAAGTCTCCGGGCGGTGGCGGAGACGGCCGCTGAGAATCTAACCGGTTCTAAACATTAAGAGCCATGCCGCGCGTTTGCAGCTGCGGCCGGGTATTCCGGGAGCATTATGGACCTAAGGCTTCGTTGACGGGTTTATAGGCCGGGACATCCGCATAAAGGAGGCCCCTCACTCATCTGCAAAGTGGGGTTCGAATGCAAAAGATACGTTTAACTGCCGTCCTCGCGGCTCTTGGCCTGTTCGCCGCTAGCCAAGTTGCAGCCGCAACTACGCTCACCTCAAGCCTTCATGGCCAACAGGCAGCACCCGGCAACCCAATCGTCCTTGCCACAGGGCATGGCAGCCATAGCGGCAGCGGTGCCGGTTACGTAAGCGGTTTAGGCCCTGCCATAGGCGGCTATGGCGGCCGTGCGGGCATTGCACCGGGCGCAGGGCGATTGGGTCACAGGGGCCATTTCCACCACGGCAGGCGCGCCTTTTACGGCGGGCCATTTATCGGCTGGGGCTACGGCTACCCCTACTGGTATGACAGCGGGAGCTGCTACTGGAACTGCCGGAATTCGGGATACGGGCCAAGCTACTGCCAGGCTTATGCCTATAATTTCTGCTATTAGTAGAGAACCGATTCACGCCTCAGTGGCGAACGCGCAGCGGGAACAGGTTAAGCCCCCCCCTCACCGCATTCACCTGCGAATGCGGACATTCTAAGTTGCAAGCACTCCAGGCGTGCTTGCTGAGAGAGGGGGGCTGAGGTGAGGGGGACTTCTGTATAAGCGGGACAAACGCTAGAATGCTCCATTCCATGTCCCGATGAAAAAACCCCAGCTTTTGACCGGGTTTTTTTGTGGTTTCTTGCAGGCTTTTGTTTTTCAAACTTGAATGATTACCGGCCCGGGGATGAACGCGTGTGGCTTCTCGCAGAAGACGACGAGAATTCCGTAAGCTCGTTGGCGCCTCCGCGGGCTGTTTTCCCGATCCGTTGCGATGAATTCGAAGCCATTTTTCCCTTTGAGTTCGGCGGCGCCCCGCCGCCAGCACTGGCGCTAATACTGATAGCTGACCCCGCGGCAAAGATTGCGAGCGCTGCTGCAGCCGTGATAAGCGTTCTAATCATGACGTCCTCCATGCTCCGAATTTGAAGGATGATCCCGATTTTAGAAGTGCGGAAGTATTAATCACTATTGATTACAGAATGTGCAGAATTAGTGAGCGACTAGAAAATCGGCAAGCTATTCACCCGCCTTTTTCGCTTTCCGCTCTTCAACAGAGTCCGGCGGCGGAGCTTCGATTAGCCGGATTAAGAAAAGGCATTGGATTGCCCCATCATCGAGGAAATACAATTGCTTAGCTGGCTAGGTTCGCCGAATGGAATAACGTGCCGAAGGTTTTACACAAATCCAAAATAGATTGCTTGCAACAAGGACTTCCGCTATATACGCTGATTCTCTTCCCGCTCTTGGCCGCCCCGCTCCGGAGCATGAAAGAACTCTTTCCGTGCCGTTGGCACAGGAGAGGGGAGGAAATTTTTGCGAGGGCAAAACACATGCGACGGGCAATTATAGGTTTTGGAACCCCTCTCGGCTATTATCTGGCATCCGGCCGGACTTTTTTAGATTGCTATACTTACAAGCAGGCCCTGAGCGGCATCTCACACTGCGACGAAGCGGTTATTATAGTCCCCTCAAGCAGGCGCCTATGCGGAAATACTCTGGGGTTGCAAGGCCAAAAACTGATCGCGGCGGCCAGTCAAACTGCGCTCCGGATCGTTGTTCTATCCTCGATCGACGTCTATTCAAGTAAGGGCATTCCATTCGACGAGACGGCCAAGCCGTGCGGATCGGCAGCCAGGTCTTGGCTTCCATCGTTCGAACACGAGGTGCTGCAATGCGGAGTTCCATCCCAGATTCTGCGGCTACCTGATGTGTTCGGCCCCTATATCGCGAAGGGCACATCCAGCTGCTTCCTCGATGGCGATGCATCCAGGCTCAATAGAGTCGCGATCCATCAACTCTATCCCTTGCACCGGCTGGAATGCGACATCGCCGCCGCCCGGAATATCGGCGCTCCCATCATAAACCTCGTTCCCGAGCCTTTGCCGATGAAGACCGTTCTGGCCGAACACTTCCCTGGGCAGATCGGGCAAGTTCTGACCCCAGCCCCTTATAGCCGCATCAGAACGCGTTACGCAGAGAAATTCGGTGGCACTGGCGGTTACATCATGAGTGCCGCAGAGGTATTGAAGGAGATCGGCCGGCATGTCAGGGAGATCCGGGACTTGCCGGCCAGCGCAAGAAGGGGGCTAGCCGGCTCCGCAGGGCAGGCTTCGGCCGGCGCACTGGCTTAGGGCCCGTGCCTTTAACTGGAAGGGGTCTTGAAGCTGTTTCCGCTTATGTACGACAGACGCTACAACTCATGCCGCAGACATGCTAGCAGCGCAGAGCGCAAGTCGTTCGAAGTGAATGGCTTTTGCAGCACGGGGTGTCCTGTCCAGCGCGCTTCGACTCCTCTTGCCCCATAACCGCTCGCAAAGACGAACGGGATGTTTCGCCCCTCCAGCACCTCCGCAATGGGGGAGACGCTTTCGCCTGCGACGTTCACGTCAAGCACCGCTGCGCCGAGGTCGAGATCCTTCAAGCTCTCAAGCCCTTTGTCGACGCGTCTGGCCGAAGCGGCAACGATGCAGCCGAACTCGGACAAATACTCCTCGATCAGCATGGCGACGAGCGACTCATCCTCGACGACGAGAACACGGAGCCCTTGCAATGGGTCGTTCAACGGGGCGCCTGCGATCAATAGAGAACCTCCATAGCGTGAACGGCCGGAACCGTCGCACGTCCCCGGCGGCACTGGGCAGTTTATCCGCCGGCGCGGGTATCGACTATAACATTTTGGTAGCTATGGGAATGCGTTAATCTGCATTCAGTTTAATGACTGGCCAACAGGCTGCAGCTTCGAAGCGTTCTTGCGGACAATCCGCTCTCAAAATCTTGCGCGGGGCGATGGCCGGAGCTATGAAAGCCAAGCTAACCAAGGATCGCTCATGCTTTTTCTTCGCATTTTGGGCAAAACACTTCTTCTTGTTGCATTCATAGCATTAGCCTATGACGGCGCGCGCATTCTTGCGACACCCAACGAGGGCCTGCTTCTTACGTCGCTTTCTGAGCATTTGAAGACCTACATCCCCAATGGCCGCGAAAATTTGGAACGGTTTTTTCTCGGCAGCGGCCCGTCCTATGTGTGGACGGGCATTGTCGAGCCCATGCTCGCTTTGCCGGTTTGCATTCTTTTTGGAGCGCTTGGCGCGTTGCTATTCTTGGCGGGATACCGCAAGCCGCCGCCCGAAATCGTTGGCGATTAGCGCCGCGGCGCCGGAAGCTACGAGCGTGGCGCCGCGGTTTGCCGTTCGGCCTTTTCGAGGGCAGGCATGATCGTGCCGGCTACGATCTCAGGGCTGAGCGGCCCGGGGAAGCGGTAGGCAATCCGGCCGTTGCCGTCGATCACAAAGGTTTCCGGCACGCCATAAACGCCGAAGTCGATAGCGGTAAAACCGCTCTCGTCCGCTCCGATGGCACGGAAAGGGTTGCCGTGGTTCGAAAGGAATCTGCGCGCAGCCTCGGGCTTGTCTTTGTAGTTGATACTGTAAATGGGAATGCCCGCTTGGCTCAGCTCGATTAGCTGCGGATGCTCGGCCACGCAGGGCGCGCACCAGGAAGCCCAGACATTCAGGATGGCGGGCTTACCGGTCTTGAACGCCGCCGAGGAGAGGCCGGGAACGGGACCGTAATCGCCCAGAAGGTTGGGGATGCCGGGAAGTGCGAACTCCGGAACCGGCTTTCCGATCAACGCCGATGGCAGCCGGGATGGCTCGCCTGAACGGAGCGCGGCGAACAGAAATGCCAGCATCACGGCAACAAGGACAAGCGGTAAGATGAGCGTTGCCTTGGGTTTTGCCTTCCCGGGCGTTTCCTCAGGTGAAGCGCTTGCGGTCATGTTCTAGCCCTATAACTCCTGCTGCGAAGATCTGCGCCTCAGCCCGCGGCGCTCCAAATCGGCGAGGCGCCGCTTTTGCTCGCGCTCCCCGGCCCAGGCCCAGAAGACGAGGCCGCCAACCGAAAGCGCCGCAGCTGCATAAGATATCCAGATGAAACCTGCGTGAGGGCCTAGATCAAACATGGGAAACCGCCGTTCCGTCCGGCTGCGCTTGCCTGCCATCCCCGCGCACGTGAATGGCGATCATCGCCTCGCAGCGCCGCCGCAAGATCTCGGCGCGCATCGCCTTCATGTGCAGCGCGATGAAGAGGACCGTAAAAGCGATCGCCATGACAAGCAGCGGCATGAGCAAGGCTGGATGTATGGTGGGGCCGCCGGCACGGATCACGCTCGCGGGCTGATGCAGCGTGTTCCACCAATTCACCGAGAATTTGATGATGGGGATATTCACAGCGCCGATCAAGCTCAAGATAGCGGCTGCGCGCCCTGCCCGGCCTGGTTCGTCGATCGCTTGGCGCAAGGCGATAAGGCCGAGATAGAGGAAGAACAGGATCAGCACCGAGGTCAGCCGCGCATCCCAGACCCAATAGGCGCCCCACATCGGCTTGCCCCAGAGCGAACCTGTGATGAGTGCCAGAAGCGTGAAGGTGGCTCCGATGGGTGCCGCGGCCTTAGCCGAAACATCGGCGAGCGGATGCCTCCAGATCAGATAGCCCGCAGAGGAGATCGCGATGAGCGAGTAGCACGCCATCGAAAGCCACGCTGCCGGCACATGGATGAACATGATCCGCACGGTTTCGCCTTGCTGGTAATCCGGCGGCGCCCGGAACGCCATGGTAAGGCCCGCGGCGAAAAGAATGGCCGTAAGCCCTGCGAGCCATGGCAAAAACTTGCCGCTGAGCCGCATGAACGCGGACGGGTTAGCGAGCGCGGCGATGCGCCAGAGGCCTGTAGATTGCGGTTCCGAAAGTCCGGACATAGATGGTTTTCCCAGCATTTAGCGCTGATATAGGCTCACTCTAATCCCAGGCGAAGGGCAAGGGCCGCGGCAAAAGGCATCGCTGCCACAGAAAACACAGACAGCGCAAAAAGCAAGAGAATGCTCTGCTCGAACGCTCCGGGCGAGGCGGCCATCGCACCCACCCCGAAAATCAGGAAGGGCGTGAAAAGCGGCAAAATAAGGAGCGGCAGAAGCAGCGCGCCCTTGCGCAGTCCAAGCGTGAGCGCCGCGCCTGCGCCTGCCACAAAGCTGATTCCGCAAGTTCCCGCGAGGAGCGCGGCGAGAAGCTTCGGCAGCGCCGCCGGCTCTATGTTGAGGAGAAGGCCCGCCAGCGGCGTGATGACGATCAAGGGCAGGCAGGTTGTAACCCAATGGGCGAGACTCTTCGAGGCGGCGATGAGCTCGGCGGGCAGCGGGCCTATGAAAAGCGCGTCGAGCGAGCCGTCGTCGCGATCCTCCTGGAAGAGAGCGTCGACGGAAAGAACCGCGGACAAGAGGAACGAAATCCAAAGGATGCCCGGCGCGATCCGGCTGAGCAGGTTGAGATCGGGCCCAAGCCCCAGCGGAATGATGGAGACCGCAACGAGATAAAAGCCGAGCGCTGTGCCAACGGCGGATCCTTGGCGGATGGCGAGACGCAGGTCGCGGCCTATGAGTGCGAGGAAGGCGTTCATTGTAAGGTGGAGGCGGCCGCGCCCAGCTCCAGAACTTGAGACTCGGGAAGGGCGAGGTCGAGATGCGTTGAAACGATGGCGAGACCGCCTGAGGATAGGTGAAGGGCGATGGCCCGCTCGAGAAGCCGCGTCGAGCTTGCGTCGAGCGAAACCGAAGGTTCGTCGAGCAGCCAAACCGGCCGGGACGCCGCGAGGAGCCTTGCTAGGCCGAGGCGCCGGGCTTGCCCCTGCGAAAGATGGCCCGCGTTGAAGCCCGCGAGGTTGAGCAGGCCGAAAGCGTCGAGCGCTGCCTCTGCGGCCTCTATATCCGCCGCGCCGCTGTAGTAACGCTGCCAGAAGCTCACATTCTCGATGACGGACAGGCGCGGCTTCGTCCCGTTCGCATGGCCGATATAATGAAAATATCCTTCATCGGCTCCGCTAGCTGCTGGCTGGATACGCACGCGGCCCGCAGAGGGCTGCAAGAAACCTGCGATTGTGCGCAGCAGCGTTGTTTTGCCCGAGCCGTTCGGCCCGCGCAAAGCGAGCGCGCTTCCTGCTTGCAGCTCGAACGAGACGCCGGACACGACGGTATAGCCGCCTCGCTGGCAGGCGAGCCCCTCTGCTACGATCGCCTTCACGCCTTCAGGTTTTTTTAACTGATGGTTTAGATTGCCTAAAGGCTCGATTTTTGCCAAGGAAGTATTCCCCGTCCCGTTCCCGCGCAAGCCGCCCATCTTTATGTTAGGGGGGCTCACGCGCACAAGACGGTTTTTTACCCGATCATGGAGATTCTGCTGTGGCCTCTCTCACTCCGCGCTCCCTCGACAGCTTCCGGTGCCGCAAGACCCTGACCGCCGGGGGCAAAGCTTATGAGTACTTCTCGCTGCCGGACGCCGAGGCGAATGGCTTGCCGGGAATTACGGCTCTGCCTTACTCGCTGAAGGTGCTTTTGGAGAACCTCCTGCGCTTCGAGGACGGCAGCACGGTTACAGCCGATGACATCCGGGCCATGGCGCAATGGCTCGTTGAGAAAAAATCCACGCGCGAGATCGCTTTTAGGCCCGCCCGCGTGCTGATGCAAGACTTCACGGGCGTACCCGCGGTCGTGGATCTAGCGGCCATGCGCGATGCAATGACGTCCCTTAAGGGCGACACCGCCAAGATCAACCCGCTGGTGCCCGTCGATCTTGTGATCGACCATTCGGTGATGGTCGATAGTTTCGGCACGCCGCGCTCGTTCGAGATCAATGCCGATCTCGAATATCGGCGCAATAAAGAGCGCTATGAGTTCCTGCGCTGGGGCAGCGCTGCGTTCGCAAACTTCCGCGTCGTGCCGCCGGGAACCGGCATTTGCCACCAGGTCAACCTCGAATATCTCGCACAGACCGTCTGGACGAAGGAAGAAGGCGGCGTCGCCCAGGCCTTCCCCGACACGCTCGTCGGCACCGATAGCCATACGACCATGGTCAACGGGCTTGCCGTGCTCGGCTGGGGCGTCGGCGGCATCGAGGCGGAGGCGGCGATGCTCGGCCAGCCCATCTCCATGCTCATCCCCGAAGTTGTCGGCTTCCGCTTCACGGGCGCATTGCGCGAAGGGGTGACTGCGACCGACCTCGTTCTCACCGTTACGCAGATGCTGCGCAAGAAGGGTGTCGTCGGCAAATTCGTCGAATATTTCGGCCACGGCCTCGACTCGCTGTCGCTCGAAGACCGCGCAACCATGGCGAACATGGCACCCGAATACGGCGCAACCTGCGGCTTTTTCCCAATCGACAAGGACACCGTCAACTTCCTCAAATCGACCGGCCGCGATCCGCAGCGCGTCGCGCTGACAGAAGCCTATGCGAAGGCGCAAGGCATGTGGCGCGAGACCGCGACCCCAGATCCGGTCTTCACGAGCACGCTCGATCTCGACCTTTCGACGGTCGAGCCAAGCCTTGCGGGGCCGCGCCGGCCGCAAGACCGCGTTCCGCTTTCCGGCGCAGCGGAAGGCTTTGCCGATGCGGTGGCGGAAATGCGGAACGTGAAGCCCGGCGGCCAAGCGGCCAATATGGTCAGCGAAGGCGGCGGAGCTGTCGAGCCCCTCGAAAGGTCAGGCGCAGTGGAAGGCGCGAACTACAGGATCGCGGACGGCCACGTTGTCATCGCCGCGATTACATCCTGCACCAACACCTCGAACCCGAGCGTCTTGATCGCTGCGGGCCTTCTCGCGCGCAAGGCAGCGGAAAAGGGCCTGAAGCCGAAGCCCTGGGTCAAGACATCGCTCGCCCCTGGGAGCCAGGTCGTCACCGATTATCTTACCAAATCCGGCTTGCAGAAGGACCTCGACACCGTTGGCTTCGATCTCGTCGGCTATGGCTGCACGACCTGCATCGGCAATTCCGGGCCGCTGCCCGAGCCGATCTCGAAAACCATCCACGAGAACGACATCATCGCGGCCGCCGTCCTCTCCGGCAACCGCAACTTCGAGGGCCGCGTCAACCCCGATGTGCGCGCGAACTATCTCGCCTCGCCGCCGCTCGTCGTCGCCTACGCGCTGGCCGGCACGATGAAGCTCAACCTCGTCACCGATCCGATCGGCACCGATCAAAACGGTGCGCCGGTATTCCTGAAGGATATTTGGCCAACCTCCCAAGAGGTTGCCGGGTTCGTCCGCACCTACATCACGGCCGATATGTTCAAGTCGCGCTATGCGGACGTGTTCAAGGGCGATGCACGCTGGCAAGCGGTCGGCGGCTCGAAAACGGGCCAGACCTACGAGTGGGACAAGGAATCGACCTATGTGCAAAATCCGCCCTATTTCGAGGATCTGACGGGCGGCGCACCCGCTGCGCTCACCGATATCGAGAATGCCCGCGTTCTCGGTCTCTTCCTCGACTCGATCACGACGGACCACATCAGCCCGGCCGGCTCCATCGCGAAATCGGGCCCGGCCGGCACTTATCTCCTCAGCCATCACGTCGCGGCCGCCGATTTCAACTCCTACGGAGCGCGGCGCGGCAACCATGAGGTGATGATGCGCGGCACCTTCGCCAACATCCGCATCAAGAACCAGATGGTTCCAGGTGTCGAAGGCGGCGTGACGATCCACTATCCGGATGGCGCGCAGATGCCGATCTACGACGCTGCGATGCGCTACAAGAGCGAGGGCGTGCCGCTTGTGGTCTTCGCCGGGCGCGAATACGGCACAGGATCGAGCCGCGACTGGGCGGCCAAGGGCACGCGCCTTCTCGGTGTGCGCGCCGTAGTCGCACAAAGCTTCGAGCGTATCCACCGGTCGAACCTCGTCGGCATGGGCGTGCTCCCGCTCGTTTTCGAGGAGGGCATGTCTTGGAAGGACCTCGGCCTTAAGGGCAACGAGACAGTAACGATCGAGGGCATCGCCAATCTGGCACCGCTCGCGAAAATGTCTGCTCATATAACTTTCGCAGACGGGAGCGCGAAAGATGTGCCTCTTCTGTGCCGCATCGATACGCTCGACGAGCTGAACTACTTCAAGAGCGGCGGCATCCTCCATTACGTGCTGCGGAATCTTGCCGCAGCCTGACGTTTCGCTCACGCTTATTAGACTAAGGCCCCGTTCCGGCGGGGCTTTTTTTTGCCGGCCAGGAACAAACTGTGGACAAATTGCAGGCGCGTGCGGCGGATAGGGGCATGATTGCATCGAAATCGCTTCGATCTTGGAAATAATTATCAAAAATCAGGCCGGTACTTCAGGAAACTCTTGATTGCAGGGCCAGCTCTTGCAACACTAGGGGTACCGCAAAAAATGGCGAAGCTGAGCATCCACGCTCGCGAGGGATCGCGCGCGACACGATGTATTCCAAGGAAGCTCCCGCAACGTCTAAGAAACTCGATATCGGGAGGTATGTTGTATATGACGCAGGTTTCAAAAGCTCCTTTCGAACAATGGCTTGAGACCGCCCGCAATCTTGGCCGGAATTCGCCGGCAAGCGTTGCATGCCCATGCTGCGGAAGCACCTCGCTCAGCGTGAGAGATGTGGAATATGGCTTCGGCCACGATAAAGGCGTGCAGCGCTACATCACCTGCGGCTGCTGCGGGGCGTTCACCGGAGTGAACATGAAGCGCGCGGGGGAGGACCTCGCAGTTCACGCCGCCGGCGAGACGCGGCTATCGGCTGCCTCGTCTCAAGCCCGGTAACGCGCCGGGTGGAGCGTCCGGCGAACCTCCGCGCGCAAGATGTCGATGGGCGCGAGCCCGCTTCGCGGCTCGTTAAAGTGCCAGTAGGTCCAGCCATTGCATGCGGCGCGTCCCTGCGCTTTTGCGCCGACGGCATGGATGGACCCGCGTGTTCCCTGCCATAGCAGCGAGGCATCGGCCATCACGAGTGCCTCGATTTGCGCCTTGGCATCGAAAAGTACGTCGCCAGGGCGAAGCATGCCGAGCTCAAGCACCATCCCAAATGGCACCCGCGGCTCTGCCCGTTTAGAAACGATCGGCGCAATGCTTCCCGTATCGCAAGGCTGCACCGCCGCTATACGTGCGCGGGCCGCGGCCACGTAATCGGGGTCGCGCTCGATGCCTATGTAGCGCCGCCCGAGCGCCTTGGCCGCTGCGCCCGTCGTCCCCGTGCCAAAAAATGGATCGGCCACGAGATCTCCCGGCTTTGTCGTAGCGAGAAGTATGCGCATAAGGAGCGCTTCGGGCTTCTGCGTCGGATGGGCCTTGCGCCCTCCATCGTCGCGCAGGCGCTCCTGGCCGGAGCAAATCGGAATCAGCCAATCCGAGCGCATCTGAAGATCGTCGTTAAACGCTTTCAGCGAGTCGTAGTTGAAGGTTGGGCGCGAACTCTTATCGCGCGCCGCCCAAATGAGGGTTTCGTGGGCGTTCGTGAAGCGCGTGCCTTTGAAGTTCGGCATCGGATTGGTCTTGAGCCATACGATGTCGTTCATAAGCCAAAAGCCGAGGTCCTGCAGCGCTGCGCCCAGCCGGAAAATATTATGATAGGTGCCGATCACCCAGAGCGCTCCGTCCGGTTTCAAGACGCGGCGGCATTCTTGAAGCCACGCCCGCGTGAAGCGGTCATAGCTTTCGAAATCGTCGAAGCGGTCCCAGGCGTGGTTCACACCGTCGACACGGGTGTTGTTGGGCCGGAGCAAGTCGCCGCCGAGCTGGAGATTGTACGGGGGATCGGCGAAGACGAGATCGGCTGAGCCTGACGGCAGGGCGCGAAGCACCTCGATGCAATCGCCCTCGACAATTTGGCCTGCGCAATCAACATCCGCGCTAAGCGCCAACACATTCGCACAACGCATAACATTCGCCTCATACACAACACCGCTACCGATAGTAGCAGAGACCGCGCCCGGAAGGGTTAACGCAGCCTCAATGCGGGCTAAAGTTTTTGCGTCTGCGAATTCCAAGCGGCGGGCACGCTTCGTCTCACTGCAAGAGCGGGGCAGAGCCTCTTTAGCGCTTCGGCTCACGCTGAGGCGGCAAGCCTTGAAACGGTGCCTATTTCGCAGGTAAGCCGGCCGGACGCCGGCTTCCGGTCCGCAGGCAATCGTATGTTCTTTCGACGAGGGCGCCAATTTCGACCGCCCGGACAGCACCATCCGTCTCATTCGCACATTTGCGCAGATCGCGGAAAAAGATTCGAATCGGACTACACTCCGCCAAGATTAAGTTGAAGTGCTCTTCACTATTATCGGCGTATGTACCCATGTAGCCAATCCCATGGGGAGGCAAGAAAAAGCTTTGCGCCAGTTCATGCATCCATAGCTCGAATATAACCTTGTCCAGCTGACCTTTCATGCAAAAATTGACTTCGCCAATTATGATATCCCAATACCTATGCCACCAACTGCTTATTTTATGGTCATCGGCTGGCTCTGGCGGGATTTCCGCCATTACCTTCATGTATGCATTATTGAAATGCGAGTAGGATGAAATAAATACGGTTTCCCGTTGTATAACCAGCTGCTCAGTTTGCAGCACAACCTGTCTCGATAGGTTTATTATTTGTTTCCTCTGCTGGCTTATATTCGCCGCAGCAAATCCTATAGCCGTTATCTGCAGGATGCCTATCAAGATGCTTATGGCATTGTAGTTCTCAGTGGAAAGTTGCAGCCACGCTGGAAATTGAAACATCCGGATACGAACTCCATACAGAGAGCCAATTTGAGAGACTAACAAATTCTACCTAAAGAACTAAGCTTCAGCGAGACAAAAATGGCGCGCTGCAACAGCTTTGACATTATGGATAAGCTCCCACTCTCCAGCCGATAAGGCCGGTTTCAGCTGCAGATCCGCCACATTCGCTCCGCAACGGTAAGAACTATTCATCAGCTTGAGGTTTGCCCATGCCGCACGCTCCCCAGCGTTACGATATTGCGATCATCGGAGCCAGTTTTGCCGGGCTCGCCGCTGCCAAAACGGCCGCGATGCGCGGCCTTAAGGTTGCGGTTCTCGACGCCAAGCCCGATGCTGGGCATCGCGTTGCCACCACCGGCATTCTCGTCAAGGAAGCCGCTGAAGAATTCGACGTTCCGCACAATCTCACCCGGCGCGTTTATGGCGTCCGGCTTTACGCACCCAATCTAAACTACGTCGATCTTCTCGCGCCGGGCAGCTTTTTTCTTACCACAGAAACCGGACGCCTTCTCACCTGGCTGGCACAGGAGACGATGCGCGCAGGCGCGCATATCCTATGGCGGACGCCGTTCACCGGCGCCGAGCGGCAAGGCGGCGTGTTCGTTTTTTCCGGGGTGAACATATCCGCCCGGCATATTCTGGGCGCCGATGGCGCTAAATCAGCCGTGGCGCGCCATTTCGGACTTGGCCGCAACCGACACTTCCTGGCTGGGATCGAGGCTGAATTCGATAATCTCGAGCGGGCCGACGCCCGCTTTCTTCACTGCTTTCTCGATTCCAGCCTGGCGCCCGGACATATGGCCTGGGTTGCGCCCGGGCCTTCCGCATTCCATGCGGGGCTCGCGGCGGGACCTGGACGCAGACCGCATTTGCAAGCGTTTCTCAGGAAGTCCGAAACGATATTCGGTTTCGCGGGCGCGAAGCTCGTCGCCAGGCGCCAAGGGCGTATTCCCTGCGGCGGCCTGGTCGAGCCCTGGGCGACTGACGGAGTGACGCTTGTCGGCGATGCCGCCGGAATGGTTTCGCCTGGAACGGGCGGAGGCATCAGATATGCGCTCCACTACGGGCGCCGCGCAGCCCAACTCGTGGCCGATCATCTCCTTCATTTTGGGCCGCCGCCGGAGATCGTGCTTGCGAAGGAGCTGCCGCGGTTCGGATTGCAGCATGCTATGCGGTTCGCGCTCAACCTCGCGCCGCCGAACAGCCTTCTCTCCGCAGCCTTCGGCACCTATGCCATGCGATGGCTTGCGCAGCAGATTTATTTCGGCAGGCGCGGGAAGCAGGGCCTCAGTTTTGCGGATTTCGAAGCCCGTCTTGCCGGGCTCGATGCAAAGGAGCCCGCCGCCACCACTGGCGTTTTCCGTTGATTGAGGCCAATTCTCTTTTCAAAACCGGACGCAGTGTATTAAACCAGCGTGGATGGAAACGCTCAGCGAAGCATGGTCCGACCGACCCAATTCCAAGTTTGAAATGGAGCCTCCATGGCGATGCATCGTTTTCTCGAATGGCACGTCAGCCAATTCATGACCACAAACGTCAAGTCCATTCCGTCAAGCATGACTTTGCATGACCTGGGAGCCTTGTTCGAGCGTCACGACTACAATTGCTTTCCGGTCGTGGATGGCGGTGTCTGTGTGGGCGTCGTGACCAAATTCGATTTTCTGAAGGCGTTCGTATTCACCACACGCCAGCTCGTCCCGCACTATCAGGACCTGATGATGCGTACTGTGGACAGCATCATGACCAAAGACGTCGCTTATGTCGAACCCGACGAGCCGTTGACGCGGGCGCTCGAGCTGATGATCACGATGCGGGCGCGGAGCTTTCCGGTGCTGGAGCCGGGCCGCAAGCTTGTGGGCATGATCTCGCGGACAGACCTGACACGCGCGCTATTTGCGGCCGACGAAATCGGCAAACATGGCTAATACCCGCCTTCGCCGGCGCTGGCGGGAAGATCCCCTCACCCCAGCCCTCTCCGGCAAGCTCGCCAAGGCAAGCTTGCTGGGAGAGAGACAGAGTGAGGGGGGCTTCTTCTCACTTTGCCCCGCCCGGCTACTTTACGCCGAGCAGTTCGACCTCGAAGATCAGCGTGGCGCCCCCCGGGATGACTCCGCCGGCGCCGCGAGCACCGTAGCCGAGGTTCGGCGGGATGATGAGGGTGCGCTTGCCGCCAACTTTCATCGTGGCGACGCCCTCGTCCCAGCCTCTGATGACCTGCTGCGCGGCGATTTTAAACGTGAAAGGCTGGCCGCGGTCGAGCGAGCTGTCGAACTTCTTGCCCTTGGCGCCGTTTTCGTAAAGCCAGCCTGTGTAATGCACGGTGCACATTTGCCCAGGCCTCGGCGTGGCGCCTGTTCCGATGGTTATGTCCGTGATCTGCAATCCCGATGGTGTGGTCATGGTTGTTCCAGGCTCTTGAGCCATTGCTGAGGGGCCAGACGCCAAAAGGCCGGCTGTGAACGTGAAAAGCGCGAGCGCCACGAGAGCGCCGGCGCGCGTGAGAGCGAAAGCTCGCAAATTTTCTACTCCTTAGGATCGGCCGTGGGGAGCTCTGTCTAACCCAACTTGTGGGGCTCCCCCAGCATTTTCTTGCGCCAAGCTGAAAAATGCCGCCGCTTCGCCTCCAACTTACTCGAATCATGCCTCAAAAGATTTGCCGTTTCGCGCAGCCGCTTAATCGTCTGGCAATCATAACGGACGAAAAGAGTTCCGGGTGCAATTGGAAGGGGCTTGTGATGAATCGCGAAGATGTTATGGCGTGCAAGGAGCACATTGTTAAGGCGCTCTGCGTTATGGAGCGAGAGGCCGATACACAGCCAGAAGTCCATGTGCTGATATGCCTTCGCGAGCTTTTGGACGACATCGAGTGGCTTGAGAGTTTCGGGGAGCGCTCGGAGAATGTCGTGCGCTTGGCGGACGTCAAGCATCTTCGCGGCGTAGCCGAAGCGCGGCTCGCCGATTGAGGATGGCGAGGGGGCCGGCCAAGGCTAGTAAACCGGCCAAAGGCCAGGCGTCGCCAGCTCGACAAGGTGGCCGTCGGGATCGCGGAAATAAATGCTTTTTCCACCGCGTGGCCATTCGGTGCGCCCTTCGATGCCTATGCCATGCTTGCGGAGCCGCGCCTCTCAAGGCCCGAGCTGATCCGCGTCGATTGCGAAAGCGAAGTGCGCCGGCCCTGCGCCATCGTGGCCGGGGATGGTTCCGCCGGGCGTTTGTGCCGTATCGGCCGAGGCGCCTTGTTTGAAGATGAGAAGCACGCTGCGCCCGCCCGCATCGTAGGCGGTCAAGCGCCGGTCCGCGAACATGGGCTTGAGCCCCATGACCTCCTCGTAGAAGCGCCTCGCGCGCTCCATGTCCTCTGCGTAGATCGCGGTTTCGAGAATTCCGCTCAGCTTTTCCACCGTTGGCATCCTCCTCTTCTGCCTCGCCGCATTATCGGAATTCGCAAAGACAGCGGGCCTTTACAAGTGTAGCATGCCGCTTCAGAAGTTATAAACGCCGGCGGCTTCCGAGCCGGGCAGGGAAGGATTCAGCATGGACGCGCTGACGCTGACAAAAGCCAACGACCTCATCCGCATCGCGATGGAAAAGGCCGCCGCCGATTACGGCCGGCCTATCTGTGTGGCCGTTTGCGACGCTTCGGGCTTCCTCGTCGCGTTCCAGCGGATGGAGGGCGCGCCTTTGCGCAGCATCGCCATTGCGCAGGGCAAGGCTTATAGCGCCGCGCGCATGCAGGTGAGCACGGACGCGCTGCTGGCGCGGCTCGAGCGCGAGAACATCCCGGCGAGCTATTTCTGCGACGACAAGATCACGGCGCTGCCCGGCGGCAGCGTTTTGAAGGACGCGCAAGGCGATATCGTGGGCGCCGCGGGCATCAGCGGACTGACCTCGGCGGAGGATCAGGAGATCGCGGATCATCTCTCCAGCCTCGCCGCGCAACCGGCAGCGTAAGGTCCGGCCAACCGCCATTCTTTCTACTTCCCTGCCCGCAATGCTTGGCCGATGCCGGCTCTTTAAGCCGGCAATATAGAGAAATGCGCTTTGCCAAGGAACGTTGCTGCAACGTACCGCTTTGACGTGCGTGCGCGTAGCGAGCGTCATTCCGGAAACGCCAAAGGCGTTATCCGGGATCGTTCAAAACTCAAGGCTTGTGTCTTTTAAGATCCCGGATAAGCGCTGAAGCGTTTTGCGGGATGACGATGGCTGTGCGCTTGCGCCCGGCCGGCTCTTATTGCAAAGTGCGGGAATTAGTCATTTGAGCCTGTGGCGGGGGCAAGACTTATGGTGCGGGCGCTGGCCGGAATTGTCTTGGCTTTATCGTTGTTGTCGTGCGCTTCGCTCGCGGCCCATGCGGAAACGCGGCTCGCGCTCCTCATCGGCAATCAGAGCTACGCGGCCAAAGTCGGCCCGCTCAAAAACCCGCGCCAGGACGTGGCGCTGATCGAGGCGTCGCTGAAGGCGCTCGGCTTCAAAGTCACGGTGCTGAACGACGCAGACTACCGCGGCATGGACATCGCGCTGAAGCGCTACGCAGCCGAGCTGCGCCGGGCAGGTCCCGGTGCGCTCGGCTTTTTCTATTATTCGGGCCATGGCGCCGCGAACGCGGACACGCAGATCAACTATCTCATCCCGGTCGATGTCGCGAGCGCCGAGGACGAGACGGTCTGGTATCAGTCGTTCCAGCAAAATCAGATTATCGACCTTCTGAGCAAACAGGCCGCCAACGCCACGCAATTTGTGGTGTTCGACGCCTGCCGCAACGAGCTGAACCTGTCCGGTAGCGCGGCCAAAGCGATTGGCGCAGATAAGGGCTTTGTGCCCGTCGCCAACGCGGCGGGGCTGTTGATCGCCTATGCGACGGCGCCAAACCGGACGGCTTCGGACGCGGGGGAGGGCGGCGGGCCTTATGCCAAAGCTTTGGCGGAGGAGCTGTTGAAGCCGGGCATCGAGGCCGTCACCATGTTCCGCAACGTGCAGATCAAGGTGAAGCAAACCATCGGGCAAGACCCTTGGCTGTCGTTCCCCTCGCTGGCGCCGGTCTATCTCGCGGGGCGGCAAGAGCCAACAGCTAGGACACCCAAGCCGCAGGCCCAAGTACCGCTGAGCGAGGCCGCGCAGGCCTGGACAGATATCAAAGATTCCAAGAATCCCCCGGTTTTCGAGGCATTCCGGAAACAATACGGTCAAGCGAACCCGCTTTACGATGCGCTCGCGAGTCAGCGCATCGAGGAGTTGAAACGCGCGCCATCGGAGCCGCGCACCGAGCCGGAAAAGCCAAACGGAACACAGACGGCCATCGCCGCACCGAAGCCCGCGCCTGTGCAGGGGCCATCGGGGTCGTGGTGGCCCTGGTCTTCCGGTCCGCGCACCGAACCGGAAAAGCCAAGCGGACCACAGACGGCCATACTAGCACCGAAGCCCGCGCCTGTGCAGGCCCAAGCGAGTCCGGAGCAGCTGGCAAAATTACTCGGAAAACATAAACTGGCGTTGCAGTGGGTAAGCTGGGATTATTTCGGTGAGGCAATCGCTGCAAAAGAAAATGGCGTTGTAACTCTGAAGGGCCGCCAAAACTCAAAAACCGATAGCGACTTTGTTACTCTGGATGGAATTGTGTCGGAAGTTGACGCCACGTCTTTCAAATTCGTGGGTACAATAGTAACGCGGGTTTCTTACATCTATGGAGGTCAGCCCTGCACCCGCGAGGGCCAATTTACATTTAAAATTACCGAGAAGAGAAAATACTGGAGATTGCAGGAAATGCTTAACCCCTGCGACGGCAGCAGCACCGATTACGTTGACATTTTCTTCAAATAGGAGGTAGGCCGCCAGGGAGGATGGGCTGCTCTATCGAAAAGGGCGAGGCTGGCCAGGCACCACTATGAAATTCCTATAGTGGCCCGGGCGCTCATTATTGCTTTTATATGCCACACAGCCTAGTTTCCAGGCACATTGCTGCCCAAGATGCGTCCCAATCGCGGCGCACGGGGAACAACTTTGCTCTGAGAGGGCCGGAATGACAGATCTCATTATGCTTGCCATGGGGCTGGCGTTTTTCGCCATCGCGCTTGCCTACGTCACCGCTTGCGACCGGATGTGAGGAAACCATGACACTCGATTATATTCTGGCCGGCGCCGTCACCGCGTTTTTGCTGGCCTATCTCGTATACGCGCTCATCCGCCCCGAGCGGTTTTAAGGAACGCCATCCATGACCATGCAAGGCTGGGCGCAAATCGCGCTCTTCGCGTTCGTTATTGTTCTGATAACGAAGCCGATTGGCGGTTACATGACCCGCGTCTTCAATGGCGAGCGCACGCTGCTTTCGCCGGTGCTGCACCCCATCGAGCGTTTGCTTTACCGGGTAAGCGGCATCGACGAGAGGCAGGAGCAAAGCTGGGTGACTTATGCGGTCGCCATGCTGTTCTTTAGCGTTGCCGGCTTTGTTACACTTTATGCGCTGCAGCGCTTGCAGGCTTATCTGCCATTCAATCCGCAAGGACAAACCGGCGTTGCGCCGGACCTCGCGTTTAACACCTCGGTAAGCTTCATCACCAACACGAACTGGCAGTCTTATGTGCCGGAAACCACCATGGGCTACCTCGTGCAAATGGCGGGGCTCACGGTGCACAACTTCCTCTCCGCCGCCACGGGCATCGCGCTCGCGCTGGCGCTCATCCGCGGCTTCGCGCGGCGCTCATCCAATACGGTCGGCAATTTCTGGGTCGATATGACCCGCACCACACTTTATGTGCTGCTGCCGGCGTCCATCCTGGTTGGGCTGTTCTTTGTGTATCAGGGCATGCCGCAAAATCTGCACGCCTACACCGATGCCGCCACGCTCGAAGGCGGCAAACAGGTGATCGCGCAAGGCCCGGTGGCCTCCCAGGAAGTCATCAAGATGCTGGGCACGAACGGAGGCGGCTTTTTCAACGCCAATTCCGCGCATCCCTTCGAAAACCCGAACGCGCTGACGAATTTCATTCAGATCGTCTTGATCTTCTCCCTCGGCGGAGCGATCACGAATGTGTTCGGCCGCATGGTTGGCGATCAGCGGCAGGGCTGGGCGATCTTCGCGGTCATGGGGCTTCTGTTCCTCGGCGGCACGGCGCTCTGCTATTGGGCCGAAGGCAAGGGCAACCCGGCTTTCGCCGCGCTCGGCGTGGACCAGCGCCCTAGCGATCTGCAATCCGGCGGCAATATGGAAGGCAAGGAGGTTCGCTTCGGCATCGCGAACTCGGCGCTTTTCACGACCGTTACCACCGACGCATCCTGCGGCGCCGTCAACACGATGCACGATAGCCTGACCCCGCTCGGGGGCATGGTGCCGCTCGTCAACATGATGCTGGGCGAGATCATCTTCGGAGGCGTCGGCTCCGGCCTTTACGGCATGCTGCTCTTCGCGATCCTGTCGGTCTTCATCGCCGGCCTCATGGTCGGGCGAACGCCGGAATATCTCGGCAAGAAGATCGAGGCGAAGGAGGTGAAGATGGCGATGCTCGCGATCCTGATCCTGCCGCTTTCGATCCTCGGCTTCACGGCCATCGCCACAGTCGCGAAAGAGGGTCTTGAAGGGATTGCCAATAGCGGAAATGCCGGTCCGCACGGCTTTACCGAGATTCTCTATGCCTATACCTCGGCAACCGGCAACAATGGCAGCGCGTTTGCGGGGCTTTCAGCCAATACGATGTTCTACAACTCGACGCTCGCCTTTGCGATGCTGATCGGGCGCTTCTTGATGGTAATCCCGGCGCTCGCGATTGCGGGATCGCTGGCACGCAAGAAGATCCTGCCGCCTTCCGCTGGCACATTTCCGACCCACGGCACCCAGTTCGTGCTGCTCGTCGCCGGTGTGATCTTGATCGTTGGCGGCCTCACTTTCTTCCCTGCGCTCTCGCTTGGGCCCATCGTCGATCATCTCGCCATGACCGCCGGCCAAACCTTTTGAGCTTTGAGGACCTAATCCTATGTCTCCTTCACCCAAATCCAAACGGTCGGCGACGGCAACGATTACCGATCCCAAGATCCTGATCCCGGCCATCGGCGGATCCTTTGCGAAGCTCGACCCGAGGCTGATGGTAAAGAACCCCGTCATGTTCGTGGTCGAGGTTGTGGCGGCGCTCGTGACGGTGCTGTTCATCCGCGAAGTCATCGCGGGCACGACAGCGCATTACGGCTTCTCGCTCCAGATCATCTTATGGCTCTGGTTCACGGTCCTGTTCGCGAATTTCGCGGAAGCTGTGGCCGAGGGGCGCGGCAAGGCACAAGCTGCGAGCCTTCGCGCGACCAAGACCGATGTGATCGCCAAGCAGCTCGCCGATCCGCACAACCACCAAAAATTCTCGCTCAAGCCGGCCGTCGAGTTGAAGCCAGGCGACATCGTCTATGTGGAGGCTGGCGATCTCATCCCCTCCGACGGCGAGGTGATCGAAGGCGTGGCGTCGGTGAACGAAGCCGCCATTACGGGCGAATCTGCGCCCGTGATCCGCGAATCGGGCGGCGACCGCTCGGCGGTGACCGGCGGCACCATGGTGATCTCCGATTGGATCGTCGTGCGCATCACCGCAGGCCAAGGCTCGACCTTCCTCGACCGCATGATCCATCTTGTGGAAGGCGCGGAGCGGCAAAAGACGCCCAACGAGATCGCGCTGAACATCTTGCTGGCCGGCATGACCATTATCTTCGTGTTTGCGGTTGCGAGCATTCCAAGCTTTGCGCACTACGCGGGCGGCGAGATTACCGTCATCGTGCTGGTTGCGCTGTTCGTCACGCTCATCCCGACGACCATCGGCGCGCTGCTTTCGGCCATCGGCATCGCTGGCATGGACCGGCTCGTGCGCTTCAATGTGCTGGCCATGTCGGGCCGTGCGGTTGAGGCCGCAGGCGACGTCGATACCCTGCTTCTCGACAAGACCGGCACCATCACGCTCGGCAACCGGCAGGCGGCCGAGTTCCTGCCCCTGTCCGGCGTCAGCGAAATGGAGCTCGCCGATGCGGCGCAGCTCGCCTCGCTCTCCGACGAGACCCCCGAAGGGCGCTCGATTGTGGTGCTGGCGAAGGAGCGCTACGGCATTCGCGGACGGGACATGGCGCCGCTCGGCGCGCATTTCATTCCGTTTACGGCACAGACACGCATCAGCGGCATCGACCTCGAGGACGACCAGATCCGCAAAGGCGCGGTCGACGCTGTGGTCAAATATGTCCGCCAGGTTACGGGCAATCCGAACATGCCAGTCCCGCGTGAGCTCGAACGCCTCACCGAATCGGTGTCGACGAAGGGCGGAACTCCGCTGGCCGTCGCCCGCCACGGCCGCCTGCTCGGGCTCGTCCACCTGAAAGACATCGTGAAGGGCGGCATCCACGAGCGTTTTGCCGAGCTTAGGCGCATGGGCATCCGCACCGTGATGATCACGGGCGACAATCCCCTGACGGCAGCCGCGATCGCAGCCGAGGCCGGCGTCGACGATTTCCTCGCTCAGGCGACGCCCGAGAACAAGCTGCAGCTCATCCGCGACGAGCAGGCTAAGGGAAAGCTCGTGGCCATGTGCGGCGACGGCACCAACGACGCGCCGGCGCTTGCGCAAGCCGATGTCGGCGTCGCCATGAATACAGGCACCATGGCCGCGCGCGAAGCAGGGAACATGATCGATCTCGACAGCGACCCGACCAAGCTCATCGAGATCGTGGAGATCGGCAAGCAGCTCCTCATCACTCGCGGCGCGCTCACCACCTTCTCCATCGCCAACGACGTGGCGAAGTATTTTGCCATCATTCCCGCGATGTTCTCGATATTTTACAAGGGCCCCGATGGCAAGGGACTATTGGAAGCCCTCAACGTTATGGACCTTTCCACGCCCACAAGTGCGATCCTTTCGGCGATCATCTTCAACGCGCTGATTATTATCGCACTTATTCCGCTCGCGCTGCGCGGCGTCACATACCGTCCGGTCGGGGCTTCGAAAATGCTAACCCGCAACCTTCTCATTTACGGAATTGGCGGCCTTGCCGTTCCGTTCATCGGTATCAAGCTCATCGACATGGCTGTGACAGCCATCGGTCTTGCTTAAGGGACACGCCATGCTGAGACAAATCCGCCCCGCTATCGTGATGATTATCGGACTGACGGTTATCACCGGCCTCGCCTACCCGCTCGCAATGACGGGCATCGCTCAGGCTCTGTTCCCCCGCCAAGCCAACGGCAGCTTGATAGAGCGCGATGGTAAAATTATCGGCTCGGAGCTGATCGGCCAAAACTTTGCCGATGCGCGATACTTCCACGGCCGCCCGTCGGCAACCACCGATGCCGATCCGAACGACCCTTCGAAAACGGTGCCGGCGCCCTATAATGCCGGAAATTCCGGCGGCTCGAACGCGGGACCGGCTTCCAAAGCTCTGATCGACCGGGTAACGGAGGACGCAAAAAAATTGCAGGCAGAGAACCCCTCCGCCCTTGTGCCGGCCGATCTTGTAACCACATCCGCTAGCGGCCTCGATCCGGACATATCGCCAGCCGCCGCTCTCTTCCAGATTCCCCGCATCGCAAAAGCGAGAGGAATACCGGAGGAGCGTTTGCGGCAGCTAGTGGCCGAAAACACCGCTGGCCGCGTCCTGGGTATTCTGGGCGAACCGCACGTTAACGTTCTCAAGCTAAACTTGAGCCTCGATGCGGAGCGCCCCATGAGCGCAGGCCGTTAGCTCTAAACAGCGTTGCACAAGAAGGGCGAACTGTTTACAGAAGTTATCTCAGGCATCGCATTTTCTGAGGCCATAAGCGGCTGCAGGGCGCCTTGCCAAGGCAGGGGTAAGTATGCGTCTCTCCGACATCATTACGCCCGCAACGATTGCGGTTAAGGTGCAAATCGACGATAAAGCTCATGCGTTGAGATTTGCGGCATCCTCGCTTGGAGCGAGGAGCGGCCTCGATTCCGAGCGCATTCGCGAAGCTCTTTCGGCTCGCGAAGCGCTGGGTTCGACCGGTATAGGCCGGGGCGTAGCCATTCCCCATGTCTGCTTTTCCGATCTCGACCGGCCTTACGCTCTGTTTTGTACCTTGGCCGCACCTATCGACTTCGACGCGATAGACAACAAGCCGGTGGACCTGATTTTCACCGTCATCAGCCCGGCCGGTTCGGGGGCCGGCGGGGGCGAGGCTCTATCCTATCTTGCGGCGATCTCGCGCCTGCTGCGGGATAAAGATCTCGCTTTGGCTTTGCGAAATGCAAATAATCCTTGGAGCGTCTACGATATTATCGTTAAATCCAATGCAACTGCGGCTCAACTCGTAAGCTGAGGGCATGGCGGAAACCGAAACGATAAGACGGCCATCGCCTGACGCGCTACTCGTCGAGGCGCGGCGCGAGGATAAAAGCCGCGGCCGCCTCAAGGTGTTTCTCGGCGCCGCTCCCGGCGTAGGCAAAACTTACGAGATGCTGCTTTCGGCACGGGCCAAGCTGCTAGAAGGCGCCGATGTCGTTATTGGCGTTGTGGAAACCCACGGCCGGGCAGAAACTCAAGCGCTGCTGCATGGTTTCGAGGTCATTCCGCGCGCCAGGATCGAATATCACGGCCATTCGCTGGAAGAGATGGATCTCGATGCCCTCCTAAAGCGCCGCCCGCAGATCGCGCTTGTGGACGAGCTTGCCCATACCAATGCTCCAGGCAGCCGGCATCCCAAGCGCTATCTCGATGTCGAAGAGCTGCTTGCCGCCGGCATCGATGTGTACACCACCCTCAACATTCAGCACGTCGAGAGCTTGAACGATGTCGTGGCCCAAATCACGCGCATCCGGGTCCGCGAAACGGTGCCGGATTCCGTCCTCAACAAAGCCGACGATATCGAGGTTATCGACCTGTCGCCCGACGAGCTGATCCAGCGGCTCAGGGAAGGCAAGGTCTATGTCCCCAAGCAGGCCGAGCGCGCGCTCAATCACTATTTCTCGCCAGGCAACCTAACCGCCCTCAGAGAGCTTGCGCTCCGCCGCACGGCGCAGCGGGTCGACGAGCAGCTTCTCACCCACATGCGGGCGCACGCCATCGCCGGCCCCTGGCCCGCCGGCGAGCGTCTTCTCGTTTGCATCAGCGAGGACCCGCGCTCTGCGGGGCTCGTGCGCTATACGAAACGGCTCTCCGACCGCCTGCACGCGCCCTGGACTGCGATCTACATCGAAACCCGCCGCAGCCAGAATCTCTCCGAGGTCGAGCGCGATCGCGTCGCCGATACTTTGCGCCTCGCGGAAAAGCTGCAGGGCGAGGCGATAACGATTCCAGGCGGAACGAACATCGCCGAGGACATTCTCGCATTCTCGCGCGCCAATAACGTCACGCACATCGTTACGGGCAAATCCGAGCGGACGCGCTGGTTCGAGCTGATCAACGGCTCGGTCGTCCGCGATATCGTGCGCAACTCCGGCAATATTAGCGTGCATGTGATCGCGGGCGACCACCTGGCGAGCGATCCCATTCCGACTAAGTCGGTCAAGACCCGGGCGCCCGCCGATCATGGCGCTTCGGCCCTTTTCCCCTACCTTGCGACGATTGTTGCGGTTGCGCTCGCGTTCGGCTTTGCCTATTTGCTCACGCCTCTAATTGGCATTGAAAGTGCCAATCTCGTTTTTCTCGTTGCTGTCATCGGCGTCGCCTATAATTATGGGCTTTGGCCGTCGATGTTCGCAGCAACGTCGAGCATGGTTGCGTATCAGATCTTTTTTCTGGAAGCGTTGGGCAATTCCTCTGTCGCCGGATTTAAGAACGTCGCCGCGCTTATCTTTTACTTCTTCACCGCCTTTGTGGTCAGCAACTTGACCGCTAAAGTCAGGGCGCAAGCCTATACCGCCCGCAATCGGGCCGCGACGACCGAAGCACTCTACATCTTCTCTAAAAAGCTTGCGGGCATCGTCACGCTGGACGATTTACTTTGGGCCACCGCCTATCAGATTGCACATTCGCTAAAGACCGACGTCGTCATCGTGCTGCCCGACGCGGACGGCGTGTTGCGCGTGAAGGCTGGCTTTCCGCCTGAGGACGATCTCGATCAGGCTGAGCTCGGCGCGGCGAAATGGTCGTTCGAGAACAATAGGGCCGCAGGGCGCGGCTCCGAGACGCTGCCGGGAGCGCGGCGCCTGTTCCTCCCCTTGCGCACCGGTTCGGGTGCCGTCGGCGTCTTGGGCTTAGCCCGCGGACAGCGGCACGAAATGCTGCTAACGCCGGACGAGCGCCGTCTGCTCGACGCACTTATGGATCAAGCGGCCGTGGCGATCGAGCGCGTGAGGCTGGCGGCACAAATTAACGAAGCCCGGCTGGCGGCCGAGACCGAACGGTTGCGCGCTGCGCTTCTGACCTCTCTGTCCCACGATCTCAAAACGCCGCTCGCCTCGATATTGGGCGCAGTGACATCGCTTAAGAAATATCGCGACGTTCTCGACGCGCCGGAGCGCGAGGTGCTAACCGCTACCATCCAGGAGGAGGCGGAACGTCTGTCGCGCTTTGTCGCCAACCTGCTCGATATGACTAAGATCGAATCGGGCGGCATCGAGCTCGACCGGCAGCTCGTCGATGTCGACGAAGTGGTCGGGGCCGCGCTTCAGCGTGTGGCAGGCATGATGTCCGCTCATCGCGTCGAGGTCGATCTCGAGGCGAGCCTGCCGATGCTTAACCTCGATGTCATGCTGTTCGAGCAAGTGCTGGTGAACCTTCTCGACAACGCAGCGAAATACGCCCCGCCGGAATCGCTGATTACCATTCGCGCGCGCCGGACCTTCGGGGCGATAGCGATCGAGGTCCTGGACGAAGGCCCGGGCATTCCGGAGGACCGGCTCGAGCGGGTTTTCGAGAAGTTTCACCGCGTGAGGCAGGGGGACAGGCAGCGCGCGGGCACGGGGCTTGGGCTCGCGATCTGCCGCGGCTTTGTCGAAGCGCTCGGCGGAAAGATCGTCGCCGCGAACCGGTCCGACCGCTCGGGAGCAATTTTTACGATCACGTTTCCAAATCCAGAAAAGGAAATGGCAGCCTGATGCTGCCGGTAAGAAATGGCCACAGCCAGCGATAAGACGCGGGTTCTCGTTATCGACGATGAGCCGCCGATTAGGCGCCTCCTGCGAACGAGCCTCACCGCCGAAGGCTTCGAAGTGCTGGAAGCGGAGAACGCCGAGACAGCGCTCGCCCTTATCGCCAGCGCGAAGCCCGAAGTTGCGATTCTCGATCTGGGCCTTCCCGATCTTGACGGTTTGGACGTGATCCGCCGCGTGCGGGCCGGCGGATCGAAGATGCCCATCATCGTTTTGTCGAGCCGCGCCGGCGAGCGCGGGAAAGTCGAGGCCCTCGATCTCGGCGCGGACGATTATGTCACCAAGCCTTTCGGCATCGCCGAGCTCGTTGCGCGCATCCGCACCGCTTTGCGCCACCGCGTTCAGGAGCAGGGCGGCGAGCCGCTGTTCAAGAGCAGAGACCTTTGCGTCGATCTTGTCCGGCGCATCGTTACGGTGAAAGGCGAGGAGGTGAAGCTTTCGCCCAAGGAATACGAGATCCTCCGGCTTCTCGTACTCCACGCGGGCAAGGTTCTCACCCACAGGTTCTTGATGCAGGAAGTCTGGGGCGCGGCGTGCGACGTCCAATATTTGCGGATCTATGTGCGCCAGCTGCGGCAGAAAATCGAGTCCGATCCGGAAACTCCGGCGCACATCTTAACCGAAACCGGCGTCGGCTACCGGCTACGCGTGTATGAGGATCCGGAGGAACTCAAACGATAAGCGTGGAGAAAAGGCGCGCAGTGCCGGCATAGGCCTCGTCAAGACGTGCCTCTAGCCGCTCTATGTCAGGCTCGCCCGTCGCTTGCAGGAGAAGGCCAATCAGGTCTTTCGGCGCGGTCTGGGGATCGAACCGGTCTTCGGTACAAAGCCTAAGAATTTGGGCGATGTCTTGATAGAGCCCGGCCGCGCGCAGAAGCGTGTTGCCGTCCGCTGCGCTCAAAATTCCGGCCTGCATCAGGTTCGCCAAGGCTCGCGCGGTGTTCGGGCTCAAAATGGCAGGTTCACCGGCCGCGTGCACGATCTGCAAGAACTGCGCGATGAACTCGGCGTCGACAAGGCCGCCCTTGTGCGTTTTGGTCTGCCAGATATCGGCTGTGCCCTTCCCGGCCTCGATCAAAGCCCGCATCTCGCGCACATCGGCAGCGGTCTTGGCGCGGTCGCGGGGCATGGTCAGCACCTGCCGTATGTCCGCGGCGAGGCGCTCGCGAAGCGCCAGCGGCCCTGCAACCGGCCGCGCACGCGTCAGCGCCAGATGCTCCCACGTCCAAGCGCTTTTCTGCTGATAGGCGAGAAAACCGTCGAGGCGCACGGCGACGGGCCCGGCCTTTCCCGAAGGCCTCAGCCGCATATCGACGGGATAAAGTACGCCTTCCGGCGTTGGCGCTGCGATCGCGGCGATGAGCCGCTGCGTGAACCGTGCATAGTGCTGCGAGGCCTGCGGGGCTGCATCGCCAAGCGTATCGTAGACCACGATCAAGTCTAAATCGGAGGAGGCCGCCATCTCGCGGCCGCCGAGCTTGCCCATGCCGATCACGGCCGGTGCCGGAAAGCCGGCGCCGTATTGCTCCTGCACGGTGTCGAGCAAGGCTTCGATCACAGCCTCTGCGACGAGCGAATAGTCCTCGCCCGCCTGTTGCGGCGTGAGCTGGCGCGACAGAAGCCTCACCCCGATGGCGAACGCCTGCTCCTGGCCCGTGACACGCGCGCGGTTGAGCTTTTCCTCATAGGAGCCTGCCTCCATGATCTCGCGCCGGATCAACGCCTTCAGCTCGTCTGCGGCGGGGCGGGCGCCGATATATCCAGGATCGAGAATTGCGTCCATGAGGCGCCGGCGGCGGCCGAGAATCCGCGCGAGCCTCGGCGCCGAGCCCATGATCTGTGCGAGGAGGCGTAAGAGGCTCGGATTGGCACGCAGCATCGAGAAGAGCTGCAAGGCGGATGGACTCTCGCTCAGGAATGTGTCGAAGGTCGCAAGTGCGAGATCGGGGTCGCTCGTATCGCCAAGCGCTTCGAGCAGCGCAGGCGTGAACTCGGTGAGAATCTCACGCGCTCGCTCGCTTTGCATCGCCTTGTAGCGGCCGTAATGCCAGCCCTTTACGGCCGAGATCGCGGTGGCTGGATTCTTGAAGCCGAGTTGACTAAGCGTTTCAGCGGTGCCGGGATCTTCTGCATCGCCGGTGAACACGAGGTTTCCCTTGACACGCTTCGGCGTCAGCTCGGGCGTACTCTCGAAAAGCGCGGCGTAGTGCGTCTCTACGTTTTGCATCTGGCGGCGCAGCTCGTCCTTGAACCGGTCCAGCTCGCGATAGCCGGCAAAGCGCGCGAATTTGGCTAGCTCCTCCGCGTCCGAAGGAAGCGTGTGGGTCTGCTGATCCGCCATCATTTGCAGGCGATGCTCCATGCGCCGCAAAAAGCGGTAGGCGCGCGCGAGATCGTCGCGGACGGGTTCCCCGATCCAATGGGCCCCAGTCAAGAGGTCGAGCCCCGCGAGCGTTTGCCGCGTGCGCAGCGCCGGCTGGCGTCCTCCGGCGATGAGCTGCTGGGATTGCACGAAAAACTCGATCTCGCGGATGCCGCCCCGCCCGAGCTTGAGATTGTGGCCGGCGATGGCGATGCGCCGGTGTCCCTTGGCGGCGTGGATTTGCCGCTTCATCGCGTGGATGTCGGCGATTGCGTTGTAGTCCAGATACTTACGCCAGATGTAAGGGCTAAGCGCCTTCAGAAAGGCATCGCCTGCTGCAATATCCCCTGCGACGGGACGCGCTTTGATGAGCGCCGCGCGCTCCCAATTTTGGCCAAGGCTCTCGTAATAGCGGAAGGCGGCCTCGGTCGAGATGGCTGCCTGTGTCGAGCCGGGATCGGGGCGCAGGCGCAAGTCGGTGCGGAACACATAGCCGTCCGCAGTGCTCTCCTGCATGATATGGACGAAATCGCGGGTGAACCGGACGAAAAAAGGTCCCGGTTCCACATCAGCGGCGAGCGGTGCGATCTCGCGGTCGAAAAAAACGATCAGATCGATATCGCTCGAATAGTTCAGCTCATGGGCGCCATACTTGCCCATCCCAAGAATGACAAGGCCGCTGTCTTTTTCGGGATTTGCGGGATCGCGCGGGCGAAATTGGCCGCCTTGCGCTGCGCGCCGCAAGAGGAACCGGACGGCCGCTCCCACGAGCACATCGGCGGCTTCGCTCAATCTGCGCGTCACCTCCTCGACGGTCCAAATGTCCGCCAAATCGGCGAGCGCGATCAGGAAGGCGAGTCCGGTTTTGCCTTGCCGCAATATCCGCATGATATCGCGCTGGGAGTCCGCCTGCGAAGCCTCGCGGGCGGTGCGCGATAAGATTTCCTCGAACTCAGCTTCAGGGGCCGTTTCGAGGGTTGTCACGAGAAGCTGCGGGTCCCTCTCCGCCAGTCCGAATAGAAAGGACGAGCCGGCGAAAACGCCGCACAGGAACGCAGAAACTTGAGGAGAGAAGGCCGGCTCCGGCGCGCTCCCGGCTCGCGCCTTTAGCGCGGCGCATACCCGTTCCAAAAGGCGGCGGCCGGTTTCTCTCTCATCGTCGAGAGGCCCTTCGCCCAGCCGTTCGGAAAAAAGGCCGGGTCTAGCCTGCATGGTTGAGCACCCGATGCGGCTCGAAGGCCGTTTGGGACTCGTTGGGCGTCAGGTTCTTTTTCAGCGACAAGCGGACTCTGAGACCGGGCTCATTGTCCTCCAGGGACACCGATCCTCCGTGCAGCCGCGCCACAGCAGCCACCAAGCTCAGGCCGAGGCCGCTTCCGGGAATGGACCGGCTCGGCTGAAGGCGGACGAAGCGTTGCAGAACGCGCTCCCGGTCGATTTGCGCGATGCCGGGTCCCCTGTCCGCGATTAAGATATCCACGGTATCGCCCTTATCCTCAAGCGCGACATCGACCGTTAGCGGCGCCCCGCTGCGCGCCGCCGCGGCCTCTGCCAACGGGCCAGCATATTTGATCGCGTTGTCCAAAAGGTTCGCCAGCGCTTGAACGATGAGGTGCTTCTCTCCCAGCATCATAACATCGCCCTGACAGGAAAGCCGCAAAGAAAGTCCGCACTCCTCGGCGGCCGGCTCGTACAGCTCAACCACGTCGCGGGTCAGCGCGCAAATGTTGAGCGGGCCGAAGCTCTCCGAGCGCGATCCGGCCTCAAGGCGCGCAATGCTCAGAAGCGCATCGAAAGTTTGGATCAGCCCGTCGGCCTCCTCGATGACCGAGCCCAAAGCCTCGGCCAGGCTTTCCGGCGAGCGGCTCGATTGCAATGCCCTCTCCGCGCGCGAGCGAAGCCGGTGGAGCGGTGTCTTCAGATCGTGGGCGATGTTATCCGAAACAGCCTTGAGCCCAGCCATAAGGTCTTGAATGCGGTCGAGCATCGCGTTCAAATTCTGGCTGAGGCGCTCGAATTCGTCGTTCCGGCCCGTAACGGGCACACGCTGCGCGAGATTGCCCTGCATGATCGCGAGGGCCGTGTTCGAGGCCGCGTCGACGCGGCGCAAAATGCTCCGGCTTACGATCGTACCCCCAGCAGCGCCGATAATGATGATGAGAGCGTAGCCGAGAAGAAACGCGTTCCGCAGCACCCGCTTGAGCGCCTCCTGGTTCTCGACATCCCGTGCAACGATCAAGCGCAGGCCATCTGGCATCCGGGCAACTAGGCCCAGCGCCTGATGCTCGCTAACCCGTCCGTCCTCGCGTTTGCGGTAGGCGAAACGGGCGGCACCTTGAATATTCCACAGGTCCGCTGCAACCGTATCGAGATTGCCTGCAAGCCTGCGGCCGCCGCTATCGGTCAGAAGGTAAAGCGTTCCGCTCGATGAGGCCGAGTGTTCGGAGATGGCGCTGACCAGCGATGGCAGCCCGCCGTCGCGGTAGCGCGCGGCAAGCGCGTCGAAATCGGCATGAACCGCCGTCTCCGCCTCGCGGCTGAGAAAGCCCTGCATCGAGATGTTGACATAGATGAACGTTACGGCGACGGCTGCGCAAAACAGCGAGATGTAGATCGCAAAAAGACGGAAGGGCGTTGCGAAGACAACGCGCGGAATGAGCTTCTCGAGCCTAACGGCGGTCATTTCGGATCATGTATCCCGCCCCGCGTACCGTTTCCAGAAGCGGCTTGTCCTGCCCCTTGTCGATTTTGCTGCGAAGCCGCGAAATATGCACGTCGATCACGTTGGTTTGCGGATCGAAGTGATAATCCCAAACATTTTCCAGAAGCATCGTGCGCGTCACCACCTGCCCAGCGTGGCGCATGAGATATTCGAGTAGCCGGTATTCGCGGGGCTGCAGAAGGATGGTCTCGCCGCCGCGCGTGACTTTGTGGGAAAGGCGGTCCAGCACGAGATCGCCCACGCTATACGTCGTCACGGCGCCCTCCGACGGGCCGCGCCGGGTTAGGGCCTCAACCCTCGCCACAAGCTCTACGAGCGAATAGGGCTTCGCCAAATAGTCGTCGCCGCCGGAGCGCAAACCTTTAACCCGGTCGTCGACCGCTCCAAGAGCGCTTAAAATCAGCACGGGGGTGCGGTCCCTGCGTGCCCGGAGCCGTTCCACGATGGACAGCCCGTCGAGTTTCGGGAGCATCCGGTCGATAATGAGCACGCCGAACGCCCCGGAGCTCGCGAGCTCGAAGCCCGTTTCGCCGTCGCTTGCGATCTCAGTCTGGTAGCCGGCCTCGCCGAGGGCCTTTGCGAGGAAATCGGCCGCGGTCCGGTCGTCCTCAACGATCAAAACTCGCATTTGAGTACCGTGTGGGAGGGAAGAATGCATTCCTAAGAAATAAGCTGCCGGTAACGGGAAGACGAGGGGACCCCCCCTCGCCTTCGATGCAATATTAGTGCTTGTTCCGCTTCAGGGCGTCCTTGTCCTTATCGGCGTCCTTGTCCTCATGGTCCGGCTTCTGCTCGATAGGAAGCGCAAGGAAGCGCTGCTGTTTATCGCGGCTGCGGATTTGCAGAAGAACATTCTTTCTGCCTTTTTCGCGGGCATCGCGTATCCCGGCGACCACGTCCTCAACGCTTGAAACAGCCTTGCTGTTGACTTCGATAATGATATCGCCGCGCTTCAAGCCTTGGTCGGCAGCCCTCGAATTGGGATCGACGCTCGATACGGCCACACCTTCCTTCGTCTTGCTTCCGGGGAGGTCGGGCGCAGGAACCAGCGTCAGTCCAAGCTCCTCCAGCTCCTTGCCCGACTCGTTCTCCTCGCCGCCGCCGCTGCTGAGAGCGGCGACCTTGTCGTTATCCGGAAACTCTCCAAGCTTGAGGGTGACATCTTTCTCCGCGCCATTGCGGAAGATGTGCAAGCGGGCATCGGAGCCGGGGCTCAGGGCCGCTATCGTCCGTGCTAGCTCGCGGGAGTTGGCGACGGGCTTCCCATTAACCTCTAAGATGACGTCCTGCGCCTTCAGATCGGACTTCGCGGCCGGTCCGTCGGAGAGGATCTTGGCGATAAGGGCACCTTTGGACTCCTTCAGGCCAAGGCTTTCCGCGATATTGTCGTCGACGTTCTGAATTTGAACGCCAAGCCAGCCACTGCTCACCTTGCCCTTATCCTTGAGCTTCTGGACGACGTCGCGCGCCGTGGAAGCGGGAATGGCAAAAGCGATGCCGACGCTTCCGCCGCTCGGGCTGTAAATGGCGGTGTTCACGCCAATGACCTTGCCGTCGAGATTGACCGAGGGGCCGCCCGAGTTACCGCGGTTCACAGCGGCGTCGATCTGAAGAAAATCGTAAGGACCGGAGCCGATATCGCGGCCCGAGGCCGAGACGATGCCAGCCGTCACGGTTCCGCCAAGGCCGAAGGGATTGCCGACGGCCAAGACCCAATCGCCGACGCGCGGGGCTACGTCGGAAAATTCGAGCCAATGGTCGAACTTCTTTTTGGTATCGATCTTGAGGAGGGCAATATCGGTGCGCGCATCGCTACCGACGACCTTCGCCTTGTACTTCTCCTCGTTCTCGAACGTAATCTCGATTTCGTCGGCCTTTTCTGCGACGTGATGGTTGGTCACGACATAGCCGTCCGCAGAAATCAGAAAGCCAGAGCCCTGCGCGCGTGTTGGGTGCCGTTCCGGCTGATTATGCCTGAACTGATCGAAAAACTCGCGGAGCGGAGAATCCGGCGGCAAATCGGGAATGGGAAAATCGCGGCCGGAAACTTCGCCGATCCCGCCTGTGGACTTCACGTTCACGCTGACGACAGCAGGCCGGACCTTGTCGGCCAGATCGGCAAAGCTCGGCGGACGCTGGTCTTGCGCAGCCGCGGGAGTGACCAAAAATGAGCTTTGCGGGATCGCGGCCAGAAGGCCGGCACCTATGAGGCCCGCCCCCGCAATCGCGCCAATCGGCCTGAACCGCCGGCGCGCGTAGACTTTGCCCGTATCATCCTGGATTTGTCCGGATGCCATTGGCTTCATACTCCCCTGTGTGAATTTATCCTCGGTCTCATATAGGCAGAAGAAGATTACAGGCCGCTTGCCGCTATATTAAAAAGTGTTAAGGCGCACGCTAGCCGGGCTTTCCTTGCAAGTTTTCCCGAAGATAAAACGCCCTTGAGCGGTGACAGCGGAACTAACTCCGGCCCAAGATTTTATGCTAAACGAATGCGGGGCGACTAAGCGGGGCTGCAGGCCAGCGGCCGCTGCGGGGCGGTTGTTGCAAAAAAACGATGCGCTAGGGTTAAAGCGCCACAGTTGTTGTTGGAAGCACCCCGCAGATGCAAAACACCTTGAAAATCAAAGAGAACTCCTAGGCGGCGCCTGCAGGTTCCATCGTTGGCTTGACAAAAAAGCGGCTGGGATTGCCACACCGCCCTGCGACAATATGTCCGAGCCGGGCCATATTAAGATCACATTTCAACTCACGGATTGTGCTCGTTCGCTTTACTTCTCGAGTGAGAAGCAGCGGACCGTTACGTCCAAGTTTGGGTCAAGCGTCTTGAGGCGTAGCCTTAGAAGGAGTTGAGATGCAGTTTCGTCTTGCCAGCCTATTACTAGCAATTTTTGCGATTGCTTTACCTCATATTGGAAATGCACAAGCCGCAAATAGATCGTGGCACTCAGAATCTGTCGCCGCCAGGGAGGCCGAGCTTTCCCAACGGTTCGAAGCAAAGGGTCTTAAGCTCGGCTCGCCCATTTTTATCCGGGTTTACAAGCAAACCTCGGAAATGGAGCTTTGGGTTCAGCAAGGCTCGCGTTACGTTCTCTTCAAAATCTATGGTATTTGCCGCTGGTCGGGCGGATTAGGGCCCAAGTTCTACGAGGGTGACAGGCAATCGCCCGAGGGGCTTTACCGGATCACGACCTCCGATCTCATCGTCAACAGACGCTGGGACCGGGCCATGAACATCAACTATCCGAACACGTTCGACAGGGTGAACGGCAGATCGGGCTCCAGCATTCTCATTCATGGCGGATGCGGCTCCATTGGCTGCTTTGCGATCCAAAACCAGAATGTGGAAGACGTGTACGGGGCCGTGCGCGCCGCACTCCGCAATGGGCAAGCCTACATACCGGTTCTGTCCCTGCCTTTCCGGTTCACGTCCTTGGCTCCGTCCAAGCAGGACACGCTGCTCATGAACGAGTTTTGGGGCGACCTGCGGCGCGCCGATCTTCTCTTCGAACGCGACAGGCTGCCTCCCATCGCCTGGATCTGCGACGGCCGCTATTATTTCGCCGACCGGCGCGGCGACAGTCACCGCCATTTCGTGCATGTGCCGGGCTGCAAGCTGCTCGACAAGCCAGTTGCCGCGACACAAGCCTCGAACGCTCCTAACACGGATGTGGCGGCCGCTGACGGCGCAACGGAAAGCCCAAAGCAGGCCGTCGAGAGCGAGACCCAAAACTGCAATTCAAAAAGCTTGAAGTGCAGGCTCTTACACGTCGCACTCACAAGCCCCGTCGTTTGCCCGATGAAATATGCGCGCTGCCGCACTGCGAAGGCGGCATACACGAAAAGCGTGGATTGTCCGCTGAAATATCCGCGCTGCCGCTGGTTCGTCGGGCCGGAGCCAATGCGCTCCGCCAGCAGAAAGAGCAACATCATCAAGGTGCGGCGCTAGAGTGCGTCCGGAAAAGTGTGAAGCGGTTTTCCGATAAGACGCACGATAAGACGAAAACCTAGAGCCCGCTTTTGATGGAATCAAAAGCGGGCTCTAGGCGTTTAGCACATCGGTGCGAGCGAGGCGCGTGCATCGGCGAGCGCAAATCCGGCAACCCTCAATCTTCTTAACGCTTCACACGAAGCCGGGTTTTGTGAAGGGGCGAGGAGGATCGGACACTGCTTGACAGTTCGGTAATTCGGCATTTATAGAAATACCGAACCTTGAGGTTGCGCGATGGCCGATGCCCTGCACGACGATCAAATCGCCCGCTACGCCGATATGATGGCAGCGCTGGGCACTGAAACACGGCTCAGGATCGTGCGTCTTCTGTTGTCCGCGCATCCAGAGGGCCTCGTTGTGGGCGAGATCGGCGCGGAGCTCGGGATTCCGGCCTCGACGCTCTCCCATCACCTCGAAAAGCTGAAAAACGAGAACCTAGTGAAGGTGCGCCGCGAAAGCACGTTCCTGCGCTACACGGCGAACGCCCAGGCACTGCAGGATATCCTCGCTTTCCTCTTTGCGGAATGCTGCACCCGCACCAAAGCCGTAAAGGCCGAAGCCGTTACCTGCTGTTAGGAGCGAACCATGAGCGAGCCCAATGTGAAGGAAGCCGTGCGCGAGCGCTATGCCCGCGCCGCGCGCCGTGTCAGCGAAGGCGGATCGTGTTGCGGCGGTAATGCGGCGCTTGCCGGAACGAGCCCGATTACGTCCAATCTCTACGATGTCTCCGAGAAGGGAGTGCTGCCCGAAGCCGCGGTGCTTGCTTCGCTCGGCTGCGGCAACCCCACCGCCTTGGCGCAGTTGCAGCCCGGCGAGACCGTGCTCGATCTCGGCTCGGGCGGCGGCATCGACGTGCTGCTTTCGGCGCGCCGCGTGGGCCCAACGGGCAAGGCTTACGGCCTCGACATGACGGACGAGATGCTGGCGCTCGCCCGCGAAAATCAAAAGGCGGCGGGCGTTGGAAACGTCGAGTTCCTTAAGGGCGAGATCGAGAACATCCCGCTGCCCGATAATTCCGTCGATGTCGTCATTTCGAATTGCGTCATCAACCTGTCGGCCGATAAGGACCGCGTGCTGAAGGAAGCGTTCCGCGTGCTGAAGCCGGGCGGCCGCTTCGCGGTGTCCGATATCGTGACGCGCGGCGAAGTGCCAGAGCAAATCCGCAAAGACATGCTTTTGTGGGCGGGCTGCATCGCGGGTGCGCTTCAGGACACCGGCTACGCCGGCAAGCTTGCCAAAGCGGGATTTGAAGCCATCGCTATCGAGCCCACCCGGATTTACACCGGCGAGGACGCGCGCGAGTTCCTGAGCGGCAAGGGCGTTAACGTGGATGAGATGGCCCCGTACATCGACGGCAAGTTCATGAGCGCCTTCGTTCGCGCCGTGAAGCCGGAGAGCGCCTCAAGCTGCTGCAGCGGTACGTGAGGAGGGAACGATGAACCAAACTGTCTACAACGTGCTGTTCCTCTGCACCGGCAACACGGCCCGCTCCATCCTGGCGGAAGGCATCCTTCGCAAGGAAGGGGCCGGGCGCTTCAACGCCTTCTCGGCCGGCAGCCACCCCAAAGGGGCGGTCAATCCGTATGCGCTTAAAACGCTCGCCGCCTATGGCTATCCGGCGGACGGTTTGCGCTCGAAAAGCTGGGAGGAGTATGCGCTTCCCGGCGCGCCCCAGATGGATTTCGTGTTCACCGTTTGCGATAGCGCGGCGGGCGAGGTCTGCCCGATCTGGCCGGGCCAGCCGATGACGGCCCATTGGGGCATCGAAGACCCCGCCGCCGTCGAAGGCACCGATATCGAAAAGCAGCGTGCCTTCAACGAGGCTTTCCGCTATTTGCGCAATCGTATCGCCGCTTTCACGTCGCTCCCGCTGCAAAGCATAGGCAAATTGGCGCTCTCCGCGCGGCTGAAGGAAATCGGCGGTATGGAGGGCTCAACGTCCAAAGCCGGAGGCGCGGGCTGATGGCGGCCTTCGATCTTCCCCGCCGCCTCGCGGCCGAGGCCCTTGGCACCGCTTTCCTGGTCGCCGCCGTCGTGGGCTCCGGTATCATGGCTGAGACCTTGACGCGCGATGTGGCCCTGCAGCTCCTGTGCAATACGCTGCCCACCGGCGCGGCGCTGGTGGTGCTCATCTCCATCCTCGGGCCAATCTCCGGCGCTCACTTCAATCCGGCGGTTTCGCTCGTTTTTGCCGCGAGGGGCGAGCTGCCGCGCGCAGAGGCTTCCCTCTACATCGCCGCACAAGTGGCAGGCGGCATTGCCGGCACGATGATGGCTCACCTCATGTTCGGCCTGCCGGTGCTGGAGCTTTCCGCAAAGCTGCGGACCGGCGGCGGGCAGTGGTTTGCGGAAGGCGTCGCCACCTTCGGGCTTGTGGCGGCTATCCTTGGGGGTCTCCGCTTTCAGAAGCCCGCGATTCCCTGGCTTGTTGGCCTTTACATTATTTCAGCCTACTGGTTCACGGCCTCGACCAGCTTCGCCAATCCGGCGGTCACAATCGCCAGGGCTCTGACGAATAGCTTTTCTAGTATAGCACCTAGCTCCGTGCCGCTCTTTATCGTCTCTCAGACAGGAGGCGCGCTGCTCGCAGCCCTGCTTGCCGGCTGGCTTTTTTCGCCCATGCCCGCCTTTCAAAACCCAGCCCGCGGGCGGGAACCGGCGCGGCCTGCGGAGTGAACGCTACTGCAACACACTACGCGCGGCAGCCTTAAGCCGCGATCTCCGGTTTCGCCGCGCGGAGGGCGCCCCGAATCGATTCGTTTGCTTTCTTTGCCCGAACGCCGAAACATGGGTGGAGGAGGGTCGTGTACCTTTTGAATAAGTCTGCGTTCTTTTGCGCACTAAACTGAACGTTTTTTTGCGCATGCACGGGTTTCGGATGCTTTCTATGCGCCTCCGCTTGTGACGGTATAACTCCAGCGGTACCACTCGTATCGATGTTCGATTGCAGCGCTCTCATTAGCGCCGCACAAAGATTTTTTGGAGGCCAATATGGAGAAAGCGCATTCCTCGCAGCCGCAAACGGCGCCGCATGAGATCGAGGCGCCGTTGCGGCTGATCGCGCAAAACGTCGAATTCCTGCGCCATGCCTTCCATGATTCGGCATCGCGCCGGGGCGACGCGCTCGCTTGGTACCGCCTGGAGCACGCCATCGCGGCTCAGCTGGAGCAGGATCGCCGCGAAGCGCTGCGGCAGCCGGCTCCCTCGAAACTGCCGCTTCGGTACACAAAAGCGGACGAGGCGCTGCAACTGGCCTTCGATCGCTTGCTGCATAGTGCAGCCCCAGCGAGCGGCCGGGCGAGGCGCTATAGGCGCGCGGTCCGGCACGTGAATTGCAGCGCGGCAGGCTGGGGCTTTGTGCTGGACGAATGCGCAGCCGCGTATTTCAAGCATGCCGTACTGCTCTGGACGTCGTTATGGCATGCCTCGGATACGCCAGCCGTCACGGTGGCGCTAATCGAGAAGTGCGCAGAGTTGGGACCGTTGCCCGCGGCAGCTCCCGATTTTCCCAGTGAAGCGGCGCCAAAGAAAATGACCAATGAGCGGATGCCGGAAGCGATGGCTGCTTTCAGAGCAGCCCTGCGCATAGCAAACGAAGCGCGCTGAGTGCCCGGCGCTCCGCCCGGCAAAGGCGGCAACGGGGAGGGCGTCATGGTGAATTCCAGGCTCGCTGCCCGTTCCTAAGCCGCGATCTCCGCTTTCGCCAGTTCCACGTCGAGCCATTCCATCGCATCGGCGGGGTTGCACTCCGCCGCCTCCTCGTAAAGCTTCGTGGCTTCGGCGAGCTTGGCTTTGCCGAACAGCATGGCAAGCCCATTCGCATATTCGATGCGCGCGATGGCCGAGTCCGGATGGAGCTTCAGCGCGGCTTGGAAATGCTCCAGCCCCGCCTCCTTGCTCGCCCCGAATGTGAGCCGGCCGGCCAGCGACCCCATCTTGTTGATAACATTGGCGTGGTAAGCGCCAAGCGCGATATGCGCGTCGGCGTGCTTCGGCTCCAGCTCCAAGGCCTTCTCAAGGCTGTCCTTCACCTTGCCGCCGAGCCCCTGAGCGAGCGCCTTGGCAACGGAGATGCCCTGGCTGTAACGGCCGAGCGCCTGGGCGTGAAAATACCAGGCATTGACGAGACCCGGCGCCGATCGCTGCAGCGTTTCGCCCCGATTGACCGCTTCGAGGAACAGCGCAAGCTTGCGCTCTTTGTCATCCTCCAGGTAGGTGGCATAGATGTTGGCGGCCTTGTTCGCAGCGTTCGTGCCGAGCCGGCCCATCGACAAGCCCAGCTCCACCGCCTTCTGAAAGTCGCCCCGGTGATAGGCGCGCCACGCGTCTTGCAAGACCTCCGCTACCTCGGCGGCAGGCGTTTTGATCTTAAGCTCGGGAAAGGCCTCGAACAGCGATTTTACATGGGCCGCGTCCGGAAAGGGCTCGCAATCGCCCTGGTGAAGGCGCGGCCAGTGCTTCTTCAGCGCCGTGCCTGCGTAGTCGAAGTCCGAATCGCTACCCGGAAAGCTTTTCCATTTCGGCTGCTTGGTTGCCATGTCCGTCTCCTCCAGACTCTAAATATTGTTTGGAAAGGTGCTCGAAGAGCGCGCGCGCACCGGGCGCCAAATAGGGGCGCGCGAGCGAGAGCGCGCTAACAATACCGCGCGTAAGGGTTTTGCTATCGGGCTGCTGCCGCGGGTTGAGAACGAATTCGTAAGATAACCAGTAGGTCGCGATCAATATCATGTTTTCGGCAAGCCCGGCGCATTCAGCCTCCGTGGCCTGCATGGAGCCGCTGCGGGCGAGGCCCCTTAGGAGCGCCGAGGCTGTCTGCACCTGGCGGCCGAGAATTTGCTTGAACTGCGTCTCGATGATGCGGTGCTGCGACAGGAGCTCGTTGAGGTCGCGGTAAAGGAAGCGGTACTTGAAAATAATCTCGAAGGTCAGATGCAGGAAAAGCCAAACGTCCTCAGCGTGGACGGGGCGGCCTCGCGGCGCCTCGAGCGTGTGCCCGATCTCATGCCGGAATTCCTCGAACAGATCCTCGACGATCTTCTCTTTCGAGGCGTAATGGTAATGCAGATTGCCGTGACTGATGCCGACATCCGCGGCGATTGCCGAGGCGGTTACGCTTGGCTCGCCAAAGCGGTTGAAAAGCATAAGGGCCGCCTCGGCGATGCGCTTGGGCGTCTGCCGCTTCGGTTTGCGATCGGTGAGTCCGGCGCTTCTTTTCATGCACCCCCAAATGCTGGGCCTGCGCGTAAATGCGCTAACTTAGGTCCTGACCGTTGCGAGATACGGCCATGATCGGGCGTTCCACTCCTCACCCTCTCCCTCTCCCATCGGGGGAGGGAACGATATTGTACGCACAACGCCCTATTCAGGCGTCCCTTCTCCCATCGCGTTTGCTTGCAAACGCGATAGCGTTGAGCCGCAAGCTCGCCAAGGCGAGCTTGCGGGGAGAAGGACGGGATGAGGGGCGTTGCGTTCGATCATGGCCGGATCCGATAGCTGAACAAGCCTTATGTTAGCCCATGCGCCTACGCCGTCTCTTCCTCGATGCGGAGCAGCGGCTCGAGCCGCCCCAAGGTTTCGGTCAGCGTGTGCAAGGTCGCTTCGAGGCTTGGGCTATCGCCGGGAAGACGCGGAAAAAGCGTACGGCTCCGGTCTCTCAGCACGGCCTCGTCCAGGACGAGGCCATGGCGCGCCAAGATCGGCGTGAGGGCGCCTGCCCTGCGCAGCAAATCCGCGCGCGTCTGCTGATAGGCGTGCTCGCAAAGCCGGCGCCTGTCCGAATAGCTGAAAACATTGGCGAAGAACATCTCATGGTCGTCGCGCCGCGGCTCGATGACAACGATGTCCGCATCGGGATAGACGTGCCGGTATCGCTCCATTCCAACTTTCAGGCGCGAGTAAATAAGCGAGCGGAATGTCTGCGAGAGAACGGTTACGAGCCCGCCTTCGGCAAGGCTCTGCCCATTGATGGCAGTATCCTGCGCATCCGCCCGGTACGGCACGATCGGATTGAAGGCAAAGAGCAGCTTAACCCCTTCCTTGAGCGCCGCCGAAGCGTTGAGCGTCTTTTGCAGCGCGCCATCGACAAAGTACCGGCCATTGATTTTTACGGGCGGAAATAGCCCGGGCAATGCCGCACTCGCCTGCACCGCGCGCGAAATTGGCACATCGTCCCAGCCGGGCGAGCCGAAAGTCACAAGCTCGCACGTGTCGAGATCGGTCGCGACGATAAAAAGCTTACTGCGAAGCTTGCGGAAATCGTCCGGAAAGCCGCGCGACTGGGCAAGCTTCTGTAAGTACGCCTGCAGCGGAGCGCTATCGAAAATGCCAGCCGGCAAGGCTTCCACCAAGCCTTGGAAAGAAGCGGCTGCGTTTCTTTTCCAGCCGCCGCGCAGATAATCTGCAATCCCCGCCTTGAGCAAGCGCGGAAGTGCGGCGATGCGCCTCCAGTACTCCCTCAAAGCGGGCCTCAAGAGAACCTCCGGCTCGAAGGGGTCGTCCGCCTTGTCCGACTCGATGAACATGCGGTGCATCGCGCGCGGCGACAAGCCATTGGCAAGCCCGGAGGCGAAGAAGGCCCCCGAGCTGACGCCTACGAAAACGCTGCAATCGGTCAGCCGGAATCCCCTCAGCGCCTCATCGAGTGCGACGAGCGCGCCGACTTCGTAAATTGCTCCCAGCGGACCGCCGCCTGCAAGCGCAACTCCAACCGGCAGGCGGCTCTTGAGCGATTCGATTTCAGGCATGCCGGACCCACCCCTTGTTATGCATGACTGCGTGCCGGTGCCTTCTTGGCCGCTGCCTCGGTCTTGTGCTTTGCGCCGCCGCCTTCCTCCAAGTTGTGCGACAGCTTGGTGGTAGCCTTCGTTAGCTCCTCGACGCGCTTGGCGAGGGCGTCGATGTCGTGCTTCGTCGGCACATTGAGGCTCGACAGCGCGCGTGCGACGCGGTCTACGAAGACTTGCTCAAGCTTATCCCAGGTTCCGGTCGCTTTCGAGCGCACATCCGAAATCGCTTCTTGTGCGGATTTCGAGGCGCGATTCTGCACGGCTTCGCCTTCCTTCACGAGGGCTTCGAACAGCTTTCCGCCTTCATCTTGGGCTTTGGAAAACGCACCGAGACCGGCGAGCCAAATATTCGCTGCGGAGTCCCTGATCGTCGCGACAAGGTGGCTCTCGCTGCCTTCTGCGGCAAGTTCATGCAGTTTCTTGACCATCTTCTGCTCCCTTTCCTCTCGCAATTGGCGAGTTTTATTCTTACACGTTATTTATATTCCAGAAAGAGAGGCGGTACCGTTGATCTTAATCAAAAACTTTTAGTCGGCTCCGCCTAATCATCCGTGGGGGACGAAAGCAGCTGGAATAGCTCTGCTCAAGGAGAACTAGCATGATCTACTTCGTCACGGGCGCGAGCGGCTTTATCGGCAAGCGGCTGGTCCGGATGCTTTTGTCGCGAAGCCAAACCACGGTCTACTTCTTGATGCGCGATCCCTCGCCGGCCCGCGTCGACGCCCTGCGTAAATATTGGCACGTAAGCGCCAAACGCGCCATCCCCTTGATGGGCGATATCGGTAAAGCCGGGCTCGGACTTTCCAAAGAGGATATCAAAACGCTCAAAGGCCGCACCGGTCACATGTTCCACCTCGCGGCGATCTACGACCTGAACGCCGATCCCGAGAAGGAAATGACGACCAACATCGAAGGCACGCGCAATGCCGTCCGTCTCGCAGAGACGATTGGCGCGGGCCGCTTCCATCACTTCAGCTCGATCGCAGCTGCAGGGCTGTACGAAGGCACCTTCCGGGAGGACATGTTCGAGGAGGCCCGCCATTTCGAACATCCGTACTTCGGGAGCAAGCACGAGTCGGAGGGCGTGGTGCGGCGTGAATGCACGGTGCCATGGCGGATTTACCGGCCGGGAATCGTGGTCGGCGACTCCCAAACCGGTGAAATGGATAAGATCGACGGCCCCTATTACTTCTTCAGCTTGATTAAGCGAGTCCGGGCGGTTCTCCCGCCATGGATGCCGATGGTGGGGATCGAAGGCGGGCGCATCAACCTGGTTCCTGTCGACTTCGTGGTGGCCGCCGTCAATCATATCGCTCATGCGAGCGGACAGGATGGAAAATGCTTCCATCTGACCGACCCGCACCCCTACCGGGTGGGCGACACGCTCAACATGTTTGCCAAAGCCAGTAACGCGCCAGAAATCAGCATGCGGCTCAATGTGGGGCTGTTGCGCTTGCTGCCCGCACCGCTGATGCATGGCCTCGCGTCGCTTCCAGTACTGAAACGGCTTCGCGCTGCGATCATGCGCGATCTCCAGCTTCCCGACAGCATCTTCACCTTTGCGAGCTACCCGACGCGCTTCGACAGCCGCGAGGCGCAGGCCCTTCTCGAGCCGGCGGGTATCCGCGTGCCGCGCCTCGAAGACTATGCCTGGAAGCTTTGGGACTATTGGGAGCGCCATCTCGATCCTGACCTCGTTACGGCCAAAACGCTTCGCGCCCAAGTCCAAGGCAAGGTTGTGCTCATTACCGGCGGCTCCTCGGGCATAGGCAGGGCCGCTGCCTTAAGGCTCGCGGAGGCGGGCGCAATAACGTTGATCGCGGCGCGCGATCCGGTGAAGCTTGAAGACGCTAAGAAAGAGGCTGCCGGCCGAGGGCTCGATCTCTTTACCTATGCGGCCGATATCGCAGACCCCGATCAATGCGCCGGGCTCGCAGCCAAAGTGCTGGAAGAGCATGGCGGCGCCGACATTCTTATCAACAACGCCGGCCGGTCGATCCGCCGCGGCATCGCCGAATCCATCGATCGCATGCACGATTTCGAGCGCACCATGCAGCTCAACTATTTCGGAGCCGTGCGGCTGACCTTGGCGCTACTTCCGCAAATGAGCCGGAAGGGCCAGGGCCATGTCATCAACGTTTCGTCCATCGGCGTGCTGACGAGCGCGCCGCGTTTTTCCGCCTATGTCGCCTCGAAGGCCGCGCTCGAAGCCTGGACGCGCTGCGCGGCGGCGGAATATTACGAGCGGGGCATCAATTTCTCGGTTGTCAACTTCCCGCTCGTGCGCACGCCCATGATTTCGCCGACGAAGATCTACGATCAGGCGCAGGTGCTGACGCCGGAGCAGGCCGCCGGGCTGATCGCCGAAGCCATCGTGAACCGGCCGACGCGCGTTGCCACCGGGCTCGGGCTGTTCGGGCTTATGGTTCAGGCCACCGCGCCGCGCCTCGGGCTGATCGTGAATAGCGTGCTGTTCCAGGTCTTCCCCGAGACGGCCGGGAAAAAGGGCGATGGCGCCACGGCGGAGCATCAGCTTACCCCGGATCAGGCCGCCTTCTCGCACCTGTTCCCGGGCATTCATGTGTGACACCGGACCAGGCCGATTGCTTCGCGGTCCGTTGGCGTCGCCGCGTGCGCGCGGCATGCCCGACCTGCAGGGGCAGCAATGATTTGTGGTTATCGGGTCCGGTCCCGGGCCCATTGCCGCGGCTAATTGCGCTCAAGTAGCGCGAAGCGCGATAGCGCGGCTGAAGAAATTCACGCTGGCGCCGCGCCTATCCCGTGGCATAAGGGTGGCAAATTGCGCTCAAGTAGCGCGAAGCGCGATAGCGCAGCTAAGGAATTTCCGCAAGCTCTCCGGTGGTCATGGTTCGTCTCGAAAACATCAGCAAGCAGCACGGCAATCATCTCTTGTTCATCGAGGCTTCGGCCTCTCTCCTGAAAGGTGAGAAGGCCGGCCTTGTCGGGCCCAATGGGGCCGGCAAGACGACGCTGTTCCGTATGATCACCGGCCAGGATGAGCCCGACGAGGGCCAGGTGTCGGTCGATCGCGGCATCACCATCGGCTATTTCAATCAGGATGTCGGCGAGATGTCGGGGCATAGCGCCGTGATCGAGGTCATGAACGGCGCCGGACCGGTCAGCGCTGTCGCGGCCGAGCTCAAGGAGCTTGAGGCCGCCATGGCCGACCCGGAGCGCGTGGGCGAGCTGGACGCGATCATTGAGCGTTATGGCGAAGTCCAGGCCCGGTTCGAGGAACTCGACGGCTACGCGCTCGAAGGCCGCGCGCGCGAAGTGCTCGACGGTTTGAGCTTCAGCCAGGAAATGATGGACGGCGATGTTGGCAAGCTTTCGGGCGGCTGGAAGATGCGCGTCGCTCTGGCGCAGATCCTGCTGATGCGGCCTGACGCCATGCTGCTCGACGAGCCAAGCAACCATCTCGATCTTGAAAGCCTGATCTGGCTCGAACAGTTTCTCAAGAGCTATGACGGCGCGCTCTTGATGACCTCGCACGACCGCGAGTTCATGAACCGCATCGTCAACAAGATCATCGAGATCGACGGCGGCTCGCTCACCACCTATTCCGGCGATTATGAGTTCTACGCGGCCCAGCGCGAGCTAAACGAGAAGCAGCAGCAGGCGCAATTCGAGCGCCAGCAGGCGATGCTCGCCAAGGAGATCAAGTTCATCGAACGGTTCAAGGCGCGCGCCTCGCATGCAGCCCAGGTGCAAAGCCGGGTCAAGAAGCTCGAAAAAATCGACCGCGTCGAGCCGCCGCGGCGGCGCCAGACCGTGGCTTTCAATTTTCCGGCCGCGCCGCGCTCCGGCAACGATGTCGTGGCGCTCAAGAACGTTCACAAGCGCTACGGAAACAAGGTCATCTATGCAGGGCTGGATTTCATGATCCGGCGCAAGGAGCGCTGGTGCGTGATGGGCGTCAACGGTGCCGGCAAATCGACGCTGCTGAAACTGGTGGCCGGCGCGAGCGAGCCGGACCGGGGTTCGGTGACGATCGGCGGCAGCGTCAAGATGGGCTATTTCGCCCAGCATGCGATGGAATTACTCGACGGCAACCGCTCGATTTACCAGTCGCTCGAAGATGCATTTCCGCAGGCGGGGCAAGGAACGCTGCGGACGCTCGCGGGCTGTTTCGGATTTTCCGGCGACGATGTCGAAAAGAAATGCAGGGTGCTGTCCGGCGGCGAGAAGGCGCGGCTGGCGATGGCGATCATGCTGTTCGATCCGCCGAATTTCCTGGTGCTCGACGAGCCGACCAACCATCTCGACATGGCGACGAAGGAAATGCTGATCCAGGCGCTGGCGCAATATGAGGGCACGATGCTGTTCGTCTCGCACGACCGGCATTTTCTTGGCGCCCTGTCCAATCGCGTGCTCGAGCTGACCCCCGAAGGCGTGCATAGCTATAACGGCGGCTATACCGAGTATGTCGCACGCACGGGCCATGAAGCGCCCGGCCTGCACAGCTGATGGCCGGCGTGAACGGTCTTTATAGCGCTATATCGATAATATAAGCGTTCGCAGTTTTATCCCGAATGATGCGCCGGACAAAACCGGGCTCCCAGGTGTTCGCGAATGCATTTGAGATCGCGGTTGCGCCCGGCCGATGCTTACAAAAACTCTCAGCTCAGCTCCCGCAAAAGGATGCTCAGTACCCGCCGCGAGAAAACGAACGACAAATGGCCGAGGCGGGGAAGCACGATTTCGCGCGCGCCATCGAGCCGGCCCGACACCTGCGGAGCGACGAAATTGTCGTGCGCGCTCCATACGGTGACGATGGGCACGGCAGGACGGGCGGCCTTGTCAAGCTCGCACAACCAAGCCGACCCCGGTTCCATCTGCCTCGCGTTACGGCCGAAGCCTAGATAGGCGAGCCGGGTCCCATGATGGTCGCAGGCGAGCGTTACGACCTTCGAAACGCGCTCGCCGCCGTACCGTTTGAGATAGGCGCGCGCAACGAGGCCGCCCATACTGTGGGTCACAAGCACGAGCTTCCCGCTCTGGGTCTCGCTGAGAAGCGCATCGATAGAGCCGTTGAGCTGGTCCGCAAAACTGTCGATGCTGGCATAGGGCGGCTCAAGATTGACCGGCTCCGCGGCAATTCCGCGGCTGCGGAGCTTAGTCAAAAGCGCCCACCACACGCCCCGGTTGCACACATATCCGTGCACGAGCAAAACCGGCGGCTTCGTTCCCGGCTTTGGCCTTGGCTTGGTTGCAGCGATGAAAAGCGTCTCGAAAGGTTGAATGACTGCGAAAAGCGCAAAATAAGCCAGGCATTCCGCCGCGATCACGCCGCATAGCGCGATCGACCCCGTTCTTTGCTCTGGGAAGGCGGGAGACGACCTCCGCCAGGCAATGGCAAAGGTGGCGAGAATGAGCGCGGCATGGAGAGCGAATAGGATGAGGGCGGCGAGCAGCACGGCGTGAAGCATGCCGGCCCCTAAAGCCCGGGCGGCAATAAAAGCGGCGAGCAATATCGCCGCCACTATCCAGCGAAGCCTGACGGCTACCATCGTCACCTTTCCATTTTCGAAGCTGCGTTTAGCGGCACCGGGTTGCATCCAAGGCAGGCCAACTGGACTTCTGTAGGGCTATCCCAGCGAACCCCCGCCCGGTAAGCTTGACAAGCATTTGCCGTTTAGGGAACTCCAAAGTTTGGTTACCCAGCTCAAGGCCAAGCGTGCCGGTACGATCGGTCGGACCGGCGAATTCTATCGCAACTCCGTTGCCATCCATGAGCGTGCGATCCGCTCGCTTTTCGATCAGCTCGACACGTTCTGCGAGGGCGCCATTGCCGTCGATCGTGACGCGCGCGTCGTCTGGATCAACGAGAAATATGCAGAAACGCTCGGCCTTAAATGCCCGGACGATGCGCTGGGGCGCGACGTCGAGGACGTAATCCCGAACAGCTTGATGCGCCAAGTGGCAGAAACGGGCCGGGCGATCCTGCTCGACATTATGGAATTTGGCAATCGCGCCTTTGTCGTTACCCGCGTTCCGATCAAGGACGATGAAAGCCAGGTCATCGGTGCCATCGGCTTCGTTCTCTATGACCGCCTGCATCATCTGAGGCCCATCGTCGACAAATTCGCGCACCTTCAGGCGGAGTTGGCAAAGGCACGGCGCAGCCTCGCCGAGCATCGCCGGCCGCGCTATTCGCTCGCAAACTACGTCGGAACCGGCCCGGCCATCTCCGAGGTGAAGCGGCTTGCGCGCCGCGCCGCCGAGCTCGACGCCACAGTTCTCATCCTTGGTGAGACCGGAACGGGCAAGGAGCTCGTGGCCCAAGCGATCCACGGCATCTCGGCCCGGGCACGGCAGCCCTTCGTTGCCGTCAACGTCGCAGCCATCCCCGAAGCCCTGCTCGAATCGGAGCTTTTCGGCGCGGTCCCGGGCGCCTTCACTGGCGCGGCGGAGCGCAAAGAGCGCGACGGCAAGCTGAAAGTCGCCGATGGCGGCTCGCTCTTCCTCGACGAGATCGGCGATATGCCGCTGCCTCTGCAGGCAAAACTTTTGCGCGTTCTCCAAGAACGGGAATTCGAACCGCTTGGCTCCAACAAGGTCGTGCATGTCGATGTCCGCATCGTTGCGGCGACGAATATCGATTTGCAGGAGCGCGTCGCCAAAGGGCTGTTTCGCAGCGATCTTTATCACCGCCTGAATGTGCTTACGATCAAACTGCCGGCTTTGCGCGACACGCTCTCCGACCTGCCCGCTATCGCCGACACGATCCTCGAGCAAATCTCGGCGCGTACCGGCCATGCGCTTCGAAGCCTCGATCCGGGCGGGCTCGCGCTGCTTTGCGCGCATCGCTGGCCCGGCAACATCCGCGAGCTGAGTAACGTACTGGAGCGCGCGATGATGCTGACCGACTCTCCGCGCCTTAGGGCGGAGGACTTCGCGCCGATCCTTTCGCTGCCAGCGGAAGCGGCGCCGGCAAGCCTTGCAGGGCTTGGCGTGAGGCGGCTTCGCGACGCGATGAACGAGTTCGAGCGCTCCGCGCTTCAAGCCGCGCTTGCCGTCTCGCACGGCCGCGCTGCCGCAGCAGCGCAAGCGCTCGGCATCTCGCGCGCGACCTTCTACAAAAAGGCGGCGAAGCTCGGGCTTAAATTCGAGGCCGGTTCGTAGGGCTTATTGCCGCTTGGACATGAAAAAGCCGGGCGTTTTCGCCTTCGCTAGCATCATCAGGGGGATACCGGCAGCCAAGCTTCCCACACCGATCGCAGCAGGCGCCCCGATCCCGAAGATTGCGATTGAGCCCGTGCTCGCCAGGGTGAGGGAGGACTTGAAAAAGAGCAGCGCCATCGTAAGGGCGCCCGCGCCAGGAAACAGGCCCTTAAAGACGAAATCCTTGCCGCTGTTCAACAAGTCGCTACGATAGAAGATGACGCAGGCAAATCCCGTCAGCGCGTAATAAAACGTAATGGGCAGGCCGATTGCGAGGATGGAATCGTCGAGCACATTCTTCGAGAGGAGCGTCAGACCCACGTACCAGACGATTGAAACGGCGCCCAAGGCAAGCGTCGCGAAGCCGGGGCTCAGATAGCGCGGGTGAATTGCGCCAAAGCGGGCGGGGATAGCGCCCGCGGCCGCCATGGAAAGAGCCGTCCGGGCCGCTGGTACGATCGTCGTTTGCGTCGCCGCCGCGGCGGATGTCAGCACAGCCGCTACGAGCAGCTTACCGGCCCAAAAACCGAGCACCGGCTCGCCGATGGACGCGAAGACGTCCGCTTTATTTTGCGAGAGCAAAGCGGGGCCGGCCAGTGCAACCGCCGCAACGGCCAAAAGCACGTAAAGCGCGAGAAGCAAAAAAGTGGAAGCGACTGCGGCGCGGCCAGGCGCTATTCCCGGATCCTTGGTCTCTTCGTTCACGGAGAGCCCGGTATCCCAGCCCCAATAGATGAAGACGGCGACCAGGAAGGCTCCCGTGAAGCTATCGAGATTGCCAGCCGTAGAGGGATTGAACCAGCTTAAGCTCACATGCGCCGAGCCGGCAGGCGGATTGGAGCCGTAAGCTTTCGCGAGCGCCAATCCGGCGAAGACGAGAAGGATCGCCAGCTCGATACCCAATAGGAGTTGCTGCGTGCGGGCCGAAAGCTCGATGCCGATATAGCAGATGGCCGTCAAGATGGCGATCCATGCGACCCCGGCGAGGGTTACATACAACGCCGGGGGTTCGGTTTCGCCGAACAGCTGAAAGCTGTATTGCCCGGCGATCGCAGCCTGGCTTGGCATGACAATGATGTTCGTCGCGATCAAAGCCCAGCCGGCGATCCAGCCCATATGCGGGCCCATGGTGCGGGCGCACCACGTGAACGACGTGCCGCAATCGGGGGCGGCACGGTTCAGATGGAAGTAGGCCGTGGCGATGAACAGCATAGGGATGAAGGCGGCGATCATCACAGCGGGAGTCCCGAAGGCCGCGATTGCGGCGATTGCGCCAAGCGCCGACGCGAGGCTATAAGCGGGCGCCGCCGACGAGACCCCGATTGCGAGGTTCGAGAGGAACGAAAGAGCGTTACTCTTGAGGCCTTTGTCCTGCACTGCGGCTGGCACGATGGCTGGCTCCTGTGAATTGTTTTTGCCCCGCGCCCCCAGCCGCCGCGGCCGCACGCGCCTTAGCGTCCGGCCCGGCTTGATTATCGGCGCTCGCCCAAGTACCGTGGCGGCGCCGTAACAGACGGCGACTCAGCAAAAAGCGCCAGACATGAAGCACGTCAAGCCCGCGGCGACACTGAACCCCGCGAAATCGTTCCAGGATTTGATCATGACGCTCCAGCATTTCTGGGCGGAGCAAGGCTGTGTGATCTTGCAGCCCTACGACATGGAGGTGGGCGCGGGCACGTTCCATCCGGCGACGACGCTCAGGGCGCTGGGGCCGAAGCCCTGGCACGCGGCGTTTGTGCAGCCGTCGCGGCGGCCGAAAGACGGGCGCTATGGCGAGAACCCGAACCGGCTCCAGCATTATTATCAGTTTCAGGTGATCCTGAAGCCCTCGCCGCTGAACATCCAGGAGCTTTACCTCGAAAGCTTGGTGCGGCTCGGCATCGATCCCTTGCTGCACGACATCCGCTTCGTCGAGGACGATTGGGAAAGCCCGACGCTCGGCGCTTGGGGGCTCGGCTGGGAGGTTTGGTGCGACGGCATGGAGGTGTCGCAATTCACCTATTTCCAGCAAGTCGGCGGCTTCGATTGCGATCCCGTCTCGGGCGAGCTGACATACGGGCTGGAGCGGCTTGCGATGTATATCCAGGGCGTCGATAGCATCTACGAGCTGAACTATAACGGCCGCGATGACGAGAAGCGCGTGCTCTATGGCGACGTGTTCAAACAGGCCGAGGAGGAATATTCGCGGCACAATTTCGAATATGCGGACACAGGCATGCTGCTCCAGCGCTTCCGCGACGCGGAAAAAGAGTGCAAGGCGCTACTCGCGGCCGGCGAGCCGAGGGAAGGCGCCGATAGCGGGCGCCACCTGCAAGTGCTGCCGGCCTACGACCAGTGCATCAAGGCGAGCCACATTTTCAACCTGCTCGACGCGCGCGGCGTGATTTCCGTGACGGAGCGGCAGAGCTATATTTTGCGCGTGCGCGACCTCGCCAAGGCCTGCTGCGCGGCTTGGCTGAAGACGGAGGCCGGTGGCGCGCAATAGCTCTAGTTTTAGGGGCGTGTAAGACGCGGACCGGCTCATCGCGCAGTCACAGTACCGATGAAGTGCGCGCCTCCTTGGCTGACAAGCGCAAGAGCCGCCGCTCCGGCGAGCGCCTCTGCCGCGCCCACGCGACACGATTATGACCGTTTGCCCGCCAATTTTATGCAATGTCTTTCACCATTTGAAACATACTGAAAAAGATTAGCACTCTCCCCTTGACACTGCTAACAGGTCTAAATATTTCAGAGCAGGGCCGCGTGGCACACGATGCCGCGTCCAACTAACCGTATTTCCGTTTCAGGAGGATAACCCATGAAATTTAGGCCGCTGCATGACCGCGTAGTGGTGCGCCGTCTCGAAGAGGAAGAGCGCACAAAGGGCGGAATCATTATTCCAGATACGGCCAAGGAAAAGCCCCAGCAGGGCGAAGTCGTTGCGGTAGGCCCCGGCGCCCGTAACGAGGAAGGCCAAATCGTCGCTCTCGACGTTAAGGCAGGCGACCGCGTTCTCTTCGGCAAATGGTCCGGCACTGAAGTGAAGATCGACGGCGAAGATCTCCTCATCATGAAGGAGAGCGACATTCTCGGTATCATCGAGAATCATACCGCAGCGGAAACGGGCGGCAAGGGCAAGAAGAAAGCCGCCTAAGCCACGCGATCCACTCCCCCCAAGTTTCAACCTAATTAGAGGAGTCATGAAATATGGCTGCTAAAGACGTACGTTTTGGTCAAGATGCCCGCGACCGCATGCTGCGCGGTGTCGATATTCTGGCTGACGCGGTAAAAGTTACCCTCGGCCCCAAGGGCCGTAACGTTGTTCTCGACAAGTCCTTCGGCGCTCCGCGCATCACCAAAGACGGTGTTACCGTTGCGAAGGAAATCGAGCTTGAGGACAAGTTCGAGAATATGGGCGCGCAGATGGTGCGCGAAGTTGCGTCCAAGACCAACGATATCGCTGGCGACGGCACGACGACCGCGACCGTTCTCGCCCAGGCAATCGTCCGCGAGGGCGCGAAGTCCGTTGCAGCCGGCGCGAACCCGATGGACCTGAAGCGCGGCATCGATCTTGCCGTGGCCGCCGTTGTGAAGGACCTTCAAAGCAAGTCCAAGAAGGTGACCTCGTCCTCCGAGGTTGCACAGGTCGGCACGATCTCCGCGAATGGCGACACCGAGGTTGGCCGCTTGATCGCCGAAGCGATGGAGAAGGTCGGCAATGAGGGCGTCATCACGGTTGAGGAGGCGAAGTCTCTCGAGACCGAGCTTGAAACCGTCGAAGGCATGCAGTTCGACCGCGGCTATATTTCGCCGTACTTCATCACCGACGCCGAGAAGATGCGCGTCGATCTCGACGATCCTTACATCTTGATTTACGAGAAGAAGCTTTCCAACCTCCAAGCGCTTCTGCCCGTGCTTGAGGCGGTTGTGCAAGCTGCCCGTCCGCTCCTCGTCATCGCCGAGGACGTCGAGGGCGAGGCCCTTGCCACGCTCGTCGTCAACAAGCTGCGCGGCGGCCTGAAGGTTGCTGCCGTCAAAGCTCCCGGATTCGGCGACCGCCGCAAGGCCATGCTGCAGGATATCGCCATCCTGACCGGCGGCCAGATGATCGCAGAAGACCTCGGCATCAAGCTTGAAAACGTCACCGTCGCCATGCTCGGCAAGGCGAAGAAGGTCACGATCACGAAGGACGACACCACCATCGTCGATGGCGCTGGCGACCATAAGGAGATCGAAGGCCGCGTGAGCCAGATTAAGGCTCAGATCGAGGAGACCACCTCGGACTACGACAAGGAGAAGCTGCAAGAGCGTCTCGCCAAGCTCGCGGGCGGCGTTGCGGTCATCCGCGTCGGCGGCGCGACCGAGGTCGAGGTGAAGGAGAAGAAGGACCGCGTTGACGACGCACTGAACGCAACGCGCGCAGCCGTCGAGGAAGGCTTCCTCCCGGGTGGCGGCGTGCCGCTGCTCCGCGCCGTCCACGCGCTCGACCACCTGAAGCCGGAGAACGAGGATCAAAAGGCTGGCATCAACATCGTCCGCCGCGCGATCCAGGCCCCGGCCCGCATCATTGCGTCGAACGCTGGCGAAGATGGCGCCGTGGTTGCCGGTAAGATCCTTGAGAAGAAGGATTACAACTTCGGCTACAACGCGCAGACCGGCGAATATGTGGATCTCGTCGCGGCCGGCGTTATCGATCCGGTGAAGGTGGTCCGTATCGCGTTGCAGGATGCCGCTTCCGTAGCAGGCCTCCTCATCACGACCGAGGCCATGATCGCCGAAAAGCCGAAGAAGGAAACGCCGATGCCGGCGATGCCCGGCGGCGGCATGGACTACTAAGCCTCACGCTTAGAATTGCAGATGGAAGAAGCCCGCTCGCTGCGGGCTTCTTTTTTGCAGGCACCGGCGCCGAAGAAGGCAAGCAGTTATAATAGCGGCTACAAGTCGAGTCCGAGTTCCAGCACCGCATCGCTCACCGTGACGCTCGAACGATAGGCCTTAGCCTCCTCCTTCGCAAAATGGAGCGCTGACTCGAGGGAGCTGAAAATCCCGGCCTTGAGCCCCAGCCTGTCGCGAACAACCCAGAGGCCTTCTCCGTTCTGTCCGACGATCAGGCAATTCGTCTCCGCGCCCGCGCTCGCAGCCGCTTTCGCCTCGCCTGCGGCTGGCGCTTCTCGGCAATCGGGATATGGCTGCGTTACTTGGAGCATGTTTTCGAGCCTCGCTCTTATTTCACCACTGTTAAGTTAAAAATGTTTATCTATAAAGGCCAGTGCGCCCGGAGGCCGCCGGCATTAAGAAAGCATATCGGAAACAAGATGCAAGCGAATAAGCGGTAGCCGGTGTGGCCTCATTTAGGCCGTTTTGAAAAGGCCTTCCATTGAGCCGGAATGAGCCAGCGGCCGCCCGATGGGATGAAGGGCGTCCAGCCGCTCGTTGAAGTACATAGGAGGAATTGTGAGCGCAGGCTGCTGTCACCGGCACGCGGCGCCCGGAGTAGATGCTCGCTACCGGCGCATCTTATGGGTGGCATTGACGATCAATCTTGGCATGTTTTTGTTTGAAACCGCGGCTGGGCTGACCGCAGGCTCGGTTGCGCTGCAGGCGGACGCCCTCGACTTTCTAGCCGATGCGGCGAATTTCGCAATCAACCTGCTCATGCTCGGCGTGACGTTGCGCGGCCGGGCAATTGCCGCGCTCGCGAAGGGCGGCACGATGGGGTTGTTCGGCCTATGGCTGCTGGCAGCGATGGTCTGGCATGCCGTATCGGGGATTGTGCCAGAGGCCCCGGTCATGGGAGTGGTTGGAGTTGCCGCCCTTGTTGCCAACGGCACCGTGCTTGTGCTGCTGACGGCCTATCGCCGCGGCGATGCCAATATGCGCTCGGTATGGATTTGCACGCGCAACGATGCGCTCGGCAATCTCGCCGTTTTATTGGCGGCGGCGGGGGTGTTCGGCACCGGGAGCGGCTGGCCGGACGCCATCGTCGCGGCGATCATGGCTTCGCTCGCGCTGTGGGGTGCGGCCCAGATTATCTTGCACGCTGCGGGTGAGATGCGTCTGCAAACGCAGCCGGTTACGGCGGCGTAGGGCCGCGGGCGATCGAACTGCGGGAACATCCTCTGCTTGTCCGATGTTGCCGCAGCCGGAGCATTAGCGCGCGCTCCGATGCCGCACCGCTCATCTGCAGAAGGAGACAAGCATGACCGGCCCCGCCCACCAGCACGGCCCGAACTGCGGGCACGCCGCGGTCCTTCATGGGGATCATGTCGACTATCTTGAGGATGGCCATTTGCTTCACCCCCATGACGGGCAAATCGACGAGCACATCGTAGAGGTCAGCGAGCTCAACCCCGTGCGCTGCACGCCAGAGGTTCGCTGCCATGGCCACCGCCATGGACCCGGCTGCGGCCACGAGGCCGTCCCGCACGGCGATCATGTCGACTACCTCGCCGATGGCCGGCTTCACCATCCCCATGACGGCCATTGCGACGATCATGGGCCGCTGCGCTCTACCTAAGCGAGCGCACCCCGCCGCCGCAACTGAAACGCTCTCGCCATTTCGATGCAGGTGCCGCCCCGGGCACCGGCGCTTGCGCCGCATCTTCTGAAAAGTTTTGGCGCATCGTCTCCTCACAAAGGCCAGAATTACCGCGTCATGCTTGTCATGGTATAATGTTACATTTACAACCTTGACAGGTCCAGGCGCCCCCGGAATAAACCACGGCGAGCAAGACTGGACCTTAGTGTTACCCTTGTGTTTTCATGAAAAACTCCAATCGGGCAGGCAAAAAATGCGAATGATGCGAATGGCATGCATGCTGGCGGCGGCATCGGCGTTTGCGGCTTTTCAAGCCTCTGCGCAAGAAGAGCACAGACAGCTTGGCGCACACGTTCATGGGCACGGGCATTTGAATATCGCGGTCGAAGGCAAGACCGTGTCCATGGAGCTGGAGGTTCCAGGCGCCGATATCGTAGGCTTCGAACATGAGCCAAGCACACAGGAGCAGCGTTCCGCTATCGACCAAGCGAGAGCCAAGCTTGCGAACGGGCTTGCGCTTTTCGTGCCGGCCGAAAAAGCTGGTTGCGAACTTAACCAAGTGAAAGTGACAATGAAGGCGGAGGAGGAAGAAGAGCACGGCGATCATCCCGCCGACGCGAAAGAAGAGGGCGAGCATCATCATTCCGAGTTCCACGCCGAATATGCTATGCAATGCTCGTCGCTTTCACGCCTAACCTCTATGACCTTCGAGTATTTCAACGCCTTTGCGGGCGCCCAAGAGCTGACCGTTCAGGTCATCACGCCCAAGGGGCAGTCGAGTTTTGAGGTGAAGCGCGGTTCGCCGGACCTCGATCTTAAGGGGATCATGTGATCGAACTTGAAGCTGCCGCCCGGACGGACGCGGGCCCCCGCGCGGCGCAGGCCGCGCCGGTCGTCCAGATGACGGATGTACGGTTTAACTGGCCTGGCCCGAAGGCTTTCACGCTTTCCATAGACAGCTTCTCCTTGATGAAAGGGGAGCGGCTTTTGCTCATCGGCCCTTCGGGAAGCGGCAAGTCCACCTTCCTCAGCTTGCTGGCCGGAATTATTTCACCGCAACATGGCGTCATCGATGTGCTGGGCACCGACATTGCGCGCCTGCGCGGCTCCGCCCGCGACCGATTCCGGGCGGAGCACTTCGGCATCATCTTCCAGATGTTCAATCTTCTCCCTTACGGCTCGGTGATCGACAATGTCGTGCTGCCGCTCAGCTTTTCGCAAACGCGGCGCCGGCGCGCCGGGGCGGAAGGCGGGCCGGAGGCAGCGGCGGCGCGGCTCTTGGAAAGCTTAGGCATCGAGCGCGCGCTCGTGGAAGGCGCCTCCGCATCGAGCCTCAGCGTGGGGCAGCAACAGCGCGTGGCCGCGGCCCGCGCGCTCATCGGCGCGCCGGAGCTGATCGTCGCCGACGAGCCCACATCCTCCCTCGACCGCAACCGCCAGCAGGCCTTCCTCGATCTTCTGTTCGAGGATGTTGCCGCGGCCAACGCGACGCTCATCATGGTCAGCCACGACGAAAGCTTGAGCGGCCGTTTCACCCGCGTCGCCAACCTCACCGCTATCGCCCGCACCGCGCGCGGGAGCGTCCTATGATTATCCTCCGCCTCGCCTGGCAATCGCTCGCAAACCGGCGGCTCACGGCGCTGCTCACGATCCTTTCCATCGCGTTCAGCGTCGCGCTTCTCCTCGGCGTGGAAAAGGTCCGCACCGGCGCGCGCCAAAGCTTCGCCGACACAATCTCGGGAACCGATCTTATCGTGGGCGCACGCAGCGGCAGCCTCAACCTCCTGCTCTACTCGGTCTTCCGCATCGGCAATGCGACCAACAACGTCACCTGGAAGACCTTTCAGGATATCGCGCGCCATCCGGATATCGAGTGGATCGTGCCGATCTCTCTCGGCGATAGCCATCGCGGCTTCCGCGTGATGGGCACCACGCCGGACTACTTCAAGCTCTATCGCTACCGGCACGGCAAATCGCTGGCGTTCACCTCCGGCGGCGTCTTCACCGATCTCTTCGACGCTGTGATCGGCGCCGATGTCGCGGCCCAGCTCGGTTACAAAACCGGCGATAAAATTATCGTCGCGCATGGGCTCGGCTCGGTTGCCTTCCTGGAGCATGACGACAAGCCCTTCCGCGTCGCGGGCATCCTTGCCAAAACCGGAACGCCCGTCGATAGAACGGTGCATGTCAGCCTCGGCGCCATCGAGGCCATCCACGTGGACTGGCAAAGCGGGGCGCGCATTCCGGGCCAGAGCGTTTCCGCGGACGAGGTGCGGCAGATGAACCTCGAACCCAAAGCGATTACGGCGGCGTTCATCGGGCTCAAATCGAAGCTCGCGGCGTTCCGGGTGAAGCGCGCCATCGACGAATATCCGCAGGAGCCGGTTACAGCGATCCTGCCCGGCGTTGCGCTTCAGGAGCTTTGGGGGCTGGTCGGCACTGCCGAGACGGCGCTGGCGGCCGTGTCCGGCATGGTGGTCGTCACCGCGCTGCTCGGCATGATGACCATGATCTTGACCACGCTCAACGAGCGCCGCCGCGAAATGGCGATCTTGCGATCCGTGGGCGCCACCCCCCTTACAATCCTCACGCTGCTCGCGACCGAAGCCGGCGTTCTGACCATCCTCGGCGTGGCGCTAGGGACGCTCATGCTTTACGGCGCACTCATTCTGCTTCAGCCCTTCATCGATCGCACTTACGGCCTACATATCGCCATAGATCCTCCTACTCAAGATCAGCTCGTAGTCCTGGCTGCCATCGTGATCGGCGGTTTCGTCGCGGGCCTTCTGCCGGCCTTGCGTGCCTACCGCCTCTCGCTGGCCGATGGAATGACCGTTCGCACTTAAAGGAAATCAGATCGTATGTTCCGGGTTTTTCGCGCCGCAGCCCTTGGCCTCGCACTCCTGTCCGCGCCTGGCTTTTCAGCCGGTAGCGAGCCGGCCATGGAGCTGTCCTGGGGCAAACTCATGCCGCCGGCGCCGCCCGTGCAAAGCATGAAGGCGAAGAGTTTCTTGTCCGGCGCAACGCCTTTCGCAGGCGCCGGCAGCAGCGAACCTCCGCCTCCGCCAACCATCGACGACAAGCGCTGGCTATCGGAAAAGCGGCTGCAGCCGGGGGCCGGCGGCGCGACGCCCGTGGTCAAGGAGCTGGACGGCAAGCGCGTGCGTATCGGCGGCTATGTCGTGCCGCTCGATTTCGAGGCGACCAGCGTGAAGGAATTCCTGCTCGTGCCGTTCGTCGGCGCCTGCATCCACGTGCCGCCGCCGCCGCCGAACCAGATCATCTATGTGAAGGCCGCCAAGGGCTTCGATGTGGCGGGCTCGTTCGACCCGGTTTACGTCACCGGCACGCTTAAGGTGGCCTCGCAATATACGGGCCTCGCCGAAACGGGCTATAGCATCGAGGCGGAGACGGTGGAGACGAGGAAGGAATAGCGCCGGCGCGGCGGCTCCCGCTGGTTCTGAGCAGCCCTCGTCTGCGGGGTTTTTGGCTGTATGACCCGTTCATAACTCTCAAAGCACTGAAAGGCTTCCGCAGCGGTCGCAACCGGAAATACTCAGGTTGAGCAAATCTGGGCAGCTGAACCTTGAGAACCGGACTCATCATCGACGGCGCAAATTTCGCCGAGATAGACGCGGGCAACCCGGTCAATTAGGTACATGCCCCGCTAGCGCGGCTGGAAAATTCCGCCGCATGCCGAAAAAGTAAATTTTAAATGTGTTTCTAACGGCCTATAATGCACCCATGAAGTTCCTTACACTGAGGCAGCTGCGCATTCTATCCGCAGTTACAAAGACCGGCTCAATGGCTCGCGCTGCGCGGCAGCTTCATGTTACCCCGCCTGCAATTACCGTTAAAATGCAACAGCTTGAGGAAAAGGCCGGCCTGCCGCTCGTCGAGCGTTTGGGCGAAGGCACGATCCCCACGACGGCTGGTGAGGTTCTGCTAAGGGCGGCACACCGGATCGAGGCGCTGCTTGCCGAATGCGACCAAGAGATTACGCGGCTCAAAGGCACTAAAGGCGGCCGCGTCGTGGCCGGCGTCGTTAGCACCGCGAAATATTTTGCTCCGAAGGCTCTGGCGGCATTCAGGCAGCTTCATCCCGAGGTCGAGCTGAGGCTTGCGGTACGCAACCGCCAGGAGACGATCACCGCCCTTAGGGACTTGGCCCTCGACCTTGCCATCATGGGCCGGCCGCCGGAAAACCTCGATCTCGAAAGCGTGGTGCTCGGCGATCATCCGCATATCGTTATTGCCGCGCGCAATCACCCGCTAGCAGGCAAAGAGGTCACAATTCAAGGCCTTGCGGATGAGACCTTTTTTATCCGCGAGCCAGGCTCCGGCACCCGCATGCTTATGGAAAGCCTGTTCCAGGAGGCGGGCTTCTCTCCGAACATCGGCATGGAGATCGGCTCGAACGAGACCATTAAGCAGGCCGTGATCGCAGGCCTCGGCATCGCCTTCATCTCGGCGCATACGATCGCCCGCGAAATCGCCGATGGGCGTCTGACTGCACTTAATGTTCAGGGCCTTCCTATTGTGCGGAAATGGTATGTGGTGCGGCTCCGCGAGAAGGCGGTAATGCCGGCAGCTGAGGCGATGTGGCGTTTTCTTGCCTCGGAAGGGCACCTTTTTCTCCCGCAGCCCTCTACAAAGGCGGATTAGCGTTCGCGAAGCGCTACGAAGGGGCTTCGATTGCGCCAGCCGCCCCCAGTTCTCTAGCCGCCGGCCTGTATACGGCGGCTAGGCGTAAGATTTTCTTTCCATCGTGCAAAAAATATTGAAATTTACTAGGGCGCATCTGTTGTGCCATTCAAATGGTGCCGGACGGGGCCTCCAAGATTGAAGGTCATCCCGGAGAGCCGGATGGCCAAGTTGCATGAAGGCGTCGAGTCGATCCCCGGATCGCCTGAAGCGCCGTTGCGCGAATGCCGATAACAGATTTCACGAGGGAACCCAGCAATGGACCAATCATCACGCTACTCGAATCTCTCTCTCAAGGAGAAGGACCTGATCGAGGGGGGGCGTCATGTCCTTTGCGCCTACATCATGAAGCCCAAGGCCGGTTACGGGTATCTTGAGACGGCGGCTCATTTCGCTGCGGAATCTTCGACCGGCACCAATGTCGACGTGGTGACCACCGACGACTTCACCAAAAGCGTGGACGCTCTCGTCTATGAGATCGATGAGGCCAAGGAGCTTATGAAGATCGCCTATCCGATCGAGCTTTTCGACCGCAACATTATCGACGGCCGGGCGATGATCGCTTCCTTCCTCACGCTGACCATCGGCAACAACCAGGGCATGGGTGACGTCGAGTACGGCAAGTTGTACGATTTCTATATGCCGCCTGCGCTGCTCCGGCTGTTCGACGGCCCGTCCACGACCATTGCCGATCTCTGGCGCGTGCTCGGCCGGCCGGTTATCGATGGCGGCTTCATCGCCGGCACCATCATCAAGCCGAAGCTCGGCTTGCGGCCAAAGCCGTTTGCCCAGGCTTGCTACGACTTCTGGCTCGGCGGCGACTTCATTAAGAACGACGAGCCGCAGGGCAACCAGGTGTTTGCGCCGTTCAAGGAGACGGTGCTCGCGGTCCGCGACGCCATGGTCGAGGCGCAGAACAAGACCGGGCAGGCGAAGCTCTTTTCGTTCAACATCACTGCGGACGATCACCATGAGATGGTGGCGCGCGGCGAGTACATCCTTGAGAACTTCGGCGAGAATGCCGACCACGTCGCCTTCCTCGTCGACGGCTACGTGGCCGGTCCTGCCGCAGTCACCACGGCACGCCGCCGCTTCCCCAAGCAATACCTCCATTATCACCGCGCGGGTCACGGCGCCGTCACCTCGCCGCAGTCGAAGCGTGGCTATACCGCCTTCGTGCTGAGCAAGATGGCGCGCCTGCAAGGCGCGTCCGGCATCCACACCGGCACCATGGGCTTCGGCAAGATGGAAGGCGAGGCCGAGGACCGCAACATCGCCCACATGCTCACGCAGGACAGTGCCGATGGGCCGTACTACCACCAGGAGTGGCTCGGCCTGAACCCAACGACGCCGATCATCTCGGGCGGCATGAACGCGCTCAGGATGCCAGGCTTCTTTGAGAATCTCGGCCATTCCAATTTGATCATGACGGCCGGCGGCGGCGCCTTCGGCCATATCGACGGCGGCGCGGCCGGCGCCAAGTCCTTGCGGCAGGCCGAGCAATGCTGGCGCATGAAAGCGAACCCGGTCGAATTCGCCCGCGATCACCGCGAGTTTGCCCGCGCGTTCGTAAGCTTCCCGCACGACGCCGACAAGCTCTATCCGGACTGGCGCGACAAGCTCGCCTCCGCGGTGGAGTGATCGGTCCTGGCTTTTCAAAATAACGGCCGCGGTCCCATCGCCGCGGCCGCCCGCTTGCGGCCAGGGTTAGGGTTTAGTTTTTTCAGCTCAAGCCAAAGCGCGAAAGCGGCCGGTGACGGCTCTTTCCGGCAATACAGGAATGGCATAATTGACTCGCTGAGGAAGGTGGTTTCTGGCCTCGTCGCGGCCGAAAATCACAAACTTGTGAAAGAGTAAACTCGGCATTTCGCAGGGTCGGCTGATGCCGGCGCGGGATGGCGGCTTATCCCCCAATAAGAGGCATTCCCAGAAAAGAGATCCATGTCTGAGTTCGGCCTTAACCGTGCTAGGCGAGGAGGCTACGATTCCAAACAGCACGCGAAAGCTGCCGGTTGTGTCGCGGCTAAATCGTCCCGAATGTTGTGCGGAAACGAATGCTCCGTTTTTGGCCAGCGCTCCTCATAGGTTTTGGCTCTGGGAATCAGCCGCTCGATGCTTTGCTTCGCCAGGAGAATGGACACTTTTGCTGCGCCGTGATAACGGCCAAGGCACAAATCCAAATGCCGCACCTGGGTATTGGATAAGTGCTGCTTACTCAAGAGGGGCAAAGGCACATGGCTCTTCCGCCTAATCATCCGTTGCGGATCGAGTTGAACGACGAGGTTCACACGCGTCCGCCGGAAGAGCTGAAGGCACCTTCGGGGATAACCTACCTGGCGCTTTCCCTGGAAGAAGGGGAACGGGAGGCGAGTTGGCAGAATATCGCCGATCTTGCCAAGCGCTTTGGCGCCGAGCCCCCACCCCCTGGCGCCAACCACTTCAGCGCCAATCTTGGGCACTTCCGGGCCAAATGGGAGCACCACACCGAATACGTGCGTTATAAGTTCATTGTTGGCGAACAAGACCCAACGGCATTTACGAAACCGGCTATCGAGGCGGTGCCGCAAGATTGGCTGAGCTCCCTTACCGGGCGGATCCTAGTGGCAACGCGCATTCTTTTTGTGAAGGGCGAGCCGGCGCTTCCGGACTCCAATGACATTGGTCGACGTTATTTCGACGGCAATCCGCTGATCGGTGCCTTGATTGCTGGAGGGGCGGGCCGCGCATATACTGACTTTCGTATCCGGAGCGACGGCTTTAGCCGCCTTCTTGTCCACGATTTGTCGATGACACCACGGCAGGCTGGCCGGACGGTGCAGCGGCTCGTTGAAATCGACACCTACCGCATGTTGGCGTTTCTGGCCCTACCGGTGGCGCTGCAACTCTCGCCGTTCCTGGCGCAATGTGAAAAAGAGCTCGCCGAGGTGACGGCGGCGATGGTGAACGCAGGCCAGGAACAGGACCAGGAGCTCTTGGCGCGGCTCACCAAGCTTGAAGCCGAGATGGCGCACCAGCAGGTGCACAACTCTTACCGCTTTAGTGGAACGGCGGCTTATTACGAATTGGTCCAGCGCCGCATCGCGGAACTTCGAGAAGTTCGCATCGAAGGCTTGCAGACGTTTATGGAGTTCATGGAACGCCGCCTTGCGCCCGCGGTGAATCGCGCCATCGCGACCTCCCAGCGCCAAGACGGGCTTTCTGCTCGCATCGCCCGCACAACGCAGCTTCTGTCCACACGGGTAGACATTGCTCGTGAACAGCAAAATTCGGCGATCCTGGCCTCCATGAACCGGCGCGCACGCCTGCAGCTCAGGTTGCAACAAACCGTTGAAGGGTTGTCGGTCGCCGCTATCACTTATTATATCGTAAGTCTGATCGGCCACTTAGCGGGCGGAGCGAAGGAGGCGGGCCTATCCGTCGATCCCGAACTTGTCATGGCCGCCAGCATACCGATAGTGCTGTTGCTGCTGGCTTATGGCGTGCACCGTCTGCACGCGCTTGTCTCCGCTGAGAAGAAGTAGGTGTAGACCGGCATTAGGCTTGGCGCCGGATGGGTGGTTCGTCGTCCAATAGCGCTTCGGCGCCTCTTCTCAGTCGGGTCGATTCCGGACTCCGGCGCGATTTCAGGGTACAACCGCTTTACTCCAAGTAGCGGAATTTCCGGACACAGGCTGGCGGCGTGGATATGCGAAAGAGAACGTACGCTATCGACTCTGACTTGTGGTTACCTTTCCTGGAGCCTCGGAGCGGACGGCTGTTAACGGCTAGCTGACGGGGGGAGGTAAGGCGTCAGGTCCCAGAGTTTAAGCGTCATGTCATTGCCACCAGAAAGCACAGAACGGCCACCTGGGAAAAACGCACCGAGGTGACTCCCTGACGGCCACCCTCGCCCACGCTTCTGTTTCAGCGAGCGCGACCGGTCCTCCGCCGATTGAACTATTCCTTATATCCAAGTTTCCGCGCCTGATCGAGGTCTGCTGCAGACTGACTTGTAATCCCAATCGCCTTGTAAGCGTTGCCGCGATTGTGGTAGGCAACTGCGTCGTTCGGAGCAAGGTCAATTGCCTTCGTGTAATCCGCAATCGCGTTGTCGTAATCTTTCCTAACGTAGTAAGCGTTGCCGCGATTGTTGTAGGCTGCGTAGTCCGGAGCAAGGTCAATTGCCTTCGTGAAATCCGCAATCGCGTGGTCGTAATCCTGCTTCTCGTAGTAAGCATTGCCGCTAGCGATCAATCCTGCTTGCTTCCTCCCCCCACCTCCCCCGATCGCAAACATCGCAATGAGTGCAAGCGGAAAGGCTATCGCCGCCCCTGCGGCTATCCAAGCGCCCCACCGCGTTCCACCGCGCAATTCCATCATGCGCGATCTGGCGTCTTTGACATAGGCGCCGTCCGGCCACTCCTTCAGGAAAGCTTCGATGTCCGCGATGTCCACGCTCGCTGCCACCTTGGCCCAAGCCGTGGTCTCAGCCTGCCTTCTCTCTTCGACGAACCTCGCAGCCTCCGCGGTCTTCTCCAGAGCGGCGAGACCGGCTTGGGCCTCAGCGGCATGTTCGCCCTTCGGAAATTCCTCGGTGAATTTGCGCAAGGGCTCGATGCTTGTACGCGTCTCGGGTATAGCCCAGACCAGCGCTTCAAGCTTTTTGCGCGCGTATCGCTCCGTCGTGCCGCCGGTGAAGCGCGCGAGGTGATCGCGGAACTCGTCCGGGTTCGCACTTTCCTTGATAAACTCCCAATTGGCGAGTTCTTCGGCTTTGCGGATTTCGTCCGGGGAAAGTCCGGCTTGCGTGCGCGCCTTGGCCGCGCGCTCCAGCTCCGCCGCACGCGCGGCCTCCTCTGCCTCACGATTCCGGCGCGCCTCTTCGGCGGCTTGCCGCTCGGCTTCGGTGCGGGCGCGTTCCGCCTCGACGGCTACGAATGCTTCTTTCAAGGCGTGGGTCAGGCCTTGGCAGTCCGCCTTGAAGCGGTCGGGGCGCAGGCCCACCGCGTTCTTGCGGGCAAGGGCGCGGATGGCTTCGGACAGGTTTTCGGCGCGTGGGAATCTGGCGCCGCCCACGAGTACCGGGATCACGCGCTTGCCCTGATCGAGCGCGGCCTTGATTTCGATGGCCACCCAATCGCCTCGGTCGCCCGCCCGCGCCGTCAGCAAATCCGCCCAGCGCGGACCGATGATCACCAGCAGCACCTCGCATTGCGCTACTTGTGCGGCAAGCACCTCGTCAAAATTATCGCCAGGCTTTATGTGGCCTTCCACATCCATGAACAGCCGGTCTGCACCGAATTCCCCCTCAAGATGCATGTAAAGCGCGGTCGTGAAGCCCGGATCGTCGCCGCGCCGGTAATTTATGAATATTTTGCCCTTCGGTTCCTCTGACATGCGCTGCCCGCCCTCCGAGGCCAATCGCTTGGTACTTTTTGAGAAGCTTTAGTTCAAACGCGCGTCCGAGGAAAGTGCCGATCGCGGGCTTCGGCTGGATCACGAAGCGTCGTGTGCGAAGGGGCGCTTCCTGCCAAAGGCAGGGCTATCGGCGCGGACATACGCTATTTCTGCTACCGCGTGCAAAAGCCCGGTGACGGGGAATTGGCCCAAGGAGGAGATCATCCGGGCACAGAAACGCGAACCTTGGCGAAGATTTACACTTCGGCAAGACCTCCAACAACAGACGTGTTCCTCGCCGAGGAAAGAGTCCGTTCACGGCCTGAACCAGCGATGTGCCGCGATGCCGGCGCCTGCCGCACGTGCCCAGCGCAGGCGGTGGCGATAGCGATGACTCGGAAATCCGGCGCGCACAGGAGCCGCCGCTAGCGGGACCGGATCATGCCTTGCGCTTTTCCGGAGCGATCCATTCGGGCCAGTCCGCCGGGGCGACGCGAAGAGACTTCGTCAGGCGCCCGGGAAGCGATCGTCAACTTTGAAGCCCTGAAAGGCCCATCTCGTGGCGAGGCCGAAAAGCAGAAGAGCGACCGGCGGCCCGAACAGCACGACGGGTGCGACCAGCAATTCGCGGCTCGTCGACGTGCCGCTAATCCACTCTATGACAAAATAGATGACCCAGCCCATGATCCACGCGGCAGAAGCGAGAATCCAAAGGCGGAATATCCCGCGGCGCCAGTTGATGGGTGTTTCTTTTTCCCGGTTGAATGGGCGGTTCGGCATCGCCATTTAAATTCATCCCCCTTAGATTCGTTCCCAATTGCGCCGCAGGAATCGGCGAACGGAAGTCTGCCCTCACCCCCAGCCCTCTCCCGGCAAGCTCGCCTTGGCGGGCTTGCAACTTAGAGTGCCGGCTTCCGCAAGCGGATGAGACCCATAGCGGCACCATGCTCCTTTAGTAGTGGAATACGGTTAATATTGGAATGGTGAATGCGGATGGATTTTAATGTCTTCCTGCTCAAAAATCGCGATTTTTGCGCGTTTTCACCCCCAAATGTGCGATTCAAAAAGTCCGTTAAATATATTTCCCGTTCGGTATTAACCATGAAGGGGCGCGTGCGGCTCGGAAGCCGCTCCGGCGCCGCATGGTTTTCTTGCGTAAGATCAATGCGTTAGTGCGCTTAACGCTTTCGCAAGGCGCTTTCTTCCAGGATTGCCGCTTAAGGAGATGGCATGAGGCGGGCGCAACAATCATGACCGGCGGCGGCAATCGTAAACAGCGCGAGAGCGCCGGCACGGAAACTATCCAGTTGCATCCCGTAGCGGGCCAGAGGGCGCGCCGGCGTTTGCGGCAAAGAGCCCTGGCCGTCATCATTATAACGATTTTAAAGGGAGATTGTGGTGCGGGCCGGGCCCTGCTAGCTATGTCCAATCATCCTGCTATCGGACCGCATCGTGAATTCGAAACAGAAAGCTTTACCGGCGATCGCCGCGCTTCTTGCCGCCCTAGCCTCAGTGGCTCCGGCAAGCGCTACCATGATTTCAAATACGGTTGCTGTGTTCGCTGCCCTCGACAAAGTTACGGGCCGCGTTTCCCCGCTCGAGATCAAAATGGGGCAGACGGTGACCTTCGGCGCGCTCAGGGTCACGGCCAGAGCCTGCTACACAAATCCGCCGACCGAAGCGCCGCAGACTGCCGCATTCATCGAGGTGGACGAGCTGTTGCTCGACAACTCGGCCAAGCGCATTTTTACGGGCTGGACGTATGCCGAGAGCCCGGGCCTTCACGCGGTCGAGCATCCGACATTCGATGTATGGCTGACGAGCTGCAAGATGCCGGCGCCGGAAACCCCGCTTGGCAAGCGGCCATACTCGCCAAAACCTTGAAGCGCGCGCTCCAGCCGGCGGTGAAAGGCCGCGCGGCTGATCTCCTGGGCGCCGAACTGACGTAAATGATCGGTAACGAACTGAGTATCGAGCAGGCTGAAGCCGCCATACCGGAGCCGGGCGACGAGATGGATTAGCGCCACCTTGCTGGCATCGGTTTCGTAAGAGAACATGCTTTCGCCGAAAAACGCGCCGCCCAGCGCCACTCCGTAAAGGCCGCCCACCAGCCTGCCGTTGAGCCAGGTCTCGACCGTGTGGCAATAGCCCATTTCAAAGAGCTCGGCGTAAAGCTCGCGGATGCGCTTATTGATCCAGGTGGTGCGCCGCCCGGCCCGCGAGGAAGCGCAGCCTTCGATAACGCCTTCATAGGCGCTGTCGGTGCGCACCTCGAACTTTTCCTGCTTGATGATGCGCGCCAGCCGCCGCGGAACGTGCACCTGTTCCAGCGAAAGAACGCCGCGCCGCTCAGGTTCGATCCAATAAAGCGTTGGATCGTCAGCGCTTTCCGCCATGGGGAAAATGCCGCAGGCATATGCTTTTAATAGCACCTGGGGCGTTATTTCAATCGTTAAGCTCGAGGGCGATCCCATTCGTGCGGGGCTGCCTTTTCCGGTTCGATTCCTTCTAGCCCCTCAATTTAATGCTTCTGGAGGAATTTTTCGAGCCAGTGAATGTCGTAGAGCCCGTCGACGATATCGGGCTGCTGAATCAGCGACGAAAAGAGCGGGATAGTCGTCTCGATCCCGTCGATCACGAATTCGCCGAGCGCGCGCCGCAGCCGCATCAGGCACTCGTTCCGGTTCTTGCCGTGGACGATGAGCTTGCCGATGAGGCTGTCGTAGTAGGCTGGGATCGTGTAGCCCGCATAGACGCCTGAGTCGACGCGCACACCGAGGCCGCCCGGCGGATGAAAATAGGAAATTTTCCCCGGCGATGGCCGGAAGGTTGTCGGATTCTCGGCATTGATCCGGCATTCGATAGCGTGCCCATCGAAGCGCACCTCTTCTTGCGTGAAGCTCAATCCAGCTCCCGCCGCGATCCTGATCTGCTCGATCGCAAGATCGATGCCGGTCACCATCTCGGTCACCGGATGCTCCACCTGCAGCCGGGTGTTCATCTCGATGAAGTAGAACTCGCCATCCTCATAGAGGAACTCGACCGTGCCGGCGTTGCGGTATTTCAGCTCCTGCATGGCTTTGGCTACGGTGCCGCCGATCTGACGGCGTTGAGCCTCGTTGAGCGCGGGCGACGGCGTTTCCTCCATGAGCTTCTGATGGCGGCGCTGCAAGGAGCAATCGCGTTCGCCAAGATGGACGGCGTTGCCTTTGCCATCGCCCATCACCTGTAGCTCGATGTGGCGCGGGTGGGTGAGATATTTCTCAAGGTAGAGGGCATCGTCACCGAAGGCGGCCTTCGACTCCGCGCGCGCAGTAGAAAGTGCGATCGGCAAATCCTCTTCGGTCCGCGCAACCTTCATGCCGCGGCCTCCGCCGCCTGCCGCCGCCTTCACGAGCACAGGGAAGCCGATCTCGCGCGCTATGCGCACGGCTTCCTCGTTGCCCGACACCGCGCCGCCCGAGCCGGGCACGACGGGAATGCCAAGCCTCTGCGCCGTTTCCTTGGCCTGGATCTTGTCACCCATCATGCGGATATGTTCGGGGGTGGGGCCGATGAAAGTTACGCCGTGCTCCTCCAAGATCTCGGCGAAGCGGGCGTTCTCGGACAAAAACCCGTACCCTGGATGAACCGCGTCGGCGCCTGTAATCTCGCAGGCCGCCAAGAGCCGGGGTATGTTAAGGTAGCTTTCGCTCGCAGCAGGCGGCCCGATGCACACGCTTTCGTCAGCGAGCCGGACATGCATCGCATCGGCGTCAGCTGTGGAGTGAACGGCAACCGTCGCGATGCCCAGCTCTTTGCAAGCGCGCTCGATGCGAAGTGCGATCTCGCCGCGATTTGCAATCAGGATTTTATCGAACATGGGGCGGCCGCCTATTCGATAATCATGAGCGGTTCCCCGTACTCGACAGGCTGACCATTTTCAACAAGGATGCGCTTGACCGTTCCGCCCCGGGGAGCGGCGATCTGATTCATGGTCTTCATCGCTTCGATGATCAGAAGCGTCTGACCTTCGCGGACCTCGGAGCCTACTTCCACGAACGCAAGCGCACCGGGCTCAGGCGACCGGTAGGCCGTTCCGACCATGGGCGAGGTCACAACGCCGGGATGATTTTCGAGGCTGGAGGCAGCGGAACCGGCGGCAGCTGTAGCAACGCCTGCAGCGGGAGCTGAATGCGAAAGCGGCACCGCATGTGCAGGCATCGTCAGCATTCGCGCTACGCGCACCCGCAAATTGTTTTCCTCGATCTCGATCTCTGAAAGCCCCGTCTCATTGAGGAGATTGGCGAGGCTGCGGATGAGTTCTTCGTTCGGTGTCTTTTTTTGGGCCGGTTCAGCCATGAATACCCCGGTTGGAAGCAGCGGACTGTTTCACGATTTCGATAATGGCAAAGAGTGCCAGCCGGTAGCTCTGCGGGCCGAACCCGCAAATCATGCCGGTTGCAGCGGGCGAGACATAAGAGCGATGCCGGAATTCCTCGCGCCTAAAGATGTTGCTGAGGTGAACTTCGGCAACGGGTATTGCGAGCGCCCGTAAAGCATCCAAAATCGCTATGGATGTGTGTGTGTATGCGCCAGCGTTTAGAATGAGCGCGCTCGCCGAAAGCCGCGCTTCCTGGATCCAGCCAACCAATTCGCCCTCGTGGTTCGTCTGGCGGAAATCGATTTCGCAAGCCGCGGCACCGGCTTGGCGGCGGAGGCTTTCCTCGATGCCGGCCAGCGTTTCCGAGCCATATATCTCCGGCTCACGCTCGCCGATGAGATTTAGATTTGGGCCATTAAGGACGAAGATTGGCTTCATAGGTAAAAACGCGATGTTGTGCCCGCCGGATTTGGACATGCTGTGCCGCCTCGCGGTCCGGCTGACTTCCCGTGAGGCGGTGTTACACTGGGAGCGCTCCGGATTAGAGAGGCTTCGTTTATCTCCCACAACACGAAAGACCACACCCAACCCGGCTGCGGCCTTTTGTTAGCAGCTTTTATGCCGCAGTGCAAAAAGGTTAGGATTTTTTTTCGTTTTTTACACTGGCGGCCTCGGCGCACGCCTTGCACCCATCCTTGCGCGCCCCGGCGACCAGCTCCTTCAGCTGATCGTATTGAGTCCAGCCTGGGTTCAATTTGTCGCCGACGATAAAGGTTGGTGTTCCATCGACATACATTTGCTTGCCCACCTCAGAAATCTTCGAGATCAGGGTCTCGGTCTCGGGCGAAGCCATATCCGCCTTCACGCGGTTCATGTCAAGGCCAAGCTGCTCAGCTACTTTAAGCGCAGTGTCCTTTGAAGCGCGCCCGGCAGCGAACATCGCTTTGTGGAATTCGTAATATTTGCCCTGCTTGGCAGCTGCAATTGCAACTTTCGATGCATCAATCGACTCAGGGGCGAGAATAGGGTACTCCAAGAACTGCACTTTCACGTTGTGATCGTTCTCGATCAGCTTGACGAGGTCGGGCAAGGTTTTGCGGCAATAACCGCAATTGTAGTCGAAGAACTCGACAACCGTTACGTCGCCGCTCCCCACTGTTAAGCCCTCCAATTCGGACTTCATGCTAGCGAGCGTGTTATAAAAGGTAGGAAGCCGCGACCGGGAGGCATCGGCGCGCTGGGCCTCTACCTTTTTTTCGTATGCTTCCGAAATATCCCCCATGATCTCGGGATGGTTCAAAAGGTAATCCTTAACTATCTTTTCGATCGATTTTACCTGGCCCTCGCTGAAGCCGTCAGTCTGAGCGGCGGCGGGAAGCATTCCACCTCCTCGTAGCGCAACGAGACTCAACGCGGCAAATGTTGCAGCCGCTATTCCGATCTTCATCCGATTTTGCATCTTTCTCTCCGCAATTCCGATTAGCGATGGATTAGCCGAATTGAGCGCGCCTAGCCACGCACTTTTTCCATCCTGAAGTTCACAATGTCATCAGCCTTGAGCCATGCCGGAGTACCTTGCATCAATCCGGACTTCGCGCGCTCGGCAAGCATTTTTGCATTCTTGACGTCGCCTTTGTGGAAACTCGCCAAGGCCGCCGACAGATCCGCTTCGGCAAAGCGCTTGAGTTTTCCGTAAGCTTCTGACTCCAGACGGTAGCCGAGATAGGACTGGTCCTCATCGATAAGTGCCAACCGGAGCATTTTGAGCGCGTCGTCCGCGCTTCCGCTATCGCTTTCTAGGATCGCTTGAGCGAGCTCGATACGCATAAAACCAGATCGCTGTGCAAGGGAAACGGCCTTCCGGAAAGGCGCAATTGCCTCTTTCGCATTCCCGCTTTCCAAAAGAAATGTGCCTTTGAGCTCATAAAACCAAGGATTCTGCGGCATGGCGGCGATAAGCTCGTTCAAAGCGGGCGCTGCGGCTTGGTACCCGCCGGTGTGAAACGCAACAATTGCACGCGCATACCGGGCAGGCAGGTCGTTGCCGGAATATTGGCGAAGAACCCGCTGCGGGTTGTTCTGGTAGGTGTAGGCAGCGATTTTCGCGCGCACGAGATCGTGGCGCAACTGAAGCTGTGGCGGGTCCTTCTGATCGAAGTAAGGGCTCTGCTGGGCAATCGCCTGCAGCTGAGCGATACGTTCAAGGGGCATTGGATGGGTTTGGATGTAGGGATCCGGGCGCAGCGTGCCGATGGACTGGTCTGCAAAATAGCGAAACACCTTGAGCATTCCCGCCGGGGACTGATGGGAAGCGTTGAGGAATTCAACCGCGGCCCGGTCCGCCGCAGACTCCTGCTGCCGGACGTAGGAAAGGACCGAGCGCATGATCACCTGCTGCCCGCCCAGCATCATCGCGGTTCCGGCTTGGGCCGTATCGGCGCTGCCCGTCGCAGCGCCGGCCGCCACAGCGCCAATGCTAAGCACCTGTAATAGAAGGGCGGCCGTTTGCATCTTCTCCATGAGCTGCTGAAGTCTGGCGTTGTGGCTGCCCTTAATGTGCCCCGTTTCGTGCGCGATAACGCCGATCAACTGGTTGGGCGTTTCCGATTGCAGAATTGCGCCCGTATTAATGAACATGTTTTGTCCATTGATGACGAACGCGTTGAAGGACGTATCGTCGATCAGATGAACCTTGACATTGTGGCTCGTCACATTAGCCGCGCGAAAAATCGGCGCCGTATAATCTGCGATGAGAGATTCGGTTTCCGCATCGCGAATAAGGGCGATTTGCTGCGCGCGTGCCGTTATGGGGGCAGCGGCTAGCGCAAGGGCGGTAAATGCCGCAGTCAGCCTCGTAAAAAGCTTGGGGCGGCGGTCCGCTCCGCTCTTTTTTGCGGCCAGAATTTTCTCTCCTGAGCGTGCTCTTGCCTGTGCCATGGCCATTCGATTTATCCACTCCGGCTTATCGCGCCGTTGCCAGTAACGCGTCTTCGAAGCGTACTACCATCGCCCTGCGGCGATGTCTTTTATGAAAATTACCTCTGTGAATCGGGCGTAAGGATGACGGTTGAGAAAGGCCTTGCCTCAAGAGTTTATTGAACGGACAGTCTCGCAGAAAGGACGCAAGGAGATTTCATGATAGAGCGCACACCTGCCAGCAACCCGCTTACGCCATCGGCCAGGAGCGGGATCGGCGCTTTTGTCGTCATGGATATCATGAGGGAGGCGAGTGCGCGCCAGGCAGCGGGCGAAGATATTATCCATATGGAGGTGGGACAGCCTGGAACCCCCGCACCTCGCTTAGTACGCGAGGCGGTGATAAGGGAGATAGGGCGCAGCCCGCTCGGCTACACCGACGCCCTCGGCCATCCTGCTTTGCGCGAGCGCATCGCACAGCACTACCGCGAAGCTTACAAACTCGATGTTTCACCGGCGCGCATCGTGGTGACGACCGGTTCGTCGGCGGGATTCGTCCTGGCATTTCTTGCGCTTCTCGATCCGGGCAATGGCATTGCGCTTCCGCAGCCCGGCTACCCTTGCTACCGCCAGATCGCGCGAGTCTTCGGCCTTCGGCCCGTCTATCTGCCCGCGCGCGCTGAGACCCGTTTCATGCCTTCCCCGGAGCATCTGCGCCTCGCGCTCAGCGATGGCGCTGCGCGTGCCGTTCTACTGGCGAGCCCTGCAAATCCCACCGGCGCGATGCTGTCCGCGGCAGAACTCGCGAGCTTGGTCCAGGTCGCGCGAGACGCTCAGGGCTGGTTCATCTCCGATGAAATCTACCACGGCCTGACCTATGCAGCTCCGGCCGCTACAGCTCTTTCCTTCTGGGACGAAGCCATCGTCATTAATAGCTTTTCGAAGTACTTTTCCATGACCGGCTGGCGGATTGGCTGGATGGTCGTGCCGGAGCGGCTCATCCGGGTTTTCGAGCGTCTCGCTCAAAATCTGTACATTGCGCCGCCGTCGGTTTCTCAAGCGGGCGCGCTCGCGGCTTTCGACGCCAAAGAAGAACTGGAAGCCTACAAGGCCGTCTACGCCAAGAACCGCGACATGCTTCTTAACGAGTTGCCAGAAGCGGGCTTCGGTAAGCTCGCCCCCGCCGATGGCGCGTTCTACCTCTATGCCGATATCGCACACTTAACCGGCGATGCCGAAGACTTCGTGCGGCGGATGCTGGCAGAGATAGGCGTTGGCGCGACTCCGGGAATCGACTTCGACGAAGAGGAGGGGCGGCACTTCGTGCGCTTCAGCTATGCGGGCACGTTCGAAAATATGGCCGAGGCAGCCCGGCGGCTGCGCGCGTGGAAGGCAGCGCGCTGAACGCACTGTGCGAGTTTTCCGATCTAACGCGCTTCCGCGCGCAATCTTTGCAGCAGGTCCTTGACCGGATGATGCGCCCAAGCGCGGGTCACAAAATCGCGATGCTCCGTTTCGGGCGCGGTCGAGACAAAGGTAACGCTGCCGCCGCGAAGAGGCCCTTGGAGCTTGGTGTTGTAAGCAACCTCGCGGTCCTTGAGCATCTCCTCGAGCTCAGCATTGTGGGCTCGGGTGGAATTCGCAAAGGCGCTTAAGAAAAAGGCTTTTTGCCGGGACGAAATCCAGCTCGCAAAGGTTTCAATATCTCCGTAGAGTGCGTCGAGCAGCACCACGCCGCGCACCCGCGCCCCTGCGCCGCCATGACGGATGCATGAGGCTGCGGTTGCGTAGCCGCCGCTATAGGCCACGATCACAATCGGCATGGCGTCGAACACCGGCTTCGACCGCGGATCGCCGTGTATTTTGACGAGCTCCGCAGTCGCTTCTTCAAGGAAGCGCTGAAATCCGCCCGGCTCCCACAGTTTGCCTGCGCTCGAATCCGCTGCATCGGACGCGAGCTGGGGCGCAACGAGAACCGCATTCACGCCTGCTTCGGAAACCTGTTCGGGGACGCGCTGACGGTCGATGACGTCGCGCTGAAGTGTCGCGCCATGTCCATGCAGAAAGATCACCATCAGAGCCGGGCGCCGCAGATCGAACCCTTTTGGAATGTGCAGCAGAGTGCGGCGGTCGCTATAGGTCTGGCTCTCCCAATAAACGGTGCCGTTCGACGTGCGATGACCGCGCCGCCCTTCTTCGTTCACGTCGAGGAAGGGGCGGCCGGAATTGGGAACGGCGCCACTATACGGGAACGGCGCGTTTTGAAATTCGACCAGCTTCGTCTTGGTGTGCCGCAGGGGAGCGAGCGGAGGCTCCGATTTGATCGTGGGGCCCTTCTTCACCATCTTGACCTGAATGAATCCGCCTTCTGGCGCCGCTCCCTCCGGAGGAGGGGCTGGCTTGCGGAAGCTTTGCTTTGCCACCCGATTGAGCTGGTCCGTTTCGGGCACAGCCCCGGCCCCGGTATTTGCAGGGGGCTGCGGGGTTTCCTGGACGAACTCCAAGTTCGTTGCGTCATTCTTGCACGCGCACGCCAAAAGGCTAAGCGCGACAATGGCCGGGAAACGCAGTAAGGGTCGTTTTTCCGTAATCATCCAGCTGCTAATCCGCCAATACTCGCATTACTTTATTCACCAAGCTCGCCCGTTCTGCCATCGGATAGGTTTCGGCCTAATAGACTAGAATCTTGTCCACATCGTGAGCTTCGAGGACGCCGCATGACGCCCCGAAGGACTTTCTAAAGGGGTTTCTCGCTAACATCCTAGTTAGCGGGCTCGCTTAGTCTAAGTTGCCATTGAGCAACTACCGGAACATTAAGGCCAGCCAGAATTGTTGAACCGGCGATAGCTTGATAAGAAGCGCGTATGAGCGATGCATCGGCGATTATTGAGGCGGCAGCAGCGGAAAGTACAAACGCTGTGACCGGGCGGCTGTTCGAAATACCGAAAGTATCGGCCTTGACTGCCCTCGCACTGGCGGTCGCCGATATGATCGGAACAGGCGTGTTCACGAGCTTGGGCTTTCAGGTCCGCGACATACCGTCCGGCTTTTCGTTGTTGATGCTGTGGGTCGTGGGCGGGGTTGTCGCGCTCTGCGGGGCACTTTCCTACTCGGAACTCGCTGCAGCATTTCCCCGCTCCGGCGGAGAGTACAACTTTCTTTCCCGCACGTTTCATCCAGCCGTCGGCTTCCTCGCCGGCTGGATTTCCGCGACGGTCGGTTTTGCTGCGCCGGTTGCGCTGGCGGCTATGGCCTTTGGCCAATATTTCGCGGGCATCGTGCCTGGGGCTCCGGCGCTTGTACTCGGCCTCGGCGTGACCATCCTTGTTTCCCTTGTGCACATTTCCGGTACCCATAGGGGTAGCGTGCTTCAAAACATATCGACATTCATGAAGCTTGGCCTGATCGCCGTTTTGATCGTTGCCGGCTTCGTTTGGGGCAAACCGCAAAACATTTCATTCGTGCCGTCGGCCGCCGATGCCGGATATATCGCGGGGGCTCCCTTTGCGATCAGCCTCGTTTTCGTCCTCTACGCCTATTCGGGCTGGAACGCTGCGACCTATATCGCGGGCGAGATCGAGGACGCCCATCGCAGCTTGCCCCGCTCCATCCTCGGTGGCCTTTTTATCGTCACCGGTCTCTATGTGGCGCTCAATGCTGTGTTCCTTTACACGACGCCGCTCAGCGAGCTCTCAGGCCAGCTCGATGTCGGGCTTATCGCTGGACGGCATATTTTTGGCGAAGCGGGCGGCCGCCTTGTGGCGGCTCTCATTTGCGTGGGGCTCGTTTCTTCGATCAGCGCTATGATGTGGGTCGGGCCGCGCGTCACCATGGTTATGGGCGAGGACGTGCCCTTACTCCAGGCCTTCTCAAAGAGGTCGGCTAACGGCGTCCCCGTGAGCGCTCTGCTTCTCCAGCTCGCCGTGGTGACGGCTCTTATGCTGACGCAGAGCTTCGAAGCGGTGCTCGACTTCATTCAGTTCGCCTTGACGTTAAGCTCGTTTCTGACAGTGCTCGGCGTTATTGTGCTTCGTTACCGGCAACCGGATTTGCCGAGGCCCTACAAAGCGTGGGGATATCCCGTGACGCCGTTTATCTTCCTTGCGGTCACGGCATTCGTGCTCGCGCATCTTGCAATGGAACGGCCTTTGCAATCTTTCGCAAGCTTCTGCACTATGCTCGCAGGGCTTCTCCTCTACGCAATATCGGAAAGGCACCGGCGCGCAGCGCCACAGGAGACCCGTTAGACTATGATCGGAAGACCCTTGCTTGCGAAATCTCTTGCTCTTGCAGTTACCATCGTCGCCATTGCTGTCAGTGGAGTGCGGGCTGCCAGCAGCCAGGCAGCAGACGATATCGCTCATTTCATAGCAGGTATGCCTCCCTCGGCGGATTCTCCTCTTGCGGCGCTGACAAGCGACCCGGAGTGGAAAAGGCATGCGGCCTTCTTTAATTCCAGCTGGAAAGATTTCGAGAACCGCCAGTTATCGAAAGTGCGAGCCTGGTCGGCAGACAACATCAAGCAATCGCAGCCCGTTCTCTATTACATGTTCAGCGGCCCAGATTTCCTATACGCAAATGCGTTCTTCCCCAATGCGAAGACGGTCATTATGAGCGGATTGGAACCGCCGGGCGGGATTCCGCAACTGAGCGATATCTCTCCGCGTGCTCTGGGCGGGGAACTCGGCGGGATCCGCGCTTCGCTGGGCAATCTTCTCAAACACAGCTATTTCATAACGAACGAAATGGGCTCCCAGCTTTACCGGAGCAGGCTCTCGGGCACGATTCCTCTGATTTATATGTTCATGGCGCGGTCGGGCATCACGGTTCGAGACGCGAGCCTGGTCGCACTGGATAAGGATGGCAAGCTCCATCCGCTCGACGAGCCCGGACTTGAGAGCAATGCGAAGGGCGTGAAAATCGTTTACGCCAGCAGCGATGGCGATGAGCGCACTCTATATTATTTCCGGACCGACCTGTCGGATAAAGGCGTCGCGAACAGCGGTTTTCTTCAATTTTGCCAGGGGTTTGGCGCTGGCGACAGCTTCGTGAAGAGTGCGTCGTATCTTCTCCACACTCAAGGTTTTTCATCGGTACGCGATTTCTTGCTTAGAAATAGCGTCGTGCTTGTTCAGGACGATACCGGAATCCCGGTCAAATATTTGAGCACGCCCGAATGGCAGCTCCGTCCTTTCGGTACCTATCTTCGGCCAATCGCTCAGTTCAGCCGCAATGGACAGCCCAAACTCGTGGAGTTGTTCAAGAACGAGCACCCCGCGCCGTTGAGCTTCACAGTAGGATACCGGTGGGGCAAGCCGTCGAATCTGCTTCTTGCGTGGAAGTCCGGCGCGGCGAGCACCGAGGTGAAATAAAGCGGCGCTTTAGAAATCCATCGTGGCTGCCATTGCCTTAGCGTGCTGTCCCGGCATAGAATTGCCCGTTTGCAAGGCCGACCGGGCGGAGGCGCTGTGATTGCCAAGCCGTTTCAGAAAATTCTCATCGCCAACCGCGGGGAGATCGCCTGCCGGATTGCGCGCACGGCAAAGGCGTTGGGCTATCGCACGGCGGCCGTATTCTCCGATGCGGACGCAAGCGCGTTGCATGTGCGCTTGGCGGACGAAGCAATTCGCATCGGCCCGTCAGCACCTCATGAAAGCTACCTGAACATCGAAGCCATTTTGAGCGCTGCGCAAAGGACGGGCGCAAGTGCAATTCATCCCGGCTACGGTTTTCTCGCCGAAAATGCTAGCTTCGCAGAGGCCTGTGAAAGCGCAGGGCTCGTCTTCATCGGGCCCCCCTCGCGGGTAATCCGTGAGATGGGCGATAAGGCTGCAGCAAAGGCAATGATGCAAGCTGCGGGTGTGCCTTGCCTTCCCGGCTATGCCGGCGAGGATCAATCGGATGCTGCAATCGCAGCCGAAGCGGAGAAGCTAGGCTTCCCGCTGCTTATCAAGTCTATGGGGGGAGGCGGAGGCCGCGGTATCCGGGCAGTTCATGCCCGCGAGGAGCTGCTGGAGCAGCTTGCGGCGGCCAAACGCGAGGCGAAATCTGCTTTCGCCAACGATCGCGTGATGCTCGAACGCCTGATCGAGCGGCCGCGGCACCTCGAGGTGCAGGTGTTTGGCGACACCCACGGCAACATGGTGCACCTTTACGAGCGCGATTGCACCTCGCAGCGGCGGCGGCAGAAAATTATCGAAGAAGCGCCGAGCCCTGTTCTCACAGCGGCGCAACGCGAAAAGTTGACGGGTTATGCGCGTGCGGCGGCGCGTGCCGCAGGCTACGTCAACGCAGGAACCGTCGAGTTTATAACCGACCCAGATCTTAACATTTATTTTTTAGAGATGAACACGCGGCTACAGGTCGAGCACCCCGTCACCGAAATGGTGACGGGCCTCGATCTCGTCGAATGGCAATTGCGCGTCGCAGCCGGCGAGCGGCTCCCGTTAAGGCAGGATGAGATCGCCCTTCAAGGGCACGCGATTGAGGCGAGGCTTTGTGCGGAGGACCCCTACGACAGCTTCAAACCGCAAACAGGAACGGTTCTTTACTGGCGGCCGCGCGCTGCAGAACGCGTTCGCGTCGATTCCGGAGTGGAGGAAGGCAGCGAGGTCACCCCGTTTTACGACTCGATGCTTGCTAAAGTTATCGCCTCTGGCCGGGGCCGCGAGGAAGCCGTGCGCAGGCTCGCCGGCGCTTTGGAGGATGCGCCTCTGCTGGGCGTCGCCTCCAACTTACACTTCCTCGTCCAACTCTTGCGTAGCGAGGAGTTTCTCCAAGCGAGATTGACCGCCGATACACTCGATGGCTGGATGGAGAAAGCCAACCCTCTTTTTGAACGGCCGGCACCATCTGCCGAAATCTGGGCCCTCGCGGTTGGACTTTTCGCAGGGCTAGGCGGCAACGATTGGTTTCAGTCTGGTAGCGCGATGGATTTTGCTATCGACCTCGCATGCGGCGGGGATCGGAAGACTCTTCGCTACCGTCGCCTGCCCGATGACTCAATAACTATAGGGGTGGCGGCGGCAAGTCTTGTGAAAGCCGACTGGCCAGAAATCACATATGAGGCAAACGGAATCCGCCGCCGTGCCGTCGCGATTTGGCAGGGCGTGAACCTTCATTTGAGTACCGAAGAGCATGCGTTCACCTTTAGCGAACAAGCTTGCACCCAAGCGGAAGAAATTAGGTCCGGCGGGGTTAGGATTATTGCGCCGGCAGCAGGGCTTGCAGTCCGTGTTCTTGCTGAGCCCGCGCAGACCGTTGCCGCGGGTGAAACGCTCGCAATTATCGAAGCGATGAAAATGGAGACGCGCGTTCGAGCTGTGAATGCTGGCCGGGTTTTTGCCGTTCATGTGAAAGAGGGTGAGCAAGTCGCGAACGCCTCGTTACTCTTCGAGATCCAACCGTTGGATGAGCCTGCCAATGCCTAAGGCGATCCTGACTTGCGCCTTGAATGGCGTCCTGACCGATCCGCGGCAACATCCGATGGTCCCAGTGACCGCGCATCGAATGGCGCAATCCGCGCGCGAGGCACTCGAGGCCGGTGCCGCCATCATGCATGTGCATTTCCGGTCGCAGGTGCCCGGCATGGGGCATTTGCCAAGCTGGGAACCGGACGCCGCCGCCGAAATCGTTGAAGCCATCCGCGCCGCCTGCCCGGGTGTTATCATCAATCAGACCACGGGCGTTGTTGGACCGGACATTTCCGGTCCGGCTGCGTGTCTCCGGCGGACGCGGCCGGAAATAGCCGCCTGCAACGCTGGTAGCCTGAACTATCTGAAACTGAGATCGGACGGCAAATGGGCCTGGCCGCCGATCCTATTCGACAACCCCGTTTCCAAGGTCAAGGCCTTTCTCGACATCATGGAAGAAAGCGGATCGCGTCCGGAATTCGAATGTTTCGACGTTGGGATTGTCCGATCGGTTGGCCTTTATGTGGAATCTGGGATGACGCCAAGCGCTCAGTACAATTTCGTGATGGGTGTCGCCTCGGGTATGCCCGTGGATGATGCGCTTTTGGGCCTTCTTTTGAAATACAAGCTCGAAGGCTCGCCCTGGCAAGCCACGTTGATTGGAAGAGGCGAGATATGGCCGGTCCATCAGCGCGCAGCCGAACTCGGGGGCATGCTGCGGACGGGTCTCGAGGACACATTCTATTTGCCAAGCGGCGAGAAAGCCGCAAGCAACGGCGCGCTCATTGCGGCTTTGGCCGCGTGCGCGCGTAACGCGGGGCGCGGGATCGCGTCACCGCAAGAAGCGAGAACATTGCTGAAGCTGGGAGGAGAAGCGCATGGGGAGGTCATTGGCGGCATCTGACGTTGACCGAAGCGAAGGCTTCGTTCCAGCGCCGCAGCGCTTTCTTGAGACGGCTGCGCGGCGGGGAGCTGCCGCGGCCTATTACGTGCGGGAGGAGAAGGGCTGGGTGCCTACGCCTTGGTTCGCCTATCGCGATGAGGTGCGGCAGGCGGCGAGGGCGCTGATCGCGCTGGGCGTAAAGCGGGGCGACGTGGTAGCTGTGTTAGCCTACAACCGCCCCGAATGGGTGATCGCCGACATCGCCGCAATGATGATCGGCGCTTCGGTCGCGGGCATTTACTTCACGTCCTCACCCGAGGACGCTGCTTACATTATCGATCATGCACAATGCGAAATCGTATTCGCCGGAAATCAAGAGTATTTCGAAAAAATCTCAAAAGGCCGCGCGCAGCTGAACTCTCTTCGTCAGGTTGTGATGATGAAGGGGGCTCCGGCTTCGGACCCAATACAAATGACGTGGGAAGGTTTTTTATCACAGGGAGGTAGCCGTTTCGACGCGGAGGTGGAGCGGCGCTTGCAAGCCATTAAGCCGGGCGACACTGGATGCCTCATCTATACTTCCGGAACGACAGGGCCGCCTAAAGCGGTACGACTGAGCCACGGCGCACTTGCAGCGGCTGTCGCAAGCGCCCGGCAGATGCTAGAGATAACCGATAAGGATCGCCTGCTCTCTTACCTCCCGCTCGCCCACATAGCCGAGCGGATGCTAACCACTCAATTCCAAATTTATGTGGGGAACGAGGTCTATTTTGCCCGGAGCATATTGGAACTTGGCCAGCATTTGAGCGAGGTGCATCCGACCTTCTTTTTCGGCGTCCCGCGCATTTTCGAGAAAATGGCAGGCGCTGCGCAATTGCAAATCGCGCATTCGACGGGCGTGAAGGGGAAGATTGCGCGCTGGGCCATCAAGAGCGGCCAAGAATGGCATCGCAAGGAACAGCGTGGACTGCGCCACGGGCCAAAAGCGCATATCGCGAAATCGATAGCTTCGGCGATTGTCTACAAAAAGGCGAAGCGCGCGATGGGGCTCGACCAGGCGCGTCTCGTGTTTTGTGGCGCGGCGCCCATATCGCAGGAAACTCTTCTGTTTCTCAACGGGCTCGACATACCGGTACGGGAGCTTTGGGGGATGTCGGAAACCTGCGGGGCCGGTTCCTGCAATTTGCCGGGCGCGACAAAAGTTGGATCGGTGGGACGCCCTTCGCCAAGCGCTGAGATAAAAGTCAATCCTGACGGCGAAATCCTGATAAGAAGTCCAACCAACTTTTCAGGATACGCGAAAGATCCGGAAGCCACGGCCCGCACAATGGTGGACGGATGGCTTTACACGGGCGATCTTGGCCGCATCGACGAGGAGGGCTTTCTGTACATCACCGGCCGGAAGAAGGACATTATTATCACGTCAGGCGGAAAGAATATTGCGCCCGCCAATTTGGAAATGGATCTTGCGGGCTTGCCGCTGATCGAACATGCGGTTGTTTGCGGCGAGCGGCGCCCCTACCTCGTTACACTTGTCACATTAAACGCCGGAACCGTCGCAAAAATGGCACAGGAACGCGGGCTGAGTCCGATCGAGCCCACGCTTCATAAGGCTATCCGTAATGAAATTCAAGCTGGCATCGACGCAATCAACGCCCGGCATTCGAGGGCCGAACATATCCGCCGCTTTGCCATATTGCCTCAGCCGTTTTCAATTGAGGGAGGCGACATGACACCGACAATGAAGATCAAGCGATCCGCGGTCTTGAAGAGGTTGGAGCCTGTCATCGCTGAGCTTTACGAACAGGGCTCCGGCGCATAGTGAAGCGTCACGCCCCCGGTTGCGGTATTTTCCCCTTGCTCAAGCCTCGTCTCCCAGACAGTTCTATCGTATGGTCAATACACTCTCCTCAGGCGGCGCAACCGGCGAAAGTATAGCGCTGCATCGCCCCCTCATAGAATCGCGGCTAACTGGCATAGCGCTTATTTGCTGCGCGACGGTCCTATTTGCGTTTCTGGACGCCAGCGCAAAGTATTTAGGGACCATTGCGCATCTACCCATTCTCCAAATCATATGGGTGCGCTTTGCGGGCAACGCCGCCCTCATTCTTGCGGCTCTTGGACCGCGCGCATGTGTCCGCGCGGCTCATTCCGGAAAGACTTGGCATCAGCTGTTGCGAAGCGGTCTACTCTTGGCCACGACAGCGTTCAACTTTCTGGCTTTGCAATACCTTCAGCTCGATCAAACCGCAACGATCTTTTTTTTGTCGCCATTCGCTGTTGCAGCACTCGCTGGCCCGCTATTGAATGAGTGGGTTGGCTGGCACCGGCTTCTTGCCATTTGCCTCGGGTTTTCAGGCGTTTTGTTCGTCACTCGTCCTGGATTTGGCGGCGTCCATTGGGCTATCTCGTTTTCTTTCCTAACCACCCTATGTTACGCGCTCTACAGCTTGCTAACGCGCTACTTGGCGCGGTACGACAGTGCAAGTACCACGCTCGTCTACACGCCCGTCGCAGGCACAGTCTTCTTCGCGCCTTTTGCTCTCCTTGCGTGGCAAATGCCACAGAGCGCATTAGCTTGGTTTGTGCTTTTGTGCACAGGCCTGCTGGGGGGATTTGGGCATTGGCTGCTAATCCTTGCGCACGAGCGGGCGCCAGCCCCAATCCTCGCCCCGTTCGGCTACATCAACATCGTTTTTATGATTGCGCTCGGCTATGCGGTCTTCTTGGATATTCCAAGCAGGTGGACCCTGGCGGGTACGGCCATCATCGTCTCCTCCGGTATCTATTTGCTTGTTCGCGAACGTCAGTCGGCCGGAGAGGATGGACCCGCGTCGTCGGCAACTGTCGTGGAGGGGTAGGCTTTGCGAATGCGGGCCGCAAGCTCCGCGAAATTCCCTTCGCGGATGGATTGGCGGATTGCCGCCATCAAATCTTGGTAGAAATAGGTGTTAGCCCAGCTCAAGATCATCGGCGCAAGATATTCGCCAGCGCGTAGAAGGTGATGGATGTAGGCACGGGAGTAGTCGCGCGCCGCAGGACATTCACTTGTATCGTCGATCGGCCGCATGTCCTCCATATGAGCAGCATTGCGCATATTGAGCTTGCCGTTCCAAGTGAAGGCTTGACCATGACGGCCCGACCGCGTGGGCATAACGCAATCGAACATATCGATACCGCGCTCAACTGCGCCGACGATGTCTGAAGGCGTTCCCACTCCCATGAGGTAGCGGGGCTTCGCAATTGGAAGAAGAGGCGTGGTGTAGGAGAGTGCCTCGAACATGAGCCTCTGGCCTTCGCCGACGGCAAGACCGCCGATCGAATAGCCGTCGAAGTCCATGGAGGTGAGCGCTTCGGCGGATTGCGCGCGAGCCTCTGGATAGATGCCTCCCTGCACGATGCCGAATAGAGCGCGGCTTGGCTGTCCATGCTCTCGAAACGCCGCTAGAGAACGTTCTCCCCAGCGCAGGGAAAGCCGCATCGAACGCTCCGCCTCTTCAAAAGTCGCGGGGAAAGGCGTGCATTCATCGAACTGCATCTGAATGTCCGCGCCGAGCAAGTTCTGCACCTCTATCGAACGTTCAGGTGTCAAATCATGGAGCGCACCGTCCAAATGCGAGCGAAACGTTACGCCACGCTCCGTTACGGTGCGAAGCTGGCTAAGGGACATGACCTGGTAGCCACCCGAGTCGGTGAGGATTGGTCCATCCCACCGCATGAACCGATGCAAGCCGCCAAGCCGCGCGATCCGTTCTGCACCCGGCCGCAGCATCAGGTGATAGGTATTGCCGAGGATGACATCAGCACCAGCGTTTTTCACGTTATCGAGAAAAACCGCTTTGACGGTTGCCGCTGTCCCGACCGGCATAAAGGCAGGCGTGCGGATCATCCCCCGGCACGTCGAAATTTCTCCAAGCCGGGCACCGCCATCTTTCGCTAACAGCCTAAAGGAAAAAGAGGAGGTCACGCCATTTCACTTTCCGCGCGTTGAAGCAGGCAAGCGTCGCCATAAGAATAAAACCGGAACCCAGCCGCGACCGCATGAGCATAGGCCATCTTCATAAGCGCCGTCCCAGAGAAGGCACAAACAAGCATAAACAGAGTAGACTTCGGCAAGTGGAAGTTGGTTAGCAGGAGGTCTGCACTTCGGAACCTATGACCAGGCTTTATGAAAAGACTTGTACTCCCGCGATAGGGGGCAATGGAGCCGTCTTCACGCGCGGCGGTTTCAAGCAGGCGCAGCGAAGTTGTTCCGACCGCGATGAGCCGGCCGCCGCGCTCCCGGCATTGGTTTATGCTGGCAGCCGCCTCCGTTGAAATTTCGCACCGCTCAGCGTGAATGTGATGATCCTCAACCTTCTCAGCTTTTACTGGGAGGAAGGTCCCTGCTCCGACATGCAACGTTACAAAGGCCGTCCGCACACCCTTCGCCGTAAGACGCTCTAACAGCGCAGGCGTGAAATGCAGTCCCGCAGTCGGCGCTGCGACAGCGCCTTCGGCTTTGGCGTAGACGGTCTGATAATCGTCCATGTCCTGCTTATCTGTAGCCCGTGCGCGAGCGATGTATGGCGGGAGCGGCATCACTCCGTGCCTCTGCATGATGCCTTCGATGTTCAGGCCGTCAGCCGCCGCGATGGTGACGTCCCCCTCTGGTCCCTTGCCTGTAACCTCAACGGCCGATTGTTCGCCCCGACGGCCCAAAACGACCCGGTCTCCCGCACGCAATCTCCGGGCAGGGCGAGCCAATGCCTTCCAAGTGCCATCGGAAAGCTGTTCGATAAACGTGAGCGAGATTTCGACGGCTGGCGCGTCGCGGTCTCTGGACGGTCGATGCCCAACAACCTCGGCAGGAAGCACCTTAGTATTGTTAAACACCACAACGTCGCCAGGCCTTGAGAGGGCAGGTAAATCCAGTATCCGCGCCTCGGAGAATGGGTCTCGCAGGCCAGGCTCAACGATCAAAAGCCTCGCGGAGTCTCTCGGAGATGCGGGCCTCAGCGCGATTGCTGTCTTCGGCAGGTCGAAATCGAAGTCCTTGATGAGCACAAGTAATTCCGGCTGTCAAAATGCAATCGCGCTTGTTTTTACCTAAATTAGTCGGAAGTACCAACACGCATCGAAACGATCTTATCCGGATCCTTTACCGGTTCGCCACGTTTGATTTTGTCGACGTTTTCCATGCCCTCGATGACCCGGCCCCAAACAGTATACTTTCCATCCAAAAAGTGCGCATCGTCAAAACAGATGAAGAATTGGCTGTCGGCACTGTCGGGATGATTTGCGCGAGCCATGGAGACAGTTCCGCGCTCATGTGGAGCCTTGCTGAATTCACCCTTCAGGTTTTTCCCAGAACCGCCTCGGCCTGTTCCTGTTGGATCCCCAGTTTGGGCCATGAATCCATCGATGACGCGATGAAAGACCACACCGTCGTAAAAGCCCTGCTGGGCTAACTCCTTGATTCGCGCCACATGGTTAGGGGCAAGATCGGGCCTGAGCTCGATCACGACTCGGCCGTGGGTTGTTTCCAGGACCAATGTATTTTCTTTATTTTCTGATGCCATGTTTTACTCTTTCCTGGCTCCGCTAGACGGGAGGTAGAAGCCTATGCGGCGCCTGCCATTCAATTCTGATCATGAATGTGGTGATCAGCGGGCATCGGATGCAAGTTGCATTTTGATAACCTTGTCCGGATTGAACACCCGTCCGTCGCTGCCTTGCCCCTTTTTAATGCGGTCAACGAATTGCATTCCTTCGACAACCTGCCCCCAAACCGTGTAGGTGCCGTTCAGATGAGGGGCATCTTGAAGACAGATAAAGAACTGACTATTCGCGGAATTGGGGTTCGCGGTGCGAGCGGCCCCTATTGTGCCACGCTGGAACGGAGTTGGAGAGAATTCGGCTGGCAAATCCGGGTATTTCGAACCTCCCGTTCCATCGCCCTTTGGATCGCCAGTTTGCGCCATGAAGCCGGTGATCACTCTATGAAACGTTAGGCCGTCATAGAATCCCTCTTTTACCAACTGCTTGATGCGCTGAACGTGCTTTGGCGCAAGATCAGGCCGGAGTTCTATGACAACGCGCCCGTCTTTTAGATCCAGATAGAGCGTGTTGTCGGGGCTTGCGGCGAGGGCTGCAGCGGAGCCTACGGCGAGTGCTGACGCCAGCAACGCCGCGAAAAAGCATGAACGCAACATGGGAACCTTTGAGGCTGTTGATTGCTTTGCGATTTTCAGCGCCTAGCGCTCCATCGGGGCGGGAATGCGGCCGAGGCTATGAAACCTTGAATTTGCCCCGGATACGATGAAGAACCGCGGGGGAGACGAAAGCCGAAACGTCGCCCCCCAAGTTTGCGATCTGACGCACAAGGGTTGCGGTGATGTGAGCGGTTTCAGGTGACGCAGCCACAAAAACTGTCTCTATATCGGGCGCGAGCTGAGCATTCATCCCCGACATCTGCATCTCGTAATTCAGATCGCCCGTATCGCGAAGCCCCCGGACGATGAACCGCGCTCCCTCTTTGCGGGCGGCCTCTACGGTCAAGCCTCGAAATAAGATAGCCCTAGCGCGATCCCCTCCGGCGAGGCCACAGAACTCTTCCTCCAGCATCGTCACGCGCTCGGCGTCCGGGAACATCGGCGTCTTGGAAGGATGAACGCCTATCCCCACGACGAGCCGGTCGAACATCCTAAGCCCACGCCTAATGATGTCGCGATGCCCCAGCGTTGGCGGATCGAAGCTTCCCGGATAAAACCCGCAATTCATGAGGCGCTCTTGTTCCCTGCACCGCTGCTCTTATTCGAGCGGCTCTTCGCTGCCCTCGATGCCGTTTCCACCATTAGCGTTACCGCTGCCGTCGTCGTTGATCGGTTCTGCCGAAACAACATGTTCATCCTGGTCGGTCCTAAAGATCGTTACGCCCTGAGCCGATCGGCCGGTGATCGAAATCCCTTCGATGGGGCAGCGGATGAGCTTGCCGCCATTCGTGACCAGCATGATTTGATCGGTATCTTCTACAGGGAAGGATGCGATAAGCCTGCCGTTTCGCTCATTTACCGCCATCGCTATGATACCTTTGCCGCCCCGTCCCGATGTGCGGTACTCGTAGGACGACGTGCGCTTTCCGAATCCTCGCTCGGAAACCGTCAGCACATATTGCTCAGCGGCACCCATCTCTCCATAACGTGAAGGGGTCAAATCGGCGATATCGGTGCTTTCGATCGTCTCTCCGTCGTCCAGGCCACTGCCCTCAGCGTCTGTGACAGCGTCCGCTGCATCCCCACTTTCGGTATTGGCGCGCTCCCCCGCGGCGGCCCGGCGCATAGCATTTGCCTGCTTCAAATAGGCCGCACGTTCGGCCGGTGTCGCGTCCATGTGGCGGAGAATCGCTAGCGAGATAACCTGGTCTTTTTCCTCGAGCCTTATGCCGCGCACTCCCGTCGATTCCCGTCCTTTGAAAATGCGGACTTCGGTCACTGGAAAACGAATCGCTTGCCCATCAGCGCTAGTCAACAGAATATCGTCGGTTTCGCGGCAGAGCTGCGCCCCGGCAATTTCGTCACCTGTGTCAAGCTTCATGGCAATCTTGCCGTTTTGGCGGACTTCAGCAAAATCGGCCAGCTCGTTGCGGCGGACATTGCCGGACCGCGTCGCAAATAAAATAAAAACGCCCGTCTCGCCGCGTTCCTCTTCAGGCAATGGCAGGATAGATGTGATGGTTTCGTCCTGCTGCAGGGGCAGAAGATTTATAAGAGCTTTGCCGCGCGCCTGCGGAGCCGATAGGGGGAGGCGCCACACCTTCATCTTATAAGCCATGCCCCGCGAAGACAAAAAGAGCACAGGCGTGTGCGTATTCGCTACGAATAGTCTTGTAACAAAATCTTCGTCGCGCGTGGTCATGCCTGCGCGCCCTCTCCCCCCGCGCCTTTGTGCACGGTAGGTCGAAAGAGGCACACGCTTGATGTAGCCTCGATGACTTACGGTGACAACCATATCCTCTTTTTGAATGAGGTCCTCATCCTCGACCTCGCCCTCGATGTCGAGGATTTCGGTGCGGCGTGGTGTGGCAAATTCTTCCTTGATGGCAATCAGCTCATCGCGAACAATCGCCACGACGCGTGCTCGCGAGCCCAAGATATCGAGATAATCACGAATCTTATCGGCCAAGCCCTTGAGTTCGTCGCCAATCTCATCCCTTCCAAGCGCGGTCAAACGCTGTAAGCGCAAATCGAGAATGGCTTTAGCTTGATCGCCGGATAGCCGGTATACATTGCCCTCGAGAATCGCAGATCGGGGGTCGTCAATCAAGGCCAGAAGGGGTGCGATATCCTCAGCTGGCCAGCTTCGGGTCATCAGCTGCTCGCGAGCCGTAGCCGGATCGGGAGCGCTGCGAATAAGCTTGATAATCTCATCTATGTTCGCAACTGCCGTCGCTAGGCCCACGAGCACATGCGCGCGATCCCTGGCTTTCGCCAGCAAAAACTTGGTGCGGCGCGTTACGACCGTTTCGCGGAACTGTGTGAATGCCTGTATAAAGTCGCGTAAATTGTGCTGCTCAGGCCGTCCTCCGTTCAAAGCGACCATATTGGCCGCGAACATCGACTGCAGCGTCGTGAAGCGGTAAAGCTGGTTCAGCACCACATCGGGCATTGCCTCACGTTTCAGCTCGATCACCACGCGATAACCATCGCGGTCAGACTCGTCGCGCACGTCAGAAATGCCCTCGATCCGCTTCTCGCGGACGAGTTCGGCGATGCGCTCTTGGAGTACCGCTTTGTTAACTTGATAGGGGATTTCTGTAACGATCAGGGCATCGCGGTCTTTGCGGATAGTCTCCACGTGAATCTTGCCACGAACCGCGATGGATCCACGGCCCTTCAGATAGGCGGCGCGGATGCCCGCACGTCCCATAATGATACCGCCCGTGGGAAAATCAGGCCCCGGCACATGCTCCATGAGCTGCTCTGCCGCGATGCCGGGGTTCTCCAAGAATGCCAAACAGGCGTCGATGACTTCGCCGAGATTGTGGGGGGGGATGTTCGTCGCCATGCCGACGGCAATGCCGCCAGCTCCGTTGACGAGCAGGTTGGGAAAGCGGGCGGGAAGGACGGTTGGTTCACGCTCCGAATTATCGTAGTTCTCCTGGAAATCGACGGTGTCGTTCTCCAGATCGTTAAGGAGCGCGTCGGAAATTTTCTGGAGGCGAACCTCAGTATACCGCATCGCCGCGGGCGGGTCGCCATCGACAGACCCAAAATTGCCTTGGCCATCGATCAAAGGCACCCGCATGGAGAAGTCTTGCACCATGCGGACGAGGGCATCGTAAACGGATTGGTCTCCATGGGGATGGTATTTACCGATTACGTCACCGACAACGCGCGCCGACTTCCGGTAGGGCTTATTCCATTGATAGCCTGTCTCGTGCATCGAATATAATATGCGGCGGTGTACAGGCTTGAGTCCGTCGCGCACATCGGGTAGCGCCCGCGAAACGATCACGCTCATCGCATAATCGAGATAGGAGCGCTTCATTTCGTCTGTGATAAGCACCGGGCGAATATCACCTGCGCCGCGATCACCTTGATTGCTGTTGGAAGTGCCTGTCACAACTGAATCCTTGGCTTCTTACTAAACGTCCGAGGTAACCGAAGCCATTTCGATATAGGCCTGACTTTATGTGTAGGAAACGCCGGCGTAGGTGCGGAGCTTTCACGCCCCACACAAAACGGCTTTTAGAACGGTATCTCGTCGTCAAGATCCTTCTCAAAAGACTTAGCAGCTCCGCTTTCCCGGCCTTTACCGCCTCCTGCGCCGCGGTATCCGCTTTCGCGAACGCCACTAGAGCCGGTATCGTAGTCGCTGCTTCCGCTATCGTTGAAGCCGGAACCGCCGTTGCGGCCATCGAGCATGGTGAGCTGACCGGCGTAATTTTGTAGCACGACTTCGGTTGTATAACGATCATTACCGGAATTATCTTGCCATTTACGCGTTTGCAGCTGCCCCTCGATATAAATCTTCGAGCCCTTTTTCAAATACTGCTGCGCAATCTTACTAAGCTGCTCATTGAATATCACGACACTGTGCCACTCGGTTTTTTCACGCTTTTCGCCCGATTGCTTATCGCGCCAGCTTTCGGTGGTCGCAAGCCTAATATTGCAGATCGCCCGTCCATCCTGAGTGTGACGGACCTCTGGGTCAGCTCCAAGATTGCCTATGAGGATTACTTTGTTGACTGAGCCCGCCATGAGAGCTCCTTTCATGAAATGATGAGTCGCCGCTGCAGCTTACACCAAGCGTACCCTAGAATGATAAGTCCGGCGCGGTTATCCACATATGAGCCGGCATTTTTGTTCACTATTCGTTCTAGCGACGAAAACGCCGCGTGTCAAGTTTCGTACGTTGATGTTATCTATTCTGGACGTGTTCGCCATTCAAGAAGCGGTAGCCCCAAGGCAACTAGCGTTTTTTACTCAAAGTCCGCTTCGCCACATTTTATCTCAGGCACAAAAACCACACCTGCCTGCAAATTTAACCAAAACCCCGCTTGAGAACGAGCTTTCAAGCGAAAGCCTGTTGACGTTTGCCGCCACACGGTGATGGTCGTGGTTGCAACTAGGCCGATTTGGCTGATTCTATTGGCGCAAAGGCAGATTGAGGCTCTTGACCGGATTGGGTGGTCTTACAACATCCGGTAGATTCTAATCGGCTTGCGTTACAGTGCCGATGCGCGCGGAAAGCTGGATTTTCTAACACAGCAGACATGGACTAAGAAGGAACTCAGATGACGAAAACGCAAGCGGCAGCGGCGCCCAAAACCGCTGCAAAACCTGTGAAGGCCGACATTGTCACGCTTCGCCATCTCGCGACGGAAGTCGCCGAGACGCACGGTTTGTCTCAAAAGCAGGCAAACGAGGTGCTCTCCGGCGCCGTCAACGCTATTGGCAAGCACCTGAAAAAGGGCGCGCGGATCCGAATCGCTGGGCTGGGCACCCTTGAAGTTCGTAAGCGCGCCGCCCGGATGGGCCGTAATCCCGCGACGGGCGAAGCGATCAAGATTAAAGCGAGCAAAAAGGTCGCTTTCCGACCCGCCAAGGATCTCAGCGAGGCGATCTAATCAACTAGGCTCTATCGATGTGGCGGCGGGAGGCTGCTCCGTTATCTTTATTGCTTCGCGCGGCAGTTGCAATTTTGAGGAGAAACAGCTCGCTCGGCGAGGATGTTTTTGATGGCTGTTACCTCTTTCTCGATTGCACCTAAACGAGCTTCAGTCTCGGTCTTGTCACGGGCTATACCTGACATGAAGCCTCCCACTGTATATCCACCAACCATTAGAAATGCGCCAAAGGTGACAACCATAGCAAACGGCAGATAGATGCGGGTAAGCGGAATTTCACCGCGGCCGTTTCCAGGTCCAGCCGGGTGAGGCGGTATATGCCGCCCGGCTTCCGGCTCTGGGGTTGTCATCGCTTGTGTCTCTCAGCGGCCATTGCATGGCAAGGCTTATGCAGCGCGGCAAAGCTTGCCCTTGCTTCGGCTTTTCCTTCCTCGATGTAATGGAAACGTAGGTAGAGGAAACTTAGTCCGAGAGCGGCGATCGCAAGAATTACGCGGCCCTCAGCACTCCTCGCCAACGCTGCGATGATTTCAAAAACTGCAGTAATAATTGCACCGATTGCGCCCGCGATACCGGTCGCAATCGACCCAAGCGGCCCGAGAAGAGCGAATGAAGCTATGCTTGTGAGCTTCCACGCCGCGAGCTGGCGTGCAAACCATGCACCAACTGCTGTCAATACCGCAATCATTGCGCCCCCTCTTTCCCAACGGCCGGACCTTGATAGTCAAAGTTCTGGTATGCTTCGACATGCTCTTTCCGCATAAGGCGGATCAAGGCGACAAGGCCGATGCAAAGCGCGGCAATAAACAGCCAGCGGTTTCCGGAAATCCAGCCCCACACACTTTGCACCGGCTCAATAACTGTCCTTATTCCGCTAACGCTATCGAGCACGTTATCGCTCTGAAATGCCTCCGTGGCTGCGCTTGCACCGAACAGCCAGGCAAAAATGCGTTGCAGTAGGTTCATGCGCTTTATGGGCGTGTCCCCAGCTCGTTCCAAATCTCCCACTGTCGCAGCAGCGCGCTTTGGAAGCATCGGTTCCGCCGTTTCGAGCGTTTCGTTATAAGCCGCAAGCCACACGCCCGGCTCGCCTTGCAAATCGTTGTCATGCTGAAAAAGAATGACGGCGCGGTGAAGCTGCTGACCGAAGATGCCGTCAACGGCCCCGCATGGATACTTGAGCGCGCGCAGCTTCGTTTGGAGCGTCCGCACGGATTCGCCCTTCATCCCAGCATGGAGGGAGCTGTCATGCGGGGCGATCATGACGCTATTCCCGGCCAAAAGGTGTGCGTCATTCCGAATGCCAGCAACTCTGCGGCGCCATCCGGCCCCAAAAACACGCCAAAGACGGCCAAGCCTCTGCAAATAAGCAAGCCTTGCATCGCAAAATGCATCGATGTTTTGGGCTTGCTCAAGCCATTTCTTCGCGCGCCCGGTGCCAGAATTTACTGCGGCGTCGAAGACGCACAGGTCTAGGCCGTAAGAAAGTCCGTCGCAATCCATCGCGTCCCAATACTCGTTACGATAAATCATGCGAAGCTCGCCTTCCTCCATTTGCTTTACAGGCCGCTTGCCCTTGCCTTGTTTGACTCGCCAGGCGTCGTATTCGCGTTGAATTATTCCGCGCATTGTCGGGCCGCCGGGGTCGTCCGGGTGATTGGAATAGCCGCCCTCCCATTTTAACGTGATGGCAAGGCAGCGCTCGAAGTTGTCGGATGCCATTCGAATTCTCCCAATTAAAAAGCCGGCCTAAGCCGGCTTATGTCCTTGCTGCCTCTGGTGTCTGTGGACTTACGAGTGAGGTGCAGAGACCGTGTTCTGGGGTGCGAGCGCAGCCACCGCCTGCGCGGTGGCGGGTGCAGATGCGGCGGCAGT
>JBKQQS010000117.1:0-66392 GCA_052144215.1 Rhodomicrobium sp.
TTGACCGCCACTGCGCGCGGCGCCTTCCAGAAGTTAGGCCGGGACGGAGAAACGCCGTTCAGCCGAACAGAGAAACATCCCTGCGGCTGTGACTCCGCCTTTTTGCAGAACTTGACGCACGCAACTGGCGAGCCCGGCGATCGGAGCGGTCATCGGGAGCGATAGGCAACGGTCTTAATCTAAGAGCATGGCCGGGCCGGGCCCGGCCATGGCATGGAAGGCTCAAGCCTTTAGCCGACGATCTCGCTTTCTTCGAACACAAGGCCGATCTCCAGCGCGGCATTGTCCACGCTATCGGAGCCATGCACGGAATTGCGCTCGATATTCTCAGCGAACTCCTTGCGGATGGTGCCGGGCGCTGCGTTGGCGGGATTGGTTGCCCCCATGATTTCGCGGTTCCGGGCCACTGCGTTCTCGCCTTCGAGAACTTGCAGTACGATGGGGCCGGAGGTCATGAAGGCCACGAGATCCCTGAAGAAGGGCCGCTCCTTGTGCACGGCGTAGAAGGCGGCGGCGTCGGTCTCGTCCCAGTGCACGCGCTTCTGCGCGACGATGCGAAGCCCCGCCTCCTCGAACTTGGCGATGATCTTTCCGGTGATGTTCCGGGCGGTTGCGTCGGGCTTGATGATTGAAAGGGTGCGTTCGAGCGCCATGGGTTCGCCTTTGTGAGTTGGATAGGGTTGCCGGTCCGGCAGCGATAATGCTTCTAACGTTGGGCTTGATGCAGCGGCTTATAGCGGAGCCCCGCCAACTGGGCAAGCAGGGCAAGCTGTCGCCGCGGCGTCTTCCACGCCAAACCGGCCGGCGGCACTCTGGGGCAGAGATGGCGTTTATAAAATCGTTACAGGCTCAGTTTACACGGGATAGGCAATGAACCCTGGAAAAGCCCTTATCCTTCTCGGCGCTGTGCTTATTGCCGCAGGCCTCGTCTGGCTGGCGGCAGCGCGGCTAGGACTTGGACATCTGCCGGGCGATATCGTCATCGAGCGCGGAAATTTCCGGCTCTATTTGCCGCTTGGCACATCCGTGCTGATCAGCGCCGTTCTGACCCTCATCTTCTGGCTCCTCGGGCGGTTATAGCGGAAACAGACGGACTTCCTTGTTCTCGATGCCAAGCGCGAGCTTGCCAGTTTTGAGGGCTAGCGCCTTTTCGCCGAAAAATTTCAGCCTCCAGCCCTTGAGCGCTGGAATGTCGGGGTGGTCGAATTGGGCGAGCTTTTCGAGGTCGTCCGAACTTGCCAGGAGTTTCGAAGCGACGTTAAGCTCGGCCGATACGGCTTTGAGCAGAACCCGCAGAAGCTCGACCGTCGCCGACGCCGAGGCGGGCAACTCGGCGTGCCCGTCCGGCATGATAAGATCGGACGGATCGTGTGCAAGTGCGGACGCCACGCAACGCAAAATCGCCTCGCCGCGCCCCTTGACGCTCTCGCGCACAGTCCGCAGCCTGGAAAGGGCGTCGAGCGATCTTGGCGCGTGCTTTGCTATCTCATAGATCGCCTCGTCCTTGACGACCCGCCCGCGTGGCACGTTCTCGGATTGCGCGGCGCGTTCCCGCCAGGCCGAAAGCTCGATGATGATGGCTTTGGCGAGGCGCGACTTGCCGCCGAGCTTCATGCGTTTCCATGCGTCGGCGGGATCGAAGGCATAGGTTTTCGGGTCGGTCAGAAACGCGACCTCCTCCTCAAGCCAGGATTCGCGCCCAGTTTCCTGAAGCCGCTGCCTCAGCTTGACATAGATGTCGCGCAAATGGGTTACGTCGCCCAGCGCATATTCGAGCTGGCGCGGCCCAATGGGGCGGACGCACCAATCTATGGACTGGTAGGTTTTGTCGTGGTTGCGCTTCAGGAGCTTTTTGACAAGCGCGCCGTAAGAGATGGCCTCGCCGTGACCGAGCGCCATGGCGGCGATCTGCGTGTCGAAGATCGGACGGGGAATGATGCCCGCCTCCTGATACACGATCTCGATATCCTGGCGCGCCGCGTGGAATACCTTGACCACCGCTTCGTTCGCCATCAGCGCGTAAAAGCTCGATAGATCGACGGGCGCGAGGGGATCGACGGCGACCTCGATCCCCTCGCCGGCCATCTGAATGAGGCACAGCTTCGGCCTGTATGTCGTCTGCCGGAGAAACTCGGTATCGACCGTGACGAAAGGCTGGCGGCTGAGATGCGTGCAGGCTTGCTGCAGGTGTCCGGTAGACGTGATGATGGCGGGTAAATCGATCATAGGCCAGTTATAGCTCAAGTTGTGGGATGTCGCCTAGATAAGGCGTGCAACCTTGACAAATATGGCGCTGCATGCCCTGTTCCGGGCGGAATTTGGGTTCGCGCCGGTCAACGCGCGTGAACCTTGGGTATGTTCTTTTTAAGCTGCTTTTGCGGCCATTTGTTAGAAATCCGGCGACGCATAGGCAGACTAGGTCCAAAAGGGTGAGATCTGTGGAAAAATCGGCTCAGCGAGGGCGCGCGAAATCTGCCGTTTCCGAAAAGAAGGCGGCCGCGGTGGCTGCCCCTAAGGCAGCCAAGGCCGGGGTTAAAAAAAAGAATGGAGCAGGGCAGGCTGCGGCCCCGAAAGCGGAGGCTCCTGCCCCCGCAATTCACGCCTATCGCAGCGTCACCTGCGGAGCCTTACGCAAAGCGGACGCCGGCAAGACGGTGCGTCTATCGGGCTGGGTGCACCGCGTGCGCGATCATGGCGGACTCCTGTTTATCGATTTGCGCGATCATTACGGGCTGACCCAATGCGTCGCCGATCCCGGCGATCCGGCCTTTGCCAGCGCCGGGCACGTCCGCGCCGAATGGGTGGTGCGCTTTGACGGCAAGGTTGTCATACGCGAAGGCGACACGGTGAACCCGAACCTGCCCACCGGCGAGGTCGAGGTGCGCATCACGGCGTTGGATGTGCTTTCGAAGGCCGACGAGCTGCCGCTGCCCGTCTTCGGCGAGCCGGACTATCCGGAGGACACGCGGCTCAAATACCGCTTTCTCGATTTGCGGCGGGATACGCTCCACCGCAACATCATGAAGCGCGCGGCGATTGTCTCCTCGCTCAGGTGGCGCATGAACGAGGCCGGTTTCTTCGAGTTCCAGACGCCGATCCTGACCGCGTCCTCGCCTGAGGGCGCGCGCGATTTTCTTGTCCCGTCGCGCATGCATCCGGGCAAGTTCTACGCGCTGCCTCAGGCGCCGCAGCAATTCAAGCAGCTCATCATGATCGCGGGCTTCGACCGCTATTTCCAGATCGCTCCCTGCTTTCGCGACGAGGATGCGCGCGCCGACCGCTCGCCGGGCGAATTCTATCAGCTCGATATCGAGATGAGCTTCGTGACGCAGGAAGACGTGTTCCAGGCGGTCGAGCCGGTCTTGCGCGGCCTGTTCGAGGAGTTCGGCGAGGGCAAGCCGGTCACGCAGAAATTTCCGCACATACCTTATGAAGAGGCCATCGCAAAATACGGCACGGACAAGCCGGACCTGCGCAACCCCATCGTCATGCAAGATGTGAGTGAACACTTCCGCGGCAGCGGTTTTAAGGTGTTCGCAGGCATGCTGGAGAAAGACGCCAAAGCGCGCGTGTGGGCCATCCCCGCGCCCGGCGGCGGCTCACGCGCGTTCTGCGACCGCATGAATAGCTGGGCGCAGCAGCAGGGCCAGCCCGGCCTCGGCTACATTTTCTTCCGCGAGAACGAGGCGGCCGGACCCATCGCCAAAAACATTGGCGAGGAGCGGACGGCTGCGATGCAGGCCCAGTTGGGCCTGAAAGAGGGGGATGCGGTCTTCTTCGCGGGCGGCGATCCGGCGAAGTTCTATAAGTTCGCGGGCGAGGCCAGGAACAAGATCGGGGCCGAGCTGAACCTGACGCAAAAGGACCGCTTCGAGTTCTGCTGGATCACCGATTTCCCCTTCTACGAGTGGAACGAGGACGACAAGAAGATCGACTTCTCGCACAATCCATTCTCGATGCCGCAAGGCGAGCTCGCCGCGCTCGAAGCAGCGAGGGCGAAAGGCGATGAGGCGCTGCTGGCGCTAAAGGCCTTCCAATACGACGTTGTTTGCAACGGCGTGGAGCTGTCCTCGGGCGCAATCCGGAACCACAAGCCCGAGATCATGTACAAGGCCTTCGAGATTGCGGGCTATGGGCCCGAGGTGGTGGACGCGAAATTCGGCGGCATGATCCGCGCGCTCAAATTCGGCGCGCCGCCGCACGGAGGCATCGCGCCGGGCATCGACCGCATGGTGATGCTGCTTTGTGGCGCCGATAATTTGCGCGACGTGACCATGTTCCCGCTGAACCAGCAGGCCGAGGATTTACTCATGGGTGCGCCGTCCGAAGTCTCCGCAAAACAGCTCCGCGAGCTGCACATCAGGCTGAACCTGCCGAAAAAGGAATAGGTCAGCCGCCGAAAGTGTCCGCCATGGCAATGGTAATACCGGGAGGGTCGAGCACAATATCGCCCTCCCTCACGATCCGCGTTGGGATGATGCCCCCATCGCCGCGGCCATGATGGATGACATGCCGGCGCTTCAGGTCGACGATGAGGTAATGCGCGACGGAAGGGATGCTGAAATAGTCGGCGAGTTTCCCAGCCTTATCCAACCGCTCCGTGGATGGCGACAGAACCTCGACGACGATAATCGGTTCCGGCACGAGTAGAAGCGCCCCCGGAGCGCGCTCGCCGCAGTATACCGAGACATCCGGGATGTAGCAGCTTTCATCGTCGAGGGCGACGCCTGGACCGTCTATGAGGGCCTCGCAGGGCTTGCCCGCGCGTTTAATCGCAGCGGAAAGCGCGTTGACCGTGGCAAGCTTTGCGCGCGCGTGGTGCAAATTGCCCGGCGCCATGGCGAAGACCTCGCCGCGCACCAGCTCGTACTTGCCCTCGCGGTATTGCGCCCAGTCGAGGAACTCGGCAATAGTCATTTTGTGCTTCTGCAGTGCTGCCATTTAAAAAGTATAACACGGCTGCCGCCCCGGCGCGAGCCCGGCTTCGCCATTCCCATGCACTGGGTTAGCACCGGCGCAGAGCATATGTTGACGCAAATCGCTCGTGAAGGTAGCTTGACACCATGATTACGCCTGAGCAGATCAAGGCGGCGCGCGCGCTCTTGCGGATGGAGCAAGACGAGCTGGCGCGCCGGGCCAGCGTTTCGGTGTCGACGATCCGCAGGCTTGAGGCCTCGGGCGAGTGCGCCGGGGCGGAAGCGACCTTTGTGCAGATGGCTTTGCAAGAGGCCGGCGTAGAGTTCATCGCCGACGGCGTATGCCTCAGGCACAAGACCCGCGATGCCGGTGCGCTGTTCGAGAAGCTGCTTGCCCTTGCCGAAGAGAGCGCGCGCCAGCTTGAGGGCCGGCCGGCGCTGTGCGCGTCCGATCTTTATAACGATGACGGTCTGCCCAAGTGATCGTGCTCGATAGCTCAGCGCTCGTTGCGATCTTGCGTCTGGAACCGGACGCAAAGGAGCTTCTTGGCGCGCTCGTGAACGCGCGCAGCCGGGTTCTATCCGCGCTCAATTTTTATGAGACTTCGCTGATGCTGACGGGGCCGGAAGGCGGCACCACGATTTGGCAGCCGCTCGATGCGTTCCTGGACGAGGCAGAGGTGGAGATTATCGCCTTCGATAGGGAGCAAGCGCACATCGCGCGGGATGCGTTCATCCAGTTCGGCCGGGGCCGTCACCCTGCCGGTCTCGACGCGCGCGATTGTGCGGCCTATGCTCTGGCGAAATCGCGCAACGCCCCGCTCCTCTTCAAGGGGGACAATTTCCGCAAAACGGATATCGTCCCCGCTCTATAGCGTGCAGCCTCGCACCTTAGAACATATACGGGGTCCGGAAGCCCCAGGCATTGGTGTAATAGTCCTGGCGGGGATAGCCTGGCGTGACTTCCCTGTTGTAGCCGGCGCCTAGGTGCTGCCAATAGCCGAGCTGCATCTTCCGCACCGTGATCTCGCAGCTGAACTCGCAATCGATCCACGCGCCGCCAGGAACCTGCACCTGATCGCAGCAGCCAACGCGGCGAACCGGTGCGACGACCTTCTCATTGCCGTACCACGCCTCGGCGTAAACGTAGCGGTAGACCTCGCCGCAGCAATGCCGGTAGGGTGGAACTTTGCGCACAGCACTCTGTTTCGGCTTAAGCGGCGCGTCGGCTGCATTCGCTCCCGCGGCCATGCCCAGCATGGCAGCAAAAATTATAAGGATACGAAGAATCACAGCTGTCCCCCGGATTGGATTCGATTCAAGCGAGCTTAGGCCGGTTGCAGCTTTTCGCCAAGCCGCTCATGCTTAGCGGTAAAAAATTGTAAGTGTAGTGAGGCAAAAAGGGTCGTTCTGCCTCGTGCACTCGGCTATGGTGCGCCGCAGAACGGCACAGATGGACCGAATCGCATGCTGCACCACGGAGCCACCATTTTCGACTATTGCGAGCGCGGCCAAGACGCCTCCTTTTGGGCCGAACCGTTGAACGCACTGACGAATGGCGGGTTCATCTTGGCTGCCATCGCCGGTGCCGCGATGATGGTCAGGCGTCCGCCCCAAGAGCGCTCGCTCTGGCACGCGTTCTTTATTCTAAACTTCATCGCGATCGGGATTGGAAGCTTTCTGTTCCACACCGTGCCGAACGTGAATACGGTGGCGGCCGATACCGGCCCTATCGGCCTATTCATGTTGTCTTATTTGGTCTTTGCCATCCGCCGCTTCGCCGGCGTTCCCTGGTTCTTAACCGCGGCTGCTTTGGCTGCCTTCATCGGCGCGATGGTGATGGCGTTCAACGTGCAATGCTGGGACGGGCGGATCGGATTTTTGCTTGAGAACGTGCCGGCGGGCGCCCGCGCGCGCTGCCTTAACGGCAGCCTCGGCTACGGGCCCGCCTTGGCCGCCATGGGTCTAATTGGCGGCTGGCTCGCGCTACGCCGCCACCCGGCCGCGCCATGGATCCTCGCGGCCGCGGCCACCTTCGCCGTCTCGCTCACCTTCCGCACCCTCGATCAAAGGCTTTGCGGCGAGTGGATCGTGATGGGCCACCGCATGGGCACGCATTTTCTTTGGCACCTTTTCAACTCGCTGACCTTGTTCCTTTTGCTGGCTGCGGCGATCAAATTTGGCGGCGTTGGCCACGAGGTTCTGCCTCCGCGCCCGAAGGCCCAGCGGCCGGTTTATGCGGTCTGATAGGGCGATCGCGATGCGGCATATTGCACAGGGCGCGGCGTTGGCTTACTGCTAGCTTCCCAACGCACGCGGACGTGGCGAAACGGTAGACGCAAGGGACTTAAAATCCCTCGGCTGAAAGGCTGTGCGGGTTCAAGTCCCGCCGTCCGCACCATTTATGCATTCATTGGCATCCTGCCGTATTCGCAGCCCGGAAACGGAGGGGTACCCCTGCGGCGTTGCGGGCTCGTAAGTAATTTCCGAACCTTTCCCGATTGGCGCAGGTCACGCATAATAGTGACTCCAAGATTATTAACATTCCGCAACCTTTCAGTTGTGTTTTCAGGCATAGGTGGAGCCGGGGCGGGTGCAAAAAATGAAAACTGGATTGACCTATACCGGCGCGGGCGCTGGGATCTTAGCGGTGGTTCTGGGACTGACCGCGATCTGGTATATCTGGAATTCCAAGCCCGGCGGGCTCTCGCCGTTGCCGCCTCATTCCGCGCAGGGGGAAATCGGGTTCGCTTCCTCCTATAATGCAGCTCAAAAAACCGCCTCTGGCGAGCAATTCAACCCTGACGATTTTACCGCTGCTCACAAGAAACTAGCGTTCGGGACGCGCGCTCGCGTGACGAACCTAGAATCGGGCAAGACCGTTTCGGTCCGGATCAACGATCGGGGCCCCTATGTTGAGGGGCGGATTATCGATCTCTCAAAAAAAGCTGCGGAGATGATTGGGATCGGTGATGGTGTCGCCCGCGTGGAAGTTACCGTTGAAGCTCGATGACTATGGTAGGGCTTCCGTTCTGTGGAGTTCGGCTAGGCCGCCGCCGCCTTTTGCTATCATTGAGAGGGTAGATCCTGGCCCACAACGTCAGATGGCGATGGTTCCGCTGGCGGGGAGCTGCGGTCGCGGCTGGCGCACATGGCGCACTCTAGAATTCGGTTGGCGCACTTTTTTTGCGCTCACCTGCTCATATAAGCCATTGTTATCATAGGTTATATTGTGATATTGGCACTGATGGCGCACTTGGAGCACGGTTTGATAGCTAAGGCAGGGAGGCATCACCAAGAGCAGAAACCATGTCTCGGGATGAGTTCGGCGGCTTTCCTAAAGCGGGGGTACTACGCCGGCTGCCGCGAGAAAAGACCCGCGTTTACAATCACGTAAACAGCGAATAACGCTCCCGCCGTCCGCACCAACGGCCCGCTTTGGCAGCGCATCGGAAACCTTATTGGGCGTTATCTTGAAACTTTTCTTTCTCGCGCGCATTGCAGCCCGGCTGGCATTCGCCATCTCTTAAGGCATCGGATCAGGCGTGTGCTGACAAAACGGTTCGAACTGGAAGGATGACAATGAGAAAACTCATCGCGATGTCTGCGGTTTTGGCGCTTTGCTCGTCGGCTGCTTTCGCCGATCCAACCTGCCAGGATCAAGCCACCTCGAAAAAGCTCGCGGGAGCTGCCCTCAACAGCTTCATGACGAAGTGTCAGAAGGATGCGGCCGCAAGCTGCCAGAAGATGTCGGCGGACAAAAAGCTCGCAGGCGCCGCGAAGACGAGCTTCGAGACGAAGTGCGTGAACGACGCCGTGGGCAAGAAGTCTTAGCACACAGCCCGGCTGGACCGTCTCGCGAAGCGCACCTGTGACGCTGGCCGGATCGCTTTGGCGCTCTGCCCCTTTGCCGGCGTTATCCCCGGCTCGCTCTGAAATCGAAGCGCTCGCCATTGGCGCTCGTTTCCGGAGTCAGCAGCGAAAGCGCGAATGGAGCGATGGTGTCCGGCAGGGGCAGCGTGTTCTCGTCCTCGCCCGGAAAGGCTTGCCGCCGCATGCGCGTGCGCATCGGGCCGGGATTGAGCAGGTTTACGCGTATAGCTGTCGATTGCACCTCATGTGCGTAAGTCTTCGCGAGCGCTTCGAGCGCAGCCTTCGAAACCGAGTATGGGCCCCAATAGGCCCGGCAGTTTTGTGCTGCGCCTGAGGTTAGAAACAAGACGCGCCCAGCGGTTGAGAGCCGCAAAATGGGATCGAGCGTGCGGAGCAGCCGCCAATTGGCGGTCACATTGATGGCGAGCGCCTGCGACCAATCGGCCTCGCTCACATGGCCGAGCGGAGAGAGAGGGCCAAGGATGCCGGCATTTCCGACGAAAATATCGAGCCGCTGCCGCCGCGCGTAAAGCGTGGGGCCGAGCTGATCGATTTGTCCGCCGTCGCTGAGATCGAGCTGCAGCAGCGAAATCTGGGCTCCGAGCGCCCTCAGCTCATCGTCGAGTTCCTCGAGGCCGGCCTTCGAACGTGCAAGGGCTACGACATGCGCGCCTTGTAGCGCTAGAGCCTTGGCGATTGCGCGGCCTATGCCGCGCGAGGCGCCTGTTACGAGCGCAACCTTGCTGTCGAATCGAGGCAGCGTTTCCATGGGCACTCCGCCTACACGGCCATGCGGGAGAGGCGGTGGTGCTGCCCGGGCTGAGGCCCGTCCCAGTCCCTAAGCGCCGTGGGGTAGCAGCCTGTAAAGCAATGATCGGTGAATTGAGGATTGTTCGCGTCGCGCTTCGCAATGCCAAGCGCGCGGTAGGTACCATCGACAGAGAGAAAAGCCAGACTGTCGCATTCGAGGATTTGCCGCATGCCTTCGAGATCGTGATTCGCCGCGAGCAACGTGTCCGTGTCGGGCGTGTCGATACCATAAAAGTCGGGATATTTAATCGGCGGGCAGGCGATGCGCATGTGCACCTCGCGGGCTCCATGCTCGCGCATCATTGTGACGATCTTGGTGGAGGTGGTGCCGCGCACGATGCTGTCGTCGATGAGGACGATGCGCTTGCCTTCGATGAGCGCGCTTGGCGTCGGGTTGTGCTTCAGTTTTACGCCAAGCTTGCGGATGCGCTGCTCGGGCTCGATGAAGGTGCGGCCCACATAGTGGTTCCGGATGATACCGAGCTCGAAGGGCAAGCCCGATTGGTTCGCATAGCCGATAGCGGCCGGCACGCCGGAGTCGGGAACGGGTATCACTACATCCGCTCTGGCGGGGGCCTCATGGGCAAGCTCGCGCCCAAGCGCCTTGCGCACATCGTAGACGCAGCGCCCGCCCATAATAGAATCGGGCCTGGCGAAATAGATATATTCAAAAATGCACGGGCGCGGGGCGCGGGGCGGGAAAGGCTTGTAGCTTTCGATCCCGTCCTCGTGGGAGATCACCACGATCTCGCCATTCTCGACTTCTCTGACGAAGCGCGCACCGATGATGTCGAGAGCGCACGTCTCCGAAGCCAGGATGGTGGCATCGTCGAGCTTGCCAATCACCAGCGGCCGGATGCCGAGCGGATCGCGAATGCCGATGAGCTTCTTTGTAGTCAAGAGGCCGAGCGCATAGGCGCCTTCGATCCTTTTGAGGGCATCGATGAGGCCTCCCATGAAGCCATGCTTACGCTCGTCGCTTCTGGCGATCAGATGAACGATGACCTCGGTGTCCGAAGTCGACTGAAAGATCGATCCGGAGGACACAAGCTCGCGCCGGATGGTCAGCGCGTTGGTGAGGTTACCGTTATGAGCGAGCGCCAAGCCGCCGCTGTCGATATCGGCAAACAGCGGCTGCACGTTCCTAAGCGCCGTCTCGCCAACGGTCGCATAGCGGACATGGCCAATCGCTGCGGAGCCGGTGAGGCGGTCGATGACGGGCTTAGTGTTGAAGTGATCGCCCACGAGCCCTAGACGGCGCTCGGCATGAAACTGCTCGCCGTCGAAGGTTACGATGCCGGCCGCTTCCTGGCCGCGGTGTTGCAGGGCGTGAAGACCGAGAGCCGTGAGCGCTGCGGCGTCAGGATGATTGAAAACCCCAAAGACCCCGCACTCTTCGTGGAGCCTGTCCGCGCCAAAGTCGAAAACCTCAGCGTTCGAACCCAGCAAACCAGAATTCCCGTTCAACCTTAGCGTCCTTCACCGATGTCCGGCCCTCGCCGCACCTAAGATGGGATATCCCCGAAACAATACTAACCCCTTTCAGCAGCCTCGGGCGGAGGCGAACCCGGCCGCTCACGCTTGTTGAACAAGGACTCAGGATTGTCAGGCAAGAAAGATTTAATCGTGTCGCCGGCGCTTTCAATGAGGGGCAGCGAGCGCGCTTGCGTAACCCATCGCGGCAAATTTTGACGTTCGACGATCTGGCCGACGATCAAGTAGGCGATCACGACGAGGATGAGCCCGCGCACCAGGCCATAGACGAATCCGAGCGTCCGGTCGATCGCGCCGACCCGGCTGTCGAGGACGCGCTCCGACACATTCGCGGTCAGGAGGCTGAAAACGATAAGGCTGGTAATGAAGACGACGGCAATCAGCGTCGCGTCGGCGAGCATCGGCGTATCGATCAAGCTCCGCACGTCGCCCTTGAAATGCGAATAGGCAAAAAGCGTCACGAGCGCCGCGAGCGCCCAGGACATGATCGACAGCATCTCCCGCGTTAGCCCCCTCAACATCGCGAGGAAGCCCGAGAAGACCATGATGGCTACAAGTATGATGTCGAGCCCTTGAACCGGCATCAGCCTTATCCTTTCATGCGGACCGCATAACAATCTTGGCGCTCCGGCCGATCCCATACGGGACTAGCCGAAAAGCGCAGCCAAATCCTTCAACTGTGCGAGCCGCGTAAGCTTACCGGCAAAGCCATTGCTTAAACTCTCACCCGCCGCCGGTATGAAAGCGGAGCGGAACCCCAACTTCTGGGCCTCTTTAAGCCGCACGCTCATTTGCTGAACGGGCCGCAGCGCCCCGGATAAACCGGCCTCTCCGAAATAGACGCAATCGCGCGGAAGCGCAATGCCCGAGAGCGCGGAAAGCAGCGCTGCGGCGACAGCCAAGTCGGCGGCAGGCTCTGAGACGCGCAAACCGCCAGCGACATTAAGGTAGACATCCTGCACACCGAATTTCACGCCGCAACGGGCTTCGAGCACCGCGAGGATCATAGCGAGCCGGTTCTGGTCCCAGCCGACCACCGAGCGGCGCGGACTTGCGTAAGGGGAGGGCGCGAGCAGGGCTTGAATTTCCACGAGAAGCGGGCGCGTGCCTTCGATGCCTGCAAAGATGGCGCTGCCGGGGGTGCCAGTGGTGTCTTGGCTCAGGAAAAGCTCGGACGGATTGGGAACCTCGCGAAGGCCGTCGCCATGCATGTCGAAGACGCCGATTTCATTTGCCGGGCCGAAGCGGTTTTTCGTTGCGCGCAAAAGCCGCAGGTTGTGATTGGTCTCGCCTTCAAAGGTAAGAACCGTGTCGACCATGTGCTCGATCACCTTCGGCCCTGCGATCTGGCCGTCCTTGGTGACATGGCCGACTACAACGAGCACCGGACCGCGGGTTTTGGCGAGAGCGATCAGCGCCTGCATGGAGGCGCGAACCTGGCTCACGGTGCCCGGCGCCGATTCGATGGTCTCGGTCCAAAGCGTCTGAATGGAATCGACCACGATGAAATCGGGGGCGCCGGCCTGTTCGACGGTCGCCAGGATGCGCTCCACGCAGGTTTCGGCGGCAAGGCCGAGCGGCGATTTGGAGAGGCCGAGGCGGCCGGCACGCATCCTGATTTGCGCAGGCGCCTCCTCTCCCGAGAAGTAGAGCGCGCTGTGGCCCTGATTTGCGATTGCCGCGGCGGCCTGCAGCAGGAGAGTGGATTTGCCGATCCCGGGCTCGCCGGAGAGCAGCACGGCGGAGCCTTGCGCAAAACCCTCACCCGCCGCCCGGTCGAGCTCGCCGATACCTGAGACGATGCGCTGCAGCGGCGGCTCGTCCGAGGAAAGGCTTTCGATTGCCGCGGCTCTGGCCTTGCGCCGGGCTTTAAGGCCCGCGGGGCCGGCAAGACTAAGCGCGGAGCCTTCTTGGCTAAGGCTGTTCCATGCGCCGCATGCCGGGCACTTGCCCTGCCACTTGGTTGAAACGGCGCCGCAGGACTGGCAAACATAGTCTTGGGAGGGTTTTACCATGGAAGGTACCCCTCACCCCAGCCCTCTCCCGCAAGGGGAGAGGGAGCAGGGCGTGCCCGTTGCAACGGCGCGCCCTTATCCGCGAAGGATGAAGGCAGGGCACGTTCCCCTCTCCCCTCGGCGGGAGAGGGGCAGGGGTGAGGGGGCTTTTTCCTATTCATCCGCATAATCATCCAAGTAAATCCGGTGATAGCGGTGCCCGAGCGATGTCAGCACCTCATAGCTGATGGTGCCGGCGAAGGATGCGAGATCGTCCACAGTCGCGCGTCCGCCGATCAGCTCGATCCAGCCGCCGCGATGGAGCAATTCATCGGGAACATCCGTTGCATCGAAGGTGATCAGGTCCATGGAGACGCGGCCGAGCAACGGCAGGCGGTGTGCGCCTATAAAGCCTGCGGCGCCTTCGCGGGTGTCGCTCGCCGAAACCGCGCGGAAAAAGCCGTCGGCATATCCAGCCGTCGCAGTGGCGATCTTGGTGCGGCGCTTCAGCGTCTGTGCAGCACCGTAACCTACCGCTTCGCCAGCCCTCGCTGGGCGCACCTCCGCGATGCGGGCGAACAACCAAAGCACGGGCTCCATCGGATTCGCACCCGTTGAGGCCGGACGGCCGCCATAAAGCGCGATCCCTGGCCGGGTGAGCTCGAAATGGAACTGAGGCCCGAGCAATATCCCGCCCGAGTTGGCAAGGCTGCGCGGCACCCCGGCAAACAAGGAAGACAGCTCTGCGAACCGCGCACGCTGGGCTTCGTTTTTTGCGTGGGCCGGCTCATCGGCGCAAGCCAAGTGGCTCATGACAAGGCGCAGATCGATACGTGACGGGAGCTCGGGCGTCTGCGCAATCAGCCGCGCGTCTTCCCCCGGCACGCCGAGCCGGGTCATCCCGGTATCCACATGGATGGCGGCGCACAAGGGAGTGCCGCGCGCCTTTCCGTAAGTGCCCCATTCGGAAACCTCGTCCAGACTGCTGAGCACCGGGCGCGCGCCAATCTCCTCGAAGAGCGGTGCCGTTCCGGGCAGAAGTCCGTCCAGCACATAAATTGCGGCCTCGGAGAAGGCGCGCAAAGCCTGCGCTTCGCCAAGCGTCGCCACAAACGCGGTGCGGCAGCCTTCCTTTTCCAGCGCGGGAAACACAGCCTCTATGCCGAGACCGTAAGCGTTTGCTTTGACGACGCCCGCGGTTTCGGCCGGCTGCGCGAGCTCGCGCAGTTTGCGATAGTTGCGGCGGATCGCGCCGAGGCGGACGATGGCCACCCCAGTCGCATGCGCGGGCGCGTTCGCAAGCTCGCGCTCAATCCGTGCTGCGAATGCTTCATCCATGCTTACGCCGGTCCTATATTGTCATCCCGGAACCGCCGATGGCGGTATCCGGGATCTTGGCGGGCGCCTGAATCTTGCAAGATCCCGGATAGCCGCCCCGGATCGTAGTCCGGGGCAAGCAAGCGGCTTCCGGGATGACGTGAAGGGCGCATTACTCATACCGCTCCGGCAGGCGCCTATCGTCAGCCAAGTCGCCGAACCGCGTGATATCGGACTGGAATTGCAGCCGCACCGTGCCCGTCGGGCCGTGACGCTGTTTTCCGATAATCACCTCGGCCAAGCCTTGCGTTTGGTCCATCTCGTCCTGCCACTTCTGATGCTCTTCCACCTTGGTGAGCGATGGCTCCTTGCGCGATACATAATACTCCTCGCGGAAGACGAACATCACCACGTCGGCATCCTGCTCGATCGAGCCCGACTCGCGCAAGTCCGACAGTTGGGGGCGCTTGTCGTCGCGGTTCTCCACTTGGCGCGAGAGCTGGGACAGCGCGAGGATCGGCACGCACAACTCCTTGGCGAGCGCCTTCAGCCCGACGGTGATTTCGGAAACCTCCTGCACGCGGCCTTCCGCCGAGCGCTTGGCCGAGCCGCTGAGGAGTTGCAGATAGTCGACGACGAGCAGGCCGAGGCCCTTTTGCCGCTTGAGCCGGCGCGCGCGCGCCGAAAGCTGCGCGATGGAGATGCCGCCGGTGTGGTCGATGAACAGCGGCAGCGTCTGCAGGTCCATGGCGGCCGATTGCAGCCGGTTGAACTCGGCATCGGTGATCTGGCCGCGCCGGATTTTCTCCGACGGCAATTGCGCCTGCTCGGCGAGAATACGCGTTGCGAGCTGCTCTGACGACATTTCGAGGCTGAAGAAGCCGACGATGGCGCCATCGAGCGTCTCAGTCGTGCCGTCCGCCTTCTGTTGCGTCCGGTGCATCTTGGCGATGTTGAACGCAATGTTGGTCGCCAGCGCCGTCTTGCCCATCGAAGGCCGGCCTGCGAGAATGATAAGGTCGGAGCTTTGCAAGCCGCCCATCATGCGGTCGAGATCGGTGAGCCCCGTCGAAAGGCCCGAAAGCCCGCCGTCGCGCTCATACGCCTTGGCCGCCATCTCGATGGCGTCCGCAGTCGCATCGCCGAACGGCATGAAGCCCGAGCCGTATTTGCCCTTGTCGGCGATATCGAACAGCCGCTGCTCAGCCACCTCGATCTGCGATTCGGGCGGCGCGTCCACCGGCGAATCGTAGGCCACATTCACAATGTCTTCGCCGATGACGATCAGCTCGCGCCGCACAGCCAGATCGTAAATCGTGCGGCCATAGGCATGCGCGTTGATGATCGTTGTGGCGGCCGCCGCCAGCCGGCCGAGATATTGCGGCACGGTCAGCTCGCCAATCGGCGGCTCCGAATCGAAAAAGGTCTTGAGCGTGATCGGCGAGGCATGCTTGCCGGCCCCGATCAGCTTGCCCATGATCTCGAACAGCTTGCCATGCAGCGGCTCGAAGAAATGGCCAGCCTGCAGGAAGCCCGAAACCCGGTCGAAGCTCTCATTATTAATGAGAATCGCGCCGAGCAAAGCCTGCTCGGCCTCGATATTGTGCGGGGCCTGCCGGAAGGGCAGCGCATCCAGGCTTTCCTGAAGGGAAGGCTGGGGGGAAAAAGCGGATAGGGCGGGGGTGCGTTTCATGGAGAGGAGTTAGAGCTGATTCGCGGGCGATGCCGAATAAGCCGCGGGTTGCGATGCGAAGGGCGTGCACAGGGTTATGATTCCATGGGAAGAAATGTTAACGCGGCGGGCCGGGCCTTGACTGATGCACAGGCGCCTCCGCGAGTCAGGGGAAGGCCAGGGGGCTAGCCCCCTGGACCCGATTATGAGAGGCCTTCTGGATGGGCGTACCGTCAAAACGCTAAAGCGGGAACGGCAATTGACATCTGCACAGCGTATGTACAAATGTGTACGCACAGGAGATTGGCTTGGATTGGACGTGGAGCCCGGAAAAAGATGCGCAAAACCGGCGGAAACACGGCCTGCCGTTAAGCGTTGCGGAGATCGCGCTCGCCGATCCGCTCGCCCTGTCGCAACCGGACCCGCATCCCGATGGCGACCGATGGAATACCCTTGCCGTTGTGCATGGGCGCACCCTGTTTATTGTCCACACTTGGCCGGAGGATGGCACGCCGGGCCGCATAATCAGCGTGCGCGAGGCGTCCCGGCACGAAAGAAAGGCCTATGAGAATGGTTAGAAAGCTCACGGTTGAGGAAAAAGCGGCTCTGGAAGCGCTAAACGGCAACCCCGATCTCACCGATCCAGACGCACCCGAAGTGACCGCCTGGGATCGCGCAGTGCGCGGTCTTTACCGCCCCGTCAAGCGGCCGGTGACGATGCGGCTCGATGCCGACGTGTTGGAATGGTTCCGGTCGAGGCACGCTAAGGGCTACCAGACCAGAATCAACGCGATCCTGAGGGAGTATATCGCCCGCCACCGGCAAGACCCCGCCTGATGGGAGGCGCATCTCGCAGCGGCCATGTACCTTAGGTAACGAACGGGTTCTCGATGCGCAACGGCCCGATAGCTTGGCCGTGCTGCAAGTCCTCGGTGTACAGCCGCTCGCATCCCGCATCGAGCGCCGCCGCGACGATGAGCGCGTCCTAGAAGTGGAACTTGTAGCGGTCCTTGATGTCCAGGGCCCCGCCAAGAAGTGCCATGCTTGGAAAAACCTGGCACAGCGGCGCTAGCACCTCGCGAAGAAAAAGCTGCGCTTCGCCGGTAGTTAAAGGCGGGTGAATTTCCGCTGGCAAAGGCTGAGAAATTCCTGCGCCACCTGAAAGCTAATCGTCCCCGTGCCGGTATTCAGGCCGCGCTCCACAAGCTGCAAAGCCCGCTGGCGCTTTTCCGGAAAAGCCGGACTGAAAGCGTAAGCGAGAATATTCGTGTCGAAAAAGAATTTAGCGCTCATTCAGCTCTTCGCGCGTAAGCTTGCTGCCATCCCACCTAACGTGCTCTAGCTTTTCCATGGTCTCGCGATATTTTGCGGCGCGGCGCTCGCCCTCAATCGTCGCCGCCGTACCCTCCCCGGCATAGCCTTCCAGCCAGCGGCGGATTTCATCTTCCAGCGTGGTATTTCCGGCGCGCGTTTTCGCGCGGGCCTTTTCGATGAGCGCTTCTTCCGCGCTTAGCGTGATGTTGATGTCTTTCAGCATGGTCCGGTCCTAAGAATTTGCGGACACAATAATATACGTCATGCGCGTTGGTAAGCTAGCGCCGTTTCCCGTAGCCCCGCAAAATCCAGTGCTCTGAATGCGGTCTGTGAGCAGCAGCTTTTGGCTGCGCGGAAAGCGGGCGATAGCCGGAAACAGCCATTGCAAAAACTGAAAATGCGCTTCCAAAACTGCGCCGGTCTGACGGGCGTTGTCCGTAGCGCCGCCGCTTTTTGCTTGGCGCGGTACGACCAGACGGGATCGTCCTTCTCCCATTTGCCGGCATAGGCGATCAAGAGGCCCGGATCGTCCGACTTGGAGCGTGCAACAACGCACCCTCTCCCCTTGCGGGAGAGGGGTGGGGTGTGGGGGCTTTCCTAGCCCACAGCATGCTTAATGCCGGCGTAGTAAACGCGGCGGGACTTTAATGCGATTTTGTTGCAAAACGCGCGATTTTTCGCGATTTCACCCCAAAAAGCGCGATTCAAAAAGTCCGTTAAATATACGCGCGATTTAAAATTAACCGAAATACGGCGCATTCCGCTGGCGGGGAGGCGCGGAAAAGGCGCATTTTTCACAGTATTATCAATGCTGTAAGGCTTCGACAACGGATTTCGCGTATAATGCCCTTTAAATCGGATGGCGGCAATTTCGCAAAATCCGCCCGCAAGCGAGCGGGAACGAGGTTAACGATTGGCGAAAGTCCGATATCGTCGCGGCAAGGCCGGTGCTAGACTTTTACATCCATTCGAACCGCATCGTTAAGGATCGGGAAAGGATTTGGAGATGAGACGCACATCGAGCCTAGCGGGTTTAGCCGCGAGCCTTGCCTTCGGGCTGGCGCTGGCCGGCCCCGCCTTCGCCGCAGCCGAGGACGCTATCGGCACCTGGAAAGACGCCGATACCGGCGGCATTAGCCAAATCTACACGTGCGACGGCGGCATCTGCATCAAGGTCGTGACGCCGAGCAAGGAGCGCGCGGTCGACAACAACAATCCCGATCCCGCGTTGAAGGGGCGCTCGATGGCGGGCGTTGTCATCATGCAGGGTGCCGCGAAAGACGGCGCGGACCGCTGGAAGGGCAAGCTTTACAACTCCGAGGACGGCAAGACGTATAGCGGCTGGGTCATCGTCAAGAGCAAGGACGAGGTGAAGCTCGAAGGCTGCGTGCTCGCCATCCTTTGCAAAACGCACACCTGGCACCGCACGCAATAGCGCGCCCAAACGCCGGGCAGTTCAACATAACTAAAAAGGATTAGGGAAATGAAACGTTCGACAGCTTTAGGCGCGCCCGGCGCCGTCCTTTGCCTTATGCTCGGCCTCGCGTCCCAGGCCTTTGCTGCAGCGGAAGATGCCATAGGGACATGGAAGGACACCCAAACCGGCGCGACCACGCAAATCTATTCCTGCGGCGGCGGGATTTGCGTCAAGATTGTCGTCCCGAGCAGGGAGCACGCAAGAGACGACCATAATCCCAACCCCGCGCTGAAGGGCCGCTCGATGGCAGGCGTTACGATCATGAGCGGGGCGTCGAAAGCAGGCTCGGACAAGTGGAAAGGCCGGCTGTACAACTCGGAGGACGGGGACACTTACACAGGCTATATCACCGTGACCGGCAAGGACGAGGTCAAGCTCGAAGGCTGCGTGCTCGGCGGAATCATTTGCAAGTCGCGCATTTGGCGCCGCGCGCAGTAAAGCGCGGCCGGAGGCGAAGGGATCATACCGGATTGTATATCAAGGCTCAGCGCCAAGCTTTGGCGGCCGCCTTATTCGCCTCCCAGTTCGGCAGGAAGGTGAACGCTTCCTCCAAAAGGTGCGGCGTGTGCCGTCCTTGAGAATAATGCATCGCCCGGTCGAAATATTCTTCAAGCGCGGGCCTGAAGCTTGGGTGCGCGCAATTGGCGATGATAACCTTGGCGCGCTGCCTCGGCGCGAGCCCGCGCAGATCGGCGAGCCCTTGCTCGGTGACGGCGATCTGCACGTCGTGCTCGGTGTGATCGACATGCGTGGCCATAGGCACGATGCACGAAACCTTGCCGCCCTTCGCAACCGAGGGCGTCATGAAAATGGACAAATAGGCATTGCGCGAAAAATCGCCGGAGCCGCCGATGCCATTCATGATGGAGGAGCCCTGGATGTGCGTCGAGTTGACGTTGCCATAGATGTCAGCCTCGATCAGCCCGTTCATGGCGATCACGCCGAGCCTGCGGATGATCTCGGGATGGTTGCTGATCTCCTGGGGCCTGAGCACGATGCGCTTGCGGTAGAAGGAAATGTCGCGCTCGAACTCCTCCATCGCCTCGGGGCTTAGCGACAGCGCGGTTGCGGACGCAAAACTCATCTTGCCCTGCTTGATGAGCTCCAGCATGCCGTCCTGCAAGACCTCGGTGTAGGCGGTGAGGTTCTCGAAGGGGCCGTGACCGAGCCCTGCCATGACTGCATTGGCGACGTTGCCGACCCCAGATTGGAGCGGCAACAGGTCCTTGGGCATCCGGCCCTTGGCAATCTCGTGAGCCAGGAACTCGATGATGTGGCCGGCGATCACCCGGGAATTTTCATCGGGCGCTGTGAATTTGGAATTGCGGTCGGGTGCGTCAGTCTCGACCACGGCGATAACCTTATCCGGATCGCAGCGCAGATAGGGCTCGCCGATCCGGTCGCTGGGTTTTACAAGCGGGATGGGCTGCCGGTTGGGCGGCAGCTGCGTGCCGTAATAGATATCGTGCATGCCTTCGAGAGAAAGGCTCGTCCGCGAATTGACCTCGAGGATCACCTTGCTGGCTTGATCGAGCCAAGTTTTGTTGTTCCCGACGGAGGATGAAGGGATGAGGCGCCCATCCTCCAAAACGCCGGCAACCTCGATAATCGCGACATCGAGACTGCCTAGGAAGCCGAACCAAACGAATTGCGCCACTTCGCTGAGATGAATGTCGATATAGTCCATCTCGCCCGCGTTGATCCGCTTGCGGCATGTGGGATCGGATTGATAGGGCAGCCTAAGCTCGATGCCATCGGCGCTTGCGAGCGCGCCGTCGAGTTCGGGAGCTGTCGAGGCTCCAGTCCAAACGCTGATCTTGAAGGGTTCGCCCGCCTCGTGAAGACTCTGGATGCGCCCGGCGAGAGCTGCAGGCACGGCTTTTGGATATCCAGCGCCGGTGAAGCCGCTCATTCCAACGTGGGAGCCGGCGGGGACGAGCGCGGCTGCATCGGAAGCCGTCATAATCTTGCTCGTGAGGGCAGGACAAAGCACGCGCGATCCGTTCAAATTCCGCTCCATTTTCTACTTTGTTGGCTAGATACCATCAGCGGAGCCTATGCGGCGGTGCAGTAAAGTTCAAGCGCTCCCAATCGTTTCTGCGCCTATGGGACGCTGCTATGCAAATTGCTCATCGCTGCGCGGGGAGAAACGCAAAAAAAGCCCCGCTCGGGCGGGGCTTCTCGAACTTAAACGGCGTAACGGGACTCGCCTACTCCTCGTCCTCGTGCTGCCCAGCCTCGCCCTCGAACAGCGCCTCGGCGGCGATGGCTGCCTGCTCGGCGGCATACTCCGAGGCGTAGTCGTCCTTGACCTTGGTCACGTCCTCGCCGGCAGCCTGGCGCTCGGCTTCTTCCTCGGTGCGTGCCACGTTGACGGCCACCTTGACCTCCACCTCGGGGTGGAGGCTAACGCGGACTTCGTGAAAACCGAGGTTCTTGATCGGCTTGTCGAGGAGAACCTGCACGCGGTCGATGGTGAAGCCGCCCGCCGTCACCGCATCGGAGATATCGCGCGTGGACACCGAGCCGTAAAGCTGGCCCGTGTCGCCCGCTTGCCGGATCACGGTGAAGCGCAAGCCGTTGAGCTTCGTTGCCACAGCCTCGGCCTCTTGCTTGCGTTGCAAATTGTTGGCCTCAAGCTGCGCGCGCTCCTTCTCGAAGTGCTGCATGTTCTCTTTGGTCGCGCGAAGAGCCTTGCCCAGCGGCAAGAGAAAGTTGCGCGCAAAGCCGGGGCGCACTTTGACAATATCGCCCATCTGGCCGAGACGGCCGATCCGTTCCAGGAGAATAACCTGCATGGCGGTGCGCTCCTATCTCAACACATAGGGAAGGAGGCCCAAAAAGCGCGCGCGCTTGATGGCCTTGGCGAGCTCGCGCTGCTTCTTGGCGGAGACCGCCGTGATGCGCGAGGGCACGATTTTGCCGCGCTCGGAAATAAAGCGCTGGAGCAGCCGCACGTCCTTATAATCGATGGCCGGGGCATTCTCGCCGGTGAAGGGGCAGGTCTTGCGGCGCCGGTAGAAGGGCCGGCGCGCTCCGCCGCCCGAGGTTCCTTGCATGCTCATTCTTCACCTCCTGCCGTTCCCGCCGTCTCAGTGCGGGGGGGACGCGGACCGAAGCGCCCGCCGCCGCCTTCGCCTTCACGGGATCCGCCGCCGCCAAATCCGCCACCGCCGAAACCGCCGCCGCCAAAGCCGCCACCCCGGTCATCGCGGTCGCGCCGCGGAGGCCTGCCGCCTCTGTCGCCTCTGTCGCCGCGATCGCCTCTATCTCCCCGGTCGCCGCGTTCGCGGTCGTCCTGCTTGCGCATCATGATGGACGGTTTCTCGTCCAGCTCCTCGACGCGCACCGTCAGGTAACGCAGGACATCGGTGGAGATGCTCATCTGCCGCTCCATCTCGGCCACCGCCTCGTGCGGGGCTTCGATGTTGAAAAACGCGTAATGGGCCCGGCGGTTCTTTTTGATTTTGTAGGCTGTGGACTTCAAACCCCAATATTCGGTCTTACCGACCTTGCCGCCCATCTCTTCAATGACGGCTTTGTAGGTGTTCATAAGCCCTGTGACTTGCTGCTGCGTCACATCCTGACGCGCAAGAAAAGTATGCTCGTAACGTGGCATATCGGCCTTTCCCGTTTGTGTGTGTCCGGCGCAGAGCCCCCGTCAAGCCTTGGAAAGGCGTTGAACGAACTTAAGCAGAGCAGAGACACGGGAACATGGGCGTTTTCGCGCCGCGCAAGGGGCATTCGTTTTGGGAATAGCCTCAGGGTTTCGTTCAGCCTCAAACCGGACGGTCTGCGCACTATATGGAAAACTGCGCCGCGTGCAATAGTTTTCCCGCAGCGATGTCATGCCGGAAGGCCGAAGGCCTATCCGGCATGACAACCTGACCAGCATGACATTACCTCCCGGCGAGGTAGGCGGCGATGGGGTCGCCCGCGGGGTCGTAGCCCTCCACATCCTTGGCGAGGGTCGAACGGAGATAATCGTCGCGCTCGGCGTTGTAAGCGTCGCGGGCGGCTTGGAGCTGCGCGAGGCCGGCATGGCCCGCAGGAAGGATCGCTTCGAGGCGCGGCAGCAGGCCGAACCAGCCGCCGGAGACGGTCCGGCCGGTGCGGGCGTCGCGGTAGGGTTCGCCGGCGATGGCGGCGAGTGCCGCGGCGATGGCGGCTTCCTGCGCCGGCGCGTTTGCGGCGCAGGCAATTTCGGCGTTGAGCACGGCAAGCTCGACAGCGCCGCGGCCATAGCCATGTTTCCCGATGAGTGCGGCGGCCTGATCGCGATAGGGGCGGGCATCGGCTGCGCCCTGTCCGGCGAGCGCGATGCGGGCGCGGAGCAGATGTGCTTGCGTGAGGTACAGCGGCATGGGGCCGCGCGCGGCGATGTCTTCGGCCTCGCTGAGCGGTTCGCCGGCGGCGTCCGCATTGCCGCAGCGCCAGAGCGCTTCGGCGTGGGCGAGCAGGCCGCGCGGCAAATATTGTTCGTCATTGGCGCGGCGCAGAGCGTCGAGGGCCGCGGCAGATCGCGTGGCGCAGTCTTTCGGCGTGGGCAAGCGTAGCGGCATGTTCGCCAGCGCCGCGCGGGCTTGCGTTAGCATGTCGAGGGCGACGCCGAGAAGTACTTCCAACCGTGCCGTTCGGTATTGTTTGAGTGCCCAAGCCGCGCGGATGGCAGCTTCTCGCCCGCGGTCGCGGGCGAGAAGCTGGTCACAAGTCCGATAGCCGGGCAGCGAATAAAGGCGTGGAAGATCTGGCCGGTCATCTTTTTGCAGAGCTTCGGCCGCGCGGAACAGCGCCTCAGCGCCGGCGAGGCTGCCAGCCTGGAAGCGCGCGTCAGCATGGGTGCTGCGCTTGCCCAGACGTTGGAAGGCATCGCGGGAGCGGTCCGCGAAGGCCACGGCCGCCTCGCCCGCCGCGACCGCGCCCTCCTCGCCAGCAAGTCGACCGACGGTGATCAACAGCTCACAGAGGGTGCCGCTATCCATCCCAGCGAATCCCCAATTGCCCGACTTAATCTGGGCCCGGACAGCATCGCGTATGGGCGGAGCTGCGTCCTCAAGGCGCCCAAGCGCGCACAGACGAAAACCGGCGAAGTTCAACATCAATGCCTGGAAATGCTTCGGGAGCCGAGGTGAGGGCGTGGTGAATGGCGTTTCGAAGAATGTCGCAACCGCGCTAAGCTCCGGGCCGTAAAGACCGAGCATGCGCGCGGCGAAATTTTGAACGCCGCGCTGGATTCGCGGTATGTAGACCTCCACGAACGTCTCGGCCTCGCGCTCCGCCGCGCAGCCATGGACGATTGCGGAGAACAGCGGGTTCATCCCCGACTCGTCTCCGGGCAGGAAGGCTTTCAGGGCCATCTCCCACCGCGTTCCGCCGATCAGTTCCGCCGTCGCGCGCAGTTGCTCGGGCGTGCCTGAAAATAGGGTAGGGGGCAATTGGGCTTTCCATTCGGCTTTGGCGTGTCCCTGCGCGATTATCCCCAAAATCGATTTAATATTGCTTTTGTGCTCCGGGGCTTGCGGAACCCAGGCCGCCAATGCGGCGTACGCCACCGGCTCACGGAAAGCCTGCGGCAGGCCCGCGTAGCGATAATGATCGTAGAGCCGGGAATGGGCGGCCTTGAACGCGGTGCGGTCGGTCTGCGCCAGACGCTGGCCGAAATATTCGCGTACCAGTGGGTGGCAGTCGAGGGCGCCTGGCGCGTCCGCGTAGGCGGGCGAGATCAGCCCTTGATCGCGCAGCCGCGCAATCGCCTCGTTCCATTGCGAGGCGCGCACCTCGGCGGCCAGCATGCCATCGGTGAGGCCGGGGATGGCGGGCGGCGCGATCAGCGCGTCGAATACCTCACGCGGCACGGGCTGGTCGAACAGGCCGAGCATATAGAGCAGCGCGAGCTGGCGGCCCGCCGCCGTCGACAGCGCTTTGGCCGATAAAGTGAGTGTATCGGTTTTGAACAGCCGGTCGAGCTTCACCTTGCGCGCCCATTTCGGAATAATGCCGAGTTCGCGCGCGATTTCCTTTTTGAACTCGATCTCGTAGGCGCTCATGACGCGGTAGGGATCGCGCTCGTCGTCGCCGCCGACATGGACGAGATCGGGCAGGAGATCGGCGCGGCGCGCATCGCCGCCGTGATGGACCATGAGATATTGCGCGACGAGGTTCAGGGCCAGGGCGTGGCCGCGCAGGTCATTCGCGAGTTTGGCGAGATGTTTTTCGCCGCCTTTTACGTGGCGCGCCATCAGGAGCTTTACCGATGCCGTTTCGTCTAGCTGGGATAGGGAGATCGTGCGGACGCGAGGCGGGCCGAACTCAGCGAGATCTCGCAAGGGGACGCGAGTGGTGACCAAGACAAGGCCGGGATTGTCCGCCGCAAGCTCGCGCAGCAGCGACGCCATGCCCTTGTCCTTCAGCATGCCTGAGACGCCGGTGCGGCCGTCGCCGCGTCCGCCCGTGCTGTTCTTGCCGGCGGGGTATTGCAGCGGCTCCAGTCCGTCGAGAAACAGCAGCGTGCGGCTCTCGCGGATGAGCCGGACGAGCGCGCGCCCCTTTTCGGCTGGCGTTGGCAGCTTTGCGCGGATGAGCGGAAGCTGCTCAGCCTCGATCTCTTCTTCGAGCGGTTCGCGTCCGTGCTTCTTGCGCGCTTCGGCTTCTGCCGCCTCGCGCCCATATCTGAAGAAGGTCAGCGCCGCAATGTAGAACGGGTCGGCGTCGCCCTGGCGGTTCTCGTCCGTGCCCTGGCTGTAGAACGACCAGACGAACACCTTCTCCGCGCCGCGCCAGCCTTCCTCGCCGAGCTTCTCGATGAATTTCTTGACGAGCGCGGTTTTGCCCGTGCCGCCGATTGCGTCGAAGGCGACGATGTTCGTGCCGCCGTCCCAGGCTTCGAACAGCGCCTTCATTTCCTCCTCGCGGCCGAACAGCTCGCGCGAGAAGGTCTGCGGCATTTTCTGGAGGTCGATGAAGCGGCGCTTGAGGCTCTCGCGTTCGATCTTCAGCGTGTTCAAGCGGCGCAGAAGCTTCCCGGCGTCAGCGAGGCTTTCAGCGAGCGGTTCGGAATGGTAATCCCGGAAAATTCCGTTAAGGGAGCCGGGCGAATATCCATCGATGTGCAAGCAGGCGAGCTTCCCTTCCACCGCCGCATAGCCGGCCTCCCATCGCACCCAATGCGACGCTGCCGAATGCTCGGACCAGATGACGGCAACCGCCTTGGCGGCCCGCAAAGCTTTAGGAATTGCAGAGCCAACATGCTCGCCCGCTTCAAGCTCAGGCTTGTCCCGCCACACTCTGAGCCCGGCGCCTTGCAGGACCTTTTGCAGAGCCACTGCGTGCTCCACATCCTTGCTGGAATAGGAGATGAAAACATCGGTTTCCCCTGCCATGCGCCCGCTCCCACGCCTTCGTCATTCAAATGCCGGAACATCTAAACAGAAAAGCGCGAACCGGGCCATAGCGATCTGCTGGCGATGATAGGAACTGTCATGCCGGAAGGCCACAGGCCTATCCGGCATCTTTGGAGTTCGGGGCAAGATCGCGGATAAGCGCGATGCGCTTTCCGCGACGACAGTGCGGGCGCTAAGCCCATTCCGGCGACGGCAGGGGGCGCTAAGGTCTATTTCCGCGCAACCAGGAGCGGCAAAATTCCCCACGCGGTTGCTTCTAGGCCGCCGAAAGCACGCTTGACAGGCCGCTCCGAAACGTGTCTCTGGCGCCACGGGGCAGTGAGCGGCAAAGCTGCCGCCACGCCAAAAATAATGACGCGAGTTTGAACGCGAGCAGCATGACGTTTGCATTCACATTTCCAGGGCAGGGCAGCCAAGCGGTGGGCATGGGGCAGGCGCTCGCGCAGAGCTTTCCAGCTGCGCAAGCCGTGTTCGATGCCGTCGACGAGGCACTCGGCGAGAAGCTGTCGCAGATCATCTGGCAAGGGCCAGAGGCCGGGCTAACGCTGACGCAAAACGCGCAGCCCGCTCTGATGGCCGTGTCGCTCGCCGCGCTCGCCGTGCTGCGCCAGGAATTCGGCGCGGACGCCATACAACCCACATTTGTCGCGGGCCATTCGCTGGGCGAATATTCCGCGCTTGCCGCTGCCGGTGTGTTCTCCGTGGCCGACGCGGCGAAGCTCCTGCGCTTGCGCGGGCTCGCCATGCAAGAAGCCGTCCCGCAAGGAGAGGGGGCCATGCTCGCGCTCCTCGGCGCCGATTTAGAACCGGCCGAGAAGCTTGCCGCTGCCGCGGCGGATAACGATGTGTGCCAGGTGGCAAACGACAATGCGCCGGGGCAGGTGGTTATCAGCGGCTCAAAGGCGGCGATAGACCGCGCGGTAAAGCTCGCGGGCGATTTCGGCATCCGCCGGGCCGTGCCGCTTACGGTCAGCGCACCCTTCCATTGCGCGCTCATGAAGCCGGCCGCAGACCGTATGGCCGAAGCGCTGGACAAGGTGAAGCTCGCCGCGCCGCACGTTCCGCTCATCAGCAACGTCACCGCTGCGCCCGTGCTTGACACGCACGAGATCAAAAGCTTGTTGGTGGCCCAAGTGACCGGGGTTGTGCGCTGGCGCGAATCTGTGGCCTACATGGTTGACCATGGCATCGATACGCTGTTCGAGATCGGGGCAGGGCGCGTGCTGAGCGGGCTCGCAAAACGCATCCGCAGCCAGGCAGACGCCCGCGCCGTTGGCACGCCGGAGGATGTCGGGTCTTTCGGAGAGTGGCTGAAAGCGCGCACGGAGGCCTAAGGGCAGCATAGGATTACCTTTATGTTCGACTTGACCGGAAAATGCGCGCTCGTAACCGGCGCGTCTGGAGGCATAGGCGAGGCCATCGCCGTGGCGCTGCACGCCCAGGGCGCAACCGTTGCGCTGTCCGGCACGCGGCGCGAGAAGCTCGACGAGGTTGCGGCCAAGATCGGCAGCCGCGTGGCAGTGCTGCCGTGCGACTTGCGCGACCGCGCGCAGGTGGCAAGTCTCGTGGCGCAGGCCGAAGCCGCCATGGGCCAGCTCGACATCCTCGTCAACAATGCCGGCGTCACCAAAGACAATCTTTTCATGCGCATGAAAGACGAGGAATGGGACGAGGTGATCGCCATCAACCTAACCTCGGTCTTCATTCTATGCCGGGCGGCGCTTCGCAACATGATGCGGCGGCGTACCGGAAGGATCGTCAACATCTCATCGGTCAGCGGCACCTTCGGCAATCCTGGACAGGGCAATTATGCCGCCTCGAAGGCAGGGCTCGTCGGCATGACCAAATCGCTGGCCCGTGAGGTCGCATCGCGCGGCATCACCGCCAATTGCATCGCGCCCGGGTTTATCGAAACCCCGATGACGCATGGACTGACCGAAAAACAGACCGAGGCCATTGCGAGCGCTATCCCGGCCGGAGTATTCGGTAAGCCGGGAGACATTGCAGCTGCTGCCGTGTTCCTCGCAAGCGACGAGGCCCGGTACATAACTGGAGAAACGCTCCACATCAATGGTGGTATGGTCATGGTCTAGACGCATCGCGCGCGAGGTTAGCGCGCGAGCGGGAGGGAATGCGGGCTTAGCGGGCCTTGAAGCGTGAAAGAATGTGGGGGCAGCAAAAAAAAGCTTCCGCCTCTCAGCCTTCAATGCTACCAGCCACGTCGCGCCCGGTGCAATTCCATGTCCGATGTGTTGCGGCGTTGTAATATGCTGTGCTTGTCGAGTTTAAGTTAGGCGCAAGGATCACTTGGGGAAACCGTGAGGAAAACATGAGCGATATATCGGACCGCGTGAAAAAAATCGTCGTCGAGCACCTTGGCGTCGAAGCCGAGAAAGTAACAGATAACGCCAGCTTCATCGATGATCTGGGCGCCGACAGCTTAGACACGGTCGAGCTCGTAATGGCTTTCGAGGAAGAATTTGGGGTGGAGATCCCGGACGATGCCGCGGAGACGATCCAGACCGTGGGCGATGCCATTCGCTTCCTCGAAGCCCACTCGAACAAGGCGTAATGGCCCAATACTATCTAAGCGCGCCATCTTCCCGCATTTCGCGTGGGGGGCGCGCGGGCGATCGAGTGCCGGCGCACGTTGCGAGCCAGCCTTTGTTTCGCTGACTTTGCGTTAGAAGGCCGGAGGAGAGCATGCGGCGCGTTGTCATAACCGGCATAGGTTTGGTCACCCCTCTAGGGTGTGGCGCCGATCATGTCTGGTCCAATTTGCTCGCTGGCAAAAGCGGTGCGCGGCGCGTTGCAGAGTTCGACGTGTCCGACATCGCTTGCCAGATTGGCTTCTTCATTCCGCGAGGCTCCGGCCCGGGCGAGTTCAATCCCGATAGCGCGATGGAGCCAAAGGAGCAGCGCAAGGTCGACGATTTCATCGTCTACGCGATCGCGGCTGCCGACCAAGCTATGGCAGATGCCGGCTGGTGCCCTCAAACCGAGGATGACCGTGCCCGGTCGGGGGTTTTGATCGGCTCAGGCATCGGCGGCCTTCAAGGCATCGAGCGCGGCGCCATGGTTCTTCACGAAAAGGGCCCGCGCCGCCTCAGCCCCTTCTTCATTCCCGGACGCCTCATCAATCTTGCCTCGGGCTACGTCTCGATCAAGCACGGCCTGAAAGGCCCGAACCACGCGGTGGTCACGGCCTGCTCGACGGGCGCACACGCCATTGGCGATGCGGCCCGCTTGATCGCGCTTGACGACGCCGATGTCATGCTGGCGGGCGGCACGGAAAGCCCGCTTTGCCGGCTCGGCATGGCGGGGTTCGCCTCGTGCCGTGCGCTCTCGACCCATTTCAACGACGATCCGCAGCGCGCTTCGCGGCCCTACGACCGCGACCGCGACGGCTTTGTCATGGGCGAGGGGGCGGGCATCGTGGTGCTTGAGAGCTACGAGCACGCAAAAAACCGCGGCGCCCATATTTACGCGGAGATCATCGGCTACGGGCTTTCCGGAGACGCCTTCCATATCACGGCTCCTGCCGAGAATGGCGACGGCGCATACCGTTGCATGAAGGCGGCGATGAAGCGGGCGAATGTTGGCCCCTCCGATATCGACTACGTCAATGCGCACGGCACTTCGACGCCAATGGGCGACGAAATAGAGCTAGCCGCCGTCGAGCGTCTATTCGGCAATGCCGCGGGAGGCTTGACGATGTCCTCGACAAAATCGGCAACGGGTCACTTGCTCGGTGCAGCGGGCGCTGTCGAAGCGATTTTTTCGGCCCTTGCTATTAAGAACAACTCCGTACCGCCGACGCTCAACCTCGACAATCCGTCCGTCGATACTGCAATCGATCTCGTTCCTCATAAGTTCAAGACTAAGCAGGTCGATACGGTATTGAGCAACTCCTTTGGGTTTGGCGGTACTAACGCAAGCTTGATCATCAGGCGGGCCGATTAGCGGCCCAAGCCTCGCTTGATCGGCTACCGGTTGGACCGTAGAGTTGCCTGCGCACAAAAGTTATACACTTTTTTGCCACAATATATTGGTGAATGGCAGTGTCCATGGCGAGAGTAAGCTGATCACATGCCGAGAGACGTCTACAACTCGAAGGGTGACAGCCGCTATTCTAAGCAAGGCACCGCTTATCGCGGCCAGCGCGACTATTCGATTTTGCCTCGCAGCCCCTCCGAGGCCCTTGAGCCTGAGCGGGCGCCCGAGCCGCCCCGCGGCAGCCGGCAGCGTCCCCAGCATCCGCTGATCGTCTTCTTCAACCGGCTTATGACCTTCCTGCTGATCGTCATGATTTGCGTGGCAGGGCTATTCTATCTCATTCGCCGCCAGTTCGATCTGCCGGGGCCACTCGCTTACCCAACAGTGTTTGTGGTTCCTCGCGGGGAGGGCGTGAGTGCCATAGCGCGCCGCCTCGAGCAGGATGGAATCATCAACGACCGGTGGACATTCTTCATCGCATCGCGCTACTTCAAGGTCTATGACAAAATCAAAGCGGGCGAATACAATATCAAGGTAAACGCCAGTCTGCGCGACGTTCTGGACACGCTAGTCGAGGGCAAGTCCATTCTCTATGGCGTTGCGATACCGGAAGGCATGACGAGCTATCAAATCGTTGAACGCCTGAAGGCACATCCCGACCTTGTCGGCGATATAGCCGAAATTCCCGCTGAGGGCAGCCTCTTACCGGATACTTACCGGTTCGCGAGAGGAACGTCGCGGGAGGAACTGATCCGGCGCATGCAAGGCGAACAGAAAAAGTTTATAGAGGGGTTGTGGCCGGCCCGCTCGCGCGAACTTCAAGGTGCTAAACCGGAGGATGTTATCAATATCGCGGCGATCGTCGAGAAGGAGGCGAGCCACGCGGACGAAAGGCCCCGGGTGGCGGCGGTTTATTGGAACCGGCTGAAAAAAGGGATGCCTCTCCAGGCCGACCCAACCATTATCTACGGAGCAAGCAGCGGAAAAGGAACGCTGGGCCGCCCAATCCTAAGAAGCGAGCTCGACGACGACGATAATCCCTACAACACATACAAGAACAAGGGACTTCCTCCAACGCCGATCGCGAATCCGGGCCGGGCGGCCATCGAGGCGGCGCTAAATCCCGCAAAGACTTCCGAGCTGTATTTCGTGGCCGACGGTACGGGCGGCCACGCCTTCGCGGAGAGTTACGCGGATCATCAGCGCAACGTAGCCAAATGGCGCCACATCGAAAAAGAGCGCGAAGATGAGGCACCCGCTGCCGCTAATAACGGCTGGGGCGGTGCAACGCTCGACAAGCTTCAAGCGGTGGATATGCCGCTTCCGCAGCGCAATCCGCATCGGTGACGGGTCCGCTTCCAACGAGCCGGCCGGGCTCCGCCAAAAAAGGAGTGGACCAAGCCCCGGAACGCTGAAACAAGACAGCTTGTGTGATTGCCGTTTCCTTCAGAGCGCGCCGGACGTGAATGCAAATTACTTCTTTTGAAAGACTGGCATGAGTGACGCCGCTTGTTTGCCCGCGAGGCGCGGAGTTTGCTTGATCCTGTCGTCCCCCTCGGGCGGCGGCAAGACGACGCTTGCGCGTCTTCTGCTCAAGTCCGAGCCTCTCCTGGCCCATTCCATCTCCGCTACAACGCGTCGGCCGCGCGAACAGGAAGCCGATGGTGTAGACTATTTCTTCGTCTCTAAGGAGAGGTTCGAGACAATGCGCCGCGCCGGTGAGCTTCTCGAATCGGCAGAGGTGTTCGGCAATCTTTATGGCACTCCAGCGCAACCGGTTAAGCAGGCACTCGCAGACGGCAAGGATATCCTCTTCGACATCGATTGGCAGGGAGCGGCGGCGATAGCCTCGCTTCTGCCGGACGACACGGTGCGGGTCTTCATCTTGCCGCCTTCCCCAGAGGAGCTTTCGAGGCGCATTTATGGGCGCGGAACCGATGCCAAACCCGTGATCGAGGGCAGGCTCAAGGCTGCTGCGAATGAAATCTCGCACTGGGCCGAATATGATTACGTGATCGTAAACCGTGAAATCGAGGAAAGCCTCAACGCCCTTCGAGCTATCCTCACGGCAGAGCGTCACAAGCGGCACCGCCAGCGCGGGCTCGCCGATTTCGTTTCGAAATTCAAGGCTAGCGAAGCTTGAGCCGGTGCTCCAGCTGCGTCCGGAGACATTGTGCGAGTGTGACGAAGTCTGCAACGGGAAGCTGCTCCGCGCGGTTCGCCGGATCGATGCCGGCATCGCGTAGAAGCGCCGCCGTATCCACGCCGAGGGAAGCGAGGCTGGACCGCAGCATCTTGCGCCGCTGACCGAATGCGGCTGCGGTGACCTTTTCGAGAAACGCAACCGGCACGGAGCCTGGGCCAAGAGGCCGGGGTACCAACTCGACCAGCGCGGAAGCCACTTTGGGCGGCGGCACGAACACGCTTGGCGGAAGAGTGAATAAAATGCGGGGCTGCGCGCGATATTGGGCTAGCACCGCGAGCCTGCCAAACTCGCCGCTACCGGTCTCTGCGACGAGACGTTCGGCAACCTCGCGCTGAACCATGACCGTGAGCTTGTCGAACCAAGGCGGCCAGCGCTCATCTGTGAGCCAGCCTACGATGAGGGGGGTGGCGATGTTGTAAGGGAGATTTGCGGCGACGCGGCCGACCCCGGTCTCAGCGGCCAGCGCGTTATAGTCGGCCTCGAGCGCGTCGAGGAAAAGCGGAGAAAACCTCCCCTGGCTCCGCCGTTCGATCTCGGCGAGGATTGGCCGGAAGCGCTCGTCCCGCTCGATTGCGACCACTTTGGCAGCACCTTCGAGCAACAGCGCGCGAGTTAGCCCGCCTGGTCCTGGTCCAATTTCCAGAACTGCAACCTTTTCGAGAGGGCCCGCCGCCCGCGCTATGCGCCGGGTAATATTAAGGTCGAGAATAAAATTCTGACCGAGCGATTTTTTTGCGGATAGCCCCGCCTCCTTGATCGCTTCGCGCAGCGGCGGAAGGGACGCGATTGGGTCCGGCTCTATCATGGCCGCGGCGAATTGAACGCGGCCGATGCGGCTTTATGCATGCGCTCTGCGAGGCGAAGAGCCGCGATGAAGCTCGACGGATCGGCTCTGCCGGTACCTGCCAGAGCAAAGGCCGTGCCGTGATCGGGCGAGGTGCGGATAAATGGGAGCCCCAGGGTGACGTTCACCCCATCCTCGAAGGATAGAACCTTAAATGGGATCAACGCCTGGTCGTGGTACATTGCGAGCACGGCATCGTAGGTTTTGCGTGCGGCCTCATGAAAAAGCGTGTCTGCGGGCAGGGGGCCGAAAGCGTCGATGCCGCGGGATTGCATCGCACTGATGGCGGGAGCGATGATATCGATCTCCTCACGGCCGAGTTCTCCCCGTTCGCCCGCATGCGGGTTTAAGCCGCAGATCGCCAGCCGTGGCTTTTCTATCGAAAAGTAGCGTGTAAGTGCGTCAGCTGCGATCTCTGCGGTACGAACGAGCCGGTCCTCGGATAGTGCAGCGGGAACGTCCTTCAGCGCGATGTGCACGGTTACGGGAACGGCCATAAGCCGCGGAGACGCCATGAGCATCACCGGAAAGGTACCAGGAAAGCCGTGGCGTTCGGCAAGCTTGGCAAGGAACTCCGTATGGCCCGCGTACGGGAACCCCTGCTGCAGGAGCACATGTTTCGCAATTGGGGCGGTTACGACTGCGCAAGCGCGCCCCGCAACAGTCATCGCCACCGCATCTTCTATGGATGCGACGACGGCGGCTGCATGTGCGGCATCGGGCTTGCCGGGAACCACGGAGCCAAGGGGGCTTTGCAGGGCTAGTACGGGCAGGGCGGTCGCGAAAGCCGCGCCGGCCTCTTCAGGTTGAGCGATCGAAGCGAGTTTGAATTCGCTGCCGGCTGGCAGGATTGCTGCTCTGCTCTCAAAATGGCTTATGTCGCCGATCACGAAGAAGGCGGGACAGCCGCACTTCTTACGCAAAAGCCAAGCCGCCAGCGCAATGTCTGGACCGATTCCGGCGGGGTCGCCCATAGTGACGGCGAGCGGCGCATCGGCCGCAGCCCGCGGCAAAGCTTCAACGCCGGCGGTGTGCATTCTTTCCAGGCTACGATCCCCGGTAATCGATAGACGCCTTCTGCTTCAACTCCTGCAGATAGCCGCGAGAAAACCGCTCATATTCTACCATCCGCGGATCCGCCTTTTGCTCCGCCGCCGCGTTGGGCTTCCCAATAGCCGTCTTCCGGCATACGGCATAAGATTCCACCGCGTCGCCGATCAGGACTGGAGGCGTCATCTGGCCCTCTTCGACCTTAGAAATAAGGGGCTGAATGTCCCTTGGAAAGGACGAAAGCTTTGCCTTGTCGATCGATTTTACAGTGGCACCGGCGACTAGCTTCGCCTCATTGGGCAGATCGGTGCAAGAGCGGAATTTGTTTTTCAGATTTTCCGCCTCGATCATGCGCTCGCCGATGGCTTTCTGATCGGACGTACTCTTAACCTCCAGCCTAAGAATTCTTACGTCGTATTGTATATCGTTTTCAGCTGACTTCGGGCTGTCATCGGGGGTAGCCGCCATCACCGAAGCGATCCTCGGCCCGAACTTCTTACGGATCACGTCGCGCCAGGCGAGCTGCACCCGGAAGATCTCCTGTATTGTCTTGCGGCTTACGCCATCTCTTTCGAACTGCTGGTAAAACTCTTCAAGCTTCGCCTTTTTTGTGTCGCCTTCCCCGCCGGCGCGCTGCGCAAGGTTTTCCTCGACTTCCTTGTCGGTAATTTTGATCTCTAACTTTTTGGCGGCCTGCAGTTTTATTTTTTCCTCGACCAAGACGTCGATAACTGCTTTGCGGGAGGCACCTCCGCCTTCGGCAAGCACGCGGCGTTTGGCGTCCTCGATAAGCTCCTTTTTGATGCGCTCGGCTGCCTGCTGGGCCTCGGCCTGGGAGTGCGGCTGAGCAGCCATCATCATTTGCCGGAACCGCTGATTGACGGTGTCGCCGGTCAGGTATGCTTTCATGCGTTCGCCGAAGCCGCTTGTGCGGGCCATCCAGCGCATTCGCTGTGCAACGTCGAAAGACGTTATCGGCTCGTCGTTTACGAGCACGATAATATTTTGAGCGTTGGTCACGCGTGGTACCAGAACAAGGGTAGCAAGCGTTAAACCAATTATGTAGCTAATCGAGGCAATTTTCATAGAAGCAATTTGGCCTGGGTTTGCGGCAACAGTTTGCCATTCGCCTTATTCATACATTTGGAATCCGCTTTGTCATTAACCGGGAGAAACGTCCACAGAGTAAGCACAGCCGGGAACGTTAGCGGAATGCCGCGGCTTCAGGCGAAATATCGTAGATCGAACTCGGCGCCGTTTGCTGCCCGAAGCCCTTTATGCCGATGCGGAGCACGACCGAAGTGTCTGGTTTGATATCCTGGATCTGAACGTAGGTCTGCTGATAGGCAATAGAATAGATAACGCATTCATCGGTGTATTGAATACCTGCGCTATTGCGTATCCACTGCCCGAGCGCAAGGTCGTACCGCATATCGCCGAATACGGACCATTCGTCGGTTACCTTGAGGGCACCGAACCCGGATACTTCTTGCCGGGCTTGCGGGAAGCCTAACGCGGGCTCGGCTGCAACCGATTCGTAGCTTACCCCAGTTTGCAGGAAGCCAAGCTTGGTCTGAATGGTATAAGCCTGATCGTCGAGGCTGAGGTCCGCTTCGTTGAAGCGAAACTTCGCAGAGACACGAAACAGGTTCTTGTAATCGGCATAGGTTCCCAAGACGTAATCGGAGCGCGCCGTCTCAAGGCCGGAGCCGTAATACATTTCATACGGATTCTGGCCCGCAAGCTGAATGCTTTCGCCGCCGACGGCACGGATGCTTAAGCCGTTGTTCGCCTGCATCGTGTACTGAACGCCGAAATTCGTCCGGGTTCCGGTTTCGATCTGATCGTAGCCAGAGAACTTATTGATATCGAACAGCAGCGTGTCGTCGAAGACAAGGCTTTGCGCATCTGTGTTGGGCACCATGCCGTTGTTTGCCTGACCGCCACGCGCGATGATTTGGGCGACAGGTTCGATCACCTGAGTGAGGCCGCCCGAATTGGCGGTGAACGGGTAACGGTAATCGAGGCCCGCTCCAATCATCTGCCGCGTGAACGCTTCGGCCTGGCCGCTATTGCCGTTTATATCTTGGAAGCTAGAGACGTTATAGACATCCGCGCGGCCGAACACGAAGGGCGTATAAACCTGCCCCAAATCGTCCTTAAGGGTCCGGCGCCACTGGACGTCGGTAGCGACGTGGTCCGTCGTCCCCTGGGTGACGTTGGGCAAGTTGGGGATCTTGATCTGGTTGGCCGGATCATTGATCGAGAGCGCCAGCGCATTGACGTCGAAACTGAATTCCCCGCCGAATACCGGTTTGTTATGAATATAATTGTAATCGACACTGGGATAGGAGGTGGCAGTTACCCCCTTCACATACGTATTGGTCGAGACGTCGTAGGTATCGCCCAACAAGTTTCCATACCGGTTGACTGACATATTAAAGTAATTTCGGTCCATCATGCCGGTGAGGTAAATCGTAGACACGCGTTCTGTGGCATAGATGCTATCGAGACCGTAGAACCGGCGGAACGTATCGTCGCTCTCAACAATGGCATTCCAGCCGAAATGCCAATATTTATTGAGCTCGAAGTCGCCTTTCGTTTCGACGCTGCCGCGCCAGTTCCTGTCGCCCCAAAAGTCATCCGAGTTTTGGTTATAGGCGCCGGCGAGCTTAACTTCGTAGGCACCGTTCCAAAGCTTTTGGCGCCAATCCGCCTGCATAAGATAGCCGGCCTGAGTGGTGAATTCCGGCGTCAGCGTCAGGTCGTAGTTAGGCGATATGGCGTAATAATAGGGAATTGCGACCGCATATCCCAAGGTCGACGAGTTGTAAGAATATGTGGGCGTCAGGAACCCCGAACGCTGCTTCACTGTGTTATCGGGAGTATAGAAATAAGGAACCCACGCTACCGGAATGCCGTAAACTTCGAACTGGGCGTTCTCATAATAGAAATTATGGTCGTCCTTATCTTGGATTATGCGAGTCGCCTTGACGCGCCAAATCGGCGCCTGCTCCGGGTGCTCCTCGCACGGCTTGCAGGACGTTATTACGCCCTTCTCGTAGATGGTCTGATTATCTTTTTTGTAGGCGTTTGCGGCTGCGACGCGCGTATCGTCTTGCGTCAATGCGCGGAGGGACCGGACGAACCCGTCCCGGAAATTGCTCCTCAAGGTCAGCCGTTCCGCGTTCACCACCGAGCCATCCGACTCCTTAAGGCGGACATTGCCCATCGCGGTTAGCGTGTTCGCTGTTTTATCGTAAATGACCTCATCAGCGAGAAGAACGTTATCGTCCTGATAAATTTCGACATTGCCGCGGGCGATGACCCGATTGTTCCGGTTGTCGTAGATCAGGTCGTCCGCCTGCAGCAGGAGAGGCGAGGCCTTGCTCGGCGAAACCTGCTTAGCGACGGTTGTCTCGCCAGGGGCCTGCTGGGCGCTGGCCTGCTGCTGTGCAGCAGCCTGACCAGCCACGCACGGCAGCCCCGCCAGAAGCGCTATGAGAACTCTGCTAAGCATGTGCTCGCGTATCCATGCAGCCGCCCGCCACTCTCAAATCCATTGGCATCTCATCCGTGGCTCTCTAGCCATCCTCTTGGTGTAGAAGAACGCTGGCCGAAAGAAGGAAGGCAATGAGCGGCGGTCCCCACGCCGCGACAGCCACAGGGACCAAACCCGAAGCACCGACCTTCCGCGAGAATTCCGAAAAGATGAAAAAGCCAAACCCCCCACTTAACCCCGTCAGAACCATAGTTTGAATTTTGCCAAAACGGAAGGCTTTCAGTGAGCTGGTTGCAGCGATAAGCACCATCGCGGCCATTAAGATAGGGCGCACAATAAACAGCTGGTATTGCAGTTCATAACGGCCGGCCGGAATACCGGCCTTTTTGGCAAAGTCGATAAAACCTGGAAGCTGCCAAAAGGACAGTGTTTCTATGGAACCTAGGCTATCCATGATCTGTGCAGGACTGAGATACGTGCTGATATAATACTCATCGTAGCGCTGAGGCGCCCTTCCAGAACTCTGTACGACCGCATTTTCAAGCTGCCAATACCCTTGCCGCAGTTCCGCCTTGTTAGCTTGCACCTCCTCATAAAATCTATTGTTGAGGTCAAATTGCAACAGGGTTACTCCGCCGAGCGTAAGCCCCCTGTTTGCAGACGTTTTCGCGTGGAGGATTGTCGGGCCATCTTGCCCCTCCTGCTTCAGCCAAGAGCCGGTCCCGGAACCGGTGCCGAAGGTCTTTTGGGTGTTAAATAGCTCAGTCTGCATCCGCTCCGATTGCGCTTTCATGGCCGACGCGAGTGGATTGTAGATGGTGACAGCAAAAATCCCCAACATGAACGCAACAAAAAGGGCAGGCTGCAGGAATTGCCACACTGAAAGCCCCGCGGCCCGGACAATGGTTAGCTCGGAACTGCGGCTCAAGCTCAAAAATCCGCCTATAGTTCCGATGAGCACCGCGAAGGGAAGCGCCAGTTCGGCAAAAATCGGGACACGCAAAAAGGCAATCAGCGCGAGCAACCCTGCGGTCGCGTTTTCCCGGTTCGCACCGGTCCGCAAAACCTCAACAAAGTCTATGAAGAAGATCAAAAGCAGCATTAATAAGAACACGCTCAGTATTGTCATAAGAAAGCGGTTCGCCATGTAGCGCCCGAGAGTCGAGAAGGTCGTCATGCGGCGCCTCCAGCTGGACGCCTGGCGCGGGCCAGACGCAGAGCTAAGGGAATGCGCAAACTGGGAGCGGCGAACGCCGGCGCATGGATATTGAGGCGCAACATTATGATGCTAAGTAAAATCACCGCACCGGGCGCTCCGTAAATGAGAGAGAGCGCCCATAGCTTTTTGCCGACGATATTGACACCTGCGATCCCCAGTGCCAGGAGCGCGGCTCCAATCATGAAGGCTGTGAATAAGATGCTCGCGCGGCCTTCGCGCGTCGTACGCGGGCGGCCGAGATAGAGCACCGCAAGAAAGGCGTACACGAATGAATATATCGGTGTCGAAAGCCGCTGATGAATCTCGGACCTGATGGCGGCCTCATTCGCTTTATAATATGCGCTCTCCTTGTCCGGCTGGAGAAGCTCAATCAGGTCCCGCTCCTGCACTTTGCGTTCCCGCCTCCCGCTTTTAGCCGAAAAATCCCCCATATCGAAGGAATAGGTTTTGAAGTTGATAAATTGCACGTTTGTCTTGTCTTCCTGCTGCCTGAGTATCTGGCCGTCGTAAAGGTCCATTTGCGCGCGGCTGCCCTCGTTCGAGACCTCGCCTCGCTCTGCGATGATCGTATTGATCGCCTTTTTGTCGCGCCCGTCGTGAACGACCACGCCGAGGAGGCTGCCGTCCGCGGCTTTGTCGCGCATGTGAATCGTAAGCCCTGGCTCAAGATCGGAAAATTCGCCGGCCTGAAGGACTTGAGAGAGGAAATCCGCCCGCACTTGCGAAACATAGTCCTGCAGCAGCCGTGCCGCGCCCGGCAATATGAAAATGTTGGCGCCGAGCACTGCTACGGCCACGATCGTTGCGAGCGTGAAATAGGGTACGAGAAGCCGCCACGGGGAGGAACCCGATGCCGATAGCACAATCAGCTCGCTATCCCCGTTTAGGCGATTCAAGGTGTGCAGGCAGGCGATCAAGAATGCTATGGGAGCCACCGTGACGATAAGATTCGGAATGGTCAGCGCCGTAATCTTGAGAAAAAGAATGAAAGTCTGGCCCTCCGACGTTAAGAGCCCGATTTGCCGCAGCACGGAGGTAAGCCAGACTATAAGCGTCAGCGAAACCAGGATCATAATCAGCGCGGACGCTGTTTGACGGAAAATGTAGCGCGCGATCAGCATACTGTTGCACTCCATCCGGGCCGCAGGTCTGCACGGCTCCGGCGCTCCTTGCAGCTTTCATGCATTCATGGCGAATTTCCGCCTTTTTCCCCAGGAGGCCAGCCTTTGCAATGGCAGGGCTTTCCTGTAGGCTGCCATTCCCCATATCAATCACGCCACCGCCATATGGCTGCACTCAAATCGCCATGACACAGCTTCCCAGCATCTCCTTCACCTCTTTGTCCGCCGAGCCACGGGCTGGAACCGTAGTTTACTTCGCGGGCGAAGGCGAGGGCGTTCCGGCTCACCTTCAAAAGCTCGACGCGGCGTCCGGGGGCACGATAGCGAAGGCGATCCAAGTTAGCGCCTTCAAGGGCAAGAGAAAAAGCGTCATCGAGATTCTGGCGCCGTACGGCCTTGCTGCTGGACGGGTACTGATTGTTGGAGCCGGTGACCTCAAGTCCCTGAATGCGCGCGAATGGATGGACATCGGCGGCGCTGTTCGCGGCAAGATGCCGGCAAAGACGGGCCAAGCCGATATATTCTTTTCTGGCCTCGAAACGCTTACCGGAGAGGCGGCTCTTGCTTTTGCCTTCGGGTATGGATTGAGAAGCTATGCGTTCAAAAAATACAAATCCAGGACTCTGGCCAGTGCTGAAGGCGAGCCCGGCGCTCAAGAAAACGGCGGCACAACGCCAAGTCTGACCGTATTTTCTGAGTGGGGTGAGGGGCTCGCGCAGGCTTTTGAAAAATATACCGCTGTTTCGGAGGGACTTTATCTCGCGCGCGACCTCGTGAACGAGCCGGCCAATGTGCTCACCCCGCCCGAATTTACCGGCCGGCTACGCGCGCTGGAAGCGGAAGGGCTGGAGGTAGAGGTGCTCGACGAGCGCGCACTCAAGTCGCTCGGAATGAACGCGCTTTTAGCGGTCGGGCAGGGCAGCGCGCAGCCTTCCTCCGCCGTCATCCTGCGTTGGGATGGTACGGCGCGTACAGGCGCCCGTCAGCGCAGTCTCGTTTTTGTAGGCAAAGGCGTCTGCTTCGACACTGGCGGGATTTCTATCAAGCCTGCCCAGGGCATGGAGGACATGAAGGGCGACATGGCTGGAGCGGCAGCCGTGGCTGGCGCGATGCTCGCCCTGGCGCGCAGAAAAGCGCCTGTCCGCGCCGCCGGCCTAGTCGGCTTGGTTGAAAACATGCCAAGCGGGACTGCGATCCGGCCGGGCGACATTGTTACCTCGGCGTCGGGCCAAACCATTGAAATCCTTAATACCGACGCGGAAGGGCGGCTGGTGCTGGCCGATCTGCTCTGGTATGCGCAGACCCATCTCGAGCCGAAGCTGATCGTCACGCTGGCGACACTTACCGGCGCGATCTTGGTGGCGCTCGGCAAGGAGAATGCGGGCCTATTTTCGAATGACGACGCCCTCGCATCGCAGATTACCGAGGCCGGTCTCGATACCGGCGAGACAGCCTGGCGCCTGCCGCTTTCCAAGAAATACAACAAGGCTATCGATTCTAAGCTTGCCGATGTGAAGAATATCGGCGGCCGCGATGCAGGTTCTATTACAGCTGCCCAGTTTTTACAGCGCTTCGTCAACTCCGGCACGATCTGGGCGCACTTGGATATCGCGGGCACCGCGATGGCATCGCCGGCGACAGACATCAACCACAGCTGGGGTTCCGGATACGGCGTGCGCTTGCTCGACCGCTTCTGCGAGAAATTCCACGAGTCTTGATCTGCGCTCCCCGGGCACAAAGTTTCCATAATGCATCTTATGCGAATCGCGATGCTGCGAGCGGAATGTGACTTGCGCAAAGTTTAAACGCGTTTCTGGCGAACGCGGCCGGCGCATGAGCCGCTATGAACAGCTGGACTGCCTGTAAACCACTGCCGGGATGCGCGCACGGGCCGGAAATCCCCGTTGCAGATAAAAGGCAGCTTTTCCAATCCCTTACAGTGCGCTTGGGCGGGTTTATTAAGGCCAGACAGGCTAATCGCGTGTACACAACCTCACACTCACCGCCACACGCGCCATATCCAGGCGCCGGTTTACACGCACAGCCGCCAACGCGCCCGTTTTATCGAGCTAAAGACGGCTCCAAATTCTTTGTTTAATGGGATGAGAGGCCATTACGGCCTTTTTTCATCCGGAAAGCCGCGAACCTGGAATCAGAATGCCCACGCGATGCCGATTCCCCGGATGCGGACAACGCAGCCCAGCCCGGTATTCAGCCTGGCACCCGGCCGCGTGTTGGAAAGCTGTGGAAAAGGGACCGTTTTACCGAGCCTGCCACTTCTTTCCTCTAGGAAGATCGCTCAAGGAGGCCCCTGGGCGTGAGGTCTCAGGCAGTAGCGCGAAAAAGAAGATGAAGCCTGAGGACAGGTCCTAAGGGGCACCGGCGTTCGGTATTTTGGAGGTGCAAGCCAGCCTGCGGCCGTATGCCTGCCTCGGCCATGAGTATCGGGCTGGAGATTGGGCGGCATGCCAAGAGGAAGAACTCCCGGCGCCTTGAGAGCCGCGGAAAGCAGTGCGTATATATAGAATAGAAGGCGCATGACTTTAGCCGTGGGGGCACCCCGCCCCAGAACTGAAGATCGTAAGATGATTTGCCCCTAACGGTCAACGCCGCGCGCGATGGCGATGGAAAATAACGATCTGTGGAAGTTTCTGCCGGTCCCAGCGCCGTTCAGGGTTCTGCGGGCGCGAGCTTAAACTCCGAGGAGACTTCGTAACGGCTTGGCTGCGGCGTCGATCTTCGTGGTCTTGGCCGCGGCGGCCAGCAGGTGTCCGTTTTCGCCGTGGTAGTATCCGGGCAAAAACGGCGCGATAGTTAGAATTCTAGGGGGATCGCGCGCGAAATTGCCGTTATCGGAAAGGCTATCGCCGAAGGCGGTCACGTGGCTATAGTCGCTCGGGTCCGCGAGCGCGGGCTAAACCGTGCACAGCAATGCAAACAACAAGCCCTTTAGGCCATTTTGCGGCGGGAATTGAAAGAATGAGTTGCGAGCGAAAATCGAAGCCTACCTCTGGAAACCCGCATACGAGTGCAGATGGTAGCGCAGCCTCGGAATTAGAGCGTCTGCTGGATATCATGGCGCGTCTGCGCGATCCCGAGCATGGCTGCCCTTGGGACCGCGAACAAACCTTCGCGACCATCGCGCCGTACACCATCGAAGAAGCCTATGAAGTCGCCGAAGCGATCGGCCGTGGCGATATGGACGACCTCAAGGACGAGCTCGGCGACCTTTTGCTGCAAGTCGTGTATCACGCGCGTATGGCCGAGGAAGCGGGCCACTTCGCTTTCGCCGGCGTCGCCGAGGCCATTTGCAGCAAAATGATCCGGCGGCACCCGCATGTGTTTGCGGAGGAAAAAACCGGCGCGGCTCCGGGTCAATGGGAGGCGATCAAGCAAGCGGAGCGGAACGAGAAAGTCGCAAACGCCGGGACCGGGCTTTTCGACGGTATTCCGGCGGGTCTTCCGCCGCTTCTCAGAAGCGCAAAATTGCAGCGCCGTGCCCGAAGCACTGGCTTCGATTGGCCGTCCGTCGAGCCTATCCTCGACAAGGTCGACGAGGAACTGGCCGAGCTGCGCGCAGAAATCGCCGCCCCAGCAGGCCCTGCGAAGGACAAGCGTCAGTTCGAGGAATTCGGGGACCTGATGTTCGTGCTCGTCAATCTCGGGATGCGGCTTGGGATCGACGCCGAATCGGCCTTACGCGCTGCAAACTCGAAATTCGTCCGGCGCATGGAAGTCCTGGAGGCCGGTGCAAAGGCGAGCGGCCGCGAGCTGAAGGACATGACGCTCGACGAGATGCAAGTCTTTTGGGATCGCGCGAAAGCAGCCGAACGCGAAGCCGGCGAATAACGCGAGAGCCGAAGGCTAATGTTGCGGCCGGCGCAGATGCCGGTCGAGATCGCGTTCGCGCTCGGAGGCTACGCGCACCTCGAAATGCAAGCTCCCGTCGTGATAGTCGTGCCGGTCGAGAATTTCGGTGTGCTCGTAAAGCCAATGGATGAGCTGGCCGTTGGCGCCATCCACGACCACCGTGCGCGTGCAGGTCTGCTTCTGAAGGCGGCGCCGTATGAGCGCGGAAAGCTCGGCAACGCCCTCCCCTGCGGTCGCTGAAACGAGTACGGCGGAGTGCTGGCCTGCCCGCTTGGCAAGCCGCTCACGCTCCTCGGCGGGCAAGAGATCGGCCTTGTTCCAAACCTCGATCACGCGCTTTGCCTGCTCTTGCGCGTCGATACCGATCTCGGCCAAAACCCGCACCACCTCGGTACGTTGGGCCTCTGAGGCCGGCGAGGCGATATCGCGCACGTGCAAAATCAAATCGGCTTCGAGGATTTCCTCGAGCGTCGACCGGAAAGCGGCGATAAGCTGCGTTGGCAATTCCGAGACGAAGCCCACCGTATCGGAGAGGATGAAGGCTCCGCCTTCCGGATACTTCACGCAGCGAAGCGTCGGATCGAGGGTCGCGAACAGCCGATCCTCGGCGAGCACGCCAGCCCCCGAAAACGCATTGAAAAGCGATGACTTTCCGGCGTTCGTATAACCCACGAGCGAGACGGTCTGCTGCTGCGTCAGCTTTCTGCGCTTGCGGTGAAGCCGGCGCGTGCGCTCGACAACGCCAAGCTCGTTCTTGATTGCGTCGATACGTTCGCCGATCGCGCGCCTGTCCGCCTCGATCTGCGTCTCGCCGGGACCGCCGAGAAAGCCGAAGCCGCCGCGCTGCCGCTCCAAATGTGTCCAAGAGCGCACAAGCCGGCTTTTCTGATAGGTCAGCCGCGCTAGCTCCACCTGCAAGCGGCCCTCTTTGCTCCGCGCCCGGTCCGCGAAGATTTCGAGAATCAGTCCGGTCCGGTCGAGGACCTTGGCATTCCAAGCCCTCTCCAAATTCCGCTGCTGGATCGGCGAGAGCGCATGATCGACGATGACGACCGCGGCGTCCTCCGCCTGCACGATAGCGCCGATTTCCTCGACCTTGCCGGCCCCAAGCAAGGTTGCGGGCCGCATCTGGGGAAGCGGAACCGTCCCGGCAAAGCAGACATCGAGGCCGATCGCTTCGGCGAGACCCGCCGCCTCCGCGACACGCTCAGATGGCGTGAGAAAACCTCCCGCAGAGGCCTGGACCAGCTGCGGCTCCCCGGTTTTCCGGATGGGAACGGCCACTACGGCGCGCACCGCCTCGTTTTTCGATGGGGGCGGTAGCGTGCCCGCCCTTTTGTGGCTGCCACGAGCAGCGCGCTCTTGCGCATCGAGCTTTTTCAACGGTGCTAACGCTCTCCGTCCTGATCTCCGTCCAAGAAAGAAATAGGTCCGCCCGGCATTATTGTCGAGATCGCATGCTTATAGACGAGTTGCGAATGTCCATCGCGCCGGAGTAGAACGCAAAAGTTATCGAACCAGGTAACAATGCCCTGCAGCTTCACACCGTTGACGAGGAAAATCGTGAGAGGCGTTTTACTCTTTCGTACGTGATTGAGAAATGCGTCTTGTAAGTTCTGTTGCTTGTCCGCAGCCATGATCTGTCCGTTCTTTTAGCGCGGCACTCGTGGCCGCTTGTCCTAAACCCATGTTATCGCGCTTCAAATCTCTCCTAACCTTGCTGTGCCCCCGCGCCGCCGGGCGCGCCGGGCAGCAGCACGCGATACTCTTTCTTAACCTGGTACTACGCCGTTAATGTTAAAAGCCTGTGAGGTGACGAGATTTCGGCCACTGTGTGATATGCGCGCCGCAATCCTGTCGCGATTTCGCCGGGCTTGCCGCTTCCGATCGGATGGCCGTCTATTTTCACGACCGGCATGACGAGCCCTGAGGCCGAGGTCTGAAAAGCCTCGCGCGCCGCTTTTGCCTCGCCGGCCGTGAAGGGCCTCTCCTCATAAGAAAGACCGTTCCGGCGCGCGGTTTCCATGGCCACCTCCCGCGTAACGCCGCGCAGGATACCAGAATCTGCAGGACGCGTCACCAGCACGCCAGAATCCGTTACAATCCAAGAATTGCAGGATGCGCCCTCGGTTACGAACCCATCCTTGTCCACCAGCCAAGCCTCATCGGCGCCTGCTTCTCTGGCCTGCTGACGCGCGAGAGATTGCGCCAGAAGCCCGGTCGTCTTGATGTCGACGCGGCTCCAGCGGATGTCCGGGAGCGTTATTACAGATATGCCGGCGGCAGCTCTTTTCTCGCCTTTCGCCCGGGACAGGGAGCGCGCGAAACAAACGACGCCCGGCGCTACATCCGCAGCCGGAAACGCGAAATCGCGCCGCGCGACACCGCGCGTCACTTGAAGATAAACGATGCCGTTTCTCACCCGGTTGCGGCGGACGGTCTCCCTTAAGACGGTCCCGAGCGCCCTCACGTCCATCGGCTCGGCCATGCCGAGCTCCGACAGAGAGCGCCTAAGGCGGAGCATGTGCCTGCGCTCGTCCACAAGGCACCCATCGCGGACCTCGCAGACCTCATATACGCCATCGGCGAATTGGAAGCCCCTGTCCTCGACATGCACGGCCGCTTCCGCGTAAGGCGCGTAGACCCCGTTGACGTAAACTACCCGCGCCATGCCAAGCCTCTGTCTTCGTTCCGGTCAAGCGCTGCCAATCTGCCTGAAAGCGCAGGCCGGCCGCAAGACTAATGGCGCAGATCCCCCGTCCTTTCGTTGGAATTCACCCCAAGCGCCCTGAGTTTGCGGTGCAGCGCCGAACGCTCCATGCCGACGAACTCCGCTGTGCGGGAAATGTTGCCGCCGAAACGGTTGATTTGCGCCATGAGATATTCCCGCTCGAAAATCTCACGCGCATCACGGAGCGGGAGCGACATGAGGTGCTCACCCCCCGAGCCGTTTGACGATAAAGGGACGTTGGCTCCTATGTCGTCCGGCAGCATATCGGCCGTGATCACAGCGTCGGGCTCGCCATTGGACATGATCATGACGCGCTCGACGATGTTGCGCAGCTGACGCACGTTGCCCGGCCATTCGTGGGACTGCAGAACAGCCATGGCATCGTCGCCGATTACCCGCGGTGGCAGGCCGGAGGAGGTCGCGATTTGCTTGACGAAATGGTCGACGAGCTCGGGGATATCCTCGCGCCGTTCCACCAGAGAGGGCACTTTGAGCGGCACAACATTAAGCCGGTGGAAGAGGTCTTGCCGGAACCGCCCGGCAGCCATATCGCGTTCCAGATCGCGGCTGGTGGAGGAAACGATGCGCACGTCTACCGCCACTTTCGGGCCGCCGCCGACGCGCTGAAACTTCTGCTCGACAAGAACGCGCAGCAGCTTGCCCTGGGTATCCACGGGCATGTCCGCGACCTCGTCGATGTAAAGCGTGCCGTTATGTGCCTCCTCAAGCGCGCCGACCTTGCGTGCAGTTTGGCCGGTCTCCTCGACGCCGAAAAACTCCATTTCGACCCGGTCCGGCGCCATCGAAGCCGCGTTCACCGCGACGAACGGGCCGTTTGCACGCTGTGAACTCGCATGAAGATAGCGCGCTGCGAGCTCCTTGCCGGAGCCTTGGGGGCCCGTAATCATCACGCGGCTGTTGGTTGGTGCCACCTTTTGAATGCTCTGGCGCAGGTGGTTCATCACCGGCGACTTGCCGATAAGATCGGAGCTGTAATAGCTCCTCTCTTTAAGCTCTTTATTCTCCCGGCGCAGTTTCGAGGTTTCAAGTGCGCGCGCTGTAACGAGCACGAGGCGGTCGGCTTTGAAAGGCTTCTCGATGTAATCGTAGGCGCCGCGCTTGATCGCGGTGACGGCCGTTTCGATGTTGCCGTGGCCGCTGATAATGACGATCGGCAGCTCCGGGTGCGCCTTTTTCGCGCGTGCGAGCACGTCGAGCCCATCAAGTTTCGAACCCTGCAGCCAAATGTCGAGAATGACGAGCGAGGGGCGCCTTTCTTCGATTGCGCGCAGCGCTTCGTCGCTATCCTTCGCAAGCCTCGTCTTATGACCTTCGTCTTCAAGAATGCCCGAGACGAGTTCTCGAATATCGGCTTCGTCGTCGACAATCAAAATGTCAGACGCCATGGCTTACTCCCTCTTTCCCGCGCGTGGCCGGCGCCTCAGACGCGTTCGCTCGCTCCTTGCCGTTCGGCTTCGTTTCGTCCTTTTCCGCTTCCAGCTCGTCCGCAGCGAGCGAAATCGGAATCGACATTCTTATCCAGGCACCATGTGTGTAGCCTTCGTCCGACGGCGCGTCCTCGAGCTCAAGCACGCCGCCATGCTGTTCTGTGATCCTCTGCACAATGGCAAGGCCGAGCCCCGTTCCTTTTTGCCGGGTTGTGACATAGGGCTCAACAAGCCGGTGCCGGTTTTCCTTCGGCAGCCCACAGCCGTTATCGATCACGCCGATCACAAACCGGTGATCGTTCGCGCGAAGCCGGATGACCACCCGGCCCTTCGCTGGCGCTTGTCCGTTCGCGTGCTGATAGGCATCCACCGCTTCGCTGGCGTTCTTGACGAGATTCGTCACCGCCTGGGTCAACAGCCGCCGGTCGCAAAGCGCAAGCAGCGGCTCGTTCAAGACATCGATTTCATATTCGAACTCGGGGCGGCTCATCTGGAATAGGATGACGGCCTCGCGGACGATCTCGCGGATGTCTTGCTCTTCGAACACGGCCTGCGGCATGCGGGCGAAGGAGGAGAATTCATCGACCATCCGGCCTATATCGCCAACATGGCGGATAATGGTATCGGTGCACTTGTCGAAAACCTCGCGGTCCGTCTTGATGGAGTCCCCATATTTGCGGCGGATGCGCTCGGCAGAAAGCTGGATCGGCGTCAGCGGATTCTTGATCTCGTGAGCGATCCGGCGGGCGACATCGGCCCATGCGGAGGTTCGCTGGGCAACCGTAAGCTCCGTCACATCGTCGAAGGTGACGACCACGCCGCGATCGGCGATATCCTCCTCCTCGCGCGTAACCTGCACCGCGAAGTTGCGCTCGCCGCTTTCGCGAACGACCGTTATTTGACTTTGCACCGGCTTCGCACGGCCTTGCCTGCGGGATTTCTCGATGACCTCTGCAAATTCGGGGATGGCCGCCTTCAAGGGCTTGCCGATGAGTTTTGCCTCCCTCAGCTTGAGGAGCTCACGCGCGGAGCGGTTTATGAGCGTTACGCAACCCGACGAGTCGAGCCCGATCACTCCGGCCGTAACCCCGGATAGAACCGCTTCGATAAAGCGCCGGCGCTCATCGAGCTTGGCATTCGCACTCATGATGTCGTCGCGCTGCGTTTTGAGGTCGACCGTCATTTTCTTGAAAGTTGCGCCCAGCCGGCCGATGTCGTCGCGCGCAGAATCGTCGTCGAGCTGGACGTTGAGATTGCCTTGGCTAACCTCTTGCGCAGCGCCGATGAGCTTGCGGATGGGCATGACGAGGCGGTTCGCGAAAACCAGTCCCGTCCAAATGGCCGAGGTCAGCAGCGTCAGCGCCAATAGCACGTACATCATCGCGAAATCGAATTGCATATGTCCGCGGGCCCGCTCGAGCTGGGCGAATTGCATGACGTTGAACTGCGTCCGCTGCAAGAGCCGGAACACGTTGGGATTGACTGGCCGCAAGGCGTAAAGATAGGCGCCGTCGATCCCGGAGAGCTTCTTGAGGGCTGCGATGCCATTAGCCAAATCCCAGCTAAGGGGCACAATGCGGCCCTCGGCTGCCCGGGCCATATCCTCAGCCGGAGGAGAGCGGTAAGCTGGGCCGTCGGGAATGGCGGTAGAAAGAACGTTGCCCGCAGAGTCGATGATGAAGGCAGATGGAACGGCGCGAAGGACGACGACGGCCGAAAAAAGCCGGTCGAAGGCGGCCTTATCCTCGCGATACAGGCTTGCGTTTTGCTCGACCTCGCGCGCGATACCGGACATATCGGAGCGGATCATTTGCCCGCTTTCCTGTACGTAGGACTGCGCAACATCGAGCGAATTCTTCACGATGCTCTTGACGTGATTGGAGAAAAACGCGTCGAAGGTGCGCTCGATCGATACGGTTGCGAAAATCGCTAGAAGAACCGCTGGAAAGAGCGCGACGAGGCTGAAAACGCCCGCGATCCGGAAATGAAGGCCGGCACCAGCCGCCTGCCTTTTGCGTGCCTTGAGCAGTTTAACGATTTGAAAGCCAACGATGCACGAGAGAGCAAGCACGAACGCGGCATTGATGCCGAGCGTCTCCAGAACGACGTTGTTAGACAGCGTAACCGAAGTGAGACCGTTCAAAATCAGAAAGGTGGCGACGCTCGATAGAAGCGCGGCTACGACAACCGCCAAACTAATCCAAAACCGGGGTTCCTTGGGAAAGGAGCGCTCGCGTGCGGTTTCGACGATAGCTTTGCCAGCCCGCCGGAACCAGCCGGCGACGGACGATGTCTTTGCCCGGCCGTATAGCCCTCCAGCGCTGCGCGCGGCCAGGGTGCGCGCAGCGTTAGCCGCTCCCCTGGCGTCTGCGAGCCGCGTCAGTGCTCGCTCCGCCAGACGTTCTCTTACTTGCTTATTAAAATAGCTCAAGCAAGTGCCTCGCCCCTGTTGCCGGACCGCATCAGTGTCTCGCGAGTTTGGGCAAATTGTGGCGCAAGAGGCACATTTTATTGTGACGTGCTGTGTCAAAAACGTTTCATACGATGGGGCGGCTTAGCGCCGATATAAAATAGAGAATCTGGCCGCCACTTCTAGCGCAAATATCCTCCCATAAATGCAAGGGGAGCCAGGCGCGAGCCGCAAAGCGCGAATCATATTGTGCTACGTACCACCCGGATTTTCTGCTCGCGAACCTTTTTGCGCAGCGTATTGCGATTAAGGCCGAGCAGCTCCGCCGCCTTGATTTGATTCCCTCTCGTTGCGGTCAGTGCCGCGGTGATGAGCGGTGCCTCCACATCGCGAAGAATACGGTCGTAGAGGCCTGGCGGCGGCAATTGATCCCCATAGGAGCCGAAATATTCGGACAGATAAGCTTCCATCCATTCGTTCAGCCTTGCCTTGCCGGCAGGCGGCGCCTCGGGGATTGGGCCGGAGCTCGACGAAAGCTCGTTATCCACAATGTCGGCGGAGATCGTTTCCTGCGAATAGAGCGCGCTCAAGCGCCTGACAAGATTTTCGAGCTCGCGCACATTGCCCGGCCAGGCGTGCCGCTTCAGCCGGTCGAAAGCTTCTTGCCCGAGCGTTTTCGGGGGCAGTCCGCTCTTTTCGGCGAGCTTCAAGAAGTGCCGGACGAGGTCGGGGACGTCGTCGAGACGCTCACGGAGCGGAGGCATCCGGAGGGGAACGACATTCAGCCGGTAATAAAGGTCCTCGCGGAAAAGGCCGAGCGATATCTGATTTTCAAGGCTCTTGTTCGTTGCCGCGACGATGCGCACGTCCGTCTTGATCGGAACGCGGCCGCCAACCGTCATATACTCGCCTTCCTGCAGCACCCGAAGCAGCCGCGTTTGCGCCTCCATCGGCATGTCGCCGATCTCGTCGAGAAAGAGCGTGCCGCCATCGGCCTGCTCGAAGCGCCCGACCGAACGCGCGGCGGCGCCGGTAAACGCACCTTTTTCATGGCCGAAAAGCTCGGATTCGATAAGCTCGCGAGGAATGGCGGCCATGTTGATCGCTACAAACGGCCCCTTGCGCCGCTGTCCGTAATCGTGCAACGCGCGCGCCACGAGCTCCTTGCCCGTGCCGGACTCGCCGGTGATTAGAACGGTAAGATCGGTGTGCATCAGCCGCGCCATGACGCGATAGACATCCTGCATAGAAGCCGAGCGCCCAATAAGCGGCAGATTATCGCTCTCGCCGTCCGCGGGGAGGGAGGATTTCGCGTTCTTCGGTTCTCTTAGAGCGCGGCCCACCACGGCGACCAGCTCCTTGAGGTCGAAGGGCTTCGGCAGATATTCATAGGCGCCGCGCTCCGCCGCCGTGATCGCCGTCATGAAGGTGTTCTGCGCGCTCATCACGATGATCGGCAACTCCGGCCTGATCTTTTTGATGCGCGGAATGAGGTCGAACGCATTCTCGTCCGGCATGATTACATCGGTGATGACCACGTCGCCCTCGCCCTGGGCAACCCAATTCCAAAGCGTGGACGCGTTGCTTGTCGCCCGCGCGCTGTAGCCGGCTCTGGCGAGAGCCTGATTCACGACGGTGCGGATCGCTGCGTCGTCGTCGGCAATGAGAACGTTTCCGCGGCCCATGCTACACGGCTCCCGTCTTACGTTGAGATGGCTGATACATTGGCAAAAGCGTGCGGAACGTTGTGTGGCGCTCGCGCGATTCGCATTCGATCACTCCCCCATGATCGCGGATGATTTTTGCAACGAGCGCGAGCCCAAGCCCTGAACCCTTCGTTTTGGACGTTACAAACGGCTCGAAAAGGCTTTGCTTCATGTCGGCGGGCACGCCCTCTCCATTGTCGGACACGCAAATCTCAAGCGGTAGCCCCACGCTCGCGTCCGAGTTGGCGAGCCGCATGCGCAAGCCTGGCCGGAACGCTGTCGATAAGGTGATTTGCCCATCCGGCCTATCGCCGATCGCCTCCGCGCTGTTCTTCACAAGATTGAGAAAAGCTTGAATAAGCTTATCGCGGTTCCCCGGCACGCCGGGCAGGCTTGGATCGTAGACTTGCGAGATTGTGATGTTCCTAGCGAAGCCGGCAAGCGCAATCCTCCTCACATGGTCGAGCACGGTATGAATGTTCACCGCCTCCCTGGAGAGCGGCCTCTCGTCCCCGAAAACCTCCATACGATCGACAAGATCGCGGATCCGGTCTGTTTCATCGGTGATGAGCTGGGCTAGCGGCCGGTCCTCCTCGGCCGCGCCCGCTTCCAGCAGCTGAGCGGCGCCGCGAATGCCGGAAAGCGGGTTTTTGATCTCATGGGCGAGCACCGCCGCCATCGCCGAAACCGAGCGTGCCGCACCCCGGTGACTGAGTTGGCGTTCGATCATGTTGGCCATGCTACGCTGTTGCAGCATAAGCAGGACCAAATCCTGCTCGTCGGAGACGAGCGAGGCGAACACGTCGACGGCGCGGGTCGGCTGATCCTGCATAGCCAGATCGAGCTCGTATTCGTTGACCGTACCGCGCGTGTGCCGGACTTGCTCCGCCAGCGCCGTCAGCGGATGACCGAATGCCAGCATCGAATGCAATGCACGTTTTTTGAGCACCTGCTCACTAATGCCGAAGAAGAACTCAGCGGCCAGATTTGCGAAGACGATTCGATTTTCGGAATCTACAACAAGCAAGGCATGCGGGAGCCCCTGCAGGAGCACCTCGAAATTGAGCGCGCTTCCGCGAGAGGCAGGCTTTCTTTTGTCTTTTACGCAGTCATTCATGGAGATCGCGGATTCAGCCGCCGGTAATGTTTGATTTTTGGTCAGCAGCCTTGCGCAAAAAATAGGCAAAGAGGCAGACCGGCTAATTTCAAGGCATTGTATCAAATGGTGTCCCCGTGTCAGCAAGCAATTTCCAGATTCTGCGAAAGCGCTTGGAGGTTTCCGAGGCGCCCTATAAGGTCGGGCTACTCGCACGCTGCGGCGGCCCTCACCTGTCAAGAACGCTCATGCAAAAACAGGACCAAAATCAGAGCCATAACGCCGCGCTGATCGTGGCAGGCGGCAGCGGCGTCCGCGCCGGCATACAACAAGGGCGGCCGAAACAATATTGTCCCCTAGGCGGGCAAACTGTTCTGCGGCGCACCGTTTGCGCGTTCCTCGATCACCCGCAGGTGCATCGCGTGCTCGTTGTTCTGCGCGCAGGCGACGAAATTTTATACGAGGAAGCCGTAGCGGGGCTGGCATCCGGAAAGCTCATGCGGCCGGTGCCGGGTGGCGCCACACGCCAGCTTTCGGTGGCGGCCGGGCTTGAGGCGCTCGTACCGCTTTCTCCCGATGCCGTCCTGATCCACGACGCAGCCAGACCGTTCGTCTCGGCCGATTGCATCGCCGGCACGATTGCCGCGCTCGAGTTTTTCGATGGTGCGATCGCCGCGGCACCGGTGACAGACACCTTGAAGCGCGGCGAGAACGGCCGCTGCGCAGGGACGGTTGCGCGTGAAGGGCTGTGGCGCGCGCAAACGCCTCAGACTTTCCACTACCGGAAAATTGCCGATGCCCATCGCGCGGCGGCGCAAGCGGCGCGCACCGATTTCACCGACGACGCCTCGATTGCCGAATGGGCCGGCCTCAGCGTCGCGCTGGTCGAGAACGCGTCGGAGAACATGAAGATCACCACAGCCGGAGATTTGGCAATGGCCGATTTGATCGCGAGCGGCGGGCGTGCTCAGCTCGCCGATGTGCGCTGCGGCACAGGGTTCGATGTGCACGCCTTCGAGGAGGGCGATCACGTCACGCTTTGCGGCGTCGAGATACCGCATAGCCACGGCTTCAAGGCCCATTCCGATGGCGATGCGGGCCTGCACGCGCTGACCGACGCGCTGCTCGGCACCATCGGCGCGGGCGATATCGGCGACCACTTCCCGCCGTCCGACCCGCAATGGCGCGGCGCGCCTTCCGCGATTTTCCTCGCACACGCGGTGAAGCTCGTCCGCGAACGCGGCGGGCGCGTAACGAATGCGGACGTCACGCTCATCTGCGAGCGTCCGAAGATCGGCCCGCATCGCGAGGCCATGCGCGCGCGCATGGCGGAGTTGCTCGATATCGAACGCGAGCGCGTGAGCGTGAAGGCGACCACAAGCGAGGGCCTCGGTTTCACCGGCCGGGGCGAGGGCATTGCCGCGCTAGCGACGGCGACGATAGTTTTTGGAGGGTAAGAACAACACGATGAACGCTAGCAATACGTCATTGCGAGCGCAGCGAAGCAATCCAGGGCCAGCATCCGCGAGCCCCTGGATCGCCATGGCGCGTTCCGCGCCTCGCGACGGCGGTGTTGCGAGTGGCGTCCGCCGATGACGGACGAGATCGCATCGCTGGCTGAAGAAGTCCTGCTGCGCGCGCGCGGCCTGGGATTTATGATCGCCACCGCCGAGTCCTGCACGGGCGGGCTTGTCGCAGGCGCACTCACATCCATCGCTGGCTCGTCCGATGTGTTCGAACGCGGCTTCGTGACCTATTCGAACGAAGCCAAGGCCGAGATGCTGGGCGTCGATGCCGCCTTAATCGCGGCGCATGGCGCGGTCTCGCGCGAGGTGGCCATCGCCATGGCGGCTTGCGCGCTGCGCCAGTCGCGCGCGCAGCTTTCGGTCGCCGTCACCGGCATCGCCGGCCCCGGCGGAGGCAGCGCGGAAAAACCCGTGGGCCTCGTCCATTTCGCCGCGGCGAAGGCGATCTCGCGGCAAGGCGCCGAGCTGAATTGCAGGGCACTCCACCAGGAGGAGCGCTTTGGCGACATTGGCCGCGCCGAAGTCCGCGCGAAATCCGTCGAGACCGCGCTGCGCCTCCTGCTCCGCGCCGCCGCCCTCGATTGAGCTCACTCGCCTGCCACAATGTCGCGAGCGCGCTTCCGCTCAGAACCTTCGTCCATGCTCTGCACGCGCGCCGCCACACTGCTTATATGTAATTGAGCCGGTGTGGACAGGGCAAGGGTAAGAACGCCGCTGCCGCGCTGGGAAGAGAAAGAGGAGGACGCTGTGCGAAATGGCGAAGACAACCCTCGCGGCCCGCCGCCTCATAAACTACGCTCCCCCTATATCGGCTCTTATAGAGGCCAGCCCGACGCTCTCGAAGCAGAGCGGCAGCGCCTTGCAGACTGGCAGCATAAGTTGGAAGGCGCGAACAGCCGGTTTCCTATGTGGCTGGCCGTTTTGCTTTTTGCGGCGGTCATTGCCGGGATCTACCTGATCGGTTCCTTGGCTTAACCCCTGACACCGGTGGGACCCGCGTTCCGCGCGAGTTCCGCTCTCTTCCCGTAAACCGCATTGGCGCGGGCCTCGAACGCATCGGCGAACGTGCGGAAGGCGCGGTCGAACACGGCGCCCATCAGCATTTGGAATGCGCGGGTCTTGAACTCATAATCGAGATAGAAGCCGATCTGGCTCGATGCATCGCCATCGGGCGCGAAGGTCCAGCGGTTATGCAGCCTGCGGAACGGCCCGTCGAGATAATCGACGAGGATCTCGCGCCCAGCGGGCTTCAGCACCACGCGGCTCGTGAAGCTCTCGGAGAAGAGTTTGTAGGCGACCGTCATGCTCGCAATCAGCGTCTCGTGCGGCCCGGTATGCTCGCGGCGCAGAACGCGTAAACCCTGGCACAGCGGCACAAACTTTGGATATTGCTCGACATCGGCGACGAGCGCGAACATGTCGGAGGCCGGGTGCGCAACGCGGCGCGTGGTGTGAAAAGACGGCATCAGCGGCTCAAACTTGCGAGGAAATTATCGGCTTCGCGGACGTGGGCGAACCCATGCACATTGGCATGGGGCGCGTGCTCTGCCAAGGCCGAACGGTATTGCGCCGTATGCGCGCTCTGCCAAGTCCCCGGCCATCTCAGGAACGCCCATTCGAAGCGCCCGGCGCACCCCGGCGCCATGTCATCGCGCTTCCGGGTTGAGCGCCATGCGTTTCAGGACGCGCACAATGGCGAGGCGCCGCGGCGTTTCGAGCCAAAAGATCGTATCGGCACGCGGCATGCGAATATGGAACGTATTGCTGTAGCTGCCGTCCATGATTCACTGCTCGCGGGCAGCAAGGCTCGAAAGAAGCTCGAACCACTCGTGCTTCGGCGGCGCGGCCCAGCCCGGCCGCCAGTACAGCTGGTCCAAATGGTAGAGCGGCAAGCCTGTGACGGCGTGCAGCCGCTTGGCAAGCGTGGACTTGCCCGAGCCCGGCCCGCCGGGGATCATCACGCGCTTCATGCCGCCCGCGCCGCTGTCTAAAGCGCCTGGCGCGCGGTCTTCAGCCGCTGGAAATCGTCGCCCGCGTGATAAGACGAGCGGGTTAGCGGGCTCGACGCCACAACGAGGAACCCCTTCGCCAGCGCGATGCTCTTATAGCTCTCGAACTCGGCCGGCTCGACGAAGCGGTCTACGGCGGCATGCTTGCGCGTCGGCTGCAAATACTGGCCGATGGTGAGGAAATCCACATCCGCCGAGCGCAAGTCGTCCATGAGCTGGAGCACCTCGTTGCGCTTCTCGCCAAGGCCTACCATGATGCCGGACTTGGTGAACATGGTTTTATCCAGCTCCTTGGCGCGCTGGAGCAGCCGCAGCGAATGGAAATAGCGCGCGCCGGGCCGGATGGTGAGATAGAGCGAGGGCACGGTTTCGAGATTGTGGTTGAACACATCTGGCCTCGCCGCGATCACGGTTTCGAGCGGGCCGTTGCCCTTTTTCAAAAAGTCGGGCGTCAGCACCTCGATAGTGGTGGCGGGCGCTGCCGCATGGATCGCGCGGATGGCCGCGGCGAAATGGGCTGCACCGCCGTCGGCCAAGTCATCGCGGTCCACCGAGGTCACGACAACATGCTCCAATCCAAGTGCAGCGACTGCATCGGCCACATGCCCGGGCTCGGCCTCGTCGAGCGCACCCGGCAATCCGGTCTTCACATTGCAAAAGGCGCAAGCTCTGGTGCAGGTGTCCCCCATAATCATCATGGTGGCGTGGCGCTTCTCCCAGCACTCGCCGATATTGGGGCAACCCGCCTCCTCGCACACGGTGTGCAGGCTGTTGTCGCGGACGATCTTGGCCGTGCCCGCATAAGCCGCCGAGCCGGGAGCCTTCACCCGAATCCATGAGGGCTTGCGCAACACCTCTGTGTCGGGCCGGCCCGCCTTTTCGGGGTGCCGCAACGCACCGCCTTCGCGCTTATCCACAAGGGTAACCATCGGTCTTTGAAATCCTGCACTGCCGGGCCTGCGCCGCATATTGTCCTAGTTGTGCTCTTTTGCAAATGTGCCGTTATGCACGGGAGGAGAAGCCCCGATGCGTGCCTTGCAGATCGCCGTAGCGATAGGCGGCCTTGTTCCCGCTAGCGCGGGCTTGGCAGGTATCGTTCTCACACCTGATCTCTCTGGCGCGACGGCTGCTTCGCTGGAACTCGACAGCAATTTCCGCTACCTGGCGGATTGTAAGGCCCTGGCGTCAGGGCAGCGTTTCAAAACTACTTGAAACGCTGCCCTGATTTCTTTTCCATGGCTTCCACAGGCTTGCGTAGGATTTGCGTAGCCTCGATTGATCGCCCGATGCCCGGCCGTGGCTGCGCTCTACAAGCCCTCGTAGGGAGACCTATCCACTGAGATTAGGCAAGGTCGAAGCGATCGAGATCCATCACCTTGTTCCACGCAGCCACAAAGTCTTTCGCAAATGTCTCCTTCGAGTCGCTACATGCATAGACCTCCGCGATCGCCCGGAGCTGGGAGTTCGAACCGAAGATGAGGTCGGCGCGGGTGGCGGTCCACTTGACTTGGCCCGTCGCGCGATCGCGCCCTTCGTACACGCCTGCGGACGTCGCGGAAGGCTCCCACTTCGTGTTCATGCCGAGCAGGTTGACGAAGAAATCATTCGTCAGCGCCTCCGGCTGGTTGGTGAAGACGCCGTCCTTGGACTGCCCGAAGTTGGCGCCAAGGGCGCGCAGGCCGCCGATGAGAACCGTCATCTCAGGCGCCGTCAGCGTCAAGAGCTGGGCCCGATCCAGCAGCAGTTCCTCCGGCGCTCTCGGGTCTCCTTTCCGGAGGTAGTTGCGGAACCCGTCTGCGGCGGGCTCCAGGACGGCGAACGAGTGCACATCGGTCTGCTCCTGCGAAGCGTCCGTGCGACCGGGCGAGAAGGGAACTTTCACGCCGTGCCCGGCCTTTTTCGCAGCTTCCTCTACGGCTGCGCAGCCGCCCAGAACGATCAGGTCGGCAAGCGAGACCTTCTTCCCGCCGGACTGCGAGCTGTTGAAATCCTTTTGGATCGCCTCCAGCGTCTGCAGGACCTTCGCCAGTTCGGCCGGCTGGTTGACTTCCCAGTCCTTCTGCGGCGCGAGGCGAATACGCGCCCCGTTCGCCCCTCCGCGCTTGTCGGAGCCGCGGAACGTGGACGCCGACGCCCAGGCCGCCGTGACGAGTTGGGAGATCGCCAGTCCGGAGGCGAGGATCTTGACTTTCAGAGCCGCAATGTCCTGCTCCCCGATCAGATCGTGATCCACAGGGGGAACGGGGTCCTGCCACAGCTGGGGCTCTTTAGGAACGAGCGCGCCGAGGTACCGCGAGAGCGGCCCCATGTCGCGGTGCGTGAGCTTGTACCACGCGCGGGCAAACGCGTCTGCGAACTGATCCGGATTCTCGTAGAAGCGCCTTGAGATCTTTTCGTATACCGGATCGAACCGCAGCGAGAGGTCCGTGGTCAGCATGGTTGCCTCGTGCCGCTTCGATGGATCGTAGGCGTCCGGAATCGTTGCCGCGCCGCCCTTCGCCTTCCACTGATAGGCACCGGCCGGGCTCTTCGTGAGCTCCCATTCGTTGTTGAACAGGTTGTCGAAGAAGTGGTTGCTCCACTTCGTTGGCGTCTGCGTCCAGGTGACTTCCGGGCCGCCGGTGATCGCGTCGCTGCCTTTGCCGGAGCCGTAGCGGCTGATCCAGCCCAGGCCCTGCGCCTCTATGGGGGCCGCTTCGGGCTCGGGGCCCACCAGTGACGCATCGCCAGCGCCGTGGGTCTTGCCGAAGGTGTGACCGCCAGCAATTAGGGCGACCGTTTCTTCGTCGTTCATCGCCATGCGCGCGAACGTTTCGCGAATATCTTTGGCCGCCGCGAGGGGATCCGGATTGCCGTTCGGCCCTTCGGGATTCACGTAGATCAGGCCCATTTGTACGGCGCCGAGCGGATTCTGAAGATCGCGGTCGCCGGAGTAGCGTTCGTCCGCCAGCCACTTGCCTTCAGGGCCCCAATAGATGTCCTCATCGGGCTCCCAAGTATCTACGCGCCCGCCGCCGAAACCGAACGTCTTGAAGCCCATCGACTCGAGCGCGACGTTGCCAGCGAGAATCATAAGGTCGGCCCAGGAGATTTTCTTCCCGTACTTCTGCTTGACCGGCCACAGCAGCCGGCGGGCCTTGTCGAGGTTCGCATTGTCCGGCCAGCTATTGAGTGGCGCGAAACGCTGCTGGCCGCCTCCAGCGCCGCCGCGGCCGTCGCCGATGCGGTAGGTGCCTGCGCTATGCCACGCCATGCGAATGAACAGACCACCATAGTGGCCAAAGTCGGCCGGCCACCAATCCTGCGAGTCCGTCATCAAGGCACGAAGGTCCTTAATCACGGAATCGAGGTCGAGGCTCTTGAATTCCTCCGCGTAGTTGAACCCCTTGCCCATGGGATTGGACAGGGGAGAGTGCTGATGGAGAATATTCAGGTTCAACCGGTTCGGCCACCAGTCGCGGTTCGAATGGGCCCCAGCCGCCGAGTGCTTGTGAGCCCCGCCCATCACCGGGCACTTGGTATCGTCAGCCATGTTTGTCTCCTCGACCCTGTTCAGTGTACGAGCCTCTTACCCAACGGACCTCATCAGGTAAAGTTAGATTTTTTGATTGCGCAATAAGATGCCCTGATGATCCAGCTTCATGGCTAGCGCAATGACAAAGAGCAAGTCATGCGGAATATCCCGATCGGCAGGAAGCTCGAGAACAACCACCTCCGCGTCCGCAACGGGAATACGCAAGCGGCCATTACAAACCGCCCCTTGCTTTCGTGGGTGGACCTAGCCATTCCGCTTCCGGATCGATGGCCACAGCCCATCCTGCTTAGAAATGGATAACCCGCCCATAGGCATCCAGCACGGCCTCGCCCATCATCTCGGACAGCGTCGGGTGCGGGAAGATCGCCTCCATCAGCTCGGCTTCGGTCGTCTCCAGCGTCTTGGCAATGCCGAAGCCCTGGATCAGCTCGGTGACCTCCGCGCCGATCATATGCGCGCCGAGCAGCTCGCCGGTCTTGGCGTCGAAGATCGTCTTGACGAACCCCTCCGGCTCGCCGAGCGCGATGGCCTTGCCGTTGCCCTGATAGGGGAAGCGGCCGACCTTGATCTCGCGGCCTTCCGCCCTCGCCGCGGCCTCGGTCAGGCCGATCGAGGCCACCTGCGGATGCGAATAGGTGCAGCCCGGCACATTCTTCACGTTCAGCGGATGAACGTCGTTCTTGCCCGCGATCTTCTCGACGCAAATGATGCCTTCGTGGCTCGCCTTATGCGCTAGCCAAGGCGGTCCAGCCACATCGCCTATGGCGTAGATGCCCGGCGCGTCCGTGCGGCAAAATTCGTCGATGACGATGTGCGATTTTTCGATCCGAACGCCCTGCTCTTCCAGGCCGAGGTTTTCGACGTTGCCTACGATTCCAACGGCGAGGATGACACGGCTGAACTCCTGTATCTCCTGCTTGCCGTCCTTCAGCGCGATGGTGGCTTTTACACTGTTGGCGCCCTTTTCAAGTTTTTCCACCTTCGCGCCGGTGTAGATTTTAATGCCTTGCTTTTCGAAGGATTTCTTCGCAAAGGCCGAGACCTCCTCATCCTCCACGGGCAAAATCCGGTCCAAAATCTCGACCACGGTGACGTTGACGCCGAGTGCGTTGTAGAAGCTCGCAAACTCGATGCCGATGGCGCCGGAGCCAACGACCAAAAGCGACTGCGGCGTCTCTGCCGGAACCATCGCTTCCTTATAGGTCCAGATCAGCTTTCCGTCGGGCTCAAGGCCCGGCAGCGAGCGCGCCCTGGCGCCGGTCGCGATGACGATGTGCTTGACTTCCAAATCGGCGAGCGGCTTGCCGTCCTTGCCGGTGACCGCGATGACGCCCCTGCCCTTCACCTTCGCGGTTCCCGAGATCACGGCGACCTTATGCTTTTTTAAGAGGTAGGCGACGCCGCTCGACAGCTTCTCCGCAACCTTCCGCGACCGGCTCACCACTTTCGCCAAGTCGAAGCCGATATCCTTCGCCTTCAGCCCGAAATCGTCCGCGCGCCTAAATAGCGTCAGTACCTCTGCGGTTCTGAGCAGCGCTTTGGTCGGGATGCAGCCCCAGTTCAGGCAAATTCCGCCCAAATGCTCGCGTTCGATGACGGCCGTTTTCAGCCCGAGCTGTGCCGCGCGGATCGCCGCGACATAACCTCCAGGGCCCGCACCAATCACCGCGACATCGAAGGCTTCGGTCATAATGTCCCCCAAAGGAAATGCCAAGCGGCCCACAAACCGTGCGGTTAGCTTGAGATGCAGGCAAAGAAAAACGCGATCGCAGCCAAGCTACCCAAAATGGCACGCACGGCATGAAGAGCGCCCCATCTCTTGATGAGCGCCCTTGCCTCGGGATTTGGCTCCGCAAGTGCCATCCTCATAAGCTTGTTGTTCGTAGGCATGATGGCGATCAGCGTCCATGGCCAATTGGCGAGCAGCAAAAGAGCGCCCCAGAAAAAATCGCCCTCTCCCTTTTCGTACCAAGCAATAAGCCCGCATAGGCAGCCGGCGAGCGCAAGCGGCCCTTGCATGGCAAAGCCCCGCTTGTAAGAGGGCTTCCACTCGGTCAACAGCGCCTTGTCGTCGAGCCTGAGGCGCGCCGGCTGCTCTGCGAAACTCACGTAAATCGCAGCGCCGGCAAACGCCGCGGCGATCATCAAGGCGAGATGCCCGAAGATGATGTCCATGCCCCCCGACTCCTTAAATCAGCATCGTGACCGGCTCCTCGATGAAGCCTTTAAAAGCGCTGAGGAGCTGCGCGCCGAGCGCGCCGTCTACAACCCTGTGATCGCAGGAAAGCGTGCAGCTCATCATCGTCGCCGCGACGATCTGCCCGCCTTTCACGATAGCGCGGCGCTCGCCCCTGCCCACCGCCAGGATGGTCGCGTGCGGCGGGTTGATGACCGCGTCGAAACTGTCGATGCCGAACATGCCGAGATTGGAAATAGCGGTGGTGCCGCCCAGATATTCGTGCGGGGCCAGGCGGCGGCGGCGCGCGCGCTCGGCAAGCTCCTTCATCTCATGTGAGATTTGCGCGAGCGTCTTATGCTCCACGCTGCGGATGACCGGCGTGAACAGCCCGCCATCGATGGCCACGGCCACGCCGACATCGGAGCTCTTGTGGATCAACAGCCCGCGCTCGGTGAAGGTCGCGTTGGCGTCGGGCACTCGCTGGAGCGCCAGCCCCATCGCTTTGATGATGAAGTCGTTCACGGACAGCTTGAACGCGCCCGGCCCATCCTTCGGCGAGCGGGCGTTGAGCCGCTGGCGCGCATCGAGCAGCGCGTCGATCTCGCAATCGACGCTGAGCCGGAAGTGCGGGATCGTGGCCGCAGCCTGCGTCAGGCGCAAGGCGATGGTCTTGCGCATATTGTCGAGCGGGCGGACCTCGTAGCTGCCCTTCTCGTAAAGCGCAAGGATCTGATCGTCCGGCATCGCCGCCGGGAAGGCCCGCGACGGCACAAGCGCTTGCATGCCATTCTGGCCGGGCGCGGCCGCAGCCTCCGGTGCTTTTTGCACGCCTGCGCGCTGGGCCCCGTCAACGTCGTACTTGACGATGCGCCCGCGCGGGCCAGAGCCCTTCACGAGCGAAAGCTCGATCCCCGCTTGAGCCGCGAGCCGCCTCGCCAGCGGCGAGGCGAAAAGCCGGCCGTGGCCGTTGGCATTTGCCTGTGCAACTTCCCCCTCACCCCGGCCCTCTCCCGCCAGGGGAGAGGGAGCCGCTCGTGCCTGTTGCGGCGGCGCGCCAGAAACGCCGTTTTCCCCTCTCCCCTCGCGGGAGAGGGGAAGGGGTGAGGGTGCCTGTTCCCCAATTGCCGAAACGTCTTCCCCTTCGGCAAGCAAAATGGCGATGGGCGTATTCACTGCCACGCCCTCGGTGCCTTCCGGGACCACGATCTTGCCAATAGTGCCCTCGTCCACCGCCTCGACCTCCATAGTCGCCTTGTCGGTCTCGATCTCGGCTATAGCGTCGCCGGACAAAACCTTATCGCCTTCTTTTTTGAGCCATTTCGCAAGCTTGCCTTGCTCCATGGTGGGCGACAAAGCGGGCATGAGGATCGGTGTCGGCATCTTTTGACCTTTTCTACACCAGGTGTTTCTCCGCCGACTGTCATGGCCGGGCTTGACCCGGCCATCCAGGTTAAGAGGCACAGCTTCGGCATATTCTCTGGATGGCCGGGTCGAGCCCGGCCATGACATTTAGTTCCGGTAGCAGACCGCCTTGACGGCTTTCACCACCTTGGCCTTATCGGGCAGCGCGAGCTTTTCCAGGTTTGCGGCGTAGGGCATCGGCACATCCTCACCCGAGACCTTGGTAGGCGGCGCATCGAGATAATCGAAGGCCTCCGCTGTTACGCGCGCGCATATCTCCGAGCCCAGCGAGCAAACCGGCCAAGCCTCCTCGACCGTCACGATGCGGTTCGTTTTGCGCACCGAAGCAAGCACGGTTTCCATATCGAGCGGACGCAGCGTGCGAAGGTCGATCACCTCGGCATCGATCCCCTCCGCCTCAAGCTCTTTTGCTGCCTCGAGCGCATAGACCATGCCGCGCGACCACGAAACGATGGTCACGTCTTTGCCGGGCCGAGCGATCTTGGCCTTGCCGATGGGGATCACATAGTCATCGAGCTTCGGCACCGGCCCGCTCACGCCGTAGAGGATCTCGTTCTCCAGGAAGACGACCGGGTTCGGGTCGCGGATGGCGGCCTTGAGAAGGCCCTTGGCGTCCGCGGCTGTGGACGGCGCGATCACCTTCAGCCCGGGCACATGCGCGTACCAAGCGGAATATTCCTGGCTATGCTGAGCGCCCACGCGCGCCGCAGCCCCGTTCGGCCCGCGAAAGACGATAGGGCAGCCCATTTGTCCGCCAGACATGTAAAGCGTCTTGGCTGCCGAGTTCACAATATGGTCGATGGCTTGCATCGCGAAGTTGAAGGTCATGAACTCGACGATGGGCCGCAGCCCCGCGAACCCCGCGCCCACGCCGAGCCCCGCAAAGCCTGCCTCGGTGATGGGCGTATCGATCACGCGGTGCGGGCCGAACTCATCCAGCAAACCTTGCGTGACCTTGTACGCGCCCTGATATTCGGCAACCTCCTCGCCCATGACGAATACGGCGTCGTCGCGGCGCATCTCCTCCGCCATGGCGTCGCGCAGCGCCTCGCGCACAGTTATTTGCACCATCGCGGTGCCTTCTGGGATCTCGGCGGCGCTGTCGTAGGCGGGAGCATGAACCTTCCCCTCACCCCAACCCTCTCCCACCAGGGGAGAGGGAGCTGGTTGTGCCTGCAGCGGGGGTGCACCCGGAGTAATGCTGTCTACCCCTCTCCCCTCGCGGGAGAGGGGTAGGGGTGAGGGGGGCTTCGCCGCATACCCATTCGCCAGCGCCGAGGCGTCCTCGCCATCGGTCAAGATCGTCGCAATCGGCGTGTTGACCTTTACGCCCTCGGTCCCGGCCGGCACCAAAATCTTGCCGAGCTTGCCCTCATCGACGGCCTCGACCTCCATCGTGGCCTTGTCCGTCTCGATCTCGGCGATGACGTCGCCCGAGCGCACCATATCGCCCTCCGCCTTCATCCATTTGGCGAGCTTGCCCTCTTCCATTGTGGGCGAGAGGGCTGGCATGAGAACTTGTGTCGGCATTTCGTCCCTAACTCCACCGTTCATTAGCGGCTTGGGTGCGTGTTATTGCCCTGCCCAAAACCGAAGCGACGCAATATCCAAGCGAGCGTTTCGAAACTGCGAAACCAATAAAACCATCTAGAACCCGCCTGGCACGGTACCGCACATGGCACTCAAGAGGGCACATATTGTTGTGCCCCCTAGACTCGCGCACAAACAAACAACACCGGTGTTCTCAGCCGCCACGCCAGCGGCTCAGCGCAGAACATCGGTGTAAAGCTCGGCGGGCTCCGGCCCAGGATCGCGCTGAGCGAAATCCGCCGCTTCGTTCACCGTACTGCGGATGTCCTTGTCGATACCCTTCAGCTCGTCCTCGCTCGCCCGGCCCGAGGACAACAGCCGCGCCCGTACCTGCTCGATGGGATCGTGCCCTTGGCGCATCTTGTCGACCTCCTCCTTCGAGCGGTACTTGGCCGGGTCCGACATGGAGTGGCCGCGATAGCGGTAGGTGAGCATTTCGAGGATATAGGGCCCCTTTCCCTCGCGCGCATGCGCCACGGCCTTCTCCGCCGCCGCCTTCACCGCGCGCACGTCCATGCCGTCCACCTGGGCGCCTGGGATGCTGAAGCTGCAACCTCGATGCGAGAGGTCCGTCATCGCGGAAACGCGGTCGATGCGGCTGCCCATGCCGTATTTGTTGTTCTCGACCACATAGATCACCGGCAGCTTCCACAGCGCCGCCATGT
>JBKQQS010000118.1:0-66768 GCA_052144215.1 Rhodomicrobium sp.
TCAGATACTCCAAACACGCGTCTTCGCTCGGGAACATATCCATGAAATCGGCCATGTCCGCAGGATACTGCTTCATGCCTCAAACTACTATATCTAGAGGCACGGGAGTCAACTGCATAGCCCAGCAACCGGCGATGGTTAACCGGATCACGGTAAACGGCCGGCGCCCCTGATATTTTTTCGCGCTTTTTCGCTCGATTTTTGCGATTTTTGGCGAGATTCCGCGATTCAAAAAGTCCGTTAAATATAGCAGCAGCCCGGAATTTAACGCTACCTCGGTGCATCCGGGCTCGCGCCGCCGCCCTGTCAAGAAAAATGCCGCCCCGCTATGCTTAACGCCCAATCCGCGGTTTAAGGATTCAATGACGCAGAATTCCGCATTGCGCGCACTAAAAGCGGCCGGCCATGATCGAGCGTTCCACCCTCACCCTGTCCCTCTCCCATTGGGAGAGGGGACGATGCCGCAGGGGCCGCAGCCTGCTCCCTCTCCCATGGGGAGAGGGCTGGGGTGAGGGGCGTTGCCCTCGATCATGGCAGCGGCCAGGACCAAAGTTAGCGCCCATGGGAGCCCGGAGGGGGGGAAAAGGGCCAAACAACAGCTAGCCAAGCTCGAAAACCGCATGTATATCTGGCGGGACAACCAACTCGCTTGGACCGTGCCTCTTCGGGGCGAAAGCCCGAAGCGCGCGCGGCGTTGCATTTTATCCGGAGTTCGACTGAAATGGCAGTCCCCAAGAGAAAAACCTCGCCCATGAAGCGCGGCTTCCGCCGTTCCGCCGACGCGCTTGCCGCGCCCACCTATGTCGAGGACAAGGAGTCCGGCGAGCTCAGGCGCCCGCACCATATCGATTTGAAATCCGGCAAATACCGGGGCCGCCAAATTCTCCCGCCGAAAGAGGACCTTTAGGCAAGCGCCCCCGCTCGCTCGAAAGAGATGCGCTCAACCTACGGCAGTTTTTCTTCCAGTGAGTATGGCTGCAGCTGAGTAGCACGCTTAACCTTGGGCTTTCCCGCTCCGAGGCGGAGAGCCCGGCTTTTGCGATAAACCCGGGGAGCCCCTCATCGCCTCGATCGACCTGGACATGACAGCGCCTGGCGAAACTGCAGCGCATGACGTTGCCGTTGAGATCGGGCTGAATGCGGCCATCGTTTCGATGATCGCGGGCGAACCGCAGATTCTCACGGTTTGCTCCAGGGGTGCCCCGGCACCGGCTTCTGCGCCCTCTTTGCCTTTCGGACTTTTCACGCCGGTCAAGCACCGGACGCTCGAAATCGGCCTCAGAGATTGGGTGAAAGACCAGACGGGCCTCGATCTCGGCTATGTGGAGCAGCTCTATACCTTCGGCGACCGCGGCCGGCACGCGCGGGTCGGCGACGAAGGGCTGCACGTCGTTTCGATCGGATACCTCGCCCTGACGAGGACAGAAGAAGTGCCGCTTGGCAGCGGCGTGCAGTGGAGCGCCTGGTATTCCCATTTCCCCTGGGAAGATTGGCGGAATGGCAAGCCTCCGGTCTTGAGCGGGGAGATCGAGCCGCGCCTCGGTGAATGGGCAAGCCGCCCCGAGGCCCCCGGAACCCCGCGCCGGCCGCTCGCCCGCATGGACCGCCTTCGCATGCTCTTCGGCCAGTCGGTTCCTTGGGACGATGAAAGGGTGCTGGAGCGTTACGAGCTGCTCTATGAGGCTGGATTGGTCGCGGAGGCGGCGCGCGACGGACGCAGCGCGGCGAACGACTGGAGTGGATTGCCGGCGCTTGGGCGGCCGATGATGTTCGATCACCGGCGGATTCTCGCGACCGCCATGAGCCGGCTGCGCGGCAAGCTCAAATACCGGCCGGTAATTTTTGAGCTCATGCCTGCAACCTTCACTTTATTTGACTTGCAGCGTGTGGTAGAAGCTATTCTTGGAACCTATCTCCACAAACAGAACTTCCGTCGGCTTGTGGAGAATGCGGGCCTCGTCGAACCGGCGGGAGGCTTGGCGGCACGCACGGGCGGGCGGCCGGCACGGATCTATCGATTCAGGCGCAGCGTATTGCTGGAGCGGCCTGCCCCTGGATTCCGCGTGAAGGTACACAACGTGGTGCGTACAACTTAGCAAGGGCGACCGTTGCTCTGTTAACACTACCGATAAGAATCAACGGTTAATCCCCAAATTTGCGCGCGTTAACCCTTTTGGAACCTTCTCAAAATCGGCGTATTTTGATAATATTTACACCTCAGTGAAGCTGGCTTCACGCGCAAAAGTTGAGTCTACCGCTTCGGCAAGGACTAAAACGCAGGTGCAATCGCCTGCACGAAGATCATTATCAGGCATGGCTTGAACCGGCCCGCAAGGGCAGGGAGATTAATTTGCTTCCGGCAACTCATGCGGCGCGAGAGCTTCAGAATTTGAGATGAGCAACATCTAACCCAGTCAACGAAGAGTGAGAGCGAGTATGCCCGAAAAAAACAATTGTCAACAACGCTTCGGCTTCGAGACCAACGAATACGTGGTTTATCCGACGCACGGCGTAGGGCGTATTGTGTCGATCGAGGAGCAGGAGATCGCGGGGTGCCGGCTTGAGCTTTTTGTCATTAACTTCGAAAAAGACAAAATGACTTTGCGCGTGCCTACCTCGAAAACGCAAAGCGCCGGCATGCGTAAGCTCTCCGACGAATCGGTTATGGCCCGCGCGCTCGATACGCTGCGCGGACGCGCCCGTGTGAAGCGCACGATGTGGAGCAGGCGGGCCCAGGAATACGAGGCGAAGATCAATTCGGGCGACCTTATTACCATTGCAGAGGTCGTCCGTGATCTTTACCGCTCCGATACGCAGCCCGAGCAATCCTACTCCGAGCGCCAGCTTTACGAGGCGGCTCTGGACCGCATGGCTCGCGAAATTGCAGCGGCGCAGGACGTCGACGAATCGATCGCAATCCAAAAGGTGGCCGAGGCCTTGACCAAGGGCGGCCGCATGCAGCGCAAGCAGGCCGAAACCCCCGCCGAGGGCGAGAAGAAAGCCGCCGCTTAATCGCAGTACAAGCAGGAAGCGCGCCTCTATTGCGCTTCTTGCGGCTCGCTTTGGGGCGCGGCTGAATTCTGCGAGAGAAACTCGATCTGCTCCGGTTGAGAAACCGAGATCGATGGTCCGTGCCTCCTGTCGATCCAGCCGCGGATGCGAAGCGCCAGCCCCTTCCAGCTTTCGGCAGTTTGTTTGCCGGCAAACCGCTTTTTGACGGCGGGTTCTACGATGGCCGTGAAGCCGAACTTGTTTTCGCCGCCGAAATTCAGCGTGATCCGTCCGCCGCTTTCCGTGACGCTACCGGCTGTGCCTTCGACAATCTGATAAGTTTGCACCAAATTCAAAATGGAGCGCGGATCGCCCGCCTGTAACACCTTGAAATAGGCAAGGCCCCAATGACCGCGCTTCTCATTGCGGGCGGTAGCCTCGGACACAAGGAGCTGCTGTGCGCAGGCGTGATTGTCGGCTTGGGGGAAGACGGTTGCGAAACCCGCGGCGGCCAGCCCCTCCTGCAGCCATACCGGCTGCTCTCCTGCAACGAATATGTGCCCGACATAAACGCCGTAGCGGTCCCGCTGCGTGCCGCCGAATTTGACCTCGACCTTCCGGCCAAGCGCCGTTTGGCGGAGATAGGTTGCCGCCGCAAGGGACGGATCGAACCCACCCGGCGCGGCCGCGGGCACGAGAATTTCCGCGAGCCGCACAAATCTGCCGTCGGCAAGGTGCAGCGTCTGCGGCCCCGCGATCGCCAGCACGGTGCTCTCGCCGCCCGATTGCAATTGGCAATTCGACGCCGTGTTCTGCCGCAAAAAGCGCTGACGGCTCTGAGCGAAGCCGCCGCTGCCCGCAAAAGCGCCGGCACACATCAGCAGAATAAGCGCGCCTGGCAAAATGGGTTTCGGCGATAAGAGTGCGCGGCGGAGAACCATCCCGGCCTTTTAAAGCATGCCTACGGAAAGTGGAACGCGCATTTCCGCGCCGCCATGCTGTCGAATGGGAGTTTGCCCAGCTGTTACGGAATCTTCGGAGCCTCGGAAAAGTCCCCCCCCTCACTCTGTCTCTCTCCCCGCCCAGAACTCTGAGTTGTAAGCACGCCAAGGCGTGCTTGCTGGGAAAGGGTTGGGGTGAGGGGGGACTTTGGAAACACTCAACCGGATTTGGTATGACAAAGGAAGTCCGAGCCGGAATTTGCTTTGGTCCCTTCGTCCTGTTAATGTTTTTTCTTTGCCGCCGATTGCGGCGGCGCATCCCGGAGCGGGTTCGGAGTATCAATAGGCATATGAACGATACATTCTTTCAGCGGCCACGCCGGCTGGGCAAGGTCAGCGTGCCAACCGTGACGCTCGCGCATGGCGGCGGCGGCAAGGCGATGAAGGATCTGATCGACGATGTTTTCGTCTCGGCCTTCGACAATCCCGCCTTGGCGCCGCTCGAGGATCAGGCGCGGTTCGACATGGCGGCGCTTGCGGCGCTGGGCGACCGGCTGGCCTTCACCACCGATTCCTTCGTCGTCGATCCGCTGATCTTTCCCGGCGGCGACATCGGCAAGCTTGCCGTTTGCGGCACCGTGAACGACCTCGCAGTCGGGGGCGCCGTTCCGCTCTATTTGTCCTGCGCGATGATTATCGAGGAGGGCGTGTCCGTAGACGCGCTGCGGCAAATCGCAAGCTCGATGGCGGCAACGGCGCGCGAGGCCGGGGTGACGATCGTCACCGGCGACACGAAAGTGGTCGGCAAAGGCGCTTGCGACAAGGTTTTCATTACGACAGCGGGGATCGGCGTCATCAGGGAGGGCGTGAATTTGAGCGCGGCCGGCGCGCGGCCCGGCGATGCCATCCTCGTCAACGGTCAGCTCGGCGATCATGGCGCCGCGATCCTCGGTGCACGCGGCGATATGGCGCTCGACAGCCCCATCGAAAGCGATTGCGCAGCCCTCAACGGCTTGATCGGTGCGCTCCTCGATGCAGCGCCGGGGTTACGTTTCATGCGCGACGCCACGCGCGGCGGTATCGCCACCGTCTTGAACGAAATCGCTGCCGCCTCTCAAGCCGCGATCGAAATCGACGAGGTGAGCACGCCAATCCGGGAGGATGTCCGCGGTTTTTGCGAAATCCTGGGCCTCGATCCGCTCTACCTCGCCAATGAGGGCAAGATCGTCGCGGTTGTGCCGGCCGGTGAAGCAGACGCCGCGCTTTCGGCCATGCGCGCGCACGAGCACGGCGCGGGTGCTTGCATCATCGGCCAGGTCAGCGCCGGCGAGCCCGGCCGGGTGACGATGAAGTCCGTTTTCGGCGGTAGGCGTATCGTGGACATGCTCGTGGGCGAGCAATTGCCGCGGATCTGTTAGAGCATCGCGCTCTAATCCGGAATCGCCGTCATTGCGAGCGAAGCGAAGCAATCCAAGCTCAAGTCACTGACGCCGCTGGATCGCCACGGTGGCAAGAGCTGCCTCGCGATGATGCGGTGCGCCCGATTGAGCGTACGATGCGCCCTGAAAACCCCAGCCTCATGGACGAACAGGGGCCGGATCGAAACTTCGGCGTCAATGTTTGGTGAAAGTTGGTAGTTTGGCCAGGAGAGGAATCGGTGAAGCTTTTCGAGTGCCAAAATTGCGGTCAGCTCATTTATTTCGAAAACACCCAGTGCGAGCGGTGCGGATACGCACTCGGCTATCTGCCAGGCGCAGCCTTGATGAGTGCGTTACAGCCCAATATCGATGGCACCTATACGCCCCTCGCCGATCATTCGAGCAAAGTGGTCTATTGCGCCAACCGCGAGCATGGTGTCTGCAATTGGCTGATCGAAGCCAGTTCGGCCCCTCTTTGCCGCGCGTGCCAGCTCAACCGGACGATCCCCGATCTCGCTCAGCCTCAAAACCTAAAGCACTGGCAGCGCATAGAGATTGCGAAGCACCGGCTCATCTATAGTCTGATGCGCTTGAGGCTGCCTGTCGAAAGCAAGGCGCAAGCGCCGCAAACGGGCCTCGCCTTCGACTTTTTGGCGCCGCCACCGGGAGAGGATGGGCAGGGCAAAATCCTCACCGGGCACGATCATGGAGAGATTACTCTGAATGCCGTGGAAGCGGACGACGCGAAACGTGCGGAGATACGCCAAAAGATGCACGAGCCCTACCGGACGCTGCTCGGCCATTTCCGTCACGAGATCGCCCATTACTATTGGGAGCGGCTTGTGGCTGGGAGCAAGAATTACGCGCTCTTTCGCGCGGCTTTCGGCGATGAGACAAGAAACTACAGTGCCGCTCTCAAGGCGCATTACGCCAACGGCGCGCCTGGCGATTGGCGGATGCACCACATCAGCGCCTACGCAAGCTCGCATCCTCATGAGGACTGGGCCGAGACCTTCGCCCATTACCTTCACATGATCGATACGCTCGAGACGGCCTATGCATTCGGGCTCAGGATCAGGCCGCGCGCAGGGCAGGACTGGAACCTTACGGCGAGCATCACATTCGATCCATACAATCAAGTGGATTTCGATACGATCATCGAAGCGTGGCTGCCGACGACTTTTGCGGTGAATAGCATCAACCGGAGCATGGGCATCGACGATCTGTATCCCTTCGTCATCTCGACGGAGGCGGCCGGAAAGCTGAAGGTTGTGCATCACGTTGTGCGCAGCTGAGCAGCAGCCCGGGTTCGCCATGCCTGGCAGCGATGCGCGCGATCAAAGACTTGATCGGCGCATGTACTCTGATGGTATTGTGTTATTTCCGGCATAAGGCGCGGACAGGGCCGATGAAGCTGCTACTTGTCGAAGACGACCCCATGGTGGGAGGGTTGCTCAAGACCGCTCTGAGCGAGGCGGGCTACGGCGTCGAGCTGTGCGAGAATGCCGAATGCGCCGAACTTGCCTTGCGCCTGCAGTCCTTCGATGCGGTTGTGCTCGACCTTGGCTTGCCGGACAAATCCGGCCTCGATGTTTTGAAGTCTTTGCGGCGGGCGCAGTCGGAGGTTCCCGTTTTGATCTTATCGGCAAGGTTCGCTCCGCCCGATCGCGTGCTAGGGCTCGATCTCGGTGCAGACGACTACATGGTGAAACCCTTCGACCTGGATGAGCTGCTCGCAAGACTGAGATCGATCATCCGGCGCAGGCAAGGCCGTGCCGGGAACGCGGTGCGTGCGGGGGAGCTGGAATTCGACCCCGTCAAGATGCGTGTGACGGTCGGCGGCAGCGAGGTCGTGCTTCAGCCCAAGGAGCTCAAGCTTCTCACGCTGCTTCTGAACCAGAAAGGCAAACCTGCCAGCAAAACGCAAATCGAGCAGGAAATTTACGAGGAGGGCGAGGATTTCGAAAGCAACACGGTTGAGGCGCTCGTTTACAGCCTGCGGCGAAAGCTTGGCCGCGACCTCATTACCACGCGGCGCGGCGTCGGCTACGTGATTGCAGAATGAAGCGCTGGAAATTTCTGCCAAATCGCTCGCTCACCTACAAGCTGCTCGCCGGCACTTTGTCGGTTCTTTCGCTCTATGTCACCGTTATCGGAGTGCTAGCTTACCTCAGCACACGGGACAGTATTGCGGAATCGTTCGATCAATCGCTTGTCATAAATGCCAATGCACTTCTCTTCATTATGCAGGAGGAGGCGCGGATAGGCGGGCTCGATAAACCTCTCGTGTTAGATATATCCGGCGACAATTTAACGGGCGAAGAGAAAAACATCTACGCTTCCATGTCGGAATACCGGATGCTGCGGGTCTGGTACAAATCCAAAGTTGTGATGAATTCCAATGACGATACGCCTGCGTCCGTGCCGCCATTCAAGGAAGGCTTCTCCGATCAAAAGATCGCCGGCCAGGACTGGCGCATCTATTCGCTTCACGTCCCGGCAAAGCGCCTCATCATCGAGCTTGGCGAGCAGGAGGTGGCGAGGCAATATCTCGTCTTGAGCATCGCTAAGGACATCGTGGTTCCTTTCCTTATCTCCCTACCGCTCGTTGGCCTCTTGTTTTGGCGGGCGATTCGCTCGGCTATGTCCGACCTCTTAAGAGTGACGCGCCAAGTCAAAACACGCACGCCGGAGCGAATGATGCCGCTAGAAACGGCGAAATTGCCCCCGGACCTGTTGCCACTCGTCGAGGCCATCAACGCCCTTTTGAGCAGGCTCGCTCAATCGCTATCGCGCGAGCGGCAAATTACAGAGCTTGCCGCTCACGAGCTGCGCACACCGCTCACTGCCATTAAGCTGCAAGCGCAAATGGGGCTGAAGGCCTCGACTGAGGAAGGCCGGATCAGGGCCCTGAACGGCCTCTTGGAGGGCGTGGAGCGTTCATCCTACCTGGTGGAGCAGATTTTAACGCTGACGCGCGTGGAGCAGACCCAGTTCGATCTCTACGACTTGGACGCGAGCGCCCTTGCCAAGCGCGTGCAGCGGGATCTTATGCCGTTGAGTGAGCGGCGGGGCCAGCGCATCACCCTCGCACTGCAAGAACCGCTCATCGTCCGCGCCAACGAAGATCTTCTTTGCCTGACACTGCGAAATCTGATCGGCAATGCTGTGAAATATGCGCCCGGCAACAGCGATATCCTGGTGAGGAGCGAACGCAAGGCGGATCGCATCGACATCGAGGTGATCGACAGCGGGCCAGGTATCCCGGAGGAGGTCCGCGAAAAAATATTCGAGCGCTTCTTCCGCTATCACTCGGGGAAGGTTCTCGGCAGCGGCCTTGGCCTAACAATCGCCCGCGAATGCGCAGGGCGTATGCACGCTTCGCTATCTCTCAGCACGCCAGAAAGCGGCAGCGGACTATGCGTGCGGCTCAGCTTCCCGGAGGGGTGATAACCGGACCGGCTGCATCTTTCCGCGTCATCCCACGCCCGGCGCATGGGATGACGCTAACGGACGGTGAAGCGACTGGCCGGATCTGGGGTGACCCAAAAAGCATAGCAGGTATGACTTATTCCAAACCCTAACCTGCGCTCAGGTTGCGCTCATCTTGCCGTGCTATTCGTCCGCCCCGGCACGTGAGGGGCAAATATGTCGTTTAAAATATTGTGCGATTTCGACGGGACCATTTCGAAGGCGGACACGACGGACGCGATCTTCGACCGCTTTGCGCCAACCTGGCGGAGCATCGAAGCTTTATGGGAGGCTGGCGAGATCGGTTCCGCCGAATGTATGCGGCGTCAAATCGAGCTTATGGATGCAAGCTTGCCCGAGCTTGACGAAGCGCTGGATGGGTTGGAGATCGACCCAACCTTCTTTGCCTTCACGCAGTTTTGCAATGCCGCAGGGGTTGAGCTTATCGTCGTTAGCGACGGCGTCGATTATTTCATCCGCCGCATGCTGCTGCGGGCGGGCCTCGGCCGCCTGCCCGTTCGGGCCAACCGGCTCATTCAGCGCGGCCTGCGCCATTACAGCCTCGGCCATCCCCATCAGATTGAGGGCTGCGCGTCGGGCGCCGGCACTTGCAAATGCGCCCGCGCTACAGCCGACTGCGCAGGCTACCGCACGGTTCTCATTGGGGACGGGCGGTCGGATTTCTGCATCTCGCACAAAGCCGATATCGTTTTCGCAAAGAAAGGTTTGCTCGGCTACACGCAGGAGAACGGCATAGAGGCGTTCGAATACACAAATTTCGACGGCGTGCGCCAGACATTAGAAAGTCTTCTGCCGCTTCGCCGCCAGCATCCCGTCTTCGCTAACACCGGCCTTGAAGCTGCGTAACGGCCGGTGGGGAAGATGAATCACAATCAAGGCGCCCCGGCCGGCTTCGAGCCGGCGGCAGAGGAACGCTCCGAAGACGAGCTGCGCGCGCTCGAACGCGAGTACTGCTCGTTTGGCGATACGGTCCATTATTTGGATACGCCGCCGATTTTCGCGCGATGCGAGGGCTCTTACGTTTACGACGAGGAAGGCACTCCCTTTCTCGATCTGCAAATGTGGTATTCGGCGGTCAATTTCGGCTATGCCAATCAGCGCCTGAATGCGGCTGCGAAGCGCCAGCTCGACACGCTTCCGCAGGTCGCCTCGCAATATCTGCACCGCTCGAAGATCGAGCTTGCCGCCTATATTGCGCGCGATATGGAGGCGAAGTTCGGCAAGAAGGGCCGCGTTCATTTCAATGTCGGCGGCAGCCAGGCTGTCGAGGATAGCCTGAAGCTCGTGCGCAATGCGTCCCGCGGCAAGAGTTTGATGTTCGCCTTCGAGGGCGGATATCATGGGCGCACGCTCGGTGCGTCTGCGATCACTTCGAGCTACCGTTACCGCCGCCGCTATGGACATTTCGGCGAGCGCGCGCAATTCGTGCCCTTCCCCTATCATTTCCGCGGGCCGAAAGGGATGAGCAAGGAGGAATACGGGCACCACTGCGTCCAGCAATTCGCGCGCCTTTTCGAAACCGAATATCATGGCGTGTGGGACCCAAAAGCGGGTGAAGCGGAGTACGCCGCGTTCTACGCCGAGCCGCTGCAAGGAACGGGCGGCTATATCATTCCGCCCATAAATTTCTTCTCTGAGCTAAAAAAAGTGCTCGACCAGCACGGTATCCTGCTCGTCGTCGATGAGATCCAGATGGGCGTGTACCGGACCGGCAAAATGTGGTCGATCGAGCATTTCGGGGTTACTCCGGACGTGCTGATCTTCGGCAAGGCCCTCACCAACGGACTCAATCCGCTTTCGGGCATTTGGGCCGAAGAGCGTCTGATCAATCCGGCGGTGTTCCCGCCCGGATCGACCCATTCGACCTTCGCCAGCAATCCGATGGGTACTGCCGTCGCCCTCGAGGCGATGAAGATGCTCTCCGAGGAAGACTGGGAGCGAACGGTTATGGAAAAGGGTGCGTATTTCCTAGGCCAGCTCAAGGACTTACAGAAACGTCACAAGATCATGGGCGACGTCGATGGGCTGGGCCTCGCGCTTCGCATCGAGATTACGGGCGAGGACGGTTTTACGCCCGATAAGGCGATGACAGACCGCATCGTAGACGAGGCCATGAAGGGCGATCTCGATGCAGGACGAGGCAAGACCTGCGGCCTCGTGCTCGATATTGGCGGCTACTACAAGAACGTCATCACGCTTGCGCCCGCGCTTACGATTACGAAGCAAGAGATCGATCTCGCTGTGCGTTTGCTCGATCAGTGCTTCCGCCGCGCCGCGGGAAAAAGGCAGGTTAAGCGGTTAATTGGAGTCGATAATGCAGCTTAATGCCGAAGAAAAGCGTTCCGTGACGCCTCTGCCGGACACAGATGAGCATAGCTTCTATTTCGAGGGTTCCCGCGAAAAGGGCGTGCTGCTCATCCACGGTCTGACGGGCGCGCCTGCCGAGATGCGCTTCGTGGGCAAATCGCTGAACCGTATGGGGTTCACCGTCTACGCACCAACGCTCGCGGGCCATTGCCAGGACATAGCAGCGCTTGAAGCAACCAAGTACGAGGATTGGGTCGATAGCCTTCGCGGGCCGCTCAACCGGCTCAAGGCCGAGGTGCGCCAAGTCTACACGGTGGGCATTTGCGTCGGCGGCCAGGTCGGCCTGATGCTCGCCCATCAGGAGCGCTCGAAGGTCGCGAAGTCCGTTATCTATTCGCCGACCATGCACTACGATGGCTGGAATCAAACGCTCTTGGCCAGGATCGGTGCGCATTTCATCGCTCCTTTCAAATGGGTGAAGCCTTTGCATCACTTGAGCTTCGAGGAACGCTCGCCTTTTGGCATCAAGGACGAGCGCATGCGCCGTTTCATCATCGAAGGCGCGAGTATGAAGGGCATTTTGCATTCGATGCCCGTTATCGCTCTTTATGAGAATTTCCGCTTGAACCGCGCGCTGATAGCCGCGCTACCGCACATCACGGTGCCCACGCTTCTGCTGCATGCGAGCGAAGACGATGTCAGCCACCCGCGCAACGCCGAGAAAATCAAACGCCTGCATGGCGGAGAATGCGAGCTGCATTATTTGCATGACAGCTATCACATGATCCACGTGGATCGCGAGCGTGAGCTTGTGGCACAGATGACGGCGGACTTTCTCGGGATCCCTGCCAGCCGCCAAGCGCCGGCGCCGCAATGTTACGAGGCGGCCTGCGCCTGACGCAGCGCCCGGCGCCAGGCTCCTGGGTGAAACTCCATCGCCGCGCGGAAAAGCACTTGCAGCCCGGCCTCCGGCGTCTTAGCTCAATTGCCGGTTCGCCTGCCTGAGCGGGGCACGTGATTGGGGGTGCGGCGCTCCCGATGCTTTTTTGCGGGGAATAGGATGATGCTAAATCGGTGGCTGCGCATCGGCGCGTTTCTTCTTGCCGGTGCACTGCTGCAGGTTCCGCTTGTGCACGAAGCGGTGGCCGGGGCCTATTCGGCAGAAGAAATGCTTTCGGAGTGCCAGGCGCTTCTGTCTTCTGCGAAAACCACCCCAGATCCCGATGCGGTCGAGCTCGATAACACATTCTCAACGGGAAGTTGCTGGGGTGCGTTTTTAAGCATTCAACAGTTGGTAACTATAAAAAAGGCGGGCGCGAAACACCCGATGTTCCGGGTCTGCGTGCCAGAGGACGCGACACTCGTCCAAATCATTCAGCTGTTCGATGTTTACGCTCGCAATCATCCAGAACGGCAAAGCGAGCCCTTCACAATCGTGGCGGTCGCAGCCCTGCACGAAGCTTACCGGTGCCGGTGAGCCGTCGAGGCGCCCCCCCCAGTACCGGATATTGCGCGAGTAGACGTTGCAAGTTGACATTCCTGCTCATTTACCCGATAAACCAAGTTCAGGCCTGACACGTGTTATTCGCGCGACCCTAGGCTTTTTCTCCGGATATGTGAGAGCGAAGTCCGCCAGTGGCGGCGCCGATGGGTGCGGTTTAAGAAACTATAGAGGACTCCATGTACGCGGTCATTCGCACGGGGGGCAAGCAATATAAGGTTGCTCCGCAGGACGTGCTTCAAATCGAGAAGATCCAAGGGGAAGCCGGCGACGCCGTCCAGTTCCCGGATGTGTTGATGGTTGCCGGTGAAGGAGAGCCGAGCGTTGGCTCGCCGCTCGTTGACGGCGCTGTGGTATCGGCCGAGGTCGTGGAGCAAGGCCGCGGACCGAAGGTCATTATCTTCAAAAAGAAGCGCCGCCAAAATTACCGGCGCAAAAGAGGTCACCGCCAGGATTTGACCACAGTTCGCATCCTGGAAATCCTCACGGACGCGCACGCCCCCGCTAAGGCGCACAAGGAAGCCGAGGCCCCAGCCGCCGCGCACGAAGAAAGCGCAGCCGAGGCTCAACCGGCGAAGGCCCGCGCGAAAAAGGCCGAGGCGGGCGCGGCTCCGGAAACGCAAGCGGCGGTGGAAGCCGAGGTCAAGAAGGCTAAAAGCGCAAAGCCGGCGGCCGCAGACAGCGCTGAGGCGAAGGAGGCAACTCCGAAGAAGCCGCGCGCGAAGAAGGCTGAGTAACACCGGTATAGTCACGAAATTGAAGGCAGAAGATCATGGCACACAAAAAGGCAGGCGGTTCGTCCCGTAACGGACGCGACTCCGAAGGCCGGCGCCTCGGGGTCAAGAAGTTTGGCGGAGAGCAAGTCAACCCCGGCAATATCATCTTGCGCCAGCGCGGGACGCAATGGCATCCCGGCCCCGGCGTTGGCATGGGAAAAGACCACACGATTTTCGCGATGCGCGAAGGTGTCGTGCAGTTTAAGCCCAAAGGCGGCGGCAAGACCTTCGTGTCGGTCGTCGGCGAACCCTCGAATTAAGCTCGAAGGAAAAGCGCTATTGTTCAGGGGCGTTCCGTGCATGCACGGGGCGCCGCTTTGCGTTGGAATGGCAGCATTGCCCCATTTTCTTTTCGGCGAAGCCTGATAGTGTGCGCGCAGTAGCTAAAGCGAATGGCTTTGCACAATGACCTCACGGCTTCCCGTTATCCGGCATACAGTTCAGCTGCGGCAGATGGTGCAGCAATGGCGCCGCCGCGGCCATCGCGTGGCGCTCGTCCCAACCATGGGCGGGCTGCACGACGGGCATTTGTCCCTTATCCGTCTTGCAAAGTTGCAGGCGAGCCGGGTGGTGGTGTCCGTGTTCGTGAACCCGACGCAGTTTGCGCTCCACGAGGATTACGATCATTACCCCCGCAACGAGGAGCGCGATTGGCATAAGCTTCTGTCCGTTCAGGCGGACGCTATGTACGCACCCGACGTACACGATATCTACCCTCACGATTTCGCGACGCGTGTCGAGGTTGCGGGGGTTGCGCAAACGCTCGAGGGCATATCGCGCCCGCACTTTTTTTCTGGCGTGACGACGGTCGTCGCCAAGCTGTTCCTGCAATGCCTGCCCGACATCGCGATATTCGGTGAGAAAGACTATCAGCAGCTGCTCGTCATAAAGCGCCTTGTCCGGGATTTGGATTTTCCGATCACCATCGTTCCGGCGCCTATCATGCGCGAGGCCGACGGTCTCGCCATGTCGTCGCGCAATGTCTACCTCGATACGGACGAGCGGGCCATAGCGCCCCAGCTCCACGCCATCTTGTCGGACATGGCCGGAGACTTGGCCTCGGGCCGCGCGATTGAGGAAACTATCCGCCTGGGCTGGGCACGCCTCGAAAAGGCGGGCTTCCGGATCGATTATTTGGAGGTTCGCGACGCCGAAACTTTGATGCCGGTCGAGGTTTTGGCCGAGACGCCAGCGAGGCTGCTCGCCGCCGTTTTTCTCGGCCGGGTTAGACTCATCGATAACGTGGCCGTCGTGCCTGCCGCTGAAAGCTGAGCGCACTTCGCGATGGAAAAAGGAAAGCTGGCGGGGTGGGGCTCCCGCCAGCCATCGTCTGCGTCAGAAGAACTTGTAGTTCAGGCCGACGCGGATGATATCGATATTGCCTTCGTCGTGCTTCCAGTATTGGGTGCTTTGAGTTTGCGAAACCGTTCCGGTTTTTCCGCTCCACTCGGGGAAGCCGTCGGCATAAAGGAACTCGGCCTTGGCTGACAGTCTGTCGGTGATCATCTGCTCCACACCGGCGCCAATGACATAGCCAACATGCCATCCTTGATTGAAGTTGGTTTCATCGGCATCGTTGCCGACGATGACCTCATTGGTGTGCAGGAACGCAATACCGCCGGTTCCGTAAACCAGCGTCCGCCCGAAAGCGTAGCCTACGCGGCCGCGGATTGTGCCAAAGCCGTCCCAGCCGCCGGACCAATCGTGGCCGTCATAGATGTACATGTGCTGGTTGCCCTGCATATCGGCCCAACTCATGTCGGCCTCGACGCCAAGCACCCAGTTCGGCGTATATTGCCAATTGTAGCCAACGGTGCCGCCGAGAAGGACACCGTCGGGATTGTTGCTGGCCCAGCCATGCACGTTAGCGTTGTTCGAGACGTAGTTGCTGGAATCACCCGTCCCGTACCCCACTATCCAACCGCCATAGAAACCGCCCCAGTTCCACGGCGTGACAGCGAAAGGCGTGTCCAAGAGGCTGCCCGGCCCCGTACCGAAATCGGCAGCGTTCGCCGCTGTCGCCGCACACAAACTGATAGTCAGTCCTGTAAGAATGGCCCTCAAGCCCATAGTTCTCTCCTGAAGAGAAGGCAAGCCGCTAGTATTGCGCCGCGAGCACTTCAGTGTTTGCCGGAAAATGTAGAGAGAATATCAACGAGGACTAACCTCGCTGCTTTGATTGGCAATATATTGACGCAATCAGGTCATTGCCGCCTTATTGTTGACGGCAAAAAGTCACCACTTGTGGTTTAACGCACTGTATTTCAAAGAAAGATTTTAGGGAATAAAACGCGCGTCCGCATTATATCATAATCTATGCTGTTTATCGGCATTGTCATTAGACGATTCTTTGCGTTAAAACGCCTCGTCTAAGCTTGATGAAACGCTACATATGATGCTGTTACATATTTACGCATTGCTGATTGATATTCAGTAGCTTACCCGGAGTAACGCGTATCCATCTTAAGCTTCGCGGTCAATGTTCCGCAGCGATTCGTCTGAAGTATCGCAGGCGGAAAACTTGACTTTTTCGAATCGCTGCCGCATCCGCTTGCGGACGGGGACAGGTACAGGGGGGGCGCTCCCAGCTTATATAGGACAGACGCCGGGGGCACCGGGATCGCGCGAAGCTTGCAGTTCCCGCGTCTTCCATTGACCGGCGAAACTGCTCTCACGCTTGGCATAAGCATCGCGTGCGATAAGCATGAAGCTCAAGTCTGCGATTGGAGAGACTTTCATGTATCAGTTCGCCTATTCCGCGATCTGCGAAGAGTTGCCTGCCTCTGCTGGTTCGTCACCCCGTCATCATAAGCTTCCCGATGCTGTTGAATTGATCGAAGCCGCGGACAGAGCCCGCCCCGCATCCCACGAACAGTTACAGCTACTATCGGATTTCCGGCGGCTCTGGCTCGCGATCGCGAACGATCTCATCTGCGCGTGCCATGAGCTTCCCGCGGAATCGCAAGCAAACGTGCTTTCTGCCGCGAACGGGGTTCTCGAAGAGATTGAGCGCCGCCGCTTCAAAGGAGGCCATGCCGCGCGGGGCCACACAAGGACACCTGCATCGGAGCTGCTATTGTGACAACGCCCGGCATGTTTCCTTCGGAGCACGGCCCCGATACCGCGCCGGAAGGTATTGCAGAAATCGAGCGGACGCTCGGCGCCGCGCTCCGGGATTTTGCCTCGGAGCTCCGGCTCGCCGACGCTGCCGATTTCGCCGCCTTCATCCACATCGGGCACATGCCGAATTTGCACGCCATCGTGCAATCCTCTGCCGAGCTTTATTTCAAGCCCGGTACGATCGAACTCGCGGAGCCGGGCGAGCTTGAACTCGGCTGGTTCGCCCCGCCGCTCGTCACGCTGCCCATGAAGTTCCGTCATGCCGGCGTGCGGGTGTATTTCAGGCTGCGGCTCGCCGGACTTTCGGCCGCCGTCGAAGTCGAATCGATCGCTGCAGAGGACGAGATCCCCAGCGGCGGCCTAAACGGCAGCCTTCAGCGCGCGCTTGAAGCTGCGCGCATCGTCCGAAAGGCTCCGCCTCCCGCCTGAATGACTTTCCGGCGATGCCGGCATACCCGGACAGACTTTAGCGCCCGTGTTTCCGCCAGCTCTCGATCTCGGCGATCTCCGCTTCAGGCCGGGCGGTGACGACGCGGCGCTCGCCAAGAAACACCTCGCCGCTTTCGCCATCGAGGGAGAGCCAATCGCCTTCCTTGATCGTGTGGCCTGAAATCACTGCCTGCCGCGCTGCCACATCGACGGCAAGCCCGGCACAGCCGACAACGCAAGCCTTGCCGAGCTGGCGCGCCACCACGGCGGCGTGAGCGGTCCGCCCGCCGCTGGCTGTCAAAATGCCGGCTGAAACCGCAAAGCCTGCAACATCGGCCGTGGATGTATCGGGCCGGATCAGAATGATTGGCCCCGCCGTCTGCGCGGAAAGCTCAACCGCGCGCGCGCTTTCGAATACAGCGCGCCCGCTTGCAACGCCGGCCGAAGCTGGGGTGCCGGCTGCAAGCGCCGCCGCCCCCCCTTCGAAACGGGTGATGGCGGCGGCTTCAAAGTCGATTTCGGCGGCCCGCCTGATGCCTTCCTCCCGATTGATGGCCCCTTCGTGCACCAGATCGATGAGCACGCGTAGCGCGGCGCGCGGCGTCCGCTTAGCCGCGCGCGTTTGCAGAAAATAGAGCGTGCCGTCCTCGACGGTAAATTCGATATCTTGCATGTCGCAGAAATGGCTTTCCAACCGCGCGGCTCCCTCTTCGAGCACATTCGCAGCTTCCGGTAGCCGCTCTTTAAACGATTCCGGGGGAGTCAACATTCTCCGCCCCGAGACGACGTCCTCGCCCTGAGCGTCGAACAGAAAATCGATGTAGAGCCCTTTGGCTCCTGTCGCGGGGTTGCGGGTAAAGGCAACGCCCGCGCCGGAGCGACCGCCGCCATTGCCAAATACCATCGCCTGCACCGTAACAGCGGTTCCAGCCAGCCCCTCCAATCCGTAAAGACGCCGGTATTCGCGCGCTCTTTCGCTTTCCCACGACCGGTAGACAGCCTTGGCGGCGGTTTCGAGCTGCTTGAAGGGATTGCCGGGGATGGGCTCGTCCAAAAGACCTGCGGCTTCGTCGAGAAATGCCGTGGTGAGACGTTCGAGCGCTTCCGGATCGAGCTCACCTTCACTCGCGACGCCCTCAGCCTTAATAGCCGCACCAAGCTTGGCCGCGAATGCATCGCTGCCTTTAGCGCCGGTGACCTCGGTGAAGGCTTGCACAAAACGGCGATAGCTATCCCAGGCGAGGCGCGGATTGCCTGTCACCCGGATAAGTCCGTGCACGGTCCGGGGCGTCAGGCCTGTGTTCAGGATAGTGTCGAGCATACCGGGCATGGAGCGGGCAGCGCCGGACCTCACCGAAACGAGAAGAGGATTGCGTGCGTCGCCGAAAACGCGGCCGGTCGCGCGCTCCAGCTCACCAATGCCTTTCGCCAGCATGCGCCGGAGCAGCTCCTCCACGCGGCTATCGCCCGCATTCATGGGCTTGCAGAGGCGCGTCGAAATAACAAAGGCGGGGGGAACCTTCAAACCGAGCGATGCCATCTGCCATAGATTCGCGGCCTTGGAGCCGGCAAGCTCCGCGGTCAGCGCTTGGCCCTCGCTACCGGCGCCGATGATATACAGATCGTTCTCTACCGAAAGGGTGCTCATGACGGAAACTCACCGAGTACGCGGTCGCGCAGGGCGAAGGCGGCATGAGCCAGACAATCGGTCGCCGATTCGAGAGCCCGGCCGATTTCCATCCTAAGGACAAGCATGCGCGCATCGGACGGGCTCGAAATGAAGGCGGCCATGGCCTTTCTCAGCGCCTCGTCCGCGTTTCTTTCCTCCAGCATGACAGCATCGATAGCCCGGAGCGCGTCCGTGACATCGGCCTGCAGCCCCTCGGGCAATTTGTGGACGGCTTCCACCGCGCGGATCATATGCGCGATGCTTTCGACGGCGATTTCCGCCAGTCCAGCAAGGGGCGCAAGATCCTCGCCCTGACCTTCGCGCTCAGGGGCGAGGCTCAAAAGAAACGCCGCCTCCTCCAGTGTGTCGTTCGCGTCCTCGGCGCTATTTGCGACCGTCCTGACAGGCTCGCCGGACCGGGGCAACCGCGAAGCGATGCCACGGGCCTCGATGGTGAGCGCGTCGGCCTTGTGCTCGAGGCGGCGGGCTTGGTCCGCGAGCGCGCTCCGGCGGCCCGCTGCCCGAGTGTCGCGGATCGCGTCCAAAATCAGGCCGGCCATCATCCGCGACACGCCAAGATGCCGCCCAATCACGGTAAAAAGCGATCCTTCCATCGATTCGAATTGAGAGACGAACCGGGCCCGGATCTCATCCTTCAACAGGCGGACGGAAAGGCCTGCAGAGAGCCCTTCGCTCGAAACCCTTAAAGTATGCTTCAGAAATTCGGCTGTCTCCTTGGCGCCAAGCGCCGCGTCGAGCCGCTTGCCATAGGGAACGTGCCCGGCGCCAGCGCTCCGCACGGCCTCGTAGATCAATTCCGCGCCGCCAAGCTCCAAGAAGCCGCGATGCCCGCAATCGCGCCCTGCTGCCCAGTGCAGCACACCGATCGCAACGTTATCGTCCACGAAATTGCGCAAGGCCTTCCTGGCCTTGTTCCAGTCGATCATGAAGACGAGACGCGATCCGAGATATTCAAGGAACTCGTCAACCCCGGCCTCGCTTTTCGCGCAGTGCCGGCCTGTCGCCAGCAGGAACTGCCCGTCCTTTCCGAGGTTCTGCGCGGTTTTTTCGGCAAGGCCGCTCCAATCCACCTCGCGTCCGTCGAAAAGCGACATGAAAAATTTCGTCCGCGCCCGGTGAATGTCTGTGTAGGTGATCGTCACCTCCAGGCCCTCGGCATGAATCACGAGCACATGGGCGTCCGTGGTGCCTATGTCGTTCTGGATAATCAGACGCTGGCCGGTCCGCGTCGCCGTTGTGCCAAGGCCCGGATGGCCAAAAGCGAGCCCGCGCGTCCGGTTGAGGCCGCGCATGAATGCTTCGACCCTATGCTTTTCCAATGGCCCGAGCCTATGCACCCGCGCACCGGCCACGGTTTCGACCGCCGTGTCCGCTTCGAGCCGGTTAAGCGCCTTGTGCAAGTCCATGATCAAAAGATGCTCGCTGTCATTCCCCCGGTCTTGGCCGCCGGGGCGAGCCGAGGCGATGGCAGAAATCGCAGATTGCGTCAGAACGTCCCCTTCTGCACGCGGCGAGGCGGAACGGAGCCCCTCAAGGCGCTTTGCGAACCCTTCGCCTTTTGCAGCGCCGGCAATCACGATTGGCGTCACCATCGCACCGATGTCGCCGTAAAGGCCTTTGAGCAGCATCCCGGCGCCTGGAATAACGAACCGGCCGCCGCCAAGCGCGCGCGCATCCTTGACGGTAGATGCGAAAACCGGCTGATCGAGCCCGGTTGCACGGCGCTCCGCCTCGAGCGTGCGCGCAGCCGAGGCTGGATTTTGGGCGTGTGCCAGCGCCTCCTGAAGCAGCGTCATGCGCACCTTCGCCCGGTCGTTCGCTTCAAGTGCGGTAGCCAGCAGCTCGGGAAGTAAGACCTGCGTCTCCCCGAGCTGCTCGACGATTTGAACTTTAGCAGTCATGGTGGAGGCTCGCCTTGATTACCACTTAAGTGTACGAGCGGCCATGCAAGTTTTCTTTGCGGTAAATCAATGAATGCCCGCGACGTGCCTTCCGGCGCTTTTGCCTTGCCTCTATCCACGTCACAAAGAATGTTGTATGTGCATTTCAACACTGAACTTGAAGTCCGAGCATTTTAGATCCGCAAAAGCCTCCTGTAGCCGTTCCTCCACCCGGTCCGCGCATTAAGAGGGTAAAGTCTATGCGTCCATTGAACCTTCGCAGGCCTGCTCAGATTGCCATCGTGCTCCTCTGCACACTCCCAGCCGCTGGCGCCGTTCTTGCCCAGAGCGCTACACCTTTCATGCAGCTTGCCGGCACTTGGCACGGCTCCGGTCAAGTGCGGCTTACGGACGGACATTCCGAGCGCCTTTCTTGCCGCGGAAATTACAGCCAGAAATCGCAAGGCACCGAGCTGTGGCTTGCGATCCGCTGCCAATCCGAGAACAACAAAATCGATATGAAGAGCAACATCAGCTATGAAGGTGGCAGCCTTAGCGGGCACTGGAGCGAGCGGAACTTCGGCCTTGAGGGCGATGTCAACGGCAGGGCGGCTCCAAACAAGTTCAGCGTGCAGATATCGGGTCAGCTCCAAGGCTCGATGACGGTCTCGATAAGCGGCTCCTCGCATCAAGTGCACATTTCGAGCGGAGGCCCTGGCTTCACCAGCGTGTCCATCACTTTCTCCCGCGGCTAACGATTGAGGGACCAATGGATGCGGTGCCGTCGCTCACTACGCAGCTTAAAGGCGAGCGCTGCGAGCTTGCCGCCTCAGGGTCGTGGACAGCCGTTTACGCTGGCGGCCTTGAAGCCTTGATTGTGCATGCGGCGGAGGAAACCTCAAAAGCGCGCGACGTTTCCATCGACATGAAGAATGTCGGGGCGTTCGACACATACGGCGCTTGGCTTCTCGAACGCCTGATTCGAGAGAGATCGCGTGCGGGCCTTAACACGGGCGTCGCAGGTTTGCGCGACGAGTTCCAGGGGCTCTTGCGCGATGTACACGATGTCAACCGGCAGGATCGCCGGCAACGCCCGCGCGGGGGGCTGATCGCCTCGCTCAAGGGATATGCCGACGCGCTCATCGAAGCTGCGGGCAGCATGCTCCCCTTCTTCCATATGCTGGGGGCTATAGGATTGGCCACGCTCCGGGTCATCAGGCACCCGAAGCATTTTCGCCTCACCTCGGCCGTGCATCAGCTCGACCGGGTCGGCTGGCAGGCGACGCCTATCATCTTGCTGATAACCTTTCTCATCGGCTGCATCATCGCCCAGCAGGGCTTCTTCCATTTCCGGAAGTTCGGGGCCGAGAACTATGTGGTCGACATGGTCGGCATTCTTGTTTTGCGCGAGCTCGGCGTGCTGCTCGTGACGATCATGGTGGCAGGCCGGTCGGGCAGCTCCTATACCGCCGAACTCGGCTCTATGAAAATGCGCGAGGAGATCGACGCGCTGCGCACGATGGGCCTCGACCCCGTCGAGGTGCTCATCCTGCCCCGCGTGCTCGCTCTCATTATCGCGGTTCCCGCTTTAACCTTCCTCGGCTCGATGGCCGCTCTTTACGGCGGCGGCCTCGTCGCCTGGGGCTACGATGGAATGAACCCGGACATCTTCATCGCGCGCCTGCACGAGGCCGTGACGGTCACGCATTTCAAAGTCGGCATGATCAAGGCGCCTTTCATGGCCCTCGTCATCGGCGTCGTCTCCTGTTCGGAAGGCCTGCAGGTGAAGGGAAGCTCGGAATCGCTCGGCTTGCAAACGACAACGTCCGTGGTGAAATCGATTTTCCTCGTCATCGTCTTGGACGGCCTTTTCGCTATTTTCTTCGCAAGCATCGGGATGTGAGATGAGCGCGAACGGCGAAGCGGTCATTTCCATACGGGATCTCACTGTCGGCTTCGGGGACGTGACAGTTCTCAATGGGCTTTCGCTCGATGTTTACCGCGGCGAAATTCTGGGCCTTGTCGGCGGCTCGGGCAGCGGCAAATCGGTCTTGATGCGGACGATCATCGGCCTGTTGCCGAAACGCTCTGGGACGATTGCCGTTTTCGGAAAAGACCGGGATCGATCGAGCGACGCGGATTTGCGCGCCATTGAGCGGCGATGGGGCATTCTTTTCCAGCAAGGCGCGCTCTTCTCTTCGCTCACTGCACAGCAGAACGTCCAGTTCCCCATGCGGGAATACCTTAGCGTGTCGGAGCGGCTGATGGATGAGGTTGCCACCGCTAAGCTCGAAATGGTGGGCCTCACCCGTGCCGACGGCGACAAGTTTCCTGCCGAGCTTTCCGGCGGCATGACGAAGCGTGTCGCTTTAGCCCGCGCACTCGCCCTCGACCCCGAGATCGTTTTCCTGGACGAGCCGACATCCGGCCTCGATCCCATCGCAGCGGCCGAGTTCGACGACCTTATTCTGACGCTCAAGCGCACGCTTGGGCTCACGGTCTTCATGGTGACGCACGACTTGGACAGCCTTTATCTCGCTTGCGACCGTGTCGCCGCGCTCGCCGATGGCAAAGTCGTTGCGGAAGGCCCCATCTCCACGATGCTCCTTTCAAATCATCCCTGGGTGAAATCCTATTTTCAAGGCCAGCGAGGCCAGGGGTTGGCCCAGATCGCGCATGCAAAGATTGAGGGCTAGATCCAATGGAAATCAGGGCGCGTTATGTTTTAGTTGGGCTTTTTCTCCTTGCCGTTATCCTCTGCGGCTTTGCCTTCGTCTATTGGCTTCAGACCCAGGGCAACATTGGCAGAAGGGCAAGCTACGACATCCGGTTCAGCAGCTCGGTTTCGGGCCTCCTGACTGGCTCCGCCGTTCTGTTCAACGGCATCCGGGTAGGCGAGGTGGGAGGGTTGAAGCTCGTGCCGGGCGAGCCGCGCCTTGTCGATGCGACGGTCTCCATCGACGCCTCCACGCCGGTCCGGGCCGACACGCTGGCCTCGCTCGAATTTCAGGGCCTGACCGGCTACGCGGTCGTAACCCTCGAGGGCGGCTCGCCCAGCGCGCCCCCGCTTTCCGCGGCTCCGGGCGAACTTCCGCGGCTTGTGGCGGCCGAAGCTGCAGGCCAAACGATGAGCGAGGCCGCCCGCCACGTGCTGAGCCGGCTCGACAAGATTCTGGCCGAGAACTCGGGCGATCTTCACAGCATGATCGCGAACCTTACCTCGTTCTCCGAGGCATTGGGCAAGAATTCAGGGAAAGTCGATACGATCATTGCCGGGCTGGAGCGATTGACCGGGGGTGGCAAGGCATCGGGCATTTCTTACGAGTTGAGCGCCATTCCGGCGCCTGCCGCTCCGGCCGCGCCGCTTGGGAAACAGCTCGCTGTGGCCGATCCAAATGCGCTGATGGCCTACGACTCGGAAAAGGTTCTCTCACAAAATCAGGCCGGCCAGCTTGAGCCGCTCGGAAATGCGAAATGGAGCGACACGGTTCCGAAGCTCATGCAGACGAAGATCATTCAAAGCTTCGAGAACTATGGCTCTCTCGGCGAGGTGAACCGCCCCATCGAAGGCGTTACGCCCGACTATCAGCTTCTAACCGAGATCCGGCGTTTTCAGATCGTGCAAGGGCCTCAACCCGTAGCCGAGGCCGAGATCGCCGCAAAGCTCGCCAGCAGCGACGGACAGATCGTAGCCGCACGTATTTTCAGCGCGAAAGAGCCCGTTCAATCGAAAGATGAGGCAGAAGGGGCCCGGGCGCTCAATGCTGCTTTCGGCATCATCGCCTCAAGCTTGCTCGACTGGACGAGGAGCACAATCGCAGGCGCGGGAGCGAGCGGGCATCCGGCGGGCAAGAAAGCTGAAGACGCTAGAGCCAAGAAGTGACCGGGAGCGCCCCCGAACGCGATCGGCGGCAAGCATGCTAGTTCTGAAGAGGTCCGGCACGCTTGGCGCCCGGGCACGGGGCTCGCACGTCTCAACGTGCGGAAGCAAGGGCCTTGTCCCCTCGCCCAACCTTTTTTCGCCCTAGGAGGGCGCGGACGATCCGCGCAGAGCGATGCAAGCCTCTATCGATTGGGAGACACAACTCGCAGCTCAGCTTGCAGATGACGGCGTCTCGAATTTTCGCGTGCGGACATAGCGGAACCGCGGAACAAAGGAGCGGAGGACTGCTTGTAGACCTGAATTCCGGCGATAGGTCATGGTCTTAATTGAAAGCTGGCTTGGAACAGGTCCGGGCAGACGATGTTAGGCAGGTAAGGTGGGAACGGCGCTTTAGGCGCTCAGCTCCCCTCAAATGCCGGTCAACGATGGAGTAAGACATGCCTCACAAAGCACTTTTGCTCGCCGCGGCTGCCGCGCTTGCGGCAATTCCCGCGCTGACGCCAGCCGCCGCGGAGCCGGCCTCTGCCGGTCTTGCGCTGCAAGCAAACCCAGCAGGGGTTACCAAGGTGCAGTATTATGGCGATCCCCGCTACGTCTATTATTACGGGTATCGCCCGCACTACCGCAGCTACGGTCTCTTGGATCTCCCGGGCGACGTGATCTTAGGGACCGCCGGGCTTGTGGGCACCGCTCCCGTCAGCCCATGGACCCCCGGCGCCGTTGCGGCTTGCGCGCGCACGTTCCGCTCGTTCAACCCTGCTACGGGCACCTACACAACCTATACCGGCGAGCAGGTGCTTTGCCCCTATCTGCGGGGCTAACGCCACCCGCACGGAAGCCGCCGCCCTCCGGCGGCTTTTTCCTACCTCTCGCGGGCGCGGCGGGGCGAGTTTTCGATTAATCATATTAAATATTTATGCTTTAAACTCAGCGGCGCAGGTGATACACTAAAATGGCGCAGGCTGCACCCGGCAGCCCCCTTCCAATGCGCGCAACGAAGGAATAGGACATGTCTTTCAAGGACCTCTTGTTCGCCGCGGCAGCCGCCTCGGCCGCTCTTGCCGCTTCGCCGGCTGTCAATGCCGGGCCCGCTCACATTGGTTTTGTACCGCAAGTCAACGACGCTGCGATCACCAGGGTCGATTACTACTATCGCGGCTACGACGATCGCTACGGTTACGGCCCCAATTTTGTGGAGGGCCTTTTCAGTTTACCCTTCGCGGTGGTTGGCACGACACTTGACGTCATAGGCGGCGCTCTTAGCGCTCCATTCTATGACGGTCCCTATTATGACAGCCGCTATTACGGCAGTTCCTACTACGGCGGCCGTTACGGCGGCAGCTCATACGATAGCGGCGGCTACTATAACGATCCCTATTATGACAGCCGCTACTATGGCGGCGCATACGGCGGCAGTTCAAGTGCCTACTATGGCTATGGCAGCCGCTACGATGATAGGGCATACGATAACGGCTACTACGATAGCGCTTCGTACGATCGCCCCTCCTCTTATGGCCGCCCGTACTATGCCGGCTCAAACTATGGCGCCTACGGCGGTGCTTATGGAGAAAGCGGCGTGGCGGCGTGCGAACGCGAATTCCAGTCTTTCGACCGGGCGAGCGGAACCTACATCACCTATGGCGGCGAGGTGGTTCTTTGTCCCTATCTCGATCGTTGACCGCGTCTGCCTCTGAGCTGCCTAGCTGGAGGGGCCGAAGCGCTCGGTCTTGATCAGGGCGGGTGCGTGGCCGAGTTCGACGAGATGGCGCGAGACCGGCGGCACCCCGCTCTCTTATTTACTATCGCATCTTAAGAGGGCTTGTCCGGTGCGTAATAAATTAGCCCGCCAAGAGCTACAAAACTCCTTTGCTACAATCAGATAAGGGAAGGACGCCGAAGCAGCGAACATGCTCATGTTGCGCAATCAGCTGCCACAATCATTCAGCTGCCTAACCGTATGATTTGCAGACTGGGAAGCGTATTCGAGCGCAGCCGTTATATCGCCGTCCTTCAAGTACGGGTAGCCGGCCAGGATTTCGGCCCGACCCGCTCCTGTGGCGAGGAGGTCCAGAATATCGCTTACACTTATCGTGAGACCTCGAACTGTAGGTTTCCCAGCGAGAACAGCTGGATTGGAGGTGATGCGATGAAGCTCGCTCATGATACGGGTTCCTATGGGAACCATTAGCACTCTATCATGTAAGGGGCCGCAAACGCGAAGGCACGTTTTTTGATTAGATATGCTTAATCGCCTTGGCGCTGGTGGAGCGTGCGAATGGTGGCGCCCGCGTAACCGGCGTGCTAGACATGCGCCGCGAAATTCAGCCGGAAAAGCGCCATGACACAAACCCGCATCGAAACCGACACCTTCGGCCCTATCGAAGTCCCCTCCAGCCAATATTGGGGCGCGCAAACGCAGCGCAGCCTCGGCAATTTCAAGATCGGCGGCGAGCGCATGCCGCTTCCCCTGATCCGCGCGCTCGGCATCATCAAGAAATGCGCGGCGAAAACCAATTTGGCGCTGGGCGACCTCGATGCCGGCCTCGCCGATGCCATCGTCAAGGCGGCGCAGGAGGTGATCGACGGCAAGCACGATGGCGAATTTCCGCTCGTGGTCTGGCAGACGGGCTCCGGCACGCAGACCAATATGAACGCGAACGAGGTGATCTCGAACCGCGCCATCGAAATGCTGGCTGGCGAGAAGGGCTCGAAAAAGCCAGTTCACCCGAACGACCATGTGAACCGCGCGCAATCCTCGAACGATACGTTTCCAACCGCGATGCACATCGCCGCCGCGATGCAGGTGCATGAAGCCCTGCTGCCGGCGCTCGATCATCTGGCGCGCGCGCTGGAGGACAAATCCCGCGCCTTTGAAAGCATCATCAAAATCGGCCGGACGCATCTGCAGGATGCGACGCCCGTCACGCTCGGCCAGGAGTTTTCGGGCTACGCCACGCAAGTGCACTTCGGCATCGAGCGGGTGAAGGCCGCTCTGCCGCGCATCTATATGCTGGCCCAGGGCGGCACGGCGGTCGGCACCGGCCTCAACTGCCCGGTGGGCTTCGCGGAGAAATTCGCCGAAGAGGTTGCGCGCGAGACGGGCCTGCCCTTCGTGACTGCGCCGAACAAATTCGAGGCGCTGGCCTCGAACGATGCGGAGGTCGAGCTATCTGGCGCGCTGAACACGCTGGCGGTCAGCCTGTTCAAGATCGCAAGCGACATCCGGCTGATGGGCTCCGGCCCGCGCTCGGGCATCGCCGAGGTGTCGCTGCCCGAGAACGAGCCGGGTTCGTCCATCATGCCGGGCAAGGTCAACCCGACCCAAGCCGAAGCGCTCACTATGGTTTGCTGCCAAGTCATGGGCAACCACGTCTCGATCACGGTTGCGGGCAGCCAGGGCCATTTCGAGCTGAACGTCTATAAGCCCGTCATCATCTACAACCTCTTGCAATCGATTCGGCTGATCGCTGACGCGGCGGTGAGCTTCACGGATAATTGCGTCGTAGGCATCGTGCCGAACGGCAAGCGCATCCGCGAGCTGCTCGAACGCTCGCTCATGCTCGTCACCGCGCTCGCGCCGAAGATCGGCTACGATAAGGCTGCGCAGATCGCGAAAACCGCGCATAAGCACGGCACCACGCTGCGCGAGGAAGCGCTGGCGCTCGGCTTTATCTCCGAGGACGACTTCAATGAGCTCATGAAGCCCGAGCTGATGATCAAGCCCGGCGCATAAAGCACATGGCGCGGAACGAAGCCGGCAGCGCAAGGGAGGGCCTTGCGCTCTCCCTCGATCCTGATGCGGCGCTCCCGAAAAAGCGCTCGCTGACGATTGCTGGGCACCGCACGTCGATTACACTCGAAGATGCCTTCTGGCGCGAGCTGAAGGCAGCGGCGGCCGGGACGGGCGTAAGCGTCACCGCGCTCGCCTCCGCTATCGACCAGGCTCGCGGTGGCGCGGGACTTTCCGCGGCAATCCGTGTTTATTTGCTCGCGCGCGTCCGGCGAGAGCCAAGCGAATGCTAGCGCGCGCCCGCGTTTTCTCTTATGTAACCGGCAATGGCTGGCCGATACCTGGAGACTGATTATGACGGATATGCGCAAGGCAAGGCACATCACAACGCCCGTGGATGTCGGCGGCGTGACGGTTGGCGGCGGCGCGCCCGTCGTGGTGCAGTCCATGACCAACACCGACACCGCCGATGTGGACGCAACCGCCCAGCAGGTGGCGGACCTCGCCCGCGCGGGCTCCGAACTCGTGCGCATCACGGTGGATCGCGATGAGGCCGCGGCCGCCGTGCCGCATATCCGCGACAAGCTCGCCAAGCGGGGCGTGACCGTACCGCTCGTGGGCGACTTCCATTACATCGGCCACAAGCTTCTGTCCGAACATCCGGCTTGCGCTGAGGCGCTCGCGAAATACCGCATCAACCCGGGCAATGTCGGCTTCCGCGACAAGCGCGACAAGCAATTCTCCGACATTATCGAGATCGCGCTCAAACACGCTAAGCCCGTGCGCATCGGCGTAAACTGGGGCAGCCTCGATCAAGAGCTTCTCACCCGCCTTATGGACGCGAACGCGTCGAGCGCTCAACCCAAGGACGCACGCGAGGTGCTGCATGAGGCCATCGTGCAATCGGCGGTGCTTTCGGCGGAGCTTGCGGAAAGGCTCGGCATGGGCCGCGACAAGATCGTCTTGTCGGCCAAGGTCAGCGCGGTTCAGGACCTTATCAGCGTCTACACCCTGCTCGCCTCGCGCTGCACCTACGCGCTGCATCTTGGCCTTACCGAGGCCGGCATGGGCTCGAAGGGGATCGTGGCGTCGTCTGCGGCCATGGGCATTCTCCTGCAGAATGGCATCGGCGATACGATCCGCGTCTCGCTCACGCCCGAGCCCGGCGGCGCGCGCACCAAAGAAGTCGAGGTCGCGCAGCAAATCCTGCAAACCATGGGATTTCGCACTTTCGTGCCGATCGTCGCGGCTTGCCCCGGTTGCGGGCGCACCACATCCACGCTCTTCCAGGAGATGGCGCGGGACATTCAAAGCCATCTGATCGCGAAGATGCCGGAGTGGCGCAAGACCTACCCCGGCGTCGAGACGCTTAACGTGGCGGTTATGGGCTGCATCGTGAACGGCCCGGGCGAATCCAAGCACGCCGACATCGGCATTTCGCTTCCAGGGACCGGCGAGTCGCCCGCCGCGCCTGTGTTTATCGACGGCAAAAAAGCCGCTACGCTGCGCGGCCCCACGCTGGCGCAGGATTTCATGGCGATGGTGCAGGATTACATCGAGAAACGCTTCGGGCAAACGGGTCAAATAGACAACGTACCTGAGCAAGCGCGGTAGCGAGCAATTCGCGCTACGCGGAAAAACTGTTTGCCCGGCCCAACGCAAATCGCAAATAATCAAACTTGCGTCAGCCTTCTCTTGACCAAATGGTACTGTAGTTACAAAGTGGGACTTTCCCGCAATAACCGAAACCTGTACAGCTTATAGGGAATTTGGGCGGTCTCTAGCTAGAAGATCTAGCCCAAGCTGCGCTTTGTGACCTTCAAGGAAAGTAATGACGCCAGAACAAGCCAAGCTCGTTGCAAATAGTTTTGCTCAACTCGAATCCCGGCTGCCGGAACTTGGTGCCGCGGTCTACGATACGCTCTTCTATATCGCGCCCGACACCCGCGCCATGTTCAAAGGCGACATGGTAAGCCAGCATAAGAAGCTCGTTAACGTCCTTGTGGAGTTCGTAAAACTCAGGAGGAGATCGCAACATTTCCTGCCTGCCACGGATCGCGGCGGCGAAGCCGTCGTCCCCGGCATCGACCGGCTGCGCTCGGGCCATAAGGCTTCCGGCGTTAAGAGCGAGCATTATGCGCTAATGCGCAACGCAATCCTGAACTCTTTAGCCGCAATGCTTGGGGATAAGTTGGACGAACGTACCGCCGAAGCCTGGGGTGCGGCATTCGATACCCTCGCCGAAACCATGCAAAGGCCCGAAAGTGCAACGCTCGAAGAAATCAACCTGCTTTCGAGCATGTTTGGGCGCAGGTTTGAAGGCACGAACGACAGTGCCGCGAGCCGCGATCGCAGCCCTTCCGCAGATGATTTTTTTGAGAAAGAATGATGCCGCGGCCCGCTTCGATCATAATGCCGTGCGGCGAAACGCATAAGAAAAACAGCTTTCTTCAAACATACATTATCCCAGTCTTCGATATGGGCCGCGAGTGATTCCGGGATGAGAATTCCTGTCAAGCTTGCGATTCGCCGCAGGCTATGTTTGAATTACAGCCGCAAGTCCGCCTCGCCGTGCTTTGTTCTGTCCGGGCGCGTGTGCCGTTTAAAGCGCGCAAATCCGCAAAAGATTCTTTTTCGGAACAACCTCTGCCTGTAGGATTTTGTTAACGGGAGCAAAATCAGAGAAAGTAATGACGCCGAATCAAACCAAGCTCGTTGCCGAGAGTTTTAATCAGCTCGAATCCCGGATGTCCGAACTCGGTGCCGAAGTATACAGCAGGCTCTTTAAGACTGCGCCCGAATTGCGCGCCTTGTTCACTGGCGATATGGCCGCCCAGCACGGCAAGCTCGTTCGCGTCTTCGATGAGTTCGTGAAGCTTCGGAAGCGATCGCAGCACTTCCTCCCGGCGACGGATCATGGTGGTCAAGCGGTCGTACCCGGCATCGATCGCTTGCGGTCCGGCCATAGGGCAACCGGCGTACAGAGCGAGCATTATGCGATGATGCGCGCGGCGATCCTCGATTCGCTGGCCTCGATGCTCGGCGATAAGTTCGACAAAGCTACTGCCGAAGCCTGGGGCGCCGCCTTCGACATGCTCGCCGAGGCCATGCAAAAGCATGGGCACGCCACACCCGCGGAGCTTAAGCTGCTTCCGGGCATGCTCGAACGGCGATTTGAAGACGACGGTGCGCGTGACGGGGAAACACCTTCCCTGGACAGCTTCTTCAGCGAGAACGGCAGCAAGCCGGGGGCAAACCCGGCTTAGCTCTTAAGCGAGGATGCCGAGATGCGCCGGCGCCTTATAACCCGGAAATACGTTTGCGCTGAGCGGTTCGCCGCCGTGGAACGTGAGGAGCTCTGACAGCACCTGCCGGTAGTCCGTCTTGACTGCGAGATCGACCCGCTCGTCGAGCGCGGCCTCCGCAAGACCGGGCCAAGGGCCCAAAATGCGCCCGCCGGCGACACCGGCCCCCATCGCAATCATGACGCCGCCCCGGCCGTGATCGGTGCCGCCGCTTTTGTTCGCACGCAAGCGGCGCCCGAACTCGCCGTAGGCCACGATGGTCACGCGCGCTTGATAGGCGGCTATATCGTTCCAGAACGCGCCAAGCGCGCCCGAGAGGCGCTGGACGTTATTTTGAAAGCGGCCCTGCTGTCCTTCATGCGTGTCCCAGCCGCCCGCATCGACACTCGCCGCGTTTAGGCCAATATCGGCCTTAATCAACCGCGCAACCGTTCTGAGACCGCGGCCGATGTCGCCGGCTTTGTCGTAGCTCTCCTTCTGATCGAGGTAAGGCGCAAATTTCCCGTCCGCGCCGCGCGGCAATCTGGCAGCGATTAACTTGGCCGCCTCAAGCGCGCGAATGCCCGCCGCTCCGGCAGCGCCCGGCGCTTGCCTATAGAGTCCCTCGATGGCGCTAGCCATCTTCTCGTCCCAAGGTAAGGGCAAGCCATTATTGAGATCCGGCACGGAGAGTGCGCTGCCGAAACCCGCAAATTCGCCGGCAAGAGAGCCCGAAGCCGAGACGGCTTGCAGGCCGCCGCCGCCAAGTTTCGACTGAGCGAGATGCCGCCCGAGCCAGCCGTCTCCGATACGAGCCAGAGCCGCGCTGTTCGCTGCGCCGCGATCCATGATGTCGGTCGCGACGAAATGGCTGCGGTTGGCTTCGGGAATGCCCGCCGCGTGCACAAAGGCGAGCGCGTTCGACTTATAAAGCTCGGCAAGCTCGGGCGCGGCCGGATGCAATCGCCAATCGATATGAGGCGTGGCTGCCGCCGGCAGGCGGTGACCGGCCTTATCGCCGCTCTCCGCCACGCGCAGCTCGATGGGACGCGCAGTTATCAGATTCAAATCGTTCGCCGGACAGACGAGGTTGAGCCCGTCGCAAGCGCCGCGCAGATGCAGAACGAGGAGAATGCGATTCTGCGCCCCGGGAGAGGCCGCAAAAGCAAGCTGACGCAGCGGACCGCCGCTCATCGTCAAGAGAGCGCTGCCCGAGAGCACTCCTTCCAGGAAAGTACGGCGGCTCGATCGCATGGCGGCCTCACGTCATTTGAAACTGGGGAGCGGCGGCACAAAGCCCGGCGATCTGCGCAAGCTTTTTCTCATCGGAGAGCGGCTGCGCAGGGTCCATGCCCAGCGCGGCGAAAAACGGCGCGGCAGCGGCACCTGGTCCTGCAAAGCGCGGGAGCCAGCGCTCCACGGCATCACCAACGCGCGGCGCATCGCCGCTCGCATGAATCAGCACCGACTTCGGCTGGCCTGTCGCCCATGCATTGCCCGCAAGCCGGGCCACCAAGACCCAGCGCTCGCGCAGGTATTCTGGCGTCATGTAATATGCGGCGCTCGTAGGCCGGCCATCCGGCGACGGCCAGCCGAACAGACGCTGGCCGCATTGCGCGAGCTGCTGGATGAGCGGCCAGGTTGGCGAAAGATCGATCCCGGTGACGCGCGCGAAACTCGCCGCAAGGGACAGTGGCGATCTCGGCTTCCGCCCGCGCGACGCCGCGAACTCCTTCGAAAGCGCGATGTGCTTGACAACGGCCGCGATCTGATCGGGCTTTCGTGCGTTCTCCACCCAGACCTTGGCTGCGCTGTCCACTAGGCTTTGCGGCGGGTAATCGGCAACGAAGCACCGGCAGAGCTTGAGGCAGAGGAACCGTGCCGTAGCCGGATGAAACGCGGCGAGGTCGAGCACTTTTCGGCCGTCGGCCATGGGTGCGGCGAAGGGCGGGATCTCCGTTGCCAGCACGCGCTTCTGATAGCCGTCGTGCCAGCTGTCGATATAGATGAACCTGCCTGTCCGGGGCAGCTCAGTGGCCCCGTCGAGCCGCTGGCCGTTCTCAACGGTCCAGCCGGTAAACGCGCGAGCGGCTTCGTAGACATCCTCGTCGATATAGCCGGCCGGCTTGCCCTCAGCTGCACCCGGCACATCCCGCCAGCGGTCGTAACGGTCGTTGAGATAGGCGTCGCGCCCGAGCGTATGCAGCTCCAAAAGCTCGCGGGCATAATTCTCATTGTCGCCGCCCGCCCGTGAGCTCGCGTTCGACAAATAGATGAGCATAGCCGGGCTTGCTGCGACAGCTTCGAGCATGTCGCGGAAATTGCCGAGCGCGTGGGCGCGGATCGCATCGCGGTCGTATGCGGGCAGCGCACAGCCGATCCTGCGGTCGTCGGTTGCCAGCACGTTGAAGTGATCGTGCCAAAAACCTGCCATCCGCTCGAAAACTTGCGCGCGGCTATGCACAGCGCGGATGATCGTGGCGCAAGCCACCTCTTGATAAGGGCGGGTCTCCTCTTCGTTCGGCCGCGCGACTTTTGGGTCGAGCAACGCCCACGCGGTATCGACGGGAACCTCGAGATACCGGAACGGCCGCATCTCGTCCACGGCCGGCCAATTTTTCGTATCTCCGTTGGGCGTTGGCTGGCCATTGCCCGCCGCATATTTGATCTGCAACGTGAAGGAGCGCAGCCGGGCTTCGACATCGGGGCTCGCCGCATTCCTGGCGTCGAGCTGGCGGTCGAGCCAAGCCGGCAGGCCCGCGCGTTCGGCTTCAATCGCGTCCTCGGAATGAGCTGCGTAGCACAGGCGCGACAAAGGAAAGTCTAAGACATCCATCCGGCACAAACCGCTCAGTTGTTCACCACGGCAAGTTTATAGACGTTCGGGCCAGTTTTATGGCGCCGGGCGACTTTATTGCCGCCGAGTCTGGCGGTTTCGCGTGCGCGGCGTTTAGGTCTTACCTTTTGTCCAAAGACGGGCACAGCCGGCGCTCGCCCAGAAGCCCCCGTTTGCTTCACGCAACGCGCCGGGCAGAATCATTTGGATGTCAATCGGGCGCGCTTGCTTTCGGTGCGCCATCGTCTATATCAGGCGCAGAGCGGGCTTACCCACAATCCAATCGATTTGGCGTCCGGGCGCGCTCGCCTAAGTTTTTGCTCTCACCGGCCGCGCTTGCCGCTCAATGGCATCCGGAGCGGTGATAAATTTTTCAACGAACCGGACCGGGAACAATGAGCGTGAATAGCGGCGTCAATCAAAAAAAAGAGGAAAGCAGCGTTTTCGACCTGGCGGTCGTGCTGCTAGAGGCCGTCGCCATCGCGATTGTCATAAGGATTTTTCTTTTTCAACCCTTTAATATTCCTTCTGGATCGATGATCCCGACGCTTCTTGTCGGCGATTATCTTTTCGTCTCCAAATATAGTTACGGGTACAGCAGATATTCCTTCCCTTACGGTTTGGACCTCTTCAGCGGGCGCATCTTCCTTTCGGAGCCTCACCGCGGCGACGTGATCGTTTTCAAGACGCCCACCGATAATTCGACCGATTTCATCAAGCGGCTCATAGGCCTGCCCGGCGACCGGATTCAAATGATTGGCGGCGTGCTGAACATCAACGGCGCGCCCGTCAAGCGCGATCGCGTCGAGGATATCGTCGAGGATACCAAGTGCGGCCCGCATCAGCCTGTGCATGTCTACCGCGAAACGCTGCCCGATGGGCGGTCCTACCTCACCCAAAAGCTTTCCGAAACCTGCCCCATGAGCCGGCTGGGCGCGGCCGATAATACCGAAGTGTTTGTCGTGCCTCCGAAGCATTACTTCATGATGGGCGACAACCGGGACGACTCCGCCGACAGCCGCTTCTCCATTGGCAATGGCGTGGGCTATGTTCCGGAGGAAAACCTGGTTGGCCGAGCGCGCGTCCTGTTCTTCTCCATCGACGAGACCGATGCGAGCTGGTTCGCGCCCTGGCGCTGGCCTTTCGAAATCCGCTGGTCCCGCATTGGAAACGTGATCCACTGAGTGTCTCCGAAAAAACCGAATATCCAAGAGCTTGAGACTCTTCTCGGCTATAGTTTCAAAGACAAGAACCTCTTGACCGAGGCGCTGACCCATGCCAGCGCCCGGAGCGCCCGCGGCGGCCGCGACAATGAGCGGATGGAATTCCTGGGCGACCGGGTTCTCGGCCTCTCCATCGCAGCTATGCTCTATGAGCAATTCCCGGAGGCCCGCGAGGTCGAATTCGCGCGGCATTACAATGCGCTCGTCTGCGAGCGCTGCTGCGCGGAGGTCGCGCAAACTCTCGATCTTGGGCCGCATCTCATCATGGCTCCGAGCGAAGCGCGTTCCGGCGGCCGGAAGAAGGCCGTGATTCTGGCCGACGCGTGCGAGGCTATTCTTGGTGCCATCTACGTCGACACCGGCTTCGCGGCCGCGCAAGCCGTGATTTTAAAACTATGGGGGCCCTTCGTTGCAACGGCCGCGGCGCCGCCTCCCGATGCCAAAACGGCGCTGCAAGAATATGCGCAAAGCCAAAGGCGCGGCCTGCCCGAATACAGGGAGACCGGCCGGAGCGGGGCAGACCACGCGCCGAGTTTTACGGTGGAGGTTACAGTCAAGGGGCTGCAGCCTGCGCTTGGCGAAGGCACATCGCTGAAGAAGGCGCAGCAAGCCGCGGCGGAGGCTCTTCTCATCCGCGAAGAAGTATGGTCAAAGGAGCGGGCGCTTGCGTAAGAAAGCGGCAGCGGAGGAAGGCACGCGTTGCGGTTTTGCCGCCGTTATCGGCGCGCCGAACGCCGGCAAATCCACGCTCGTGAACGCGCTCGTCGGCGCGAAGGTTTCGATCGTCACCCATAAAGCGCAAACCACGCGTGCGCGCGTGCGCGGCATCGCGCTCGAAGGCCAAAGCCAAATCGTCCTCGTCGACACGCCCGGCATTTTCGTGCCCAAACGCCGCCTTGACCGGGCGATGGTGGAGACAGCCTGGACGGAGGCGCGCGAAGCCGACATTGTCGTGCTTGTGGCAGACGCTGCGCGCGGCTTCGACGATGTCGCCGATCCGGTGCTTGAGCATTCCAAGGAGCTGACTTTGCCGCTCGTGCTCGCACTCAATAAGGTGGATAAGGTCAAGAAGGACAAGCTGCTCGCGCTTGCTGAGGAGGCTTCGAAGCGATTGAAGCTGGAGCGGCTATTCATGATTTCGGCCTTGTCGGGCGATGGCGTGGCCGACCTTAAGTCTTATCTTGCAAGCCGGATGCCGCCGGGCGTCTGGCTCTTCCCCGAGGACCAGATCGCTGACGCGCCGATGCGTCAATGGGCGGCAGAAATCACACGCGAAAAGATGTTTCTGCGCCTGCACGAGGAAATCCCGTATTCCTCGACGGTCGAGACGACGGAGTGGAAGCAGCGTAGCGACGGCTCGGTGCGCATCGATCAAACCATCTTTGTCGAACGCGAGAGCCAGAAGAAGATCGTGGTGGGCGCCAAAGGCCAGACGATCAAGCAGATCTCGATGGAAGCGCGAAAGGAAATCGCAGAGGGCATCGAGGCGCCCGTGCATTTGTTCTTATTCGTCAAGGTGCGCGAGAATTGGGCCGACGACCCGGAGCGCTACCGCGAGATGGGTCTCGATTTTCCCAAGACGTGATGCATGAGCGCTTCTGTATCCGGCTCTCATTAGTCAATCCCTTTTTCACGCCGTTTCCGCTGCCGGGGTGCTGAGCGATGTTTTTGGGACACAGTGCATGCGAGGGGGGCGCCGGGGCTCGCGATCTATGCGGCCTGCTCTGGCCGCAATATTGCCTTGCGCTGCTGCAGAAATCCCGGCACGCGCTGCAGGCCCTGCCCGTGGATCGAGTGGATTGACGCCAACATTTGGCGGGCCGGACGATCCTCACCTTCCCTGCCCAGACATAACAAAGACTAGGCCGTGCCGCTCAAGGCGAGATCATTTCTCGGCCGCCGTCAGGCTGGCAGCGCGCCGGAGGCGAAGGCCAGCGAACCAAACCTCTCCCGAGATGAATTCCTCGGAGGCCGAGCGGGAATCGTGGAAAAGGCGAAGCATCTGGCCGATGCAGTCCCCGCTTTCCGGCACCTCAGCATCTAATGAAAAAAGGCGCCACTCCTGGGACTCCCCCATCAGCATCTCCGTTTCGGCAAGAAGCCGGTGCGCTCCTCCGGCGCAGCGGAGCTGCCAGCGAAGTCCGCGCTTAGCTATAATCCGGCCGCGAAGCTTTCCTTCCAAGCGGTAGCGTCCAGGCGCAAGCAATATAATTTGACTAAGTTCCGGGAAGGTGACGCGTCCAGAACCAAAGCTGACATGCAGCAAGCCCTCGCTTCCGCCGCTGCCGGATGGCACCAATTCGGCGACGGCATTGAGCCCCCTTGCGATCCGCCAGTCGAAGGGCAAGCCGCTCGGGGGGCTTTCAAAGTCTCCATTCGTAATGAGGTTAAGATTGGCAAGCTCAGCCGGTGGCAGGAATTGCAGCCAGGCGTTGTAGGCAGCATCGGTACGGTCTTTGCTGATGAGCACGTCGAGATAGGGAGCGAGTTCCTTTTCCGAAGGCGGACTGCCGCTTTCCTTGAGCGCGGTCATGAGCTTAAGCGGAACGTCAATTTGCTGCACGCTGCGCGGAAGCGAGGCAAAAAACATTCCGCGCCAGCTGGGACGCTTGGCGAGAACGCCAGCAACAAGAGGAAGCCCATCTGGTTCCTGGGCCATGAAGGCAACATAGTTTACGACGTAACCTGAAAGCTCAGGCTGGGTTCGAAGCAAAATATCGGCGTAATCGAGAGCATTTCGATAATCTTTGCGGTAGAGGCTATCGTTAAGAAGCCAGAACAGGGCCGCGCTTTCCCGGCGGGATCGCCCGGCCGCCTCTTCCATGAGCATGCGTACGCGCCCGTCATCACCCGCCGTCTCGGCCAAAAGCCGGACGGCTTCGGCGTTGAGCGGATCCCGTGCGAGCGCGAGGGATGCGAGCCTGGCGATTTCCTTTCGCATGGCTTCGCGATCGCCAAGAGGCTCGCCGGGGCCGCCGCTGCTTGCCGCTTTGGGAAGGCGGTCGAGGGTGTTGTCACCCTCGCCGGAAGCGCTGGGCTCTTGTGCTTCGGCCGGTCTTTGCGCAACGCCGCTTTGCGCTAAAAGGCGCTCGCTGATTTGGCGGGCTTTGACGACGAGCGCCACCGGGTTGCCGGGGTCTAATGCCAGCGCAAGATCCGGGGCGGCGGGCGCTAGCGCGAAGGGAAGGCTCTTGGTCAAAACAAGCCAAACAAGCGCAAGGCTAAGCATCCCCGTCAGGGTTAGCCGCAAGGGGTGGGCGCGCAGTGTTGCAAGCCCGCTTTTGAGACCGCTTAGCAGCCGATACCGGCGCCGCCGCCGGCGTTGCCCCCGTCTCACCGCCAGCCTGCAAAAAGAAGGAGAAGGCGGTTCCAAATGCCCTCGCCCTGAAGCCGGTAGATTTTGAGCTGCCTTTGCCGCCCGCTTTTGGGGTTGACCAGCATTTGCCCCGAGCGGCGCTCTTTTGGCCTTTGTCCGCTAGCCGTGGCTTGCGAGGCCTCATAGGCTGCCCGCCGCTCGGGCGATTTAATCTTTTGCCAGGCTTGTGCGACGCGGCTCGCATAGACGCTTCTGTCAAAGCTCTGGCCAGCAGCGCCATTTGCGACAAGATCGGGATGAACCCACCTCATTAGCAGCGCCATATGGCGCCGGAGTTCCCCTTCGGTGGTTTCGCGGTCCGCGCCTAAGATCCTGTAGCTATCCGCCCCGGGGCTCAGAAGAACTTGCTCGATGAAGAATCCCGCCGCGTTCTTGAGCGTTGCTTCGGACCGGCCGGTGACCGCAGCGGCGCCCGCTAGCGCCCCGGCTTCCCCCGCGGCCGTCTCCAAAAGAAGAGTAATACCTTTAGGCAAGGGGCGGTCCCGCACAGCCCGTACTAAGCGCGGGTCATGCAGCATGGCAAGGGCAGCTGACAGGGCCTCGGAGCTTTTTTGCATCGTCAACGCTTCTCATCGGGCTTAGAAAGCCGCCGGCGCGGGTCCTCCGCTTCAACGGATTTCCCGTACGAGTACCCGTCACCCTTATAGTAATGATCATAGCCATAGCCATAACCGTAGCCATAGGTATAGCCGACGCTCCTGGGATCGAATTTCGTGAGCACAGCACCGATTGGGGTGATCCGGGCCAGCTGAAGCCGGCGCAGCGCCGAGCGGAGCATGCCCTTTCTCGTCCCGCCAGCACCCACAACGAAAATGGTCGCGGCCACGGTGCCCGCTAGGAGCTGCGCATCGGCAAGGCCTAAGAGCGGCGGCGAATCGAATATGATGAGATCGAACACCTCCGAGCCGACCGAGATCAAGGAGAAAACCCGGGTGCCGCTTAACAGTTCGGCAGCATTGGGCGGCACGGGCCCCGAGGCCATAAAGCCAAGATTGGGATGATCTGTTTTCTGAAGGACCTCGGGCGGCAGGGCGGCGCCGGTTAGATAGTTGCTGAACCCCATCGAATTGTCCAAATTAAGCTTTGTATGCAGGGAGGGCTTGCGAAGGTCGGCATCGACAAGCAGCACCTTCAGGCCCATTTGTGCGAAATGGCGCGCTAGCTGGATTACCGTCGTCGATTTCCCCTCGCCAGGACCGGCGCTGGTGACGGCGATGGACTTGGGAAGCCCGGTGCCGGTCGAGAATTGCAGAGCCGTCGCAAGCGAGCGGTAGGCCTCTGCGAAAGCCGAGCGCGGGTCGTTCAGCGCCTCGCCCATCGCCTCCTCGCCCTCGATGCGCGGTATGATGCCAAGAGTCGGAAGCCCCGAGAGCTGCTCGACTTCCTCTGGAGCGCGGAGCCGGTCGTCGAGCAGTTCGAGTAGCAAAGCGAGCCCCGCCCCGGCACCAAGACCAAGCACAAGCGACATCATGAGCGAGCGCGGCAGGTTCGGCTCTGATGGCGCGCCTGGTAACGCGGCCTGGTCGACGATGAAGACATTATTCGTGCCGGCGCCGCCCGCGATATCGACCTCTTTATAGCGCTGCAGAAGGCTATTATAGAGACCGCGATTGGTCTCGACCTCCCGCTTCAAGATATTATATTGAATGCCCTTTTTCTGAAGATCGAGCACCTCGGCTTTGAGCGTTTCGATCCTTGCTTTCATCTCATTTTCCTGCGCCAGCGCCGATTCGTAAGCGCCTTTGAGCGAGCTGCGGATGGTTTTGACCTCCGCCGCGAGCTGGCGGTCGACCTCCTTGATTTTATTGGAAATCTGCACCATCGCGGGGTAGCTCGGCTTGAGGGTTTCGAGCTTTTCCTGATACTCGGTTTCGAGCGCCTTGCGCTGGCCGCGCAAAACCTCGATGACGGCGTTCGACAGAAACTGCGGCAGATTGATCGCGGTTACGTTCTCGACCTGGCGCCACATTTGCTGGGCCTTCATGCGCTCTGCGATCAATTGCCCTGCAGCCGCGTTTGCCGCTGCCAGATTATTATCGGCGATCGACGCCTTGTCGGTGAGTTCGACCATTCTCTCGCGCTCCGCAAAATCGAGGAGCGCCTTTTCGGAGTCTTCCAGCCTGATCTTCAGCTGCTTGATCTGGTCTTCGAGAAAGGTCTTGGCGTAGGAATTGGCCTGGAACCTCTTGTCGAGGTTCGAGGCGATGTAAGCTTCGGCATATCCATTGGCAATTTGCTGAGCCCGGGCCGGGACTGGATCCACATAGGAGATATCGGCGAGCCTCGAGCCCGGAACCGGGAATATGCCCACATTCGCAAGCACGATCTCCGCCGCCCGTCCCTGCAGAACCGCAGGGGAGGGAGCCTGTTGTCTTGAGCCGGTGAGGATACCAAGCAGCGAAACCTCACGTGGCTTAAAGAAGCTGGCATCCTCGCCAAGGTGCAGCGATGAGGCAACGCGCTCCGCCATGGCCCGGCTTTTTAACAGTTCATATTGCGTCCTTAGAAAATCGCTTGAGCCCAGCTCGGCGACCGATGTCGCGCCGCCTTCGACGATCTTGGCGGGTTCGCGCTCGATCTGAATGCGCACCGCCGCCGTATAGAGCGGCGTCTTCAACAGCGTGCGGACGCCGCCAAGAATGGTAAAGACCAGCGCAAGGCTCAAGATGAGCCATTTGCGCTTCAGCACCATATAGAGATATTGCCGCAGCGTGACCGCTAGGCTATCGCCTTCGGCAAGCGGCGGCGAGCCATAGCCAGGCACGCCCTGGGGATCGTGCGCGGCGTGCACGGCCGTGCTCTCTCCTCCGGTTATGAGCGCCCGCCCCTCGGTTGGCCGCGTCCCGCCCAGCTGTCTTAACGTCTCATTCATAGCGGAAACTCATCTTCTCGCTGCCCCGATTTACCATGTGCCCCTAACCAGCGCCCTCAAAGCAAGGGGACGAGCGTTGCCAGCGGAGCCAGTCTAAGAACAGTGTTGAGCCCTACCTTCAAATCCGAGGTGGGCACGATGATCACGTCGCCAGACTGCAATTGCGGGTCGTCGGCCTTGCCTGCGCGGATATCCGAAATGTCGTACTTTGCTGCAAAGCGCTTTCCTTCGGTGACCCTAAAGACCAAGGCTGTGTTCTCCGAGACTTCGCTGGTTCCTCCCGATATTGCTATGGCTTGGAGCAGCGACATGCCGCCGGCCATGGGGACGACGCCTGGCCTTGCCACCGCGCCCTCAACCGTGACGCGCTGACTATTATGCTCTTTGACAAAGACGGAGATCTGCGGCTTTTGTAAATATTTGGCGCCGAGCTCTTTGGTCAGGAGCTGCTCGATCTCGCGCGCGGACTTGCCGCTTGCCTCGACCTCGCCGAGGAGCGGAAAATTGATAGTGCCCGCCTCCGAGACCTGAACGGTCTTGGAAAGTTCGGGCACCTTGAACACCGTCACCTCGAGAACGTCGAGCGGCCCGATCTTATAGGCCCTACTTTTGGGGTCGGCCATCGCCATGTAAGTCTGGGCGACCTTTTGCAGCGCGGTCTGGCCGCTGGCTGATGCCTGTGCGGAGGGGCCCGCAGCGTTCGCGGCCGGTGCCGGAACGGGCGCCGCGGCAAGCTGCGGCGCGCCGGCGGAAAAATCGCTAACCGAAGAGGCGCCGCATGCGGCTGCCAAGGCTGCCGCCAAGGCCAGGGCGAGAAATCTGAGGAGAGCCATCATGTCCACTCAACTCCTTTATAGCCTCTCCCCCAGGCGGGACCGGCAAATCTTTAGCTAATCTGTTTAATAACGCACCTTGGGGCCTTGTGACAACTAAATGCTGAGCCTCCGCAGCCCCAACGAGGCGCTCGGCGGCGATGCGCCCCTCGTATAGGTCGGGCGGGCGGGAACTCATATTGTGCGCATCGGTCGCAAGGAGATGCACGAGCCCCTCTGCCAGCATCCGCTCGGCCCAATAACAGGGGCGCCGGCCAAAGCGCCCAAGCAGCGAGCCGGAGGTAATTTGCATCCACACGCCGCGGCCCGCCAGCCTTGTGATCACATCATATTTGCCTTCGATCCATGACAGCCGTTCCGGATGGGTAAGAACCGGAACGTAGCCGCTAAGCAGAATGCCAAAAAACAGATCCTCCAGGCGCGGTGGCGCGACATGATGCGGCGGCTCGACGAGTACATAGGCTGTGCCGGCAAGCGAAAGCAGATGCCCGCTCCTTAAGCCTTCGGCAAAATCCGGCACAATGTGATTGTCGGCACCGGTCACAAGCTTAAGCGCAATGCCCGCATCGCTGAGCTCAGCCTGCAGCGCTGAGACCGCCTTCCTGATTTGGGGGCCGGAATTGTGATAAAGCCCAGGAAGAATATGCGGGGTGCAGGCAACGCAGCTCACGCCTTGGTCCACATAGGCCCGCGCCATCGCCAGCGCCGTTTCAAGATCGGGCGCTCCATCGTCGACGGCGGGGAGGAGATGGCTGTGAAGGTCAAGCATCTTAATATCCTGCGGGACGCGAAATCATGGCAGCCCGGGCGCCCCTAGCGTTTTTGATGGCCCTGCACCGCTCCGGCTCTTTAAAGAACCGGGGCTGAAGCCGTGACCGCACCGGGCACGCGCCCACCGTTGCATCGGCATGCCTGGCTTTAGCCGGTCTCTTGGCGCGGAGCAAGGATTGCGCGCAGAGGTAGCAAAACCGTGGAGAAACTGCAACAGGATTGAATGCAATTTCCCTGGCAGCTTACATGCCCGTTGCCGGGCTCACTAGATTTTGCTAAGAGCGGTTATCGCTATTATTGAACTAAAGTTAGCTGCGTCCCCAAGGATCACAAGGGTTTGGTATGCTACGGAAATCAATTTCGATCGCAGTCATCACCGCGCTGCTGGTATCCAACGCCGAGGCGGCGCTGCTCACCAATGTTCAAGGCACGGTAACGGTTAATCGCGGCGAGGGTTTCGCCCCGGCCGGCAATACGGCCGTGCTCGCGCCAGGCGACCGCGTCCGCGCCGAGACAGGCTCGGCCGACATTGTCTACGACAATGGCTGCACGGTAAAGCTGGGCGCCGGCCAAACGGTGGCGGTGCTTTACGCCGCTCCCGATTGCGGTGGAGGGTTGTGGGATGGCGCCGCTTCGAGTTCCGGCATCTCCACGGGCACCCTCCTTGTTGGCGGCTTGGTCGTTGCGGGCGGCATTGGCGCAGGTATCGCGCTGTCGCAAAAGAGCAGCAAGCCCGCGAGCCCCTAAGCGATCGGCCATGCCAGCCTAGGCGTCAGCGGAATGTTCTTCGCTCTTTGTTGTGCGGTTCTGTCGGCCGCCGTTATTTTGGGCGGCGGCACCCGTAACGGCTTTTACGGCGACGTTGCCGTTCAGCTGCTTGCGATCCCTTTGCTTGCCGCTGCCCTTTGGCCAGCTTTCAGCCGGGAGAGCCCTCAGCGCAAAAGCGCGCGGGCGGCGCTTTTTATCTGCGCCATCGCTGCCTTTGTTGTGAGTTTGCAGGTTTTTCCGCTGCCTTTCGATTACTGGTCTGGCGGGGCGGTTTTTCTGCCAGCAGGCCAGAGCGCACTCCTCAGCTCCGGCCCGCACAGCTTTTCCCTTACGCCTGAGGCGAGCCTAGCGGCGGGCGCCTCCCTCATCCCTCCGCTTGCCATCTTTGCCGCGGTGGTCCAGCTTCCCCTCCGCCAGCGCATGTATCTTTGCTGGCTCTTGGGCGGGCTTGGAGCGCTGTCCTTGGGCCTCGGCTTTTTGCAAGTGGCGCAAGGGGAGGCGAGCGATTTGCGCTTCTACGAGTTCACCAATCCAACCGAGGCTGTCGGCTTTTTTGCAAACCGCAATCATTTTGCCGCTTATCTGAACGTTACGCTTATTTTGGCTGCCCTTTGGCTTGCCCTTGCCGCAGAGGCATCCTTTGAGGCTCGCGTGTTTGGGTCGCGCGCTTTATTATGGCTTGCAGCGGCCGCTGCCTTTCTCGTCGCCGACGTTGCCGGCCTTGCCATGGCCCGCTCGAGGGCCGGCATCGGCGTTGCGATCGCTGCGCTGTTGGGCATCGTGCTCATGGCGCTCAGGGCGCGAAGCGAGAGTCCCGCCCGGGAAGGGCGCCGCTCCGCTGTCCACCGGGCCTCCTTAGCCGCCGCTTTGTTTGCGGCGCTATTTGCCGCGCAATTTGGCCTTGGCGGCATCCTCACACGCTTCGAGGCCGATCCCATCGAGGATTTGCGCGTTGCTTTTAACCGGACCATGCTGGAGACCATCCCCAAAGCGATGCCTTTGGGCACAGGGCTCGGCTCCTTCGTTCCGGTTTATGCAACGGTCGAGAGGAGGGAGGACGCCTTTGCCGGCTTTGCCAACCGGGCCCATAATGATTTTGCCGAGTTTTTGCTTGAAACAGGGCTTTTGGGTGCGGGCTTGGCTTTGGCCTTCCTTGCCTGGTTCTTAAAGCGCGCGTTCCAGGCCTGGGCCGCCCGCCGCCAAAGCGGCCATTCCATCGAACCGCTGCTCGAAAGAGCGGCAACCCTCATCATTGCGCTTCTCCTTTTTCATTCGCTCGTGGACTATCCCTTAAGGACCGCCGCGCTGAGCGCCATCCTGGCTGTCTTTTGCGCCATCCTTGCAGTGCCTGCCCTCGTCTTGCCTGGCTCGCCTGCAAAGGCGGAGCATCATCGCCGCGGCGCGCGGCGGACATCCAGCCCCGTACCTCTTGCCGAAAAATGGGACTCAGGCGCCGGTTGGCCGCAGAGCTGGCAGAGGCGGTGAGTTCGAAACCTCAAACGGTCTTGACGCAGTTAATGTAAGTTCCGTGATAATTCTACAACAAAACGTTGAAAATGCTATCTGCTCTTGCACCGCATCAAAAAATTGGATAAGCGTTACACGCTCTAATTATATCATAAAACCTATGGGCCGTGGTTATGCGCTGGTTGGTTTTGTTAGTTGTAGACAGTGCGCTTTTACTGCTCGCCACCCTTTGCGCTTTGTTTTTGCGCGATAATTTCCAGGTGCCGGCAAGCCGCCTAGTCGCTTTCATGCCCTATCTGCTGGCAACCGTTACAGTGGGGCTTGCGATCTTTCCCGTAGCAGGGCTCAACCGGGCGGTGTGGAGATTTAGCAGCGCCGGCGATCATCTGCGCGTAGCCGTAGCCGTCGCCGCAACCATCGCCGGCGCCGTGGGACTAGGCTTCGCCTATAACCGTCTCGACGGCGTCGCGCGGTCTTTGCCGTTCTTACAATTTCTGACCGGTGCGGCCTTTTTGACCGGCGCCCGCGTGGCGCACAGACTTGCCCATGAGCTTAGGCACCACCACAAAGCCTCGGCAGCCTTTCTCCGGCCGGATAGCACTGAGACCCCGGCGCAGACCGTTCTTATTGTGGGGATTTCGAGGCTTGCCGAGGCCTATCTTCAAGCCGCCGCCGAGTTCGCCCCCGGGCGGGTCAACATCGCAGGCCTTGCCGGCCGCACGGACCGCCATACCGGACGGCTCGTTGCCACATATCCCATTCTTGGCCGCCCTGAGGACCTTGGCGCTATCCTGGACAGGCTTGAGGTTCATGGCGTTATGGTGGACCGCATCCTTGTCGCGGCCGCTTTCATCTCTCTTTCCAAGGAAGCGCAGGAAGCGCTGCTTCTCGCCGAGCGGACGCGCAGCATCGAGCTGCGCTTCTTGGCCGAGGAGTGGGGTCTCGGCCTTGCGAGCCCGGGCCCGGCAAGAGGGGACCGGGACGAGAAGCCCATGCTGAGTTTTGAAATTTCTGCCCCTGTGCTGGACCGGATCGCACAAAGGCACTACTGGGTCATAAAAAGGACCCTCGACTTCTTTGGCGCAGTTTCGCTGCTCCTGCTCCTCTCCCCCTTCATGTTGATAACAGCCCTGGCAGTTGCGGCGAGCGTTGGTTCGCCCATTCTTTTTTGGCAGCAGCGGCCGGGGCTTGGGGGCAGGCCTTTCCGGCTATACAAATTCCGCAGTATGAGGGCCGCGCATGGGCCGGGCGGGCGCCGCCTTTCCAACCGCGAGCGTGTCTCAAAGCTTGGCAACGGTCTTCGGCGGCTGCGCCTCGACGAGCTGCCGCAGCTTTTCAACATTCTGCGCGGCGATATGTCCTTCGTGGGCCCTAGGCCGCTTCTGCCTCACGATCAATCCGAGGCCTACCGCGCGCGTTTGCTGGTAAGGCCGGGTCTTACCGGCTGGGCGCAGATTATTGGCGGCCGCGAGATTGCGCCCGCCGATAAGGCCGCGCTCGACATTTGGTATGTGTGCAACGCTAGCCTCGTTCTGGATCTTAAGATTGCGCTTAAGACCGTGCCGCTTGTGCTGTTCGGGGAGCGGATCTCGGCGGGTGCTATCGAGCGGGCTTGGCGTGAATTGGGCAAAGGCGGGATCTTAAGAGGCCAGCTCGCTTTGAAGGTAGAAAAGAGCTTGCAGAATGCCAAGACTGTTGTATAGAGAAGTCTAAGCTTAGCAGTCCGCAGCTTTGCGGACTGAATGCTTTGCGGTAGGTCCTTGTGGCGGTCCAGTATAAAAGGACTGCCGCAAGCTTTATCCATGTCTAGACTTTGGGCGAGTTTTTCACCCGGAGTGCGGTAGCTTTTGAACAACTCAAATTTTTTTGAGGTTATCATGTCCTGCCAAAAGCCTATTGCCATGCGTGCCCTCTCTTCCTTGGCAGCCGCCTTCACCGCCGCTCTTTTGCTTTCCGGCGCTGCCCTGGCGCAGGAGGCCCTCGTAAGCCCCGAGCTTGCCGCCCGTATGGCCAAGGAGAAAGAGGACAGGAAGGCCTGCAAGACCGACATTTGTAAAGCCTTCGCGAACCCTGCGGGCGGCGTCCCGATCGCCTGCACCGTGACCAAGACCTGGCTTGCCGCCGAGATCCAGGCAGGCTTCCTCGGCGATAGGCTGAGCTGGCCTTGGGGCCATGCCCAATGCAATGCCGCCATCGAACTCGACAGAAACGCCATCGCGGAGGCCGCGTCAAAGCCGTCCTCTGTCATGAAGCTAAAAAAGCACGCGATTTCCTGCAAGCTCGATCACAAGGACCCCAAAGAGGGCACAGCTTACGATCTGAAGCTTACGATCGAGCCCACGGTCACCTTCGAGAACGGCAAGGCCATAAGAGCCGATATGGGCTGGGGCCAGATCGAGGCCCCAATACTTGCCAAATCGGCAATTTGGTCGGCAACCGCGGTCGATGCCAATTTCAGCGTGATCGCCAACGGCGTCGTCAAAGAGATCAACGCCTTCCTCACCGATAAATGCAAAGAAGTTGGCGTCGAAATCAAGCATTAGCCCCGCCACGGATATTTAAAACATGCACCTGTCTAAGAGCATTCTGGTCACAGGGGGGAGCCGGCTTTCTTGGCTTCCATCTTTGCGACCGCGTCATCGCTGAAGGCCAGCCGAAGCTGCCTTTGCGCGGGGGGCTCAAACCCATGATCGCCTATTTCGACCGGCTTTTATCTGAAGCGTCGAATGGACAGCTGACCGGCCTCTAAGGCCGGCAGCGCCGGCTGGCGGGTTGGAAGGCGCCCGGTGGCAAGCTTCCCCCTAAACCTGCGAGAGCGGGCGCTGCCGGCCCGCTAATCGGCATTATCGCGCAAACTCAGGGCCGTACCGCCAGTCTGAGGCTGCCTTGGGTAAGACGGGCGGCGTAGCGTCTCAGCTTTCTTAAACAGGAAATCACGTTTTGGCTTCAATTCTCCCAACACTCCGCTTCATTGCCCACCATCCGCTGAGTTCGAAGCGGCCGCTTGCGGCCTATTGGCGTTATGCGCGCTGGCAGATTGAAAGTCGGCTTCGCCAAGAGATAGAGTTCGACTGGATAGAAGGTTCGAAGCTGGTTGCTCGGAATGGCATGACGGGCGCCACGGGCAACATATATTGTGGACTTCATGAATTCGCAGACATGGCGTTCCTATTGCATCTCCTGCGCCCCGGTGACTTGTTTGTTGATGTGGGCGCGAATATCGGCAGCTACACGGTTCTCGCGTCGGCCGTTTGCTGTGCCCGGTCGATAGCCGCGGAGCCGGATCCAGATACTATGATATCACTCAAGCGTAACGTCGAAGCCAATAACATCGGCGATCGAGTAATATTGATCGAGGCGGCATTGGGAGCGCGGGCCGGTTCGTTACGCTTCACGGTGGGCCGGGACACTACAAACAGAATTGCGACCCCCGAGGACGACAACGCGCGCGACGTTCCCGTCCGAACGCTCGATGAAATTCTCGTGGGTAGAAATCCAGTTCTGATCAAAATGGACGTGGAGGGCTACGAACCGGAGGTGATTGCCGGTGCTGCGGAGACCCTTAACAATTCTGCGTTGCTAGCCGTACTCACAGAAACAGCGAACGAAGTAGTGTGTAGGGCACTCAATGGAAGCGGATTTCAGAAAGCCTCTTACGCGCCGTTCCTGAGGCATCTCGCGTCAGGTGTTCAGGAGGAGAACGCAAATCAGGGACAAAATACTCTTTTTGTTCGCGATGTAGCATCATGTAACGCCAGGTTATCCGATGCTCCACGCAGAAGGGTGCTCGCAGTTGAAGTTTGAGCAGGAACTCGTTGCGCAGACCCCGACTAGCTCAACGAGCACCTCACGCAGCATCGTCTGGCCCGTCCTTCCAACGAAGTACTAGCCAACCCGAGAAATGATGCCATGAAGGTTGCGATTATTACACCGTGGTTTCCCAACAAGCGTGACGGATGGCCGGCACGTTTTGTCGCCGATTCCGCGATCGCGTTATCGCAGGCGGGGGTGCGGGCGCACGTTGGAGTGATCCGCGGCTGGCTACCGTCGCAGCTTGAGCGCTTCGCGTCGCCAGAGCACCGCGGAGAGATCGATCTCTCGTCCTTCCCCGAGATCGACCAGGTTCGCCTGAGGCGCTATCCGGCCCTTCCGAAGGGACTGGCTCGGAGGTTGACGAACATCGCTCTCGACCGAACCGTGCAATCGCTTCTCGATGAGGAGATCGTGGCGAGGCGCCCCGATGTCATTCATGTTCATACGGAGCAACTCGCCCCGGCGGCGGTCGCCTTCGCGCGACGCCATCGGCTCCCTGTCGTCGTGACGCTGCATGGGCAAAACACGAACGCGCGATACTTGGCTGTGCCGGCGCAGGCGCAACGGTTTCGCGCCGCCTTGCGAGACGCCGGTCGACTTGTCGTCGTCGGCGAGCCGCTTCGCGACTTCGCCGCGCGTCTAGCGGGACGCCGCGATCATATCGCCGTCGTCTGGAACGGGGTGACCCCGCCGCACGAGCAGCGGAGACCCCCGGCTCCCGACACGGATCGCATCGAGCTGATCACGGTCGCAAATCTTCAAGAGGGAAAGGGGGTTGACCTCCTGCTCGAGGCGCTTGGACGCCTGTTTGCGGCAGGCATGCGGGATTGGCGGCTTACGCTCATCGGTGACGGCCCGCTTCGATCTAGCCTCCAAGAGCAGGCGGCGCAAACAGGAATCGCCGACCATGCCGCTTTCGCAGGGTCGATGTCAAACGCAGAGGTCTTTACGCATCTCGCGAGATCAGACATCTTTGCCTTGCCGTCTTATCGCGAAGCCTTCGGTGTCGCCTATCTGGAAGCGATGTCGACGGGATTGCTTACAATTGGCGTCGAGGGGCAAGGCCCGTCGCAGTTCATCGCCAACCTGAAAACAGGAATTCTGGTCAAGCCGAGAGACGTTGACTCGCTCGAGCAATCGCTTCGGGCGCTTCTGACGGATGACCGCCGGGCTTGGCGCGCTATCGCGTCGGCCGGCGCCCGGTATGTCCGCGAGAATTGCACTTGGTCTGCTCATGCCCGGAACCTGCTAACGGTTTTCAATGAGGCGATCGCCGCGAACCCGGGGCAGTAGATGAACGACGTCGCTTGAGAACTTCGCAGAATCGTTGAAAACTAGGAGCATGACGCGTCTCGCCATTGACAGGGGCCGCATTTGGTTGAGCCTTTTTTCCCGCATCAGATCGCAACGGAATGCGCTCATCCTGTGGGCCTGGATCTTCGTGACCACGATTGCGATGGTCTTTGCCACCCGGCTTTCGCTCGAAGCTCTCGGCGTCGAAGCATTCGGGGTTTTCATCGCCGGGGCCTCTCATCCTCGCGTCCATCACGAGCCTCCTCCGAGCCGTCCTTCGCCTGGAAACTCTTCATCGACGCCCAGGCCTTAAGCGTCGTGCCATCGACCGAAAAATGCTCCGCGCTCAGCAGGCGCTTCACCTGCGGCAAGGCCAGCAACGCGGCCAGAAACCCTTGTGCAACCTCACTTGTCAGCAGCCGGTCGCGGTTTTTCGAAAAGCTAGAAGCATCGGATACCGGATCGTCGATGCCAAGCCCCACAAACCAGCGGAACAACAGGTCGAACTGAAGCCGCTCAACCGGCTGCCGTTCCGAACGGATCGAATAGAGAAGCTCCAAAAGCATTACCCGCAACAGCCATTCCGGCGGGATCGAAGGCCACCCGCCGCGGAAAGCGCGCCGCGAACTGCCCGTCCGGAGCGGCGAGCGCTACGTTCACAAGATTGCTCATGATCCGCAATGGATGACGCGCCGGAACTCTGGCATCGAGGTCAACATAGGAAAACAGCGACCCGCTTTTGCCATCCATCCGGCGCATCGAGTCAGTCCGCCATTGAAAAATCCACCCGATGAATGAATCACAGTGCTTGCCTGCAATCCACTGGGTTTTTCAGCAGCCTGCTAGATGGAGTTGATGGCATGCGGCGCGCTATTACCAACACGCTCATTGTTTGGCTTCGCCTCGCTCTGATTAGCGCACTCACCGTCGCCAGCACGCGCTGGACTCTGTCAGCGCTCGGCGCAGCTGAGTTTGGTATCTACCTAGTAAGCGCAGGAATCGGTTTAACGCTCGGTTTTCTTACGGGCGCGATGACAACCGTTTCGCAGCGGGCGCTATCTATGGTGGCCGATGACCACAAGGCCATCAAAACGGCAATGGCTGAATGCGTAAAAAATCACATCGTAGTTTCCTGCGTATTGGTTTTTCTCGGGCTATGTCTTGGACATTTCGCCATTGTGTCGCTATTGGATATTCCTGCTGAGCGAATTCCGACCGCTCTGTACATACTTTATTTTGCAGTCTTCGCCGGAGCGATTGGCGTCGTCTCAGCCGCGTTTGAGGCATTTCTCTGGTCTCGCGAAGATTTTGTTCTATTTTCTGTGCTGGGCGTCGTCCATGCTGCGTTCACTTTTCTCATTGCGCTTGCACTGCCTCACCTGAGTGGAGATCGGCTTTTTTTCTACGCCGCTTCAACTGCTGCGTCGAGCAGCGCACTATCCGCCGTAGGCATATCCATCGTGATGTTGCGACATCCAGACGCGAGGGTGTCCCCCGGTTTGATTGCAAGATCGAAGATAAGACTCGAAAATCGTAGAATTTTCTTTTGGAACGCTCTTGGCAGCCTTTCTTATCTAGGTCAGCAGCAAGGGCTTATCTATTTGTTGTTTGGATTTTTTGGTCCGACAGCGGCGACCTCACTTGCGGTAGCCAACCAGGTAACAAGCCTATTCCGGCAGATTGGACAGGCGGTAAATGGCGCTCTGGCGCCCGCACTATACAGGAAAGAAGCTGCAGGTGCTCGAGATGAAATGATTGAGCGGGCCCTCGTCGGTTCGAAATACGTCTTTCTGCTCGTATGTATCGGATTGATCCCAGTCCTGGCTGAAATGCCGTTGCTTCTGCGGATCTGGTTAATCAATCCCCCAGAAGGTTCAGTCTTGCTTGCTCGAGCTTTGCTTGTGTCATTGGCGTTGGAATTGCTCTCCACTCAGTCGCTTACGGCGTGGCAGGCGATCGGAAGGCTATCTCGACTGTTTAATGTGTCATTAGCTATCACCGCAGTAAGCTTATTGATTTGCTCCGTGTGTGCCATCAGCGGTGGTTCTTTGGCGATCATCGCCTTCGTTGTTGTCGCCACGGGCGCCGCAAACGCAGTAACACGTGTCTTGCTGTTGGAAGCCTATGCTGCCGGCATCATCAAGCGTTGGATGCTCCTGACTGTACTGCCAAGCGCGGTAACGATTCTCCCGTCGATCTTGGTTTTGCTGATCTTGCGCAGTAGTTTCTCGGATGAGAATATGAGAGCAGGCGCAGGATTGATAAGCTGCATAATCGTTGGTTGCGGTTGTAGTCTTTTTGCGGCCCAGAACGACGGATTGCTTCGGTTCGGAAATTTAGGCGGAGGAAAACCAATGGTCATTGCCAAGTCCCTCTGGTTCAGAGTTGTAAACGTTCTTCGGAATTCTATCGATGCGATACACGTTTGGGTAACTCCCGTGACGGATGATATGATAGCTGACAGATGGGAGCGGGCGGAGAACTTACTGGCGGAATGGGATAGTCGAACCCGGATCATCGCGGATCTTATACCAGATGGAGCCGACGTTATAGAGTTCGGGGCGGGGCGAATGGTTTTAAAGGACATGCTCGGCGAAGGCACTCGGTATCAACCATCGGACATCGTGGCGAGATCCGAAGAGACTTTGGTTTGCGATTTGAACAGGGAGACGATCATGCTTCCCAAGAAATACTCGCACGCGGTATTTTCTGGCGTATTGGAATATGTTAGATCTATCCCGCAGCTACTCAGCAGTATTTCATCCAAAGTGGAATGGGTAATTGCATCGTATTCGGCAGTCGATCGCCTTCCGGATATCGTTCAGCGAAAGAAAAATGGCTGGGTTAGCCATTTGTCGGAGGCTGAGCTTTTGGCTGCGTTCGCTGAAAATGGCTTTCAGCTCAAAGATGTTCGGACGTGGCGAGAGCAGAATATCTACGTTCTCCAGAGAGCTGCCTCGGGAAGTCAATCAACTGGCGTTTGTGGGCTGTCTTAGCTGTACAAGAACGGCATCTTCGCGCTTGTCGCGCTGATCCGCCTCCTGCTACTGGAGCCTGGAGGCTCGGGGCGACGCAGCTTTGGCTCCGCACAACGGTGGCGCCGAGCGTTATGGCCTTGTCAGTGCGTCTGGCGGCCTTTGCGGTTTCTTGCCTGCTCGCCCGGGCCTGGCACGTTTGATAGCGATGACGCTCACCAGCAGAGGCGCGCTCGTGGCTGCGGCTTACGTCATCAGCCTCGACTCGTGCGACACGCGCGCTCCCGGCGCGTTGTTGCTGCGGCACAAAAGAATCTGACGGCGGACGCGCGATGTTGAGGCCGAAGGCGGTGGTAGCGCATCCGATCTGGGGCCGCGGTGGCGCCGAAGCGGCCGCGATGTGGATCATCGAGGCCCTCTCGCAGGATTTCGACGTGACCGTCTATACACGCGGCGGATTTGACCCAGAGGAACTGAACCGACTTGCCGGCACCGCGTTATCAGGGGATCGATGCCGCATCGTTATCGCCAATCAGGCCAATGCCTGGCCGGTTGGCACCATGGCGCATGCTTCGTTACTTCACTCCCTGCGCTGCGTGGGCGCGAAGTTCGACCTTCGCGTCACCGCATCAGGCGTGATGCGGTGGGGGCGTCCCGCGATGCATTTCATTTCGAGCGTGATCTGGAACGACACTCTCGCAGAGCGATTTGACGCGCCGAATTCACTGAGCCGAATGAGCGTGGCGCGCCGTGCTGCCTGGCGAGTGGCATCATGGTCATCGGGAGAGCGCGCACGCAGCCTGAACGGCGACTGTTTTATCGCCAACTCGCGCTGGACGGCGCAGGAAGCCGCGCCTTTCTGCCCCGGTCCGATCCATGTCGTTCCGCCAGCTGTTCCGCTCCCGAAGAGCGGCCCGCCTTGGGAATCGCGCGAAGAGGGTGTCCTCGTCTTCGGCCGCGTGTCGCCCGAGAAACGGATCGAGACCTGTATTCACATCATGGAACGGGTCCGGGCGGAGGGGCGCGCGATCAAGCTCTGCATCGCTGGCCCAGATGCCGAGACTGCTTACGCGAACCGCATCAATTCGCTTTGTCGCGAACGGTCGCATTGGATACAGCGCCTTCCGCTTGTACTCGGGCCAGAGAAACAGCGGCTTCTTGGACGATTCCGCTATGGTCTCAGTGCCTGCGAGATCGAAGCCTTCGGGATCGCCACCGCTGAGATGGCGGCCTCCGGCATGTTGGTGATCGTACCTGAGGGGGGTGGCCAGCGCGAGATCATCCAGGATCCGCTTCAGCGCTTCACAAGCGTTCAGGATGCCTCCGACCGCCTTCTGTCGATCCTGCGCGATTCAGACTTGCAGAAACGATTGCGCGACGCGGCCAATGGCACAAGGAAGCGTTTCGGCCCCGAGCAATTCATTGAAGCGGTCCGCGCCCTGGCGATGCAATCCATCGCCGGCGCTTCTCGCGCCGGGCAGCGATAAGGGTGAGTCGCCTGCTGGTTCTGCATGCCGTGCCAGATCTCCGTCTTTCCGCCGGCGGGATCGCCGGAGCTATGCCCGCTCTTTGCGAGGCGCTGACCGAGGAGGGCGTCGATAGCCGCCTGCTCGCCTTCGCGCTCGACAGGGACAGTCCGCTCACCGGCAGGACGCGCATCATTGCGGAACGCGCTCCATGGCCGCTCTACACCGTGCTCGGCGAGGAGGTGGCGCGATGGCGCGCCGAGGCCGCGCGAGAGGGCCGGAACTTCGTCTGTCACAGCCACGGTCTCTGGAGCCTCCTTAACCATGCCTTGGCAGTGGCGGCGCGGGCCGACGGGGCGCCACTGGCGATTAGCCTTCACGGCATGCTGTTGCCTTGGGCGCGGCGACACAAGGCGGTCCGCAAGTCGATCGCCTGGCGTCTCTATCAAGCGCGGGATCTCGCGCTTGCCGGCGCGGTGCATGTGACTTCGGAAGACGAACGGGCGGCCGCTGAGACGGCTGGTGTGACGACGCCCCTCTCGGTCATTCCCTTTGGCGTCGCTCTGCCGCCGGTCGACCTTCGATACCGCGACGGCGCGCGCCGCGAACAGGAGCGGACGCTCCTCTTCCTCGGACGGGTGCACCCAGTCAAGAATCTCGCTGCTCTGATCGATGCCTTCGCCGATGTCCGCCCCGAGGGATGGCGGCTGCTAATCGTCGGCCCCGACGAGGTCGAGCATCGCGGTGAACTCGAGCGTTTGGCGGCGAGCCGGCGCGTCGCCGAGCGTGTGAGCTTTGAGGCGCCGGTTTTTGGCGACGCCAAGCGTCACCTGTTCGCTCGCGCTGACCTGCTCGCGTTGCCCAGCCATTCGGAAAACTACGGCGCCGTTGTCGCCGAGGCGCTGGCGCATGGGATTCCGGCGCTTGCATCGACGGGAACGCCTTGGCGCGCGCTCGAAAACGAGCGGTGCGGTTGGTGGGTCAAGCCCGACCGCGAGAGCCTCGCTGGCGCACTTCGATCGATCCTGCGCAGCGACGAAACGAGTTTGCGGGAGATGGGAGGTCGCGGTCGCGCTTATGTAGAACAGAATCTGAGCTGGCGTACTTGCGCGCAGCGGATGGCTGCGCTCTATCGACGGCTCGCCACCTTGGATGGCGACGGGCGAGCGAGAAACGCCGGGACAGATCCTGATCGCAGGCTGCCGGCTCACGGAGCGCCGGGACCGCAGACAGCGCGGGGAACGGCATGAGATGGCGAAAGGACGGCGAGCGAGCGCCGGCCATCCTGCTCCGTGGGAACTATGCGGAAGCCAATTTCGGCGATGACGCCGTTGTTGGCGGCCAACGTTTTTGGGGGGGCACGTTTACCGGACCGTCTCAGACTTTGCCAGCAGCTGCCTACCTCATCGTCGATGTATCTCCCCAGCGATACCGTTCGGCGAAGTGATGCGCTGAGTTTAAGGCACGATTCTTGCCATGAAGACAATACATAATCAAATCTACCTGCGCGGAAACTTCGAAGAGGGCAATTTTGGCGACGATGCCCTCCTCGTGGCGAACGTTCTTCTTGCTCGACGCTATAATTTCATTGTGTCTTTGCTGGGTGCCCCGTCCCCATATGCGGATGACCGCTTCGTCCCGAACTCAGCTTTGGAAGCCGATATCCGTCCACCATGCTTGATTCAGTATGGCGGGGGAACCCAATTTTTCTCACTACCGAGGGCGTCGAGCGATGGCCAGGCTGCGCTCACTTCAATCGCGGCCGGCCATCAAGCCTGGAATGATCGCAAGCCTACCGCAGCGCGGCTGGCGCTGGCGCTGCGTCAGCCAAGGCGCTTAATCAGAAGTGCGCAAGCTCGGCTGCGTCGTCGCCGAATCGCAGCGCTGCCCCATTCGGCTATCGGATTAGGTGTCGGACCGTTTACGCCAGAGGATGCTGACGATGAGGCGAACGTGGCCACATTACTTCGCAAGATGGCGTTTCTTTGGGTGCGGGATCAATCCTCGGCCGATTTCTGCAGACGGCATGGTATGACGAATGTCGTCTTGAGCGCTGATCTCTGCTTTACGAGTCCCTTTCAAACGCTGCTCAATGTCGATCCTTTCGCCACAGCTCCCGATGCCCATAACCGAATCGGCATTGTATTGCGCGATCACCCTAGTCTTGATGGCGCATTCCACAAAAAGATATTTGCTCTGGCGCATCATCTTCGTTCCTCCGGGCGCGAAGTCGAATTTTTATCGTTTTCATGCAAAGCTGATCGATTCGTTTCACAATATCGCGCATGTGGTGAAAAGGTGATTCAATGGAACCCAAGAAACTGCAGGATAGAGCAATTCTGCCGCAAGCTCGCGGGGTATTCAGTACTGCTAACAGCACGCTTTCATGGCGGCATCTTTGGCGTCATCAACCGGACGCCCTTCATCGTCATTGGTGTTGATGAAAAGCTATCATCTCTCGCCTCGCGGTATCCTGAAGCGCAAATATCGACCCTTCCGCCCGCCGCTGGGCTAGACCTCTATCTTAGGTCGATCGATGAGCAGGTCGAGCGTATTGAGAATACGAAGAAAGCTCTCGCCAACCACCTGTTGCAAGAGCGCGCCTTGGCTTGCACTGGAGAGGAGGCTTATGCGCGGTTCTTGGCTGCAGCCTCCGGAAATACGGTAATTAATCCTGCGCTTCTTAGCAGCGTACCCGCATAACGGGACTTTGCACTGGTCCGGGAGCTTGAAGACTTCTTCTCCAGGGTCTCGTCAATTCCGAGCTCGGGCTCGGGATGTTTAATAATGCACTAATTACCCACTCCTTTGCGAAATGCGAACCAATATAGACCTTACTGGACGATATGATGCCACGTGACAGTTTGCTGCTTGAACCTAACGCAGTTTCAAATCACCTAACCGGCGCTTCAGCCCCAATCGCCGAAGATCGAAGGGTTTTATTCATTTCGTCCATCGGTTGCCCTCCCCCGTTCGGCGGTAACCGCACACGGATCCGCGAGTTAATCGGGAATATCCGGAGGCTGGGCTACCAGGTGCATTTCGCTGGCGTGGGCCTTGCCGATGCCGAAAGAGAAGCAACAATGCAAGCGGTCGATGAGTGGGTTTGGGACTTTATGCCCTATGCCCCTCCTGCACCTTTGACAACGCGCGCCGGGCGCTTCTTGGTCAGAAATCTAAGCCGCTACCTGGGCGCGAACTCGCCGCCGGATCAGTATTTTCGACCCGATTGGCTTTCCGAGGCGGCGAAGCTGCAGGCGAAAGGGAGGTATTCCAGAGTAATAGTCAGCTATGCTTTTCATTCTAAGTTCTTAAAAGCGTTTCCAGCAGCGCTCAAGCTCGTCGACACACATGATGTATTTGCTAATCGAAGAGGAAAACTAAAGGAAAAGGGGATTAAGGATTATTGGTACACTCTTTCCCCTGCTCAGGAACTTGTTGCCCTCAAAAGGGCGGATCGAATCTTGGCCATACAGGACGAGGACGCCGAGCACTTCAGAGGATTATTGGGTAACAGCAACGTTTATAGAGTTGGCTGGGAGCCCTTGTCAGTGGCGGGAACTGGTGATCCAGGAGGATCCGTAATTGGGTACCTGGCTACAGGCATTGGTACGAATTTGCATTCGATCGTATGGTTTATTGAACATGTATGGTCAAGACTTCATACGCAGCGCCCTCGAGCCCGCCTTCTTGTTGGAGGAGAGGTGTCTAGACGCCTGCCTGATTGTCCTGGGATGGAAAAACTTGGAATAGTAAATGATTTGCGAGAGTTTTATGAAAAGATCGATATCGCGATTAACCCGATGCTCGCCGGGACAGGTTTGAAGATTAAAACGCTCGAAGCCATCGCGCATTACAGGTGTGTTGTCGCGACACCGGTTGGGGCGGCGGGGCTGGGTGCGTTCAATGGCAGAGGGATTTTTATTTGCGATAAAGCTGATGAGTTCGTGTCTACCTTGAAAATGCTGCTCGATGAGCCAGCGAGATTAAGACGCGCTGCAGAGGATGGACAAGTGGTTTTGAGTGAAATGCGTGCTGCAAGTGTGCGTAATCTTAACGCGGCGCTAACATTGTAGAAGGTTACTGGGATCAGCCCTAGCAGGGCCTGGAGACAACGCGGGCTCTCGTCAGTCCCGGCCGGATCCTGGCCCAGATTCGGGACGCGGTCGAGCGGGCCGGACGCGCCGCTTGCGATGCGCAAATCGGACCGCCCACTTGAAATGAGGGCGCAGTCAGTCCGAGTACAGACTCCGCTTCGGGAGATTTGCCATGACAAACATCAGCTTCGAAGTCGCCAACGCCATCAGATCGAAACGCGACGCCCTGCTTCGATCGCTGGGGCGCCTTCTCGATCCGTCGACCGATTGCGCCGGCTCCCATATCCTCCGGCAGTTCGAGACGGCGATCGAGCTGCTCATGATCGTGCTGACGAAGGAGGGCGCGCGCGCAGCCGGACAGCACTTCGGAGGCTGGGTGAAGATCGCCTTCAAGCAGAGTCCCCGCAAATTCATTGATGAGCCCTTCGCTGCGACCGTGCTTGACGCGATCTGGTCCGCGTGGACGTACGCGCTTCATCCCGCGCTGTCGGAGGAGGGCATGAAGGCGCTCGCGACGATCACACGATCAGCGGAAGATCTGCTGCGCGCCACGCCGGCTAAAACGGTTCGCGCGCTGTTCATCGGCGACTGCCTGCTTTGGGACGCGTCGCTGCACCTCCAGATCTGTGCGCAAGCCGAGGGAGTCGCAGTCGAACCGACGATCATGGCACAACGCTTAGGCAGCGATCTCCGGCGAGAGCTCCTCAAAGCAAAGGAAAGCGATTTCAACCTAGTCGTCTTTTCTCCTTACACATACGAGTTCTCAGGCGAATACGCATTCGCGACCTCGCCGCTCAACTTCGTGCGTGCCCCCCTGCGCGCAGCGCGCTTGCTAGACGAGTCGCTTGATGACGTGAAGCAGACTATCGATTATCTCGCAGCGCGCTTCGAATGTCCGGTCTACGTGCATAATGTATCCGGAGCCACGCAGTCTCACGAGGGATGGCGCGGCATGCTGAAATACTATGCGAGTGGTCCCGCCAGGGCTCTGGCGCGACGACGCCTTAATCGTGGTCTTTCGGCTCACATCGATTGCCTAAACCGGATACGCGACAGGCCGATCATGCGGATCGACGAAAGCAAAGTCTGCCCGGATATTTCGCTTCGTGCGCTCGGTCTGATCGCCTATAACGCTGGCGAGCTTCATCCAACCCGGATGGCGGCGGAGCTCGCTCGTACCGACTATCTTCGAGCCGTTCGCGTACAGTCCAGCCTTGCCGGGAAAAAACTGATCGTAAGCGATCTCGACAACACTCTCTGGGAAGGGACTATCGGCGAAGGCGCGGTCCGCCAGCATCTTGATCGGCAGCAGATCCTGCTCTCCTTGAAAGCGCGCGGCATAGTTCTAGCCGTCGCGTCCAAGAATGACCCGAAGATCATTACCTGGCGGGGTGCGTTGCTAAGCGACGGCGACTTCGTCGCCAAGATGGTCGACTGGAACCCGAAGCCGGCCAATATTCTTGCAATAGCAGAGCAGCTCAATTTGAAGCCATCTAGTTTCGTGTTCCTCGACGATCGCCCGGACGAACGCGAGATGGTGGCTTCCACAATTCCCGGTTTGATCGCACTCGATCCCAATGAACCGGAGACTTGGAATATGCTGCGGCATTGGGCCGATACCATTCCCCGCTCAGCGCTTCAAGATCGGACAAGGATGTATCATGAGCGCGCCCAGCGCGAAGAGTTCCTGAATTCCATCGCGCCGGCGGCCGATAAGATCGCCGGGACGTACAAATCGCTCGAACTGCGGCTGTCTCTGAGACACCCTGACCATCGAGAGATTATCCGCATGGTCGAGTTGGTCAATCGAACGAACCAGTTTAACACGACCGGCGCCAGAACGACGAAGCAGGAAATGACGTCGAGGTCTGACACGAGACGGGTTCTGATCGCCGATGTGCGGGACAAGTTTGGCGACATGGGCATAGTCGGCGTGCTTGTGGTCGAGCTTGGCACGCCTTGGCGGATCACACATTTCGTGCTGAGTTGCCGCGTCTTCGGCTACGGCATCGAAGACGCGATGCTCAACGCCGTCAAACGCTGGAACGGCGGGATCGTCGCAATCGATGCGCCGCTCATCAAAACCCCCGTGAACGGGCCGTGCCAAGACGTGTACGCCCGAAACGGTTTCGCTTGTCGCGGCGAGAGCTGGGTCCTCGACGGCTCGCCGGAGATCGCTGATCCGAGTTGGCTAACCATCGAGGACGCGACCAACCCGGCCAGCGCTTCATTCGCAAGCGCGGCGGAATAGCGACGGCGCGGCGCCAAAGCGAGCGATCTCGAATCTTCGCTACGTCGACGCGCCACAATAGCCCGCCGGACAGGTACGTGGATCGCCAGTCCGGCATCGCGAGACGCATTCTGTCCCAATCGCCCAGTTCCGGCAACGCAAGGAAAAGTCTGGTGCCAAGCAGCGAGCGCGTCCTGTCCAGTCGAACCATCGCCCGCGACTCGCAGATCCGTCTCCTCATGGAGGCGCTCGGCCGCTGGCGACTGCTTCGGCGTCGCGCGCGCATGCGGGCGGATGGGCATCCTCGGCTCGCCATCATCCCCGATGACGAGATCGGGATCGAGATCCTTCAATTCGGCCTCTATGAGCGGCGCATCCTGTCGCTGCTCTTCGACGGCGTCCTCGCCCCCTTTCGCGAGCGGTTCACGCAATGTGCGGCGCTCGATATCGGCGCGAATATCGGCAATCACGCCATCTTCCTGTCCCGTCGTTTCCGGCGGGTGCTCGCCTTCGAGCCGGGCGGCGTTGCGTCGCTGATGCTTTGCGCCAATATCCGGCTGAACCGGGCGCCGAATATCGAACCGCTCGCCATCGGCTTGTCAGATCGAGACGCCCGAGCGGCCCTTGCGCCGAGTGAAGCGGACAATCTCGGCTCGAACACCGTCACAACCACGGGCGCGCCAGCTGAGGACACCGAGGTGATTGAGCTGCGGCGAGGCGATGACGTCATCGCCAACCACCCCGGCCTCGGACCGATCGCCCTCGTCAAGATCGATGTCGAAGGCCATGAGATCAAAGCCCTGCGCGGCCTCGTGGAAACGCTTCGCACACACAAGCCGATCATCTTGTTCGAGACTGCCGGCAAGCACGGTGAAGGGGGCAGCGACGAAATCCTCGCCTTCCTTCGCGGCATCCAATACCGAAACTTCTATACCGTGGCAAAGGATCTCCCGTTTCCGCAATGGCGCTCGCCGGCCGCGCGAGCGGCGATTCGGGCCCTTTTCGGGGCGCGCTATGTCTTGCGCAAATGGGAATCTTTCGATGACCGTTTCTACAACCTAGCGATCGCGACGGCGGACGAGGAACTGGGCTGACATGTTGGATCGTGTCGACAACATCGTGCGCGGGCTTGCGCGCATGAACGGTCGGGGAGCGTTTCGGGAGGATATCCAGGCGCTGCGCGGCATCGCCGTGCTGCTGGTGTTGCTGTTTCACGCGAAGATCGGCGCTTTGGCGGCTGGGTATCTTGGCGTCGACATCTTCTTCGTGCTCTCGGGCTACTTGATCACCGGTCTGGTCGCCCGGCGGCTGGCCGAGGACCGCTTCTCCTTCGCCGAGTTTTACCTAAACCGGGCGAAGCGGCTGCTGCCAGCCGCCTATGTCGTTTATTCGTCGGCGGCCATCGCCGCTTACTGGTTCCTGACCGACTCCGAATTCGACCAGCTGCTGAAGACGCTCTGGGGCGCGCTGACTTTCACGGCAAACTTCACATTATGGCTTCATACGAATTATTTCGCGACTGGCGCCAAATTCAACGCGCTGCTGCATGTTTGGTCGCTCTCGATCGAAGAGCAATTCTATTTCATCTTGCCGCTCGCGCTGTTCCTCACGCCCAAAAGATTATGGCTCGGCTTGACTCTGCTTGGCGGGCTCGGCAGTTTGGCGCTGTGTCTCTATCTTTCATCTAATAGCCCGGTTGCCGCGTTTTATCTTCTGCCAGCGCGCGCGTGGGAGCTGGCGCTGGGCGGCGCCCTGGCGCTTGCCGAGCGGCGCCCGGCAGCGACGCATTCCGGCGCGGGACGGGCCAACGCGGCTTGGACATGGGCGGTCGCTTGGCTCGGACTTCCGGCGCTCGCTGTCCTCATCCTGACGCCCTCCTTCGCGCCGGGATCTTTGCTCGGATCGAGACATCCCGGGCTCGATGCGATTCTCGTCTGTGCAGCAACAGCACTGCTGCTCATCTGCCGTTTGCCGTTGCTGACGCGCGGCGCGCTTGCATGGACGCTCGCCCGGCTCGGGGACATCTCCTATTCTCTCTATCTCGTGCATTGGCCGCTGTTCGCCCTCGCCACCAATGCCTACTTAGGTGAGACGCCGCCCCTTTCCACGCGCATATGGCTGCTCGTAACATCGATCATTCTTGCCGTGATCCTATACACAGTTGTCGAAAACCCAATCCGGCGCCGCTCCATCGGCGGCCTTCGGGTGCAGCCGGCGCTTGTCGCCATGGTGGCCACTGCCGTAGTCGCTGTGGTCGCGGCCGGCGTACACGCCTATCGTGCTTCCCCGCGCGACTACGCTGATTTGCTGCGCCCAAACTACGGCCTTGATCTGGCATGCGACTTCGGTACGGGCGAATTCAAGCCTCTCGAAGCCTGCCGCACAGGGGCCGTGCCAACAGTGTTGGTCTGGGGTGACTCGTTAGCGATGCATCTCGTTCCTGCGCTGACTGCAAACTCGGGCGATGCTATTGCCCAAGCGACAATGTCGATGTGCGGCCCCGCGCTCGGTATAGCGCAATTCACTGTCGAGCTTGGACTTTACGAAAGTTGGGCAGAGAAGTGCATTGGTTTCAATAACAGTGTATTAGCCTACTTGAAAAAAGAACCGTCCATTAAGACCGTTGTCCTATCTAGCGCGTTTTTCCAGTTTACGCGAGAGGATGCGCGAGGGTTGCTCTTGGTTCGAGACAAGGTAATCACGAAACATTTCTCCGAAGAAGAAGCCGTCGAGCGGCTTGCGGGAACGATTAAGGCGGTTCAAGAGACGGGCCGGGAGGTCGTTATTGTAGGGCCGACACCGACCATTGGTATTGATATGGCTTCATGCATGATGCGGCAAGAGATGCGATTAATAACAGCAGGTCGAAATCGAGAATGCGAAGTTCACACGGCAGAAGCTATAGCTTATAGGGCGCCAGTCATTAATTTAATCAACAAAGTTGTAGAAATCACCGGAGCGCGATTTATTGACCTCATAGATCATCTTTGCGGGATGGATTTCTGCCGCACAACCTTTGGAGGTATTTGGCTATACAGAGACGCTGGGCACTTAACCGTAGATGGATCGCATGAGCTTGGAAGAAAAAAAGTCATAGCAATTACTGATAACTGAAAGAAAGCGATTTTCGCACGGATTTCAGTAACTCTTCTTGATGCATAAAACAGCAGGCTATTATTTATCTTTGGTAGAATATTAGACTTTTCACCATGATTGTAAATCTTCAGTACCTTCGAGCTTTTGCAGCCATAATTGTGGTTCTAGAACACATTTTTTATAGGGCGGAATCCTATGGACAAGCTCCGTTTTATCTCCAGGTTCTGAAGGGTTGGGGCCTCAGCGGTGTCGATATATTCTTTACGATTTCCGGTTTTGTGATGTGCTATACACAGTCGGTGAGCAAAAAAAGCCCGCTTCAATTCATTGAAGGCCGGATCATTCGGATTGTCCCCCTCTATTGGTTTCTAACGCTCTCGGTCGTACTACTATTCCTTTTGTTCCCAGCTTATTTTAGGACGCTCCATCCGAAATTCGATCATGCGATCCTGTCATTGTTGTTTTTATCGCAGGCCGTTCTTGGTGACACTCCTTTTATAGATGTCGGGTGGACATTAGAATGGGAGATGTTCTTCTATGTGGTTTTTGCGGCCTCGCTAAGTGTTCTGTCCGGACAGCGGCAACTTCTACTTATTTCAGCCGTTCTGCTATGTCCCGTTCTGATTTTCGCTAATCACCTGTTTGTGCTTGAATTTGTGTTGGGCGCGATCGCGGCCCAGCTTTTCTTGAACCGGCGGCTGGAGCGCTTCGGGCTAGTTCTTTTTTCGATCGGTTTTTTGCTTCTAATTGCCGGCATCTTCGTTGATTTGAATGTGGATCGGTTGTTTGCCTGGGGTATTCCAGCTTTTCTCATTGTGTTGGGCGCTGCCAGCACGCGGCAGCGCCGTGATCGTTTTTTGCTCTTTCTTGGCACAGCTTCATATAGCATATATTTGGTACAAGTGGCGTCGATTCCGGTTTTCTATAAGTTGAGTTCCAAGTTGGAATTGAATATCAACAGAGACATTTTGGCGCTGGTGTGTCTTGTAACTTCTGTTACGATTGGCTGCATGTTGTATTTGATCGTTGAGAGGCCAATAACGGCGATCCTGAAACAGTGGTTTCCGTGGAGAGCGCGCCGAGCTGGCGTTCTGCCCGCTGAACAACGCTCGCATTGAGCATCTCTTTATCTGTTTGGTTCATCTTGACGGGCTTAACCGGCGAGTACATAGCTATATTTGATGAATTTTTCGGTGACCGTGAGACACGATCCTTATATGATTACTCTAAGGCTTTCCGTGCCAGGGTAGAGATCTTGGCGAAGACCGGAAACCCGGCGAGCATTTTCTCCGCTCAGGTAATGTGCAAGTTTCAACCCACGGAGATTAGTTCCCGGAAGTGAGGCTGGGCGGTCTGGTTGTTTGGTAACAACATGCAATGCAGATGAATTCCTCATATATGTGCGCGCCGGTTGCGGTAAGCGCTCAGCTGGCCACCCAGGACGGCGGCTGAGGCGGACGCTTAGGTCTCTGCCGTCTGAAGCGCCAATCGGCGGTCACGGCGCGAGGCCTCGCGTGATGATGCTTCGCATCGAGCCGGCGGGGCTATATGCCCGCTCTCACGCGCGCGCTCCGAGAGGCGTGGCTTGTGCCGATCGATGCCGTGTTCATTGCGCGCGCCCTGACGCAGCCCTGGGACGCCGATGAAGCCGCCTCGGCAATCCATGTCCCACCGCAGGGGCGCCTCAGGTCGATACGCGCGCTTCGAGAGCATATCGCCGCGACCAGGCCGCGCTTGTTGCACATCGCCGGATGGATCGGCGCCATGGAATCACCAATGATTCAAACCGCTCAGGATGTCATCGGACAGTCCTCCCGGCTGGACAAGCAGCACGAACCAGCCGGACCCGGGCGTTTTGCCGGAGGAATGCTTTATGCCTAAAACAAACCAAACTGGTCAAGACAGCCAGCTCGTCGATTCGATTAGCAGCTATCAACGCTTTGGCCCAAGAGAGCTTCTGAGGCATATTGCTATTTCTGCGCTTGCGAAATCGAAGAAAACTGTAAGAGGTTTTGAGGAAGACCTGTTGCGGCCAAGAGTGCATTTTGTCTGTCTTCATTCTGTATTTTCCGACGAGGCCAGAGGGTTCGAAAGCTTAGTTGGATTCCTCTCAAAGACTCACCGCTTCATAAGCTACTCAGACGCCGTACAGCGGGTATGGCAGGGTCCAATCGACCAGCCCTATATGACCTTCAGTTTTGACGATGGAA
>JBKQQS010000119.1:0-20985 GCA_052144215.1 Rhodomicrobium sp.
TTGACCGCCACTGCGCGCGGCGCCTTCCAGAAGTTAGGCCGGGACGGAGAAACGCCGTTCAGCCGAACAGAGAAACATCCCTGCGGCTGTGACTCCGCCTTTTTGCAGAACTTGACGCACGCAACTGCCGCAAGCGGCTTCCGCGATGACAATAAGGGTGCTAATGCTTCCGCCCAAACGGCCACCAGCCGCCGCCCTTTTTGCCATTGCCGGGCTGCTGCGGCGGCGCAGGCGGCGGTTCGTCTCGCGGCGCTTCTCCCATCTGGATGATGCCCTGCTTCATCAGCGCGGCGGCGATCGCGCGCTGCATCTCGAACGGCAGATCCGCGGGCGCGCCGGGGAGACCGTTCTGCTGCATGACATCGCGCAGCAGCTCTTGCGTCTCTGGCGCGGCGAAGACATGGCGCACAAGCTCGTCGGGGATGTCCGGCGCCTCCGGGGCTTCGGTTTCCGCCTTGGCTTCCTGCATCGCAGCCATCATCGCGGCGACGGCGTGGCGCTGCGCCTCGCGCGGCATGCGGTCGAACGGCTGGGTAACGCCCGCCTGCGTCAGCCTGTGTTGAATGGCGGCGCGCGCCTTCGGGTCGGCGAGGAGTTGATCGAGCAGCGCGTCGGGGACTTCAGGCAGATCGGCTTCTTTGGACTGCGCTTTGCCTTTGCCCTGCGCTTCGCGTTTCTGTTTGAGGTAATTTCGCGCATCGTTGCGTTGCTCGGCGATGGGAGTTTCGTCGAGCGGTTTGTAGCCGGCGCGGACAAGCGCGGAGCTGAGTTCGCGCCGGAAATCGGGATCAGCGAGGGCGCGGTCTTCCTCTTCCCATTCTTTCGCTTGCTTAGCTGCCAGATCCGACTCTTCCGCGGCGAGATAGGCGTCGCGCTCGGCGTTGTAGGCGTCGCGGGCGGCGCGCAGGCTGGCGAGTTCGGGGTGATCCGCGGGAAGCAGCGCTTCGAGGCGCGGGAGCAGGCCCCACCAGCCGCCGTCGATGGTGATGCCGGTGCGCTCGTCACGATAGGGCTCGCCGCGAATGGCGGTGATCGCGGCCGCGAGGGCGGCTTCGCGATTGGGCGCGTTTTCCGCGCTGGCGATCTCGGCGTCGAGCACAGCGAGTTCGGGCGCGGCGCGGCCATAGCCATGGGCTTCGATGAGAGCGGCAGCGGCGTCTCGGTAGTGCCGGGCGCGAGCGAGGCGATGCTCGCTGAGCTGGATGCGGGCGCGGAGCAGTTGCGCATCCGCCATGAACAGCGGCATGGGTCCGCGCTGGGCGATGGTTTCGGCCTCGCGTAGTGATTCGTCGGCGGCCGTCGTATCCCCGCATCGCCAGAGCGTTTCGGCATGCGTGATGAGGCCTCGCGGTAGCTCCTGCTCGACGTTGGCTTGGCGCAGATCTGCGAGCGCTGCTTCCGAGCGAACAGCTGTGGGTGGGCTTGCAGACAGCGCCAAGCGGGCAATGACTAATTCCTCCAAAGCGAAACCGAGCATAGAGGCGCCGGAAGATCGAGATGCGACAAAATAGTTGTAGCGTTGAGTAACTTCCCTACAGCGATTGCGAAAAAGTAGTAGATCACAATATTGGTAGCCTTGAACCGTGGACAGGATTGGCTGATTCGGGTGTCTTTTCGCCTGCAGCACTTCGGCCTCACGGAATAGTGCTTCGGCATGCGACAGCATTCCTTTTTGAAAAAGTGCGTCGCCATAATCAGTGATCCTAGCCAAGTGCTGGAAGGCATTCTCGGATCGCTCCGCGAACGCGACCGCTCGCTTGCCAGCTGCGACGGCGCCCTCGTCTCCGCTAAGTCGGCCGATAGTGACCAGCAAATTGCTAAGTGTGCCAAACCCGATAGCCGCATTTTCCCAGTGCCCGGCCTTCGCCGCAAGTTCGTTCGCGGCGCGCATCGGGGCTGTTGCGTCTGCCAACCGTCCAAGTCCCTGCAAGCGAAAGCCTACGAAATTTAGCAACGGCCCTTGATTTATCGCTGATAGGCGCGGGGATGGATGCGTGAAGGTTTTTTCGAAAAAGCTTGCCAATGCCGCAAGCTCCTGACCATAAAGCCCGAGCTTGTTGGCTGCGAAATTATCACTGCCCCGCTGAATGCGCGGCATATAGACCTCGGTAAAAGCGCCGTTCTCTTGCTCCGCTGCGCAGCCATGGGCGATGGCGGAAAACAGCGGGTTCATCCCCGCCTCGTCCCTGGGCAGAAAGACTTTCAGAGCCTTGTCCCACTCCGCCCCGCCGATTAGTGCTGCCGCGCGTTGAACCTTGCCCCAGGGTGCGGCCAAAAGGGTGGGCGGCAGATTGTGCTTCCAGCCTTCCGGCCATTGCCGCCACTGTGCGACGCTTCCCACCTGATCTTTGACCTGCGGAAACGCGGCAACTAGCGCCAATACGCCATAAACCACCGGGTCGCAAAAAGCCTGCGGCAGGCCTACATAGCGGTATTGGTCGTAAAGCCGCCCATGGCCAGCGCGGAAGGTGGCGCCGTCCAGCTCCTTTAGCCGCGCGCCGAAATATTCGCGCACCAGCGGATGGCAATCGATGCTGGCGCGCTTCCACGCCGTCTTGTCATCGGTGCGCGACACGAGGCCCTGGTCCGCAAGCTGCGACAGGGCGTTGGTGATCTTGTCCTCCTCGCCGAGGTAGGCATGCATCTCAGCAAACAAGCGGCGCACCAGCACGCGGCGGCTCGCCTCGATCGCGTCTTGGCGGTTGGAGATCAGCGGCTCTTTATCGCGTTCGATCTCCTGCCTGCGCCATTCCGGCACGTTGGGCTCGTGCAGTTTTTCGTCGAACTCCCAGAGTTGACGTTTGATCGCGATAAGATCGGCCTTGGCCAGCTCGATATCGGCGGGATCCGGCTTGAGTTCTCCCGCGGCCTTGCGGAACACGACCGGCAGCAGTTCGCGCTCCGCCGGCCGGTCGAAGAAGCCCAAGAAGAACAGAAGCGCAAGCTGCCGCCCAGCCGCAATTTCAGCCGGCTTTTCGAAAGCCTTCATCTCGGCGATGCGGTTGGCCAGCGCGATCTCGATGGCGCGCATCACGCGGTAAGGCGCGCGCTCCTTCGCGGCCGGGTCGAGGTGCGCGAGATCCGGAAGATCGTGGATTGCGCGGATGTCGCCATGATGGTGCTCGGCGAGGAAGCGGCCCACGAGGGTCAGCGCGAGCGCGTGGCCCTTCAGCTCCTTCACGGCCTCGATGAGGTCCTTGGCCACGAGCGCGGGCATGGCGGCGCGGTCGTCGCCTTCGCGCGGCGTGTAGGTGGCCGGGAGCTTGTAGGGCGGGACGAGCGCGGCGAACTCGCGCGCGGGCGGGAGCTTGTATGCCCGCCCGCGGTCATTTGCGGCCTTAAGGTTCCGCCCCTCACCCTGTCCCTCTCCCTCTGGGAGAGGGGACGTTGTTGCACGCTCAGTGCCCTGTTCAGGCGTTCCCTCTCCTATGGGGAGAGGGACAGGGTGAGGGGAGATTCCCTTGGACAGTGGCACATTCGGCGGGAAGTCCGGCGCGACGCCCAAGTCGCGTAGCAGCGCGATGGCGTCCATCAGCGGGATTTCGTCCAGCTCTTCGAAGGTGACGCCTTCGGCGCCCGCGAGTTCCGCGAGCTTGATGCGCGTGGTAACGATGCAAAGGCCTGGATTGTTGTCGGAAAGCAGGCTCAGAAGCGCCTTCACACCCGGATCTTTTATGCCACCCACTTGGGTGGTTTTCTCGCTCCCGCCCCTTGCGCCTGCCGCGTATTGCAGCGGCTCCAGCCCATCGAGGATGAGAAGCGCGCGGTGCGCCTGCACGAGATGCGCGAGGTCCACGCCCTTTTGATGCGGGTCGCGCGGCGGCTCCATCTTGCCCCCGCTAAAATGCCTGTACGCGGCCTTGAAGAAATCGTCGGCGCTGGTCTGGCGGTCCTCGTTCGAGCCCTGGCTGTAAAAGCTCCAGGCGAAGATGGAGCGCGCGCCGCGCCAGCCGGACGCCTTCAGCGCCTGCACGAAGTGATAGACGAGCGCGGTTTTGCCCGCGCCACCCATGGCGTCGAAGGCGAAGATGCGGGTGACGGCGTTGTCCCACGCGGCGACGAGCGCCGCCATTTCGCGGTCGCGGCCGTAAAGCTTCTTGGCGTAGGTGTCGGGGAGTTTGGAGATGTCTACATCCGCCGTGACGAGCGACATCACGCCCTCGGGCTGGCCCTCGATCTGCTCGGCGCCCAGCGCGCGAAGCACCGGCGCGAGGTCGGGCGTTGCGGCCGAAACGTCGATGGTCGGCAGGATGTTGAACGGCATCGGGATGAAGGGCAAAAGTGCGCTGAGCGGCTCCAGCGCCAGTGCCACGATCTTTTGCGCATGGCGCGCCTTCTCGGCTTCCGCCTGCACCCAGGCCGAGCTCACCGAATTGCGCGACCAAAGTACCACCGCTTTGGCCGAGCGCTCCAGCGCGGTGCTGATATTGCTGATGAAGCCGTGCTCGGGGTTGTCGAGCAGGCGCTCGTCGCGCCATACTTTGAGCTTGTGAGCCTCGAAAGCCGCTTGAAGCCGTTCGGCGGCCTCGCGGTCTTTCTGGCTGTAGCTGATGAAAATGTCGTGTTCAAAGAGCGTCTTCATGAATCTCTCCGGCTATGCTATGCAATTAACTTCAAATTGCGGCGGAAAACCAGAGCGGAGCGGGAAAATATCGTGGCGGAAAGGCCTTGCGCTTGGCCGCAATCTCGCCTCAAGTTAAAAAATGCCCGGATAACCCGGCCCCGGATTGCGGTCCGGGGCAAGCAACGGGGTTCCGGCGCAGCAGGGGAAGAGATGCGAGGATAGAGCCATGCAGCGCATGACCGTGGTTTACCGGGTGCGGAGCGATGCGGCGTCCATTGGCGCGCGCGCGCAGGCGATAGCGCTTGAGCAGAGCGTGGAGATGCCGCTGGCTGCGATTTCGAGCAAGGCGGTGCTGCGCGATATTGCGGGAGAGGTGCAGGATATCGCCGAGGCAGGGCCGGGGCTGTTCGAGGTGCGCATTGCCCTCTCTGTGGAGAGCATGGGCCTCGATGCGGGGCAGCTCATGAACATGCTGTTCGGCAATACGAGCCTGCAGGAGGATGTGACGCTGCACGATGCCGAGATCCCCGATGCGATGGCCAGGCATTTTGGCGGCCCCAATTACGGCATATCCGGCTTGCGCAAGATGTGCGGGGCCGGCCCCCGCGCGCTCACCTGCACGGCGCTGAAGCCGCAGGGCATGGCGCCGGCGGAGCTGGCGGCGCTCGCGTGGCAGATCGCGGCGGGTGGCATCGATTTTATCAAGGACGATCACGGGCTTGCCGATCAGACCTATAGCCGGTTTGCGGACCGGGTCCGCGCCTGCGCCGGGGCGGTGTGCCACGCGAGCGACGACACGGGCCTCTTGACCTGCTATGTGCCCAACGTGTCCGGCGATTTGAACATGGCGGCCGCGCAGATCGGGCTTGCGATGGAGGAAGGTATCGAGGCCGTGCTGATCGAGCCGATGATTATCGGGCTCTCGAACTTCAACCGGCTCGTGCGCGACTTTCCGGGCATGGCGTTCTTCGCGCATCCGGCGATGGCGGGTGCATCGCGTATCGCGCCGCCGCTGCTGCTCGGCAAGCTGTTCCGCCTGTTCGGCGCGGATGTGACGATCTTCCCCAATCATGGCGGGCGCTTCAGCTATTCGACGGAAACCTGCCGCGCCATCGCGGACGAGGCGCGCAAGCCGCAAGGCGCGCTGAAGCGCTGCATGCCCGCGCCCGCCGGCGGCATGACGCTGGAGCGCGCGCCGGAGCTTTTGGACTTCTACGGGCCGGATACGATGCTGCTGATCGGCGGCAGCCTGCTTGCCGCGAAGGACCGGCTCACGGCGGAAGCGGTTGCGTTTCAAGCGCGCGTCGCCCGCCATTTCGAAGGAGCCCGCGATGGATGAGGGGCCGGACATCAGGCCGGCGCAAGGCGGCTTCCGCTGGGAAGGCGTCGAGCTGCTCGCCTATAAGGAGGAGGGAGCCGCGCCGTTTAAGGCGATCACGCGCCAGGTGCTGTTTCAGCGCGCCGAGCTCGGCTGCGAGCTGCGCTATTTCGAAATGCAGCCCGGCGGGCATTCGACGCTGGAGCGGCACGAGCACGTCCACGCCGTGATGATCTTCCGCGGGGCCGGCACCTGCCTCGTTGGCGGCGCGGTGCGCGAGGTCGCGGCACCCGATCTCGTCACCATCCCGCCGATGACCTGGCACCAGTTCCGCGCCACGAGGCCCGAGCCCTTCGGCTTCCTGTGCATGGTGAACGCCGCGCGCGACAAGCCGCAGCTCCCAACCGCGGATGAGCTGGGGCAGCTTAAGAAAGACCCCGCCATCGCAGCATTTCTTGCAAGCACCGCTGGCGAAGCTGGCGCTTGACCGCTGGGCATTCTTTCAACCGTACGGCGCGGGCCAGTTGAGCAAGACCCTCGGGGCGTCCGCTTGCGGATCTTTGTGCGGGCGAACATGGGAGTGGCGGAGAATTGGTGAAGCGGGCCATCAACGGACCTGCTGCAGACCTGGGGCACTTTTTTAGATGCAGAAGTCATCGAAGGAGCCAACGCGATCGCCGTCGGGCAATATCCTGCATCAAGTGATCCAACTCGGGGTGATACACGCCTCGCTCCAATTTGGAGAGATCTGCGATGTGATCGAAAGTATATGGCATCCCAATTTCATAATATTCAACGTTATCTATACGACACTGCACTAGCTTCTTCTGCATCATTCCCTGGTAAACTTCGTAGTGAAACTGTTGGCGCCTTCCGCGTACCGCGTCTTTTGACCATATTGCTAACACAACATCTGACTTCCCAATTGCTCGCCTAAGTTCTTCTTTCCAATCATTTCCGAATCTGATGCGGTTTTGTTCTGACTTTGCGCCATTTAGCAAAAACTCTTGACTTTGGATAGGGTTATCAATCCAAATCTTAAACTTTTGCTCCTGTAGCACCTGAATTAATGGCTGCAATCTAGGCTTATCAACGCTAGCATGGGCTATAAATGCGAGCGTAGACGACGCCTTACTTACTCTTTTGTAAGTTAGAGGAAGCTTGTTTTGATTTATACTGAGATCCAGGTTAGCTTGGCCACTATCAAGGAAGCGTCTCAGCTTACTTAATATTTCGTTTAGTTCTCTGTTACTTGACGTGCCGTCCCAGTTCGAAAGGTCTATATGCTCCAAGTGTGAGAATCCCACTGGGGGCCGCACTTTTTCAATTAAGATTGGGAAAAGCTTCTCACGATCTAGCGCAAGCTGAGCTTCGGCGCGCACCCACTCGTCTTGCAAAGACGGCCCCGACCACAGTGCTATAACGAGTCGGCTACTCTGGACCCAACTTAGGGCAACGTCTTGCCAAACGGATCCGACGGCAATTTCGGCGTCCTGAAAAACTGATATGTTTCTTTTATCCAATTCTCTGACAAAATTTCTGACAAATTCATGATCGTCTTTAGAACACGCCAAAAACACGTCAGCCGACATAACTTTTTCCTTTAGGCGCACCAGCTAATGGACAAGTAAGAGAGCGTGAAATGACGCCATCCGCTGTTCAGTTGAGATCCTCCACTGTTGCCTCGCAGTTTGGTGTAGCCCCTTCGAATAATAAGGTAGATAATACGCGGGGGCGAATCTCACGATTTATTTGCGCCCAGTCGAAGCTACCATTTTTCACGTAATGTGCCGCTACCACTGCTGCCAGAGCGTCGCCTGCCCCAGTCGTGGAAATCACCGGCCCTTTTCCTGGCGCATCAAAGGCTAATTGGCTACCACGATTACTTAAGACACTCATTCCATCTTCACTCAACGTGACAACAATATTCTTAGCACTAGTTGCGTGACAAACTTCTACAACAAGATCGCCACTTAATTTTCTAGGATCAGCAAGGTTTTCGCTCTTTAGTTTATCTATGTTCCGACAGATGGCTCTATACTCAGCCTTGTTAACAACAAGAATATCTACTAAATTTGGATCCAATGACGCTGAGAGCAGATGGGTAACCTTACTATCAGAGGTCCCAAGAACCATGACCCCTATACCTTTGCTACTCGCATATTTAATGAAGGCGCTTATCTGAAACGGTGACAAACTACAATCCAGGGCAAGAAAAGTTATGTCGTCCATAGCCTTCTCAATAACATCCTGTCGAATGTCCACTTTTTGGATAACGGTACACGTGACCGCTCGCTCAACTGCGCTCCCTCGTCTGTGTGCAATGAACGCACCTTCAGGGAGATTTTGAAATTTTACGAACTCTCCCAAGAGACCTTCTTTTGCAAGCTTTTTTTTAAAAAAGTTTGTTAAAAAGCTTTTATCGCTTAGGTAGGTCATAAGTCGAACTTTGCAGCCCAAGCTAAGTAAGTTATGAGCAACGTTGTAAGCTGTCCCCCCTATACGGTAGGCGTCTATTTCACCTGTAATATCGGTTTGGTATGGGGGCGTATTCTCTTTATAGGTTGCGATTATATCTATGAGTACCGAGCCAACTACAAGTATCGTCACACTGTTCTCCAAAGGTTGCCTACTTTGAAAATATTCCCCTAACATTCCCGAACTCGGAACACGACGACGTTACACAAGTAAAGCCTATATCTACACATACATCTACCAGCTCACGCTCAGACCACGGGCAAATAGGTTCAAGAATCTTGTGATGCCTTGCGACAGACTTAGGCAACGTTGCAAAACGCTCATGGACTGGCAGATTACGATCAGGATGCAATTGTCCAATTTCCGAAGTTAAACCGGATGCAGAAATAAATAATCGCCCATCCCGTTCCATTGCACTGTACAGGTTACTTAAAAGAGTTCTTGTTTCTTCATACCGCAAATAATGCAAAAACCGTTGCGAGTAAGCTATCAAAAGCGGGCTTGGAAAATCAACGCCGGACGCGTCCCTCAGATTTGCGACTTTCGTTTCGACTTGAAATATTGGATACTCTGCTCTTGCGGCCTCGAGGGCATGAGACTCCGGTAACAAGTCGTAGGCGATTGTTCGGAAGCCGAGAAGTCCCAATCTTAGAGTTTGTATTCCTGACCCTGACCCTAAATCTACGGCAACCAGCGGCTGCCGTTTTTCCTTGATGCTATCGAGGGCAAATTGCTGACATTCAATGTCCAGGTCATCGAGACGTTGGCTCGCAATCTCACACCCACATTGTGTCTTCGCAACGGTCCGAACGATTTTTCTGTCGCCGTATCTGTTTAAAGGCTCCACGTCAGCGAATGTGTAGGCACTAAGAAGCGTTTGCCGATCCTTTGAGGAATCGCGCTTCCTGCCTGCGAGGCTTCCAGTCCGGGCCATGTCCGTTGCCTTTTTGTTACGCTCTTGGCCCAGTGGGAGAGGCTAGAGTTTAGACGCGCAACTTTAAGCCGAAGATCACCGCTTGCCAATAGCCTTCAACTGGAATTCTATTTGCCTGATTCGAAACCGCAACAGGTGCACTTCTGTTAACGCGTCGGTTGCTCATCCACAAATTTCGCGTACCGGAGTGTCTGGCGCTGGGAAGCGAACGTGATTAGGTGAGACCCGGCGGTCGGTCGGACCACTAACCTTGTTCCAAAAGAATCGTATGTCGCCATGGTTGGGAACGAAGCGTGCGGCGTCGGCTACTATAAATAAATAGACCATCGTAAAGCCGAGGATTTCGCGAGGCGACAAAGCCGGGCGCCTCATCCACCAAATGGAACTTCTATCCGGCGGCTGCACCCGCTTTGCTATTCGCAGCCACAGCCAGCGCGCCAAACCCACGGGCCGCAATCTCTGGAAGCCACTTACCTCTGCCGAAGGCTGTCGTGACACTGCCACTTCGGCTTGGGGGTCACCAACACGCTTATGTCTGCACCGCCGGCAAGCACCGCGTTTCGATCCAGGAGCAGCCATTCCCGCCGGGAGCGGCGGCCTAAGCGTGGCTTGCCATCGCGATGGTAGTCCGGAAGGCCTTCGCCGCTTGACGGCGATCAAAGCGCCCGAAGCCCGGCCAGTCCAGTCTTGAATGAGGCCGCCGGCGTGGCGACATGTCAGACGTAGAAGCTTGCGAAAGGCAAATCCGTGCCGCGCGAACTATCCCGGCGCTCTTTCATTCAAGGTTCCGCGTTAACAACAGCGGGGGCTGCCTTGGCAGATGCTGCATTGGCATTAAACGCCGAAGCCACAGAGGCGGAGGCAGGTCCCGCGGTCTTGGGCCCGGATGCCGTCCCGGCCGGCCTCACCGTCAACGGGGCCGGGCACACGCTGCACATCGAGCCGCGCATGACGCTGGCAGAAGCGCTGCGCGGCCCGCTCGGTCTAACAGGCACCAAAATCGCCTGCAACCGGGGCGCCTGCTCGGCCTGCACGGTCCTGCTCGACGGCGTCCCCGTTTGCTCGTGCATGATGCTGGCCATTGAGGTTGGCGCGCGCGCGGTGACCACAATCGAGGGGCTGGCCCATGGCGAGACACTCCATCCGGTGCAGGCTGCCTTTATCGAGCACGACGCCATTCAGTGCGGATTCTGTACGCCCGGCATGGTTATGAGCTGCGCGGCGCTCCTCGAGCGCACGCCGGAGCCTACCGCGGATGAGGTCAAAGCCGCGTTGAGCGGGCATTATTGCCGCTGCGGCACCTATCCGCACGCGATCTCCGCGACGCTCGCGGCAGCCAAAGCGCAAAAGGCCTGACCATGGCAACGGACGAGACCCGCGACGAGACCTTTCCCTTTGGCATCGCCGGCGCTGGCCTCAGCGAGGTGAAGCGGCAGATTCCGGCGGACGAGCCGCCGCCGCTGCCGCCGAACGCAGAGCTTGCGGTGATCGGCAAGCCGGTGCCCAGGCAGAATGGCCGCGCCAAGGTGACGGGCGCAATCCGCTACACCGTGGATATCAGCCTTCCGGGCATGCTTCACGCCCGGATTTTGCGCTCCGCCCAACCGCATGCGGAGATCCGCGCCGTCGATACGGCCGCCTCCTCGCGCCATCCGGGCGTTCGCGCTGTGCTGGCAGTTGCCCAGCCGGGCGGAGTTGTCCGCTACATCGGAGCGCCCATCGCTGCCGTAGCGGCCACCTCGATGGCCGCCGCAGAGGAAGCGTTGCGGCTGATCCGCGTGGACTACAAGCCGCTGCCCTTCGTCGCCGATATGTATCAGGCGCTCGACGCCCGGGCGCCGCACGTTTACGACGCCGGCTCGGCGCCCAAAGGCCATCCATCAGGGTGGCCGGCGCCCCCGGACATTGCGCTCGCTGGCAATGTGCGCGGCCCAGTCAGCACCAAGCGCGGCGAGGTTGCGCAGGGCTTCGCTCAAGCCGAAATCGTCGCCGAAGGCGAATACCGCACGCATGTCCAGACCCATTGCTGCGCCGAGCCGCACGGCATCGTCGCCGATTGGCGCGCGGACGGGCTGACGGTCTACATGTCGACCCAATACACTGCAGGCGTTCGGCATGAGCTCGCCGAAACCTTTGGCGTGCCGCTTAGCTGCGTGCGCGTCGTTGTCGACGGCATGGGCGGCGGTTTCGGCTCCAAATCCTCGCTCGGCAATTACGGGCGCATTGCGGTTTCCCTGTCGCGCCAGGCGAATGCGCCGGTCCGGCTGATCCTCACCCGGCAGGAGGAGCAGATGGATTCCGGAAACCGCCCCGCAACGTGGCAGCGGCTGCGCATCGGCGCCCGCCGCGACGGATCGCTGACGGCGATCTCGCTTGTCAGCTACGGCACTGCCGGCGTCGCGCTCGGCGCGGGCGTGGGCAACGTCGCCGAGGCGCTTTATTCCTGCCCAAACTTCGAGGGCGCACAGCACGATGTGTTCATCAATGCCGGGCCCGGCTGCGCCATGCGCGCGCCCGGCAACACGCCCGGAGCTTTCGGGCTGGAGCAAACCGTCGACGATCTCGCCGGAATGCTGTCCCTCGATCCCGTTGCGCTGCGCGATCGCATCGATCCAAGTCCAGTGAGGCGCGAGGAAAGGCGCATCGGCGCCGCGCGCATCGGCTGGCAGCGCAGGCGGGCGCCCGGTTCCGATCCCGGCCCCGTGAAGCGAGGGCTAGGCATGGCTCAATCGCTCTGGGCCGCGCATGTGCAGCTCAATTCGGCCTGCGAGGTGCGCGTTTTGCGCGACGGCGGGGTCGAGGTGCTATCGAGCGTGCAGGATATCGGGACGGGCATCGCGACCGTGCTCGCTCAGACCGTCGCCGAGGTCATGGGGCTGCGCCCTGAGGACATCGCCGTACGCATCGGCGATACGGAGTTCCCGTCAGGGCCGCCGTCATACGGAAGCCGCACGACCGCGTCCATCACGCCGCCCGCGCGCACAGCAGCATGGCGCGTTCTGCAGATGCTGTTCAGCGAGGCCGCACTTCGGTTGAACGCCAGCGCCAGCACCCTTGCGGCGCGCGGCGGACGCATCATGGTTCAAGGCGATCCGGGCCGGAGCATGAGTTTCGGGGAAGCTGCCGCGCAGCTTCGCACCGACCGCATCAGCGCCGTGGCCTCGCGCGCGGACGATTATGGCGGGTTCAAGCGGACTATGGGCGATGCCGCAATGGCTCTGCAGGATCTCGGCGGCGTTCAATTTGCCGAGGTCGCCGTCGACACTGAGACCGGTATTATCCGGGTCGAGCGCGTGGTTGCCGTGCAAGATTGCGGCCGGCCGATGAACCCCAAGCAGCTCGAAAGCCAGGTTCATGGCGGCGTGCTCATGGGTCTTTCCTATGCCTTGTTCGAGGAGCGCATTCTCGACCAGCATACCGGCCGCATGGTGAACCCCAATCTGGAGCAATATAAGCTCGTTGGGCCGCGCGAAACGCCGGAGATCGACGTGGTGATCCTGGAGAACTACCAAGGCCGCAGCGCCACCGACGCTTACGGCATCGCCGAGCCCGCCAACATCGCCACGGCCCCCGCAATCGCCAATGCCGTTTACAACGCCATCGGCATCCGGATGCGAAGCTTGCCGATGACGCCTGCAGAGGTTCTCTCCGCGCTTGGTAAAATTCCTTCGAGGAGCTGACGCCATGAACCGCTTCGCTTGGGTGAGGCCAAGAACTCCCGCAGAGGCAACGGCAGCGGCGCCGGCAGTGGTTGCCGATCTGATGACGCTGCATTCGCCTGCCGCGGGCCCCGCCGGTAGTGCGGTCTTCATAGCGGGCGGTATCGACGTTCTCGACCTCATGAAGGAGAACCTGCTCGCGCCCGCCAAGCTCGTGAGCCTGAGCGGGGTTGCAGGCCTTGGCAGCGTTACGGAGGACGGGAAGGGCGGCGTGCGCATCGGCGCAACGGTCACGCTGGCCCATCTTGCGAGCGATCCTCTGGTGCGCGAGCGCTACCCGGCGCTTGCCTCTGCTGCAGGCGGCTCGGCCAGCCCGCAAATCCGCAATGTGGCGACCTTGGGCGGAAATCTATTGCAAAGGCCGCGCTGCTGGTATTTCCGGGCTGCGGAATATCGCTGTCTGAGGAAGGGCGGCGGACATTGCTTCGCCATCGACGGCGAAAGCCAGCACCACGCCATTTTCGGTAACCGGCTTTGCGCGATCGTCCATCCCTCCACGGCGGCAACCGTGCTCGTAGCGCTCGGCGCGGTTCTTGAGCTGAGCGGCGCAGAGGGCGCAACGCGGAACGTTTTGCTCGAAGACTTCTTGGTGACGCCAGACCGGGATCTGCAGCGCGAGAACGATCTGAAACCGCAAGAGCTTCTGACCGCCATTCTGTTGCCCCCGGTGCCTGCGAGCGCACGCATGGCGCATGTGAAGCAGGGCGAGAAGGACTCCTTCGATTGGCCGCTAGCGGACGTGGCCGTTGCGCTCGATTTTGCTGCGGATGGACCCTGCAGACGCGCGGCAATCGTTCTTGGCGCGGCGGCGCCTGTACCGCATCGGGCAAAGGCAGCAGAAGCTCTTCTCACCGGCAAGCGCATCGATGAAAACCTGGCGGGAGAGGCTGGCCGCGCAGCCCTCGACGGCGCCACGCCGCTTGCCAAGAACGCCTATAAGCTGCCGCTGTTCGAGACCCTGGTCCGGCGCGCAATTCTCCAGGCCGTTGCGGCTGCGTGACCCCGTGCGAAGCCTGAAGACGAGGCAGCGGCCGGTCCGCCGTTAGCGGCTCCAGATGTAATGGACGCCACGCGCCAAAGCTGGCAATAAAGGCGGGCGAATTGCGTCCCGGCCGGCCTTTGCAAAACCTGCCGCGATGGAAGAGACGAAAGCCGCAGCCGGGTGTTGATAGAGTTCGCGGAAGGAAGCTGCGAACGCAAGACAGAGGATGGTATGGGACCGGCAAAAGTCATGCTCATAAGGCACGCGGAAAAACCCGATGGAACCGGCCGCATATTGGGCGTCGACGAGAGCGGCCAGCTCGATCCCAATCAGCTTTCCGTGCGCGGCTGGCAGCGGGCCGGGGCGCTCGTCCGCTACTTCGCGCCCATTGGCAAAGACCTCACTCCAGGTATTGCAACGCCCGCAGCCATCTTTGCGTGCAGACCCGCAAACGGCTCGAGCAGCCTGCGGCCTTTAGGCACCGTTATGCCGCTCGCGAGCGCCCTTCAAATACCGGTCCGCAACGAGATCGGCAAAGGCGATGGGCACACCCTGCCAGAGGCGATAAGCCGCATCTCAGGCGCGGTGCTGATCTGCTGGTCCCATGAAGAGATCCCCAGCATCGCTCGAAGGCTCGCAGGCGACGTGCCGGGCCTGCCGGACGCGTGGCCGCGCAAACGGTACGATCTCGTTTGGATACTCGATAGGTCGCCTAACGGCTGGAGCTTTTTCCAAGCCGGACAATTTCTTCTTCCAGAAGATACTGGTACTCCTTGATATGACGCGCTACTCCGTGGAGCTGCGGCGAGCAGCCCGGAGACGCAAACAGCCATGGCATATGAGATCGAGCGCAAGTTTTTGGTTCAAGACGAAAGCTGGCGCGGCAAAGCGGGCAGGCCCTCCCTTATTCGGCAAGCCTATCTGGTGCGCAATGGGAAGATATCCCTTCGCGTCCGCACGAGGGACAATGTCCGCGCCGCAGTGACGATCAAGTCGGCTACAGCCGAGGCTAAGAGGCTGGAATTCGAATATGAAATCCCGCTTGCGGACGCGGAGGTTTTGTTCAGCTTGCGCGAGGGCGCGATTATCGAAAAGCTCAGATACGAGCTGCCGCAGCACGGCCTGGTTTGGGAAATCGACGTATTCCGGGGCGAAAACGAGGGGTTGGTGATCGCCGAAATCGAGCTTCCGCACGAAGACACGTTTTTCGAAAAGCCCGATTGGCTTGGCCGGGAGGTTACCTCGGACCCGCGCTACTCGAACGCCAGTCTCGTTACGAAGCCCTTCAGGATCTGGCAGGACCAGCACGCGAGGTGAGGGTGGCTCGCGTCTGTCCTATATAAGCGGAAACGGCTTCAGAGAGCGTGCAGGCGGACGAAGCTAACTTCTGTTAGCTTGCGTAAGTAGACTATTCGCGGCGAAGGCGTATCAAGCTCAGATGACAGGCGCGGGACTAAGCTCCGGCCGCAATGGGGCGATTGGGCTTTGAGGCGCGCCCGTCGGACGGAAGGCTGTAATTAAGCTTATAACTCATATCGGCTGCCTTCAACTCCTTCTTGCAATGGTCGCAAATAACCAGCGGCTCAAAGTCCGCGCCGCACAGGCTATGCGTTAGGATGAGCGGCGGCTCCTCGCCGGAGAGCCATCGATCGCCCCAGCGCAGCATGGCAAGCAAAGGCCCCAAAAGGTCCCTACCCTTCGCAGTGAAGCGGTACTCGAAGCGTTCAGGGAACGCCTGATATTTGAGGCGATCGAAAATGCCGTCCGCAACCAGACGGTTCAATCGATCGGCAAGTATGTTAGGCGCAATGCCGAGCTTGGCTTGAAGTATGTCGAACCGGCGGACGCCGAAGAATGCTTCGCGGATCACCATGAAGCTCCAACGGTCTCCTATGACTTTCAAAGCGCGCGTCACAGAACTCGGCCGGCCCCGGTCCAGAACGTCTGGATCGGATGTGCGCCTGTTTCGCTTCGCATCGAGAACAGGCGTCGAGCCTGCTCCAGGACCGTCGCGGCAGGTGACAGCTTTTGCATGCAGCTCGGCTTTGCAGTGGGAACAAGCGACAATCGCGCGGCAGGTGCATCCGCATGGATTATGCACAAGTTCGACGGGCGGTTTCGCCGCGCCCGCGAGCCACTTATCGCCAAAGCTCAACAGCGACAGCAGGACCGGGTAAAGGTCGATCCCCATCGTTGTCAGCCGGTACTCGAACCGGACTTTACTGCCAGAACACGGGACCCGGCGCAGGAGGCCTTGTGCCGTTAGCGTTCGCAGGCGCTGCGTCAGCGTTGCGCGCGGCAGGCCAAGTGCAGATAGAAATGTTTCAAAACGCGTGGCGCCGAAATAGCTTTCGCGCAAAACGAGAAATGCCCAGCTATCGCTCAGAATGGCGACGGTCCGGCTGACCGAGCAATTGCGCTCGTAAACAACCCGGTGTTTCTCCCGCCGCAGCCTTGCTTTGACCGGCGAAGGCATTTCGCTAAGTGATCTTATTTCTTCAGTCATCGCGTTTCGATATGACCCAAATCGCAACAGCGGACTAGGGGCCGTCCGTGCCTAACTCTCGCGCACAGCCGGACTTGGCCGGGAGTTTAGAGTCGAAGCAAAGGGCTTGACAACGATGCTCCGCAGAATAGTCTATTTATGAAAGTAACCATCGCGCCCGCGTTAGTCCAAATTAAGACCGAAGACAATGCTGGAAAAGGCCCTGCTCAAATTTTCATTCAGGACAGCCGGGGCCGTGCTCGCCGAACTGGGCGCCGTCCTCGCAGAGGCCGCCGCAAAACAGACCCGGCTCCCCATAAATAACCCCCGTGAGGCCGGCTACCTCGAAGCGCTTGCGATTTGCGAAAGGGCACTTTGACGATGGCCGGTACCCGCGATTCCTACGCCCATTTCACCACGATTTCAACGCGTTGGATGGACAACGACGCGTATGGCCATGTCAATAACGTGGTGTATTACTCATTTTTCGACACGGCGGTGAACCAGCATCTTATTTCGTCGGGCTGCCTCGACGTGCAAAACAGTCCCGTGATCGGCCTCGTCGTTGAGACGTCGTGCCGGTATTTCCAGTCAATTGCCTTTCCGGACACGGTGCACGTTGGGATGCGGGTTGCGAAACTCGGCACGAGCAGCGTTCGCTATGAGATCGGCATCTTCGTCAACAGCGAGGACTCTGCGGCAGCAGAGGGGCATTTCGTTCACGTTTATGTCGATCGCGCCTTGAACAGACCCGTACCCATCCCGGACGGCGTCAGGGTGCTGCTCTCTTCACTTATGCTGCCGAGCACAGGTGCAGCTTAGTTTCAGCCGGAGACGGGTCGAATGGAAAAGGACGCAATTGCTGTCACAAGGGTTGGCAGTGTTGCCGCTGTCGTAATCAGCCGGCCAGCGCAACGTAATTCGATGACGCTTGCCATGTGGCGGGAAATGACGCGCCAATTCCAACAGCTTGGCCGCGATGCTTCGGTCCGGGCGATCATTCTCACCGGTGCGGGCGAGGATTTCTGCGCGGGCGCCGATATTACGGAGTTCGCCTCCGCCCGGCCGGATGCCCGGCAAAGCGCCGTTTACGAAGCTGCGGTGGACGCCTGCGGCAATGCCATCCAGTGCGTCCCCAAGCCGGCCATCGCCGCGATCCGGGGCTATTGTCTCGGCGGCGGGTGCCACCTAGCACTGGCCTGCGATTTCCGCTTCGCCGACGCCACGGCCAAGATCGGTATTCCGTCGGCCCGCCTCTCCATCGTCTATGGAGTACGGTCCACGCAAAGGCTGCTCGCTCTCGCCGGACTGAGCAACGCCAAGCGCATCCTTTTCTCGGGTGAGCGGTTTGGCCCCGGCGACGCTCACCGGATGGGACTCATCGAAGCCGAAACTGACGATGCACTCGGCTCCGCTTTGTCCTTTGCAGAGCAAATTGCCAAAAACGCCCCCCTCAGCATCGCCGGGTCGAAGGCCATTTTGAACGGCCTTGCCATGGGGTCTGGGGCTCTCGACTTGGAGGCCGCGCAGCGTCTCATCGACGAGGCCTCCGAAAGTGCGGATTACAGCGAGGGCCAGAGAGCCTTCGCGGAGAAAAGGCAACCCGTCTTTCGCGGAGCGTAACACGTTTCGGAATCGACGTTGTTGCGGGCGATCCAGGCTCAAGTCACTGATGCTGCTATGGATCGCCACGGCGGCTTTGCCGCTTCACTATGACGGCGCGCCCAATTCAGCGCAGGATTCTCTAATGTGCGGTCATCGTCTGCGATTGCGTTTGGCTCATCGCTGGCGGAGGGGCCCCTGACGGGCGCGCGTAGCCGAAAAACGCCTGCCCCAATTCTTCGGTGAGATGCATCAGGCGAAGCTGTACCCAGTCGTTGAAGCGGTGCAAGCCCTCGAGTAGATGACCGTCTTTGCTTGCGGTATCGAGTCCGTGAAGCATCGTTTCCACTTGCTCCGCCGCCGCCGAGGCGTGCCGCAGCCCGAAATCCCGGCGCAAAAGCTCGATCATGGCCTGAATTTCCGCGAGGCAATAGGCGAGCGAACGCGGCAGCCGCGCGTCGAAGACCAAAAAGCGCGCAACCTCTTTCGGATCGATGTGGTGCGGAAACAGGCGCCTATAGGCATGATAGGCGGAGGCGGCGCGCAGCAGGATGGTCCAAAAAGTAAAATCGTACCGCTCGTCGCGCGCGAGGCCCGTTTGCTGCTGCGCGAAGCGCACGTCGAGCAGGCGGCTTGTCTGGTCTGCGCGCTCAAGAAACAGCCCAAGCCGGAAAAATGGCCAGGTTTCATCGCGGTAGAATGTGTTCTCGGCGATGCCGAGCTGCGCGTAACAGCCGCGCTTGATCGCATCGCAAGTGCGCGACAGCCGCACCTCCGAGAAGTCGCCCGGTCCGAATGCGGCGATCCGGTTGTGGAAATCGTTCAGCTGATACCACATGTCGGTCGACAGCATGGGCCGCAGGGCGCGCGCGTTCTCCCGGGCCGCCCGGATCGAGGATTGAATCGAGCCTGGATTATCGGCGTACGCCATATAGTAGCGGATGACGTTATCCGCGTTCGGCTCGCCGAATGCCTTCGCAAAGGCCTCCTCGTCCGAGTAAAGCGCGACGATCCAGGCCCAGGAATTGTCCTCGCGCCCGCGCTGGAAGGAGGTCTGCGTTTCGAGGATGCGGGCGAGGCTTTCCGCGCGCTCGAAATAACGCGCCATCCAGAAGACGCTTTCGGCGTAGCGCGATAGGAGGCTGCTCATATCAATCCTCCCTCAAAACCCAAGTATCTTTGGTGCCGCCGCCTTGGCTCGAATTCACCACGATCGAGCCCTTGCGCAGCGCCACGCGCGTGAGGCCGCCGGGTAGAAGCCAAGTCTCTTCACCCGTCACGGCGAAGGGTCTCAAGTCCACATGGCGCGGCTCCACGCCGTCTTCGGTGAGCGTCGGGCACACCGAAAGCTCGATCATAGGCTGGCTAATATAGTTCGATGGGTTCGCCTTCAGCGCATCGCGGGCAACCTCGATCTCGGCCTTCGCCGCTTTCGGCCCTACGCAGATGCCATAGCCGCCGGATTCGCCCACGGGCTTCACCACAAGCTTATCCATATTTTCGAGCGTGTAGCCCAGCGCATCCGCCTCGCGGCAGATATGCGTCTCAACGTTCGGCAGGATCGGGTCCTCGTCCAAATAATAGCGGATGATGCGCGGCAGATAGGCATAAACCGCCTTGTCATCGCAAACGCCGGTGCCAACGGCGTTGGCGAGCGTTACGTTGCCCTTCTTCATCGCCCGCATGAGCCCTTTCACGCCGAGAACGCTCTCGGGTTTGAAGACCTCCGGGTCGAGGAAGTCGTCGTTGAGCCGCCGGTAGATGACGTGGACGGGGGTCGGCCCCGAAACGGTTTTCATGAAGACCTTGTCGTCATCCACGAAGAGGTCGCGGCCCTCGACAAGGGGAATGCCAATCTCGCGAGCCAGGAAAACGTGCTCGAAATAGGCAGAGTTAAACACGCCGGGCGATAGGAGAACGATTTGAGGCTCCAGAACACCGGCCGGCGCCACCTCGATCAGCTTGTTGCCGAGCTGCGTGCCGTATTCCGAGACGCTTTCGATGGCGAAGCCATGCATGAGGTCGGGGAACGCACGCTGCATCAAATGGCGGTTCTCGACGACGTAGGACACCCCTGACGGCGTGCGCCCATTGTCTTCGAGCACATAGAAATCGCCCTTCGGATCGCGGATGATGTCTGTACCTGCGATATGCACATATGTGCCGCGCGGCGGGTCGTAGCCCACCATCTCCGGCCGGTAATTTGAATTGCCGAGCACCAGCTCGGCGGGGACGACGCCGTCTTTGAGGATTTTGCGCCCGTGATACACATCCCATAGGAAAAGATTGAGCGCTTTGACCCGCTGCTTGATCCCGCGGTCGAGCTTGCGCCAATCCGGGGCGGTGATGACCCTCGGGATGACGTCGAAGGGCAGGATGCGGTCGATGGCCGTTCTGTCGCTATAAACTGTGAAGGTGATGCCGAGAGTGAAAAGCTCGCGCTCGGCGTCCTCCGCGCGTGTCCGGAGCTGACCGGGATCGAGTTGCTGAAGGCGGTTCCAGAGTGCCGTGAGGTGGCGGTTTTGCCGGTCCTTGGAGCCGATCAGTTCGCAATAATATTGTCCCGGGTTGTAATTATCGAGAGGAGCTACGGTCGCTGGATTCTTCAACACTGTGATCGTCGCCATGCAAACCTCTTCGAGTGCAGCAGCCGTCCTCACCGGTCAGGTTGACGATGATAAGACCATGACAAATCGGGAAAAAGACTAGCACAGCAACACACTGTGCCGGAACATAATTCTGGGCTGAAATAATGCGCAGCTTGCACTGGCTTGTGCACAAGTTTTGAGCACAGCCCGGCGCGAGCTAGACTTGGCGAATGCTGGAAAGTTCCCCCTCATCCTGTCCTTCTCCCCGAGGGGGAAACGGAAGCCTGAAACCCCCTCTCTCCTCGTGAAAAGCGC
>JBKQQS010000120.1:0-43465 GCA_052144215.1 Rhodomicrobium sp.
GCGCTCGTGCATCCAGAGCGCATTTCCCAGGAAGAGCGGGCGCGTATCGAAGAGCGCGCTCGCGGCTTCTCCTCTCCGCGCGAATATTTCGTCCGCAACCTCGCCGAGGGCGCAGGCACGATCGCAGCTGCGTTTTATCCAAAGCCCGTGATCATCCGTCTGTCCGACTTCAAGACTAACGAATATGCGGCACTTATCGGCGGCACCGCTTTCGAGCCGCGCGAGGCCAACCCGATGCTCGGCTTCCGGGGCGCCTCACGCTATGCGCACCCGGCCTATGCGGACGGATTCGCGCTCGAATGCGAGGCGCTGCGGCGGGTGCGCGACGTTATGGGGCTCACCAATCTTATCATCATGGTGCCCTTCTGCCGCCGGGTGGCGGAAGCCGGACAGGTCTTGGCCGCAATGGCGCGCAATGGCCTCGCCCGCGGGCAGAACGGACTTGAGATTTACGTAATGTGCGAGATCCCCAACAACGTCATCCAAGTGGACGCCTTCGCCAAGGTCTTCGACGGCTTCTCGATCGGCTCGAACGATCTAACCCAGCTCACGCTCGGCGTAGATCGCGATTCCGAAATCGTCGCCTTCGATTTTGACGAACGCGATCCGGGTATGTTGGAGATGCTGCGCCTCGCGGTCACCGGCGCCAAGCGGAATGGACGGAAGGTGGGGATATGCGGCGAGGCGCCGGCGAACTATCCGGAGATAGCGCACTTCCTGGCAAGGATCGGCATTGATTCCATCAGCGTCAATCCGTCAAGCTTGCTGCGCACAATCAATATCGTTCGCGAGGCGGAAGCGGCGAAATAATTTGCCGGCTAGAGCACGATCCGCAAAAGTAGATACGGGTTTTGCGATAAGGCTTGTCCTCGCGGAGGCGGGGATCGTGCGGAAGCAAAAGTTGCCGCCGGTCACCGCCCTCGCGCCGCCGCCAAGCGCGCTTTGAGATGCTTCCGGCTGAAGCCGAAAAAGATCGCCATCCCCACAACGAGCCAGGCCACGAGCCTGATCCAGGTGTCGATGTCGAGCGACACCATCATGGCAAGGCAAACGACGATACCGCCGATGGGCACGAACGGCACCAAAGGCACGCGGTAGCCGCGCTCCAGTTCGGGGTGGATTTTGCGCAAGATCATGACGCCCGCGCAAACGATGATGAAAGCGAGCAGCGTCCCAATCGAGGTCATGTGCCCCAGCACGCGGATCGGAACGAGGCCTCCCAGCAACCCGGTCGCCGCCATGAAAATCAGGTTCGAAATCCATGGGGTTTTCCACTCTGGGTGAAGCGAGGAGAAGACCTTGGGCAGGAAACCGTCGCGCGACATCGCATAAAAGACGCGGCTCTGCCCAAGCAGCATGACGAGCATGACCGTCGTAAAGCCGCCGATCACGCCGAGCGTCACTGCGGTTTTCAGCCAGGTAAAGGGGGTTTGGTCGATGGCGGTGACCACCGGATGCGCGTCGTTTTGCAGGTCCTTGTAATTGACAAGGCCAGTCAGAACGAAGCCGAAGGCGATATAAAGGACCGTGCAAATGAGAAGCGAGCCCAGGATCCCGATGGGCATATCGCGCTGCGGATTTTTCGTCTCCTGCGCGGCCGTCGAGACGGCATCGAAGCCGATATAGGCGAAGAAGATCACGCCCGCCCCGCGTAAGATTCCCGACCATCCGTACTCGCCGAATGTTCCCGTGTTCTCCGGGATAAACGGTACGTAGTTCTGCGCCTTGATATAAAAGACGCCGGTTCCCACCACCGCGAGCACGACGGCGACCTTGATCACGACGATCACGGCATTCACGCTCGCCGATTCCTTGATGCCGCGGATCAGCAGCGCCGAAATCAGCACGATAATGAAGACCGCCGGCAGGTTGGCGATGCCGTGCACAGTGGTGCCATCGGCGAGCGTGGCGGTCTCGAAGGGCGATAGGTTCCATTGCGCCGGGAGGTTGATGCCGAAATCCCGCAGGAACGAGGTCACATATCGCGACCAGCTCACCGAAACGGTGCCGGCGCCGACCGCATATTCGAGAACGAGGTCCCAGCCGATAACCCAGCCCACGATCTCGCCCAGCGTTGCGTAAGCGTAAGTGTAAGCGCTGCCCGCAACCGGGATCATGCTTGCAAGCTCGGAATAGCACATGCCCGCGAAGCCGCAGCCAATTGCTGCAATCACGAAGCTGATGACGACGGCCGGCCCTGCGTTGTCGGCCGCGGCAAGCCCAGTTAGCGAAAAGAGGCCCGCGCCGATGATCGCGCCTATGCCGAGAGCGATGAGATTGAAGGGGCCGAGCGTGCGGTGCAGCTGAACCCCGTGCGGGTCTTCTTGAAGCTCGGCGATCTTTTTGCGCTGAAATAGCGAGCCATGCTCGCTCCTCGTCTCAGCCTCTCGCATTGGCGCCCTCCCGCTCTTCCCCGGTTCATAATCTGGGCATTTATAAAGGCCTATGCTGCCCCAGGCAGCTGGAGTTTACGCAGAATTAAGCTCAACAAGCAACGCGGCGCGCGGTTCAGCGGCGCGAGGCGTATGACACGTCTGCAGCACCGCGGGTCCAAAAATTTATGCGGATTGCGGCGGAAGCTTCGCCGTAAGACCAGAGCCGGTTGAATACTTCCGCGTCGTCCCGCGCGCGGCTCAGGGCATGAAATGACGCTGCGCTAGCGCAGCGCGTTTTACTCGCAGAATACAGGACAAGATGCAGGTTCGTGAAAAGCTGTGGAGGCTGGCCGTTCAGCCCTACGATTTTCAGCTTTAGTCCTTTCGACACAAGCCGTTTATGCAGGAAGACGAGAGCGCCGGGACCGGAGCTATCGGCAAACTCAACCTTCGACAGGTCGAGGACGGCGTCCTCGCCAGAGTCAGCAAGGCGGTCGCACGCAAGCGCCAGCATGGATTGCAATTGCCCGCGTTGTACACCCCTCGCGCTAACCGTAGCTTAAGCTTTCTGCTAAAACTACACTGTGCTTTTGCAGCATACTAACCGCGTCTTCGACTATGCACCGCCAATGGCAATTCCCGCGCCGAGCACGATCAGCCCGCCTATAACGATTTGGAACACAGCCTGCAGGAACGGCGTGTCCATGTAACGGGAGCGGATATAAGCAATTACCCACAGCTCGATTAAAACAACCACGCTCGCAATAGCCGTTGCGATCCAGAAGGCGTTGTGCCAAGAATCTGGCACGAGATAAGGCATCGTATGGCCAAGTCCGCCAACCGTGGTCATGACGCCGCAAATGCCGCCTCGCAGGAGCGGCGAGCCGCGCCCGGTGAGCGAGCCGTCGTCGGAAAGCGCCTCGGCAAATCCCATGCTGATGCCCGCACCGATGGAGGCGGCGAGGCCGACGAGGAATGTCTGCCAGTTGGTGTGCGTGGCGAACGCCGCAGCGAACAGCGGCGCCAGCGTCGACACGGAGCCATCCATCAGCCCGGCAAGCCCAGGCTGAACATATTGCAGAACGAACATGCGGCGGGCCGTTTCGTCCTCTTCCTTTTTGATGTCCGGCGTGAGGATCTTATCCGAAAGCTTGGCCGCCAGGCTTTCGTGCTTCTGTTCGGCCGCAGCCAAGTCTCCCAGCAACTTTCGAATACTGGTATCGGTCGCTAGCTCCGCCGCCTTTGCGTAAAAGCGCTGGGCCTCGTACTCCATCGTCTCCGTCTGTTCGCGAATGGTCTCGAGCGGCAGATTTCGCGTGAGCCAAATAGGGCGCCGCCGCAGAAAACCTTTAACGTCCTCGCGCCGGATCGGAGGCAAATGCGTGCCGAAATTCTTTTGGTAAAGATCGAGCAGGCGTCCGCGATGGCCGTTCTCCTCCTCGGCCATCTCCCGGAACACCTGTGCCGAGGCTGGATAGCGCTCTTCCAGATCTTCGGCGAAAGTCAAATAGATGCGCGAATCCTCTTCTTCCGCGCCGATCGCGAGGGCCAGGATTTCGCGCTCGTTCAGATCGGAAAACTTCTTGGTCGCATGTGTTAAGCCGCCGAACACCATCGCGATCTCCTTAGAATAATTCTAAAATGCATGTACTCAGATAGCGAGGGAATGTCAATTTCCAATCCGGATTTTCCCCGCGCCGGCAACAACTTCCAGCAGTGTGCCGGCTAAGAACTTTGCTCACCCCCGCTCGCGCATCGGCCGGCCCTTCTGGCGCTCCCAATCGCGGCTGCAAGCGTAACCGTTCGCGCTCCACAGGGCAGCCTTTTTACGATACGATGACCCCATGGACACGCAAGACATCATCGCCAAGCTGCGGGAAAATGAGGCCGCCTTGCGCGCGCAAGGCGTGGCTCATGCCGCCCTGTTCGGTTCGCGCGCGCGGGGCGACAACCGTCCTGACAGCGACATCGACATACTGATTGAGATCGACCCCGGCGCGCGAATTGGCGTGTGGGAATATGCGGGAATTAAGGACACTATCGCTGGCTTTTTCGATACCCCGGTGGATGTGGTGAGCCGCGAGAGCCTCAAGCCCTATATCCGTCCGGCGGCTGCGGCCGATGCGATCTATGCCTTCTAAATCCGGCGAAACCGCGCTCCGCGACATGCTCTATCATATCGACCTGGCGGGCCGCTTCACCGCGGGCTTCGATTATCAGGCATTCCAGGGCGACGAGCGCACGGTCTATGCCGTCACCCGCTGCCTTGAGATTATTTCCGAAGCGTCGCGGCGTTTGCCCGAGGACATGAAGGCGCGCCATCCAGGGATCGAATGGAAGCGCATCGCGGGCGCTGGCAACATCTACCGGCACAATTACGAGGATGTGGCGGCGCGGTATGTTTGGGAGACGGTGCAAACCGGATTGCCGGCGTTGCGCGCCGTTATTGTGCAGGAACTCGCCGGGCTGGATGGGGCCGCCTGATGCTCCGCATCTGCGGCGGAAGCTCCGGGCAGGGGTGTCCGGTTCAGGGGCGGTGCTGCCGTTCTCGCTGACGCCAATGGTGAAAGTTGACCCGAAGCGGTCCTCACGACGATTTGGTTTTTAGCAAAGATTGGCGCCGTCCGATCGTCTCGCACGTCACAGCGCCGCGCTCCTCAAGCGAAGGTCAAGCCGGCCCAGCGCGCGACGCGGATCAGAGGCAACATGACAAGAGTGCCGAGAACAAAGCTTGCCGCCGCCAACGTCCAGCTCAGGGTCCCGGTTTCGATGAGTTTGGCGTAGATGAACAAGCCGCCGAAGACAACGCACGGCAGCGCCGTCGCTACGCCGAGTGTATACCCATGTTTGCGCCACCCGAGATAGAGATGGGCAAAACCGTGGGCCGTATAACCGCCCAACAACACGGCGAATGTGAAGATCGCCAGACGTGACGCGCCTGGGTCCGCCGCCCAGGCGGCTGCCGACATAAAGATGGCCAACTCGAAAGAGATCGCCATGAGCATCTGAGGCACATCCAACGTCGTGTAGGATATCGAGTTGTGAAGACTTCCTTTCATCCAGACGAATGTCGCCTCTTCGGCGTCGTGGATCGCGAACAGAAGTGGAAAAAGCCAGAACCAACCGGCGCTGAGGTGCGATACCGGGGTTTCAAGCGCGTATGTCCAGAGTTCCGGCATGGGCGATAGTCCCCGCGATCTCGCATCGTTAGGTTTACCCAATCTTAGCAATGAATTATGCGAAGCTGCAGAAACGGAAAATACTCAGAGTGCAGCGTGGCGATAGCTTGTCGGCCACTTTCCTAGTAAAGCGGCTAAGCAAGTTGTTGCTGCAATGCATCACTTTTTTTGAGTTTTTCGATCAAATAGCCGGCTCCTGGCCTCACGCGCCCGCGCTCATCCCCGCTCGCGCATCAGCCGCCCCTTCTGGCGCTCCCAATCGCGGCTCTTCTCCGTCTCGCGCTTGTCGTGCAGCTTCTTGCCGCGCGCGAGCGCCAGCTCAAGCTTGGCCCGGCCCTTGTCGTTGAAATAGATCCGCAGCGGGATCAGCGTCATGCCCTCTTTGTGGATCGCCCCGATGAGCTTGCTCGCCTCGCGCTTATGCAGGAGGAGCTTTCGCGGCCTGCGCGTCTCATGCTGGAAGCGGTTGGCCTGGAGGTATTCGGGGATGTAGGCGTTGATGAGGAAAATTTCCCCGTTCTGCTCGGCGGCATAGGAGTCGGCGATATTGGCCTTGCCCTGGCGCAGCGATTTCACCTCGGAACCGCCGAGCGCGATCCCCGCTTCGAAAGTGTCGTCGATGAAGTAGGAGAAGCGCGCTTTGCGGTTTTCAGCGACGACTTTGCGAACCGATGTCTGAGCGGGGCCTGCCATTTTACTTATGCGGCCTCACGCCGGAGCAAGCCGGTCTTCTCGAGCGCGGCGTCCACAATCGCTTTTGTTTGATCTAAAACCGGTGCCAGCGGCAGCCGTGTCTCCGCCTTGCAAAGCCCAAGGCGCGAAGCCGCGTACTTGACCGGTCCGGGGTTCGTCTCGGCAAAGAGCGCTTCGTGCAGCGGCATGAGCTTGTCGTGAAGCTCGAGCGCGCGCCGGAAATCCCCTGCGAGGCACGCATTCTGGAACTCCGCGCACAGCCGCGGTGCGACGTTCGAGGTAACCGAAATGCAGCCATGGCCGCCATGCGCCATAAAGGCGAGCGCGGTTGCATCCTCGCCCGAAAGCTGGTTGAAGCCCTCGCCCATGCTGAGGCGCTGCTGGGTTGTGCGCACGGGCGATGCCGTCGCGTCCTTGACGCCGGCGATATTGGGAAGCCTCGAAAGCCGGGTCATGGTCGCAACCGACATATCGACGACGCTGCGAGCCGGAATATTATAGATGACGATTGGAATGCCGATTGCGTCGTTTATCGCTTTGTAGTGCAGATACAGCCCTTCTTGCGTGGGCTTGTTGTAATACGGAGTGACCACCAGCACGGCGGCAGCCCCGGCCGCTTGCGCGTGACGGGCTAGATCGACGGCTTCCTTCGTGCAATTCGACCCCGCCCCAGCGATAACGGGAACCCTTCCTTTTGCGGCAGCGATGCAGGTTTCCACCACGCGCTGGTGTTCACTGTGGCTGAGCGTCGGCGATTCGCCAGTCGTGCCGACCGGAACCAGCCCGTGCGTGCCAGCCTCAATCTGATGCTCCACAAGACGTGAAAAGGCGTCGTAGTCCACCTCGCAGCCGTCGAATGGAGTTATTAGCGCTGTAAACGACCCCTTAAACATGCCCGTATTACCCTCATTTCGGATCGATTTCTATAAGCGGGTAACGCGAACTTAGCCAGTCTCGCACGTTACCCTTCTCGCAGCCGGAGGAACTGCCAAGCTTGTCATTTAATTGCCGGATTATGGCGGATAACATTTCAACGTAATCGCGGCATGCAACACAGCTTTGGACGGATTCAAATCAGTCGCAGGCCAAAGCATAAGTTCCATGTGAATAGCTGCCAAACGAATTTTTTCATCCGGCGGGTAAATGTCAACGTCTCCCGATAAAAACAAGCCACCGCAAAATCCTTTAGGATTTCTGAATGCAATCTTGACCGGATTGATCGTTGGCTTCGTTGCGGTCATGCTCGCCCCCTATATTTTTTCTCAAGAGGAGCCCGGGCAAACGCTCGCTCAGATACCGGTTCCTGCGAAAAGCAAGTCCGCCTCACTCGCCAGCGCTGCCGCGCGCAAAACAGGCGCCGGAGGAAAGCTTAATGGCACAGCTTCACCCAAGATGGCTGAGAGCCGTCAGCGCGCCAATCGCGATGCGCCTCCGGAGGTAGCGGACGCCGGCGGCCAGTCTCAGGCCGGCGCTGGTGCGAAAGAGGAAGTGAAGGCCGCGCCGGTCTTGATCCCAGCCGCCACGATAAGTTATCCCAAGCCATTCTCTGGCGAGGATATGACAGCGGCGTTGCAGCCGCTTCTATCTTTCAAGATCAGCGAAGAGGACGCCAAAGCCGTCAAAGAAGCCGTCGAAGCCGCCGCCAGGGAGGACGACGAGGATACGCGCGCCGCTATCGCAAAAATCGGCGCTCCAGAAGCCAAAATTTTTGCCGAATGGAAACGCTTACGCCAGCCTAATGCCGATTTTCGTGAAACGATGGCGTTCCGGAGCGCGCATCCCCTGTTTCCGGAACCTCCTCAGGATGCCGTCATCGAAAAGAACTTGTTTCTATCCAGCGTCCCCAGCTCCAGCATTATTAAATACTACACGAACCGCCTGCCGTTGACGGGAGCGGGCCACGCGAGCCTCGGCGCAGCCTTGATGGAGACCGGAGAGCGCGAGCGCGGCCTCGCCTTGCTCAAATTCGCCTGGACCCGCTACGTGCTCGATCCGGCCGTGGAAGAGAAATTCTTGTCCCGGTTCGCCACACTCTTAAATGAGAAAGACCACGCGCGCCGCGAGCGGTTGCTCGCTATTCACGCTGTGTACAAAGACGATCCGGGCAAGAAACTGGCATCCAGCAATGCTGGCAAAGGCCTTAAGGCTGCGGCCCGGCTCAGAGCTAAAGCAGCCAAGCGCAGCGGCAGGCACGGTTCGAGCAAAACCGGGCACCGGAAGAAAAGGCGCCGCGCGGACGCCGCAGAGCAAAGCCAGCCTCGCGAAGCAGCGCTCGCCGGCAAAGGCCGCGCATTCGGCGTGGTGCCGCTTACCGAACTCGTTCGCGTGAAGAAGACAAGCGCAAACAGCGGCAGCGATGGCGAGGACAAGCCTGAGGACAAGAAGGCGAAAGACGAGGGAGATGGCAAGCCGGCCAGCAAAACCCGTCAAGCCAAGGCCGCCGAAAACGCTTTCCACCTTGCCAAAGAGCGCGCCGGCGGGCCGGGCACGCTGCTTGTGCGGCTAAAGTCGCTCCAGCGCGAGGGGGCGAATGACGACCTCTGGTCGCTCCTACGCTCCATCGGCACCGACTCAAGCGACTTGGCCGACCCTAATCTTTGGTGGGACTTCCGGCGAGGCGAGGTCCGGCACGCGCTGAGCGAGGATCATCCCAAAACAGCCTATGCGATCGCCAAGATGCACGGACCGCTCGAAGGCGACAGTCTATCCGGGGCTGAGTTTCTTGCCGGATGGATCGCGCTTCGCTTCTTGAAGGACCCGCATCGGGCGATTCCGCATTTCGAAGCCTCGCGCATCGCCGGATTCGCCCGCACAGAAGCACGTGCGGAATATTGGCTTGGCCGCGCGGAACTTGAGCTTCAAGCGCCGGATGCGGCCCAGGCGCATTTTGCGGAGGCCGCAGCCCGCTTTTATACGTTTTATGGGGCGCTTAGCCGTCAGGCGCTTCGCAAGTCCAATGCGTGCGAGTTCCGCGCTCCGCCGCAGCCCTCCAAAGAGGCGATTGCGGCATTCGTAAGCGAGGACGCTTTCAAAGCGATTATGATCGCGAAGCAGCTCGACATGGAGGCGGTTTTGGCAGGCCTCGTGCTGGATTTCGCCCGGCAGATTCGAGACGAGGGGCAGATGACGCTCGTCTTGGAGCTGGCCGAGCGCGCCGCACCGCCTCACGTTGCAGTGCGTGCCGCGAAAATTGCGCTTTTGCGGGGATTTGCCGTCGAAGCTTACGCCTATCCCACGCTTTTGCCCAAGTTCGGCCAGGCGGGGGGAAATGGCAAGATCGAGCTCGCCTTCTTGAATGCCTTGACGCGCCAGGAAAGCGAATTCAACCCAGGCACCGTGAGCCGGGTTGGCGCCCGCGGCCTCATGCAACTCATGCCGCAAACGGCAAAACAAGTTGCGGCGGCGGTCAAGATGAAATACGAGTTGGCGCGGCTGATCTCAGACCCGTCTTATAATGTGACGCTGGGCTCGGCCTTCTTGGCCCAGCTCCTCTCCGGCTATGACGGATCTTACGTGCTATCTCTCGCGGCTTACAATGCAGGGCCTGGGCGCGTCGCGGAGTGGATCAAAGATTTCGGAGATCCACGCGACAAATCCGTCGATCCCATCGATTGGATTGAACGGGTTCCCTTCACCGAAACGCGCCAATACGTCCACAAAATTCTCGAAAGTACTCAGCTTTACAGGTGCCGCTTTGAAAGCAGCAACACGAAATTTCAGATCGTCGAAGACTTGCATCGCGGGCGTCCCGGAAAAATCCCGGATATAACGGGCGTGGCCGGAAGCGCCGACATGGATCAGACACCATGAGTAATTTTGCAAGCCGGGCCGGCGGCGAAACGGGCCTCGACGGAGAGGACATCTTCTACCGGAGCCACGACGATTTGCTTTTGTACGTTCGCAGGTACGGAAGCGACGATTTGCCTGGGCGCCCTCTCTTGTGCCTCCCAGGCCTGACGCGCAATGGCCGGGATTTTCATGACCTGGCCGCCGCTCTGGCTGCACACCCAACCAGCCCGCGCACCGTCTATTGCCTGGATTACCGGGGCCGCGGCCACTCGCAATGGGATCAGGACTGGCGCAATTACTCCGCTTATGTGGAACTTCTGGATGTCGTTTCCTTCTTAACGGGTCACGGCCTCTCCGATATCGGGATCGTAGGCACCTCGCGCGGCGGTATCATTGCGATGCTACTCGCGGTCATGCGGCCAGCAGCGATCGGTTGTCTTGTGTTGAACGACATCGGTCCTGTCATCGAAACCTCCGGCCTTGCGCGCATCATGGGCTATGCCGGCAAAATTCCTGTGCCTCGCGATTGGGACGAGGCCGTTGAGATTGTGCGCGAGATGAAAAGACGCCAATACACAATGCTGGATGATTCCGGCTGGAAGGTGCTGACCCGCCAGATGTTCAACGAGGAGAATGGCAAGCCCGCCGCATCCTACGATCCGAGGGTCGGAAAGGCACTTTCGGAGGTCGACATCTCAAAGCCGGTGCCGGCCATGTGGGAGCATTTCGAGTCTTTACTTAAGACGCCGCTCATGGTGTTGCGCGGCGAGAACTCCGATATTTTGTCGGCTGCCACCGTCCAGGAGATGCAAGTCCGGCACCCAACAATGACCCATGTTCTCGTTCGAAACGAGGGCCACGCGCCGCTTTTGATGGACCGCTTCACTCAGCGTCTTATTTCTGACTTTCTGGCCGAGGCGGACAAAAATTGGCATGAGCCCGCGCGTTCCCCCATGCCGAAATACAAAGAAGTTTTGAAAACTTAGCGGTTTCGAAGGCCGCCCGGTCCAGCCGCCGCGGTTAAGGGTTTAGCGAGGCAGGCCCTGTACGCGCAGCGAGGCTAACATCGTCCGCCCTTGCGCTAGGCGCGCTGGCTACGGGTTCCAGAATGTTCGTTTCAAGCCTAAAGCCCGATGGCAATCTCTGACTGTATGACTTCAAAAGCGGAGCCATGGACGGAGAGGAGTAAATTCCCTCAAGCTTGATGACATTATCGCTGATAGCAGCGTTGCCTGCATAGAGCAGCGAAAGCATATCCAGCGCTACTTCAGTCGCAGCGAGCCAGTTGCGCGGCTCGCCTTTGGCGATTTCCATAGTGTCGTTAACTTTCACGTTCTGAAATAGGTTTTGCGCGTAATCGCAGAGAGGCTGGTCTTGCTGATCGGGGACATGACCGCTCAAATTCAGCGAGCCGGGCTGCAATTGTGCAAGCCACACGAAGGGGTGAACATCGCGCGGCTTCACCGCGGCCTGAAGATTGAGGCCCTTTGGCGCTTCATCCTTCAGCTTTTTTTGAACGGATGCGAAATCGTCGCCGGACTTGATCACGCCCTCGATTGCAATCGAGCTGTTGCGGAGCAGTGCTGTCCCCCGTTCGAGCTTACCGAGCTGACGCAGCGCAAATGTCATGGCGGCGAGCCAGCTATCGCGGTCCGGCACACTGGCATTCACCCTGCTCTTATCGACGAACGTGGCTCCGGGCGACGTGGCCGCAGCTACACCTTGCAAGATCCTTAGATCGCTCTCAGAGGGGACATTCCCCCTTAGCGTGATCGTGCTGTCGTCTTTTGAGATGCGGCTGACATAGGGCTGATCGAGCAGCTTATCTGCGTCCTTTAGCGGAACCTGTCCCGCCTGGATATCGTTGTGAGCCACGCGCAGGACCCGGTCGAAGGCTGCGAGATACCACGGCCTTTGCGGCACCGCTTGCGAGGCGGTTGCGCAAAATGTTCCAAAGCAAAACAAAGCGGATGAGAAGACAGTCAGGTTAAGCCGTCCTACCGTCATTTCATGTGCTCCCACCGCGTTCGAGGCTCGTTATCCTGCATAGTCAGAAGCCGAAACTAACTGATAAGTAAATCCGGTTTCCCTTCCCCTAAGCAGGAAAGAAGCAGCTGTTTCCCCGGACTTTTTTGCAAAGCCGATGCAAAGCAGCACCACTCGTCGGTAAATGCGACTTTAACGGAAGGATTAAGATAATCCAAGCGACTCTTGGCGTTTTTTCGCCGCTTTTTTTGCTTGCGGCGTGTTCAGAATCGGAAAACCCGGCCGAAACCGGGCTTTCTCGTGGCAGTAGGGCGGATTATTCGGCCGCTTGCACCTGCGGAGACGGCTCGGTTCCAAGCGGTGATTCGCCCTCTCCCGCAGACGGTAGGGCTTTCGCCCCGGCCTTGCTGCGTTCCTTGAGAATGAGATCGTCGCGGTGGGAAGCGACGCGCCGCAATTGGGTGATGAGGCCGCCTGTGCCGGCGGGGATCAGCCGCCCAACGATGACATTCTCCTTCAGCCCGTCGAGCGTATCGACCTTGCCGTTGAGAGCGGCTTCGGTGAGAACGCGCGTTGTCTCCTGGAAGGATGCGGCTGAGATGAAGGACCGCGTCTGCAAGCTTGCCTTTGTGATGCCGAGCAGCACCGGTACGGCCGTTGCCGGCCGGCCGCCCGCCGATTCCACCATGGCGTTGATCTCTTCGAATTCGAGCTTGTCGACTTGCTCGTTTTTCAAGAAATCCGTGTCGCCTGCGTCAGTCACCTCAACCTTCTGCAGCATCTGGCGCACGATCACTTCAATATGCTTGTCGTTGATCGTCACGCCTTGCAGCCGGTACACCTCCTGGATTTCGTTGACGAGGAACGAGGCCAGCTCCTCCACGCCCTTGATCGCAAGGATGTCGTGCGGTGCGGGGTTGCCGTCGAGGATGAACTCGCCCTTCTCGATGCGGTCGCCCTCTTGCACGGCGAGATGCTTGCCTTTCGGCAGCAAGTACTCCACAGGATCGATCCCCTCGCCGTCCGGCTGGATCACAACGCGCCGCTTGTTCTTGTAATCGCGCCCGAAATGCACCGTACCGGAGATCTCTGCGATAATGGCGTGATCTTTCGGCCGGCGCGCCTCGAAGAGCTCGGCCACACGCGGAAGGCCGCCCGTGATGTCGCGGGTCTTCGCGCTTTCGAGCGAGATACGCGAGAGAACGTCGCCCGCTTTCACGGTTTGGCCCGGCTCGACCGACAAAATCGCTTCAACCGACAAGAGATAGCGGGCTTCGCCGCCGCGCGTTAGCTTCAACACCTTGCCGCCCGGCTTGTCCTTGATCACGATCGCGGGACGCAGCGCCGAACCGCGCGGGTTCGCGCGCCAGTCCACGATCACGCGATTGGTGATGCCGGTCGTCTCGTCGGATTGCTCGTTCACCGAGATGCCTTCCAAGAGGTCCTCGAACTCGACCACGCCGTCAATTTCGGTGATGATCGAGCGCGAATACGGATCCCACTCCGCAAGCCGCTGGCCGCGTTTGATCGTATCGCCGTCGTCCACCTTGAGGTGAGCGCCTTGCGCGATCTTATGCACGGCACGCTCGCGCCCGTCCTCGTCGGAGATCACGACAGCCATGTTGCGGCCCATGGCTACGAGCCTGCCCTGGCTATCGCGCGCGGCGGCGCGGTTTCGGATTCTGACCTTACCCGCAAAGTTGCTTTCGACGAATGAGTTATCGGCAACCTGCGCCGTGCCGCCGATGTGGAACGTGCGCATGGTAAGCTGGGTACCCGGTTCGCCGATAGACTGCGCGGCGATCACGCCGACGGCCTCGCCGATATTGACCGGCGTACCGCGCGCGAGGTCGCGGCCGTAACACTTGCCGCAAATGCCGTTTTTCAGCTCGCAGGTCAGTGCCGAGCGGATGCGCACCTCCTGAACTTGGGCTTCGTCGAGCAGGTGGGCTTGGGCCTCGTCGATGAGATCGCCAGCCTTGACAAGAACTTCACCTGTGGATGGGTGAGTCACGTCATCGGCGGGCACGCGTCCGAGAATGCGATCGCCAATCGAAACGAGGACCTCACCGGAATCGATGACGGCGCCGAGCTTGATGCCCTTGTCCGTGCCGCAATCGTGCTCCGTTATGATACAATCTTGCGCCACGTCGACGAGGCGGCGGGTGAGATAGCCCGAGTTCGCGGTCTTAAGCGCCGTGTCGGCGAGGCCCTTGCGCGCGCCGTGCGTCGAGTTGAAGTATTCGAGAACCGACAGCCCCTCCTTGAAGTTGGAGATGATCGGCGTCTCAATGATCTCGCCCGACGGCTTGGCCATAAGACCGCGCATGCCGGCGAGCTGGCGCATTTGTTTCTCGGAGCCGCGGGCGCCGGAGTGCGCCATCATGTAGACGGAGTTGATGGGCTTTTCGCGGCCCGTCGCCTTGTCGTGCTGAACGGCCGAGATGCGGTCCATCATTTCCTTGGCGATGCGGTCGGTGCATTTGGCCCAGGTATCGACGACCTTGTTGTATTTCTCCATCTGCGTGATCAGGCCGTCATTATATTGCTGCTCGTAGTCGAGAACGAGCGCTTCGGTGTCGGCGATGATCTTCGTCTTCGTTTCGGGGACGAGCATGTCGTCTTTGCCGAAGGAAATGCCTGCCTTATAGGCGTGGTGGAAGCCGAGGCTCATGATCCGGTCGCAGAAGATGACCGTTTCCTTTTGCCCGCACGAGCGGTAGACGGCGTCGATCACGCGCGCGATGTTCTTCTTGGTCAGGAGCCTATTCACTAGCTCGAAGCCGATCCCCGGCATCTTAGGTAGATGCTCGGCGAGAATCATGCGGCCGGGTGTCGTGTCGTAGACCTTGGAGAAGGGCTTGCCATTCTCGTCAATGCCTCTGAAGCGGCCTTTGATCTTGGCATGGAGCGTGACGGTCTTCGCCGCCAAAGCGTGCTGAATCTCTGCCACGGTGCCGAAGATGCGGCCTTCGCCCGGTTCCTTTTCCATCACGATGGACAGGTAGTAGAGGCCAAGAACGATGTCTTGGCTCGGCACGATGATCGGGCCGCCGTTCGCCGGATGCAGGATGTTGTTGGTCGACATCATGAGCACGCGCGCCTCAAGCTGGGCCTCGAGGCTAAGCGGCACGTGAACGGCCATTTGGTCGCCGTCGAAGTCGGCGTTGAACGCTGCGCAAACGAGCGGATGAAGCTGGATGGCCTTTCCTTCGACAAGCACAGGCTCGAAGGCTTGAATGCCGAGCCGGTGCAGCGTCGGCGCGCGGTTCAGAAGCACCGGATGCTCGCGGATCACCTCGTCGAGGATGTCCCAAACCTCGGGCCGCTCCTTCTCTACGAGCTTTTTCGCCTGTTTCACGGTTGCGGAGTAACCTTGTGCATCGAGACGCGAATAGATGAACGGCTTGAACAGCTCGAGCGCCATCTTCTTCGGCAAACCGCACTGATGCAGCTTAAGCTCGGGGCCGACCACGATCACCGAACGGCCCGAATAGTCCACGCGCTTGCCGAGCAGGTTCTGCCGGAAGCGGCCCTGCTTGCCCTTCAGCATGTCGGCGAGCGATTTCAACGGACGCTTATTGGCTCCGGTGATGACGCGGCCGCGGCGGCCGTTGTCGAACAGCGCGTCGACGGCTTCCTGCAGCATGCGCTTTTCGTTCCGGATAATAATGTCCGGAGCACGAAGCTCGATCAGCCGTTTGAGGCGATTGTTACGGTTGATGACGCGGCGGTAAAGGTCGTTCAGATCCGAGGTCGCGAACCGGCCGCCATCGAGGGGAACGAGCGGACGCAGCTCCGGCGGAATCACCGGGATCACTTTCATGATCATCCACTCGGGGCGGTTGCCCGACTGGATGAAGGCTTCGATGACCTTCAGCCGTTTCGCAAGCTTCTTAGGTTTCAGCTCGGTCGTCGCCTCGGCGATCTCCTGGCGGATCTGCTCGCGCATCTGATCGAGGTTGAGCGCCATGAGCATATCGCGCACCGCCTCGGCGCCGATGCCGGCGTGGAACGCATCCTCGCCGTACTCTTCCTGCGCTTTGAGGTAATCCTCCTCCGACAAAAGCTGGCCGGCCTTGAGCGGGGTCAGGCCGCTCTCGATAACGACATAGTTCTCGAAATAGAGCACGCGCTCGAGATCCTTCAGACCCATATCGAGCAGGAGGCCAATGCGCGACGGCAGCGATTTCAGGAACCAGATGTGCGCCACGGGCGAGGCCAGCTCGATGTGCCCCATGCGGTCGCGCCGCACCTTGGTGAGCGTCACTTCCACGCCGCATTTTTCGCAGATGACGCCCTTATACTTCATCCGCTTATATTTGCCGCAGAGGCACTCGTAGTCCTTGATCGGACCGAAAATCCGCGCGCAGAAAAGGCCATCCCGCTCCGGCTTGAAGGTGCGGTAATTGATCGTCTCAGGTTTCTTGATCTCTCCATACGACCAGGAAAGAATTTTCTCCGGGCTTGCGATGGAGATGCGAATCTGGTCGAATACCTGAGTTGGCATCTGCGGGCTGAAGAGATTCGTGATCTCTTGATTCATTCGTCGCTCCTATGAGCCGCCCCCGCGGCGTGTTCGGCTTGCTTGTCCGCTTAGCGGACCGCGAGGCATGGGTGCCTCGCCTAGCTTTCTCAAAACGGCTGTCACGGACACCGGCGAACCGGTGCCCGTTCTATTTCTACTCCGCGGCCTGGTGCGCCGGGCGAGACCTCTTCGGCAGCGCGAATTGCGGAGGCCGTGGCGCAGACTGTGCCGGCTGCACCTCTATGGCCGGTGCCCGGCTCTGTTTCAGCTCGACGTTCAAGCCCAGCGCGCGCATTTCCTTGACGAGCACGTTGAAGCTCTCCGGCACGCCGGCTTCGAAGGTATCGTCGCCGCGGACAATGGCTTCGTAGACCTTAGTGCGGCCCGCGACGTCGTCGGATTTGACCGTCAGCATCTCCTGAAGCGTGTAGGCAGCGCCATACGCCTCAAGCGCCCACACCTCCATCTCACCGAAGCGCTGACCGCCGAACTGAGCCTTTCCGCCCAGCGGCTGCTGGGTGACGAGACTGTACGGGCCGATCGAGCGCGCGTGAATCTTGTCGTCCACAAGGTGATGGAGCTTAAGGAGGTACTTATAGCCCACCGTTACCTTCCGGTCGAATGGCTCGCCCGTGCGTCCATCGTTGAGCGTGACCTGACCGGAGGTGTCGAGACCCGCAGCCTTCAACATTTCCACGATATCGGGTTCGCGCGCGCCGTCGAAAACGGGCGTCGCCACCGGCACGCCCTTGCCAAGGTTCTCGGCAAGCTCGACGAGCTGACTATCGTCAAGCGAGGTAACCGCCTCGTCGTTCTGGTACGCCTTGGCGACCGCAGCACGTAGCTCCTCTACGCGGTTCTGCTCACGGTAGACCGCAAGCGCCTGGTTGATTATGCGCCCGAGGCCGCGCGATGCCCAGCCGAGATGGGTCTCCAAGATCTGCCCCACATTCATGCGGCTTGGAACGCCGAGCGGATTCAGAACGATATCGACGGGCGTGCCGTCCTCAAGATATGGCATATCCTCAACAGGCACGATGTGGCTAACCACACCTTTGTTACCGTGCCGGCCCGCCATCTTGTCGCCCGGCTGGATCTTGCGTTTCACCGCGACGAAGACCTTAACCATCTTCATGACGCCCGGAGGCAGCTCGTCGCCGCGCTTCAGCTTGTCGATTTTATCGACGAAGCGCTGTTCGAGACGCTTCTTCGCGTCGTCATATTGACGCCGGATAGCCTCGATGCCGGCCATCGCCTGCTCATCTTTGAGCGCGATGTCCCACCACTGGCTGCGCGGCACCTCGCTCAAAAGCTCCTCATTGATGTCGGTGCCCTTGCGCAAGCCCTTGGGACCGCGGGCAACTTCCTTGCCCATGAGAATATCGCGCAACCGGCCGTAAACGTTCCGGTCGAGGATGTGCAGTTCGTCGTCCCGGTCTTTGGCGAGCCGCTCGATTTCCTCGCGCTCGATGGCCATGGCGCGCTCGTCTTTCTCGACGCCATGCCGGTTGAAGACGCGGACCTCGACGACCGTGCCGGCGACGCCGGGCGGCAAGCGCAATGAGGTGTCGCGCACGTCCGAGGCCTTCTCGCCGAAGATGGCGCGAAGCAGCTTCTCCTCCGGTGTCATCGGGCTCTCGCCCTTCGGCGTGATCTTGCCGACGAGAATGTCGCCCGGCTGAACCTCGGCTCCGATATAGACGATGCCCGCTTCGTCGAGGTTCTTCAGCGCCTCTTCCGAGACGTTCGGAATGTCGCGCGTGATTTCCTCAGGCCCGAGCTTGGTATCGCGCGCCGAGACCTCGAACTCCTCGATGTGGATCGAGGTGAAGACGTCGGTGGAGACGATACGTTCGGAGAGCAGGATCGAGTCCTCGAAGTTATAGCCCTGCCACGGCATGAACGCGACGAGCACGTTTTTGCCGAGCGCGAGATCCCCGAGATCCGTCGAAGGCCCGTCCGCGATGATGTCGCCCCGCTCGACCCGGTCGCCCACGCGCACCAGCGGCCGCTGGTTGATGCAGGTGTTTTGGTTCGAGCGCTGGAACTTGCGTAAGTTGTAGATGTCGACGCCCGACTTTGACGGATCGGTTTCATCGGTCGCGCGGATCACGATACGGGTTGCATCGACCTGGTCGATGACGCCAGAGCGCTTCGCGCCGATGGCTGCGCCCGAGTCGCGCGCAACCACGCTTTCCATGCCCGTTCCGACAAGCGGTGCTTCCGCCCTAAGCAGCGGCACGGCCTGGCGCTGCATGTTCGAGCCCATGAGCGCGCGGTTCGCGTCGTCGTTCTCAAGGAACGGGATCAGAGCCGCAGCGACCGAGACCACTTGCTTCGGCGAGACGTCGATGAAATCGGCCTTGGCATGGGGAACGAGAGAAACGTCGCCCTGATGCCGGCAGATAATCAGATCCTCGGCGAAGCTGTTGTCCTTATTCAGCTTCACGTTCGCTTGCGCGATGTGATAGCGGGCCTCCTCCATGGCGGAGAGGTAGACAACCTTATCGGTCACCTTGCCGTCGACGACGCGCCGGTACGGGCTCTCGATGAAGCCATATTTGTTCACGCGCGCGAAAGTCGCCAAGCTGTTGATAAGGCCGATATTTGGACCTTCTGGCGTCTCGATCGGGCAAATCCGGCCGTAATGGGTCGGATGCACGTCGCGAACCTCGAAGCCCGCGCGCTCGCGGGTCAAGCCGCCCGGCCCAAGTGCTGACAGACGCCGCTTATGGGTGATTTCGGAAAGCGGGTTGGTCTGATCCATGAACTGGCTAAGCTGGGACGATCCGAAGAATTCGCGGACGGCCGCGCTTGCGGGCTTCGCGTTAATCAGATCCTGCGGCATGACCGTATCGATATCGACCGAGGACATGCGCTCGCGGATCGCCCGCTCCATGCGCAAGAGCCCAAGCCGGTACTGATTTTCCATCAACTCGCCCACCGAGCGTACCCGGCGGTTGCCGAGATTGTCGATGTCGTCCACCTCGCCGCGCCCGTCACGCAAATCGACCAGCGTGCGGATCACCGCGATAATGTCATCCTTCGTCAGAATGCGCATTTCGTCCGACTGCTCGATTTCGAGCCGGATGTTCATCTTCACGCGCCCGACCGACGAAAGGTCGTAGCGCTCCTCGTCGAAAAAGAGGCTCTTGAAGAGGGCCCGTGCGGCGTCCTCGGTCGGCGGTTCGCCGGGGCGCATCACGCGATAAATGTCGAAAAGCGCGTCTTGCTCGTTCTGATTCTTGTCGTTGTGCAGCGTATTGCGGATAAACGAGCCGGTGGTCACGTGATCGATGTCGAGCACGGGTAGCTCCTCGACATTCACAGCGCGAAGCCTATCCAGCACCTTTGCGTCAAGCTCGTCGCCAGCCTCGGCGTAAATTTCGCCCGTGGACAAATTGACAACGTCCTCGGCCAAGTAACGCCCGTGCAAAGCCTCGTCGGGTACGGCAACCGCCTTCACGTGTTCCGAAAGTTGGCGGACTGCGCGCGCGTTGAGCTTCTTGCCGGCCTCGATGACGACCTCGCCGGTGTCGGCGTCGTAAATGTCTTGCGTAGCCTTCACGCCGCGCATGCGTTCGGCAACGAAGGGCGTGCGCCACCCTTGCGATGTCGCGTTGTAAATGATGCGCTTATAGAACGTATCGAGGATCTCCTCGTTGTCCATCCCGAGCGCGTAGAGCAGGGTCGTCGCCGGCAGTTTGCGCTTCCGGTCGATGCGCGCGTAAACGATATCCTTCGCGTCGAACTCGAAATCGAGCCAGGAGCCGCGATAGGGGATGATGCGGGCTGCAAAGAGAAGCTTGCCGGAGGAATGGCTTTTGCCGCCGTCATGATGGAAAAAGACGCCCGGCGAGCGGTGCATCTGGGAAACAATTACGCGTTCTGTGCCGTTGATGATGAACGTACCGTTCGACGTCATGAACGGGATATCGCCCATATAGACGTCCTGCTCCTTGATGTCCCGGACGGAGCGGGAGCCCGTCTCCTCATTGACGTCGAAGGTGATAAGGCGTAACTTCACCTTTAGCGGCGCCGCATATGTCATGCTACGCTGCTGGCATTCGTCGACGTCATATTTCGGCGGCTCGAAGTCGTACCGCACAAATTCGAGTTGCGCTTTGTCCGAAAAATCCTTTATGGGAAAGATCGAGGCAAAGACTGCCTGCAAGCCGGTGCCCGGGCGACCGCCAAGCGGCTCCTGCACCATAAGAAACTGATCGTAGGATTGCTTTTGCACCTCGATCAAATTCGGCATTTCAGCTGCGTCGGCAATATGCCCGAAGCGCTTGCGGATACGTTTACGGCCGATAAACGTCTGCGCCATTTGATCTCCTCATTTTCACCGGCGGCGGCCTTCCTTCAACGCCGCGCGCGATTTTTGGCGTTGCGAGAAGGCCTAATTATGGGAAGCCACCTGATATGGCATCCCATTAACGATTTACAAGCCCTTCTTCCCATCACCGCCGCCACTCCCGCAAATCTTAGAGGCAGGGCCGCGAACCGGAACCGGACGCAGGGCATCGAGCGTACCGGATTGGCTGGCTGGGCCGGAGCCCAGCCATTATGACGAATTTACTTAATCTCGACCTTGGCGCCTGCCGCCTCGACCTTCTTCTTGATCTCTTCGGCTTCAGCCTTCGACACCGCTTCCTTGATCGGCTTGGGAGCGGCTTCCACCAGATCCTTCGCCTCTTTCAGGCCAAGACCGGTGATGGCGCGCACTTCCTTAATGACGTTGATCTTCTGCGCGCCCGCCTCGGCGAGAATGACGTCGAACTCCGTCTTCTCTTCAACAACTTCGGCAGGGGCCGCTGCGCCGCCCATGCCCGGCATCGCAAACGCCGGCATAGCAGCCGCTGCGGAAACGCCCCATTTGTCTTCGAGGAGCTTTACGAGCCCGGATACTTCAAGAACCGTCAACCCAGACAGCTCGGTACAGATTTTTTCAAGTTTATCGGACATTTAGACCTCTAATTTCGATGATTGGTTGGTGTTGGAGACCCTGCCTAGAGCCGTCACGCCGCTTCTTGCTTTTCCTTGTACGCCTGCAGGACTCTCGCAAGACTTTGCGCGGGCGAATTAAGCTGCCGCACAAGTTTCGAGCCGGGTGCAAGCAACACGCCCAACAGTTTGGAACGAAGCTCTTCCATCGACGGGATGGCGGCCAAAGCCTTCACACCATCCGCATCCAGCGCTTGGCGCCCGAGCAAGCCGCCGACAATGACGAACTTGTCATTGGTCTTGGCAAAATCGGCCGCCACTTTTGCTGCAGCCGTGGGGTCTTGCGCAAAAGCGATACCCGTTGGCTCAAGAAAGAGATCCGCACCCGCGCCATCTGCCGCGTTATCAAGTGCAATTTTGGCGAGACGGTTCTTGATGACTTTGAACTTCGCTCCGGCGACGCCCATGCGACGGCGAAGATCGCTCATTTGCGCTACGGTCATGCCTTTGTAGCGCGCCACCACAACAGAGCCGCGTGTTTTGAAGATGTCGTTGAGGGACTCAACCATCTCCGTTTTTTCAGCTCTATCCACCGCTTCTCTCCAGTTAATTGGCGGGGCGCAGATATTTGCGAACCGCCGCTTCGATCACGCCGCTGCCTTGGTTCAAGGCGAGCGACCGCTCACTCCTGTCCCGAGGCGTGATGTGACGCGATCCACCAACCAGCCGAGGCTGGCGTCCTGATCACTTACTATCCGTTCCCCGTCTCATGCTGGCGGAAATTAAGCCGTTGGGCGACGCCCTCGGGCACCAGCAATCTTGGACAGGCTGCCTCCGGCTTCCCGGAGACAGCGGCCAAAGGCGTTGCCGCCCTGGCCAATCGGACGGCGAACCGTCCGAAACTCTTCTCGCCGCGGCGCCGCCCCATTTTTCGTCATCCCGGACACGCCGCAGGCGTTATCCGGGATCTCAAAGGACGGAACCCGGCATCTTTAAAGATCCCGGATACCGGCTAAGGCCGGTTCCGGGATGACATTATTGATGCGCCGCGCCGCTAGAGAGCGTCGCCGGCTCAATCTTTACGCCTGGGCCCATCGTCGAGCTGAGTGCCACGCGTTTTACGAATGTTCCCTTAGCGCCCGCTGGTTTGGCTTTCAGCACTGCCTCGGCAAAAGCCATGACATTTTCCACAAGCGCGCTCTCGGTGAAGCTCGCCTTACCGATTCCCGCATGCAGGATGCCCGCCTTCTCGACACGGAACTCGACCGAGCCGCCCTTTGCGCCGCGCACGGCCTCGGCGACATCCATTGTCACCGTACCGACTTTCGGATTCGGCATCATGCCGCGCGGGCCAAGGATTTTGCCGAGCCGTCCGACAAGCGGCATCATATCGGGCGTCGCGATGCACTTATCGAAATTGATCGTGCCGCCTTGCACTTCGGCCACCAATTCCTCGGCGCCAACGACTTCAGCGCCGGCAGCCCGTGCCTCGTCGGCTTTCGCGCCGCGGGCGAAAACTGCGACCCGCACCGACCGGCCCGTGCCGTTCGGCAGCGCGCAAACGCCACGAACCATCTGATCGGCATGACGCGGATCGACGCCCAAATTCATGGCGATCTCGATCGTCTCGTCGAATTTCGCCTTCGCGCGTTCCTTAACGAGCTTTACGGCCTGCTCGACCGGGTAAAGCTTCTCGCGCTCGATGCTCTTCTTGGCATCGCGCAAACGTTTTCCCTCCATCGCGCTTACTCCTTCACCGTAAGGCCCATGGAGCGGGCGGAACCGGCAATAATCTTAGCGGCCTGATCGATATCGGACGCATTGAGGTCCTTCATTTTCTTCTGGGCGATCTCCCGCACTTGATCCATCGTCACGGTGCCCGCCGAGCCCAGGCCCGGCGTTTTCGATCCGCTCTTAATGCCGGCCGCCTTCTTTAAAAAGAAGGACGCTGGCGGCGTCTTCATAGCAAAGCTGAAAGATTTGTCCTGGTAATAGGTGATGACCACCGGAACCGGGGAGCCGGGCTCCATTTCCTTCGAAGCCGCGTTGAAATCCTTGCAAAACTGCATGATATTCAAGCCACGCTGACCGAGCGCCGGGCCGATCGGCGGCGAGGGGTTAGCTTGGCCTGCAGGAACCTGCAGCTTGATGTAGCCGGCAACCTTTTTTGCCATTTCAATCCTCTATCGGGCCAAAAGCCCTGGGTTTGAGGGACGTGGTACGGCCATAATGCGCGTGCCTGGCGAGCAAGCGCGAGCCTCCCACAACGAAAAGCCAAGCCGGCGGGCCAGCGCTCGGCGCGCTAAACCTTCTCGACCTGACCGTACTCCAGCTCGACAGGCGTCGCCCTGCCGAAGATGGAAACTGCAACCTTGAGCCGCGCGCGTTCCTCGTCGACTTCCTCGACATGTCCGTTGAACGACGCAAACGGACCGTCTGCAACGCGCACCTGCTCTCCGATCTCGAAAGAGATGGACGGCTTCGGCCGGTCCACACCTTCTTTGACCTGATTGAGAATACGCTGGGCCTCGGCCTCGGAGATCGGCTGCGGCTTGTTATCCGCGCCAAGAAACCCGGTTACCTTCGGCGTATTCTTGATCAGCAAAAATGCCCTGTCGTTCATGTCCATCTTTACGAGGACATAACCCGGAAAGAACTTACGCTCGGTGCTCACCTTTCTTCCGCGGCGAACCTCGACGACCTCTTCCATAGGCACGACGATATCCTCGAAGCATTCATCGAGACCCGCCGCAGCCGCACGTTCACGGATAGCGTCCGCCACCTTTTTTTCGAAGTTTGAATAGGCGTGAACGATATACCAGCGTTTTGCCATTAGTCTTACTGCTTTTAGTTAATGTTTTATTTAAGAGCTAACGCCCAAGGCCTAAAATAAGACCGATAAGCCGGCTGAATATCTGATCGGACAGCAGGAAGAACAGCGATGCGAACACAGCCATCGTGACAACCATCATGGTTGTTACGAGCGTCTCGCGGCGCGTTGGCCAAACCACTTTCGCGCCTTCCGCCCGCACTTGCTGCAAAAATTCAAAAGGACTGATGCTTGCCATTTTTTCCCAACGCCAATGCTAAGCCGGTTAGCCTTCGCTATGAATTCTGTTAAGCTTTTAAAGCTCTTATTCCCGATTGATCCTACCGTCCTGCCGCCCTAAAGTGGCAGGAGTGGAGGGACTCGAACCCCCAACCCCCGGTTTTGGAGACCGGTGCTCTAGCCGATTGAGCTACACTCCTCCATCTAACCGGTGTTGAGCTAGCAGCCCGGCCGCTGGATCACCATCCAAAAACCGTTTCTGCCCGCTTCCGATAACTTACCAGTAGTAGGGGATTGATAGCTAACACGCCAATAGGGCGCATGCCAAGCGTTTTTCGCTGCGTCGCAAAACAATATTGCAATTGTCAAGCGCCAACTCACAGGCGGTGGATAACTGCCCGGCCGCTTTTTTCGTTGAGCTGCGCCCGGATGTTGCTAATGTAGGCGCTCCGCGGGTGTAGCTCAATGGTAGAGCAGCAGCCTTCCAAGCTGAATACGAGGGTTCGATTCCCTTCACCCGCTCCATCGCACACAGTCATTCGCGCAAGGCGTCTGCCTCTTGATTGGACGATTGAGCGAGGCGCTCGCCGCAAGGGAGCCGGCGCCATAGTGCTGCCTCCGGTTGCTGCCGGGACATAATTCCGCTATGGACAACCCATGTACAACTTCCAACCTCCTACAAGACCGATGCGAATCGCGGCATGACTTGAAAACTGGAATGCTATTCAAGCGCAAGGGCTGGACTATGAAATTGGGACATTCGGCCGCCATCGCCATCGCCATCGTCATGGCATTTCCAGCCGCGGGAAACGCCGCGCAGCAATGCGATGCGCGGGCCTTCGGCGTGCAGATCGATCAAACCGCGCAAGCGCTGCGGACGCTGAACCGCGAAAGCGAAAGGCGTTTTCACGAGCGTCTCGAAGCTCTTGGCAAGCAGCAGGGCTGGAGCGAGGCGCAGAAGGCCGACAAAGCCGCGGCTGCCATGGACGACTCCAAGCTCGAAGCGTTCAACACCGACATCGAAGAACTTGTCGCGCAGCTCGATACGCTTAGCGCCACACCGAATAGCGAGGTCTCCTGTCCCCGGCTCAACGAGCTGAAAACCGTCCAGGAAAAGCTCATCGCCGTCATGGGGCAGAAGTCTGGTTTTATACTCGCCCAGCTCGAAGCCGAGGGGGCGAAGGCGCCTTTGGCACCCTATGCGGCGTCCCCAGCGGCCGCATTGGCCGCGCCGCCTCCCCAAGCTCCAGCTGTCCCGAGCGATCAGGTGCAAGCCGGTTCGCCCGTGCGGCCTACTGAAACTTGGTCCGTAAATATTGCGCAGACGCCTCCAGCTCCGCCAGCGCCGCCCGCTCAGCGCACGGCCGCTGCGCCGCAGCCGGTCCGTCCTGCACCTTCACAGCCGGACACGCGCGTGGCAGCGCTGCAGCCCGCTCCCTCAAGCCCGGTTCCCGCGCCGCCTGCGGCGGCCAATGGATACACGGCTCAGGAGATACACGACGCAGGCAAGACGCTATTCGGTTCACTCGCCTCTGAATTCGCGGCGCTCGTAAACCATTCCTTTAAAAAGTTCGGCCAGCCGAATGCTTATATCGTGGGCGATGAAGGCGGCGGCGCATTTCTTGCCGGCCTGCGTTACGGGGACGGCGAGCTTCACACGCGAATTAACGGCGTCGACTCGGGCCCGACCCGCATTTACTGGCAAGGACCATCGCTGGGAGCCGATTTGGGCGCGACAGGATCGCATACCCTTTTCCTTGTGTATAATCTCGAAAATCCCGAAACCTTGTACCGGCGTTTTCCCGGTATCGATGGCTCGGCCTATGTCGCGGGCGGCTTAGGATTGACCGTTTATAGGAATGGCAACACAATGATCGTTCCAATCCGCAGCGGGCTAGGGCTCCGGCTGGGCGCCGCCATTACTTATCTAAAATTTACGGAACGGGCCAGTTGGAACCCGTTTTGATGCCGTTGTCTGGGCCGGACAAAAGCGACATCGCCTGCTTGCATGCTTGTAGAGTCTGAACGAAAGGCCGCGAACGCGGCGCGATTTCCTCTTTCCTCCGTCGAGTTCGTGGGCCTCATGGCGCTGCTGATGGCCCTTACGGCTTTATCGGTGGATGTCATGCTACCCGCGCTGCCGCAGATCGGCCACTCCCTTGGGGTCGCTAAGGGCAACGACCGCCAGCTTATCTTAAGCATCTACCTGGCTGGATTCGCGCTCGGCCAATTCCTGTTCGGCCCTACCTCGGACCGGTTCGGACGCAGACCGCCTCTGCTTTTCGGGCTCGCGCTTTACATCGGCGGCACGCTGCTGGCCGCAGCCTCGGGCTCGTTTTCCGCTCTCCTCGCCGCAAGAGTTTTACAGGGGGCCGGCGCTGCCTCGCCGCGCGTCATCGCACTTGCCATCGTGCGCGACCGTTTCGAAGGACGGGAGATGTCGCGGGTCATGTCCTTCATCACGATGGTATTCATCGTGGTCCCGATGCTGGCGCCAAGCGTTGGCGAGGGCATCCTGCAATTTGCTGGCTGGCGTTCGATTTTTTTCCTTTTGCTCTTCGTGGCAATTGCTTGTGTATTTTGGGTTGTAGCCCGGCTGCCTGAAACGCGGCTGCTGGAGGATCGCTTGCCGCTATCGGCGAGCGCAATCTGGCACGCGATCAAGCTCGTAACGTCGACGCGGCAAACCATCGGCTATGTCATCGCCATGGGTTTCATCTTCGGCCTGCTCGTCAGCTATGTCATGAGCTCGGAGCAGATTTTCGTCGAGGTTTACGGTCTCGGCTCGCGCTTCCCGATCGCTTTCGGCTCCATTTCCGCCTTTATGATCGCAGCCTCTCTGCTCAACGCTTCGGCTGTGCGCAAGATGGGGATGCGCGGCATCTCGCACCGGGCGCTATTCGGCGCGCTTGCCGCCTGCGCGGCGATGGCGCTGGCTGGCTACCCCGTGAAGCCGCCGCTCCTTCTGTTTTGCGCATTCATGGCAGCGGTTTTCTTTTGCTTCGGCTTGGCGATGCCGAACTTTAACGCCCTTGCGATGGAACCGATGGCCCACATAGCGGGAACGGCATCGTCCGTCGCGGGCTTCTACTCCACCACGGCAGCGGCGATTTTGGGCACGCTGATCGGCCGCTCTTTCGACGGCGGCGTAAGGCCTCTATGCATAGGGATCACGCTGCTATTCATAGCGACGCTTTTGGCGGTGCTTGTCACTGAACGGTTCAAACTCATGCAGCACAAGCCCTCGGCTGCGGTGCATTTGCCGCTTGCCGATTGACGAAGCGGCAAGGAAAATGTCTGCCATCACTTAGCCTCATAGATTGTAGAGTGAGCTAACATGAAAGAAATCTCTCTCGCTCTCGTAATCGTTCTTGCGCCTTTCGCATCTTACGCTGCCGAGCTTCGGGGCAAATGGCTCACGGAGGAAGGAAAGGGCCACGTGCTCTTCGAAAATTGCGGCTCTAAGCTGTGCGGCAAAATCGTTTGGCTCAAAGAGCCCAATGACGCTGCGGGCAAGCCGCAGGCCGACGTCTTGAACGAGGATAAGAGCCTTAGAACCCGGCCGGTTTTGGGCCTCACGCTTACCGAGCTGGAATCCGACGGCAATGGCGCTTGGAAAGGGGTCATCTATAATCCCGAGGATGGCAAGAGCTATAAGGCCAAGGCTGCGATTCAAAAGGACGGAACTCTTCTCATCGAGGGCTGCATATTGGGCGGCCTTCTCTGCGACGACCAGACCTGGACCCGCGCAGAGTAAGCCATGCAGCATAACGCCGGGCTGTTGCCCCGCAATCGGTCTGCCCCATTTCTAAGGTTGTAATCGCGAAGTTTCCCCGCTATTGTCGCCGGAACATGTGCACCCGCCAGCGAAGGTTCGCCCGCGGGTGCGTTTTGCGTTGGATGAACGAATGCGTAGCGCAAAGATAAGAAAGCCGGCCGGCGGGCAAGATCGGGGTGCCGGACCCTCTACGGCCCATTGGCCCTTGAGACCACGCTGCAGGAAGGCCACGTAACCGCAATCCCACGCAAGGCTGCGAAAGAAATTTTCATGTTCGAATCCCTCTCCGACCGCCTCTCTGGCATTTTCGATAAGCTCACACGGCGCGGCGCGCTCACCGATAGCGATGTGGCCGAGGCCATGCGCGAGGTGCGCCGGGCGTTGCTCGAAGCGGACGTTGCGCTTGAGGTCGTGAAGTCGTTCACGGACCGGGTGCGCGAGAAAGCGGTCGGTCAGGAGGTCCTGCGCTCGGTCACGCCGGGTCAGATGGTGGTCAAAATCGTCCATGACGAGCTTGTCCGCACGCTGGGCGCAGAGGCCGAACCCATCGATCTGCACGCGCCAGCGCCGGTTGCCATCATGATGGTCGGCCTGCAAGGCTCCGGTAAGACGACAACCACGGCGAAGATTTCGAAGCGCCTCCACGAGCGGGACAAGCGCAAGGTGCTGATGGCATCGCTCGACACGCGCCGTCCCGCTGCGCAAGAGCAGCTCAAGGTTCTGGGCGAGCAGGCCGGCATCGACACGCTGCCCATCGTCAAGGGCCAGACGCCGCAACAAATCGCGGCGCGCGCTATGCAGGCCGGCCGGCTTGGCGGCTACGATGTGGTCCTGCTCGACACCGCGGGCCGGCTGCACATCGATGACGAGCTGATGCGCGAGACCGAGGAGGTGCGCGACATCGCGAAACCGCACGAAACGCTGCTCGTGGCCGACAGCCTCACCGGCCAGGACGCGGTGAACCTCGCGCGCACCTTCAACGAGCGCATCGGCCTCACCGGCATCGTGCTGACCCGCATCGACGGCGACGGCCGCGGCGGCGCTGCGCTCTCCATGCGCGCGGTCACGGGCAAGCCGATCAAGCTCCTCGGCACGGGCGAGAAGCTCGACGGCCTCGAAGACTTCCACCCCGAGCGCATCGCGGGGCGCATTCTCGGCATGGGCGACGTGGTCAGCCTCGTCGAGCGCGCGGCCGAGACCATCGACCATGAGAAGGCGCACGCCATCGCCAAGAAGATGGTCAAGGGCGATTTCGACCTGGAAGATTTGGCCGAGCAGTTGCGCCAGATGCAGAAGATCGGCGGCATGTCGGGCGTGCTGGGCTTCCTGCCGGGCATGGGCGGCATGAAGAAGAAACTCGAAGGCGCGAATCTCGACGACAAGCTCCTGAAGCGGCAAGGCGCGATCATCTCGTCCATGACGCCGAAAGAGCGCCGCCATCCAAAGGTTTTGCAGGCAAGCCGCAAACGGCGCATCGCGGCGGGCTCCGGCACCACGGTGCAGGAGATCAATCAGCTTCTGAAGATGCACCGCCAGATGGCCGACATGATGAAAACCATCGGCAAGGGCAAAGGCGGCCTCGCCAAGATGTTCGGCATCGGCGGCGGCGGGAAGATGCCAGAACCCACGCCCGAAATGATCGCGGCGGCGAAGGCGGGACAGCTTCCGCCGGGGATGAAGCTGCCGGGCGGGCTTGGCGGCGGGGGCGGATTTCCGGGCTTGCCGGGGCTTCCGGGCTCGCGCGGTTTCGGCGGCGGCCTTCCGGGCCTGCCGGGGAAGAAGAAGTGATGCCGGTTGAATGAGAGAAAGCGATGTCGATTCCGTGGTGGGTCTATCTCGTGAGTCTGCCGATGCTGGTGTTCGGCGTGGGGCTGCATTTTCTGCCGCTCCTGGTATCGAGGCTGGCGGCGCAAGACGTCCGCCGCGCCGAGGCATTGCTAGCGCAAAGACTAAATGAGGAGAGCAGGGAGCGCTGACCGGGGAATGCAGTTTGCCGTCCCCGCGCAGGCGGGAACCTAGTAATCGGGACGCTGTGAGCATGGTTCGGCATTTGCAACAAGGACCTGCGATTACTGGATTCCCGCTTTCGCGGGAATGACAATGAGCGGGCGAGGGATGCAATATTACGTCTATTTCCTCGCAAGCAAGCTTGGCGGTACCCTCTACGTTGGCGTTACCAATGACCTTGTACGGCGCGTTTATGAGCACAAAGAAGGAAATGTCGAAGGTTTTACTAAGAAATATGGGGTAACGCAGCTCGTCTATTTTGAGGCGCATACGGACATAGAGGCTGCGATCCAGCGGGAGAAGCAGATCAAGCGGTGGAATAGAGCATGGAAGGTTAGATTGATCGAGGAAAAAAACCCGAACTGGGACGATCTCTACAACTCGATTTGTAGATAGGCACAGTTGTCGTCCCCGCGCAGGCGGGGACCCAGTAATCGGAACGCTGTGAGTAGGGGTGCAGCATTCGCAACAGAGACCTGCGATTACTGGATTCCCGCTTTCGCGGGAATGACAGCCAGGAATAGCGGGAATGACAATGAAACTCGGAAATAACACGGAATAACAGGAGAAAAACATGCCACTGAAAATCAGGCTCGCGCGGGGCGGAGCCAAAAAGCGCCCCTACTATCGCATTGTCGTCGCCGAAGCCACCGCGCCGCGCGACGGCCGCTTCATCGAGAAGCTCGGCACCTACAACCCGCTGCTGCCGAAGGATCATGCGGACCGCATCACGCTTGTCGAAGATCGCGTGAAGCATTGGCTTTCGGTCGGCGCACAGCCCACCGACCGTGTGCTGCGCTTCCTCGATGCGCACGGCCTCGCCAACCGGCCTGTCCGGAACAATCCCAAAAAGTCCGAGCCCGGCAAGAAGGCTCTAGAGCGCGCCGAGGAGAAGGCCAAGAAGGCCGAGGCTGCGGCTGGCGAAGCGGCTTAAGCCGCCCTTCTTAGGGCCTTCTGCTGGAGGCGCCCTCATGGACGCGTTGACTTGGTTCGGCCTTTTCGCCGTTTCTCTGATGCTGGTATTTTACGCAGCCGAGGACCGCAGTCCCTGGTTCGTGCTGGGGTTTGCGGTCGCGTGTCTTCTGGCTAGCGCCTACGGCTTTCTGCAAGGAGCGTGGCCGTTCGGCGCCGTGGAAGCGGTCTGGGCCGTCATTGCGGTGCGCCGCTGGCGGTTGCGTGCCGGGGCTAACCGCGAAGCGAAATCCGTAACGGCGGGAGGTCTGCCGGCATGAGCGAGCGCGTGCTCCTTGGCCGCATCACCGGCGCACACGGGCTCAAGGGCGAGGTCAAGATTGCCGCGTTCACTGCTGAGCCGGAGGATGTCGCGTCCTATGGCCCGCTTACGAGCGCGGACGGCCTGCGTAGCTTTGAAATCGCCTCGCTGAGAGGTACGGGCGGCGGAACGGTCATCGCGCGCATCGTAGGTGTCGCGGACCGCGACGGCGCCGAACGCCTAACGGGAACGGAGCTGTTCGTCTCGCGGGCGGTGCTGCCGCCGGCCGAAGCAGACGAATATTATCATTCGGATTTGATCGGCCTGACGGCGGTTAACGCCGAAGGCGAGGTACTCGGCGAGATCGTAGCTGTCCAAAATTACGGCGCCGGAGATCTGCTGGAGCTGCGCCTGGCGGGCGGCCGGCAAACCGAGTTCGTCCCATTCGAAAGCGCGCATGTGCCCAAAGTCGATCTTGAGGCAGGCCGCGTTACGATTGTAAGGCCTGTGTACAAGGAAGATAAGCGCGCGGAAATGGAATGACCCTCGTTGGACTGATTTCCGACACTCACGGCCTACTCAGACCCCAAGCTGCGGCCGCCCTTTCCGGCGTGTCCCATATTCTGCACGCTGGCGATATAGGAAACCCCGAGGTTCTTTCTGCGCTCGCAACAATCGCTCCGGTCACGGCGGTGCGCGGCAACAACGATTTCGGCGGCTGGGCGCTTCAGCTGCCGCTAACGGCAACGGCGGTTTTCGCGGGCTGCACCGTGCACATGCGCCATATTCCCCGCGCGCTCGCCCCCGCTCAGGCCCAGGAAAATATCTCCGTCGTCGTCTGGGGCCATACCCATAAACCGCTGATCGAAAGCCGCGACGGCGTTCTCTATGTAAATCCCGGCAGCGCCGGCCCGCGCCGGTTTTCGCTGCCCATCTCGATCGGGTTCCTGCGTCTTGCAGAAAACGCTCCGCCAGAGGCATGGCTGGAAACGCTCGATGGGTAAGAAGCGGGCCGTCATCGGGCCGCGTTGGGTCGCGGCGGCGTAATAGACCATGGCACACTGGCAAGCAACGGTTCTCACCCTCTTTCCCGAGATGTTCCCGGGGCCTCTCGGCCTCAGCCTTTCGGGCCGTGCGCTTGAGGAGCAGCTTTGGCGCCTATCCCTCCTCAACATCAGAGATTTTGCACAAGATAGGCACCGCTCCGTCGATGACACCCCGGCGGGCGGCGGCGCAGGCATGGTCATGCGCGCCGATGTGGCGGCCGCAGCAATAGACGCTGCGGCCGCGGCGTTCCCCGGTGCGCCGCGCATATACCTTTCTCCGCGCGGCAGCCCGCTGACGCAGGAGCGCGTGCAAGGCCTCGCGTCCGGTCCCGGCTGCATCTTGTTTTGCGGACGTTTCGAGGGGCTCGATCAGCGTGTCATCGATGCGCGCGGCTTGGAGGAAATCTCGATAGGCGATTACGTTCTGTCGGGCGGCGAACTCGCTGCGATGGTCTTGATCGATGCCTGTGTGCGGCTGTTGCCTGGGGTTTTGGGTGCGGAGGCGTCGCTCGCGGAGGAAAGTTTCGAGAACGGCCTCCTCGAATATCCGCATTACACCCGGCCGAGGCTTTGGGAAGGCCTTGAAATTCCCGAAGTGCTTCTTTCCGGCGATCACGCCCGCATCGCGCGCTGGCGGCAGGAGCAATCGGAGCGCCTCACTGCCTCGCGGCGCCCAGATTTGCACCTGCGTAAGAAGCAGGGCTAGAGTGCATCCGGAAAAGTATGAAGCGGTTTTCCGATAAAGATGCACGGTAAAACAAAGACTTAGAGCCAGCCTTTGATTCTGTCAAAGGCGGACTCTAAGCGCCCCTACTGAACTTTGTCTTCCACGAGCGGGAAGCGTGTCGGATGACCGGAACGTACCATGGACAAGAGCCCGGAGTGCGGATCCCGGTAAACTTGGGTCTGCCCGAGACGCCCCGCCGCACCAGGGCTTCCGCCTTTGCATTTTGCTCGGGGCGCGCGCCCGTAGAAACCGAGTGCCCAGATGCGCATCACCCCGACTTCGCCGGTTCCGGTTTTGAGAATGTGCGTCTCGGGCTTCTTCACATAGCACCAGCCAGCAAACACCTTCTGCTGCGCTCCGACAACGTCGAAATAATCGCCGACATTCGCTTCGAAGGACGCCGTGGTTGGCCGGTGGGTTTTGGGGAACCAGACATAAATGAAGATGTAAGAACCGTCGGCCTGGGCTTGCGGAAGCTGAATTTTTTCCAAATCGGGAATATCCAGCGATGCAAACTGCCCCGCAACTGTATCGATTCTTTCGTGAAACAAGTCCGATGCTTGCGAGAAAACAGGTTTGAGAGTGAATACAATCAGGAATGCGAAAGCTAGAGGAAAATACCTCATAATGTCTCCTCGGCTGTTAAGGCCTTCGACGTGAAACCTTCTCCCTTCTTCTAAAGTGTACCTGATTTTCTCGTTTTGCCAAGCATTTCTCGATTGGTTTTGGCGCGATCCCCATTCCGGTCCGGACTCCGAGCGGTGGCAATCCGCAGCGCGCCTTGCGATACAATGTTCGATACCGTTGAACCTGCAATTTCCGTAAATGCGCTTTGTGAGCAATAAATGGACTATCGCTTTAATGAAGAGTTCCGGCAGTTCGCGGCAGCGCAATGTGCTGCCTTTTCGCCGCTCGCTGACGATTGCGGTTCGCTCTTGAAGCGGGCAGCCGTCGCGATCGTGATCGCGGAGGCGGACAATGGAGCGGATGCGGCGATCTTGCTGACGCGGCGGGCGAAGGGGCTGCGCGCGCATGGCGGCCAATGGGCTTTGCCGGGCGGGCGTTGCGACGAGGGCGAGACCGCCGCCGGGGCCGCACTGCGCGAGCTGAACGAGGAACTCGGCTTGGAGCTTGGCGAAGGCTGCATCCTTGGCCTTCTCGACGGCTATCCCACCCGCTCCGGCTATCTCATCGAACCTGTCGTGGTTTGGGCGGGCGCTGCTGCGCAAATCGTTCCCAATCCGCACGAGGTCGCTTCGGTGCACCGCATTGCACTTTCGAGCCTATCCGGCCCGGATGCCGTGAGCTTCATTTCGATCCCCCAAAGCGATAGGCCCGTCGTCCGCCTCCGTCTCAACCGCGGTTTCATCCATGCCCCGACGGCCGCGGTAATTTATCAATTCATCGAGGTGCTCGCGGGCCGCAATACGCGGGTCCGGGACTACGACCAGCCTGTGTTCGCCTGGACATAGACGTTATTCTCTCCCAACGGAGCAAGAGGGGCCTTCGCGGCGGCAAAGGGCGGCGCTCTTGAACCTTGGCGTTCGGCCATGCGACAAATCTAAGGAAGCGATGCGCGCGAAAGAAAGCCAAGGAGACCGCCGTGAACGGCTTTGGGATCGAATATGCCGTCTTCAAAAAAGTAGCAGATGGTTACGTCTATCGCGCGCCAGCCCTATGGCTCTTCGGGGCAAGCCGCTACTACCTCGTGAACGACGCCCAAAAAGCGCAAATTGTGCAAGTTCTCAAGCTGAAGCAAGCGAGCCGGCCGGTCACGATGGGCCTTGTGCTCGGCATCTTCATCGTGATCGCGGTGATGGCATGGGCCTATTTCGGCTTCCACGATCGCGACCCCGGAATTGCAGACTACGTTCTTCTGGTTGTCATGGTGTTCGCGCTCATTTTTGTGCTCTTGCAAGTTTTCGCGTGGGTGCAGCTTTACCGGCTGCGGCCTATCCTGGCTCACTTGCCGCGATCGAACGAGCGCATTTCGTTCAGCGAAATGCGAGCGGCGGTGCAGGCATCCCGCTCGCTCAAGGATTTGATCTTGATCGGTGCCTCTCAAGCGTTTCTGTTCGCCGTCGCCCTGCTCAACGTCGGCCTGAATGTGGCGCAGTCGATCGCAAAAGGACACGGCACCTTCAATCTCTATGCTTTCTCTTTCGTCGCAATCCTGTCCGGATGGGGCGCGTTCACACACTTGCGCCGGGCTCTGCGCAAGGCGGAAGAAATCGAGAATAAGCCGGAGCCTCGATGAGGCAGCAGGAACAGATTGCCTGCGTACGATTTGCGCTCCGTCAAATTTTGAATAAAACTGAGTGCGGTTAGAAACAGCGGCGCTACGCGGGCCGCTGGAAGCGCATTTTCATCCCTGCATTTGAGGAGCCTGCCATGGTATTCCCGGTTGGAACGGACGAGAGCGAGCATCACACCACACCCTTCATCACTTACTTTCTCATCATAGCGAATGTAGCGGCGTTCCTCGCCGAGCTGAACCAGGGCGAAGCGTTCGTAAAGCAATGGGCGTTTACCCCGAGCGAATTCTTCGAGCACCCCGCCCAGCATTTCCCAACACTCCTCACCTCCATGTTCCTCCATGGCAGCTGGCTGCACCTCATAGGCAACATGGCCTACCTCTGGACCTTCGGCGACAATGTCGAGGATAATTTCGGGCATCTACCCTTCCTCGTCTTCTACATCGTCGCAGGCGTCCTTGCGATGTTTGCTCAAGCGGCCTTCATGCCGCACTCGGCGCTGCCGAACGTCGGCGCATCCGGCGCCATCGCGGGCGTTCTTGGCGCCTATGTGCTCATGTTCCCCCGCGGCACGGTGAAGCTCATGACCAACGCCGGTACCGTGCACCTGCCGGCGCTCATCGCAATTGGCGGCTGGATCGCCTTGCAATTCGTTAGCGCAGCGGGAGAGTTTGCGAAGACCGCCGATAGCGCGGGCGGCGTCGCTTATATGGCCCATATCGGCGGCTTTTTCGCCGGCATGGTGCTCGCGCTTTTCTTCCGCAACCGGCCAACAGCCGCAGCTTAGCCGTTGATCTCCCGAAATAAGCGTGCCGGGCGCCTTTGGTCTATCTGGCACGCATACCCCGCTTCAAGTACCTTCCGGCAGAATTGCAACCTTCGAAAGGTGCGAGCGCAAGGAATGCTCAAGCTCAGGAAATTCGCTCATGGCTGTCTCGCAGCCGCGGCACTTCTCCTCGCCGCAGCCTCTACCTCCGCGAAAGCCGCCGATCTTGTCCGGCTGGGCAATCTGAAATTCGCTCATTACGGTGCCGTCTCCTACATGAAGGAGGTTTGCCCGAAATACGGGATCGACCTCCAAGAGAGGGTTTTTCCGAAAGGGATCGATATTCTGCCTGCCGTGGCGGCGGGGGAGGTCGACATCACCGCCAGCGGCCTCGACGGCTCAATCGCCGGCCGCGCTCAGGGCTTGCCGGTTTATCTTGTGGCGAGCTTCGCAAAGGGCGGCGTACGGATTGTCGCGACGCCGGAGAGCGGGGTCAAGGACATTCCCGGCCTCAAAGGCAGGAAGGTTGGCGTTGCGCGCGGCGGCGCCCAGGAGCTTGCGCTTCTGGCGGAACTGGACAAATACGGGCTGACTTGGTCCGACAAGCCCGGCAAGGACGTGCAGATCGTCTATCTCGGCAGCTATCCCGATGTGAACCAGGCGCTTCAGGGCAAGAATATCGATGCCATGTCGCAATCCGAGCCTTATTCGAGCCAGGCAATCAATAAGGGATATGGCGTCGAGGTTATAAAGCCTTACGATACGCCCATGGGAACACCGGCCCGGGGGTTCGTCATGACCGAGAAGCTTTACAACAACCGCGACGTCGCGCTCCGTGTCATGAAATGTTTCGTGGATTCAACCCAGCAATTCATGAAGCACCCCGATTTGGCCGAGAAATACGTAAAAGAAGTCATGTTCAAAAACCAGATTACGGGACAAGACTTCAAGGACGCGATCGGGAACTCACCGTACTCCTTCGACCTGACCGTAGAGCACGTGCAGATAACCACCGATTACATGCAAAAGTTGAACGTAGGCCGCATGGCCAATCCGCCCAAGGCGGCCAGCTTCGTGAAACTCGATCTGCTGCAAGAGGCCATCGCCAGCGTTAAGGTGGACTAACCATGCCGCGGATAGACCGGTTTCTGCGCGGGCTGATCGTACCGGTGCTCTTGATTGCGCTTTGGCATGCGCTATCGCAAACTGGGGTTTTCCGCCCGGAAATCCTGCCGTCCCCGGGCGCGGTCGTGCAGAGGTGGATCGCCTATCTTACCCCTCAAGATGCGCTCTCTCCACACTATGACTGGCTGGCATGGCTGAACTCCAGCGAAATGCTGTCGGACGCCTATAGCAGCTTGTACCGGGTGCTTGCCGGCTTTGTGATCGGAGCCGGGCTGGCACTTCCGCTCGGCCTTCTCATGGGTGCCGACAAGCGCGTCCATGCGCTCTTCGATCCGCTTGTGCAGTTTTTACGCCCGATCCCGCCCATAGCCTATATCCCGCTTTCCATCCTTTGGTTCGGCCTGGGCAATCCGCCCGCCTTATTTCTCATCTCTATCGGCTCCTTCTTTCCGGTCCTGCTCAACACCATCGCCGGTGTGCGCCAAGTCGACGGTATTTATATCCGGGCCGCGCAAAATCTCGGCGCCGGCTCCTTCACATTGTTCCGCCGGGTGATTGTGCCGGCCGCCATGCCCTATATCCTGGCCGGCGCCCGCATCGGGCTTGGCACAGCCTTCATTGTCGTCATCGTGGCGGAAATGATCGCGGTAAATAGTGGCCTTGGCTACCGCATTTTAGAAGCGCGCGAATATCTGTGGTCCGACAAGGTGATCGCGGGCATGGTCACGATTGGCATGATCGGCCTTGCGCTGGACCTCATAATGGCGCGCCTTACCGGATATCTCCTGCGCTGGCACCGGGGACTTGAAAGCTGATGGACGGGACCGGCTCCACAATGGACGACGCACCTTTCGAGCCCGCCGCAGAGGGTTGTGCGGACGGCCAGTCTCAAATCCGTATCGATAATGTCAGCATGGTGTTTGGCCGCAAGGGTACCGCCGTCGCCGCGCTTCAAAACGTTTCCCTCGACATAGCGGCGGGGGAGTTCGTGTGCCTGCTCGGGCCGTCCGGCTGCGGGAAATCCACGCTGCTCAACGCGATCGCCGGGTTTATCAAGCCAACCGGCGGCAGCATAACCGTAGAGGGGGAGCCAATTTTACGGCCCGGCCCGAGCCGCGGGATGGTTTTTCAGGAATATGCGCTTTTTCCGTGGATGACGGTGGAGAAGAACATCGCCTTCGGCCTTGAGATCAAAGGCGCCTCGTCTGCCGAAATCGATGCCACCGTGGAGGAGCTTTTGGGCCTTCTAAAGCTCAAAGAGTTCCGCAAGCGCTTCCCCAAAGACCTGTCAGGCGGCATGCGCCAGCGCGTGGCCATCGCGCGCGTGCTTGCACTCGATCCGCCGATCATGCTCATGGACGAACCCTTCGGCGCGCTCGACGCGCTCACCAGGCGTTCGCTCCAAGACGAACTTTTGCGAATTTGGCAAAGCTTGCGCAAGACGATCGTTTTCGTTACGCACTCGATCGACGAAGCGATTCATTTAGGTAGCCGGATCGCCGTGCTGACTTACCGCCCTGGCACGGTGAAGCGCGATTTGGAGGTCCCGCTTCCGCGCCCGCGCGATTCGAGCGAGCCCGAGTTCAACCGGCTGAAGCGCGAGCTGGCGCGTCTTGTCATGGAAGAGCAGCAGCGCTTCGCCGAAGACGAAGTGCGCGGCGCCTGAGCCGCGACGAAAGCGGGGCGCATGGCAGGCATCCGGATTACAGCGCAGATCGAAATCCCCGAGGAGGAAATCGAGGAGCGCTTCGTGCTTGCCTCGGGTCCCGGCGGTCAGAACGTCAACAAGGTGGCGACCGCCGTGCAGCTTCGCTTCGACGCGGTGCGCTCGCGCTCGCTTGCCCCCGATGTTTTTCAGCGCCTCGTCAAGCTTAGCGGCCGGCGGATGACCCAGGATGGCGTGCTGATCCTCGTCGCGCAGCGTTATCGCACCCAGGAGCGTAACCGCGCCGACGCCCGTGAGCGGCTTGCCGCGCTTATCCGGCAGGCAGCGGCGGCGCCAAGGCCGCGCCGGGCCACGCGACCAACAGCGGCGAGCAAGCAGCGCCGGCTTCAGACTAAAGCTGTGCGCGGGGCTGTGAAGCAGCTGCGCACCCGTCCCCGGGAAGAGTAGCGGGGCTGGGCAGCTAGAAGGACTGAAGTTCAGAGTTCGAATCTGATGGTCCAAATATGCGCGGGCCAGCAGCTCACCGTGAGCTCAATGGGATCCCTAGCTGCATCGGCATTAACGCTATGCGTTTCGATCACGATATCGAGCGGTCCTATAATGAGCTCCTCACGTTCTTCGGCATTGGGTAAGCGGCCGAAGACATCCGTGGACGTCCTAAGGTAGGCAGATACGCGTTCGTGCCGGATTGCGGAAGAAACCGATCTGTACCTCAGCAAATTGGCCTTAAAGCTGGTTACATCGACCTTGTCCGTGCGGATATAATGCTTGCTTATGAGGCATGGTTTTCTGTGTTCCTTGTGGGAGACAAAACGCCTTGTTTTGAAGTATACCACACTTTCGCCAGGTCTAATTTTTAAATACCGGCCAACTTCTTCGCTGGACTCTATAACTTCGAATCCGTGCACTTCGGTATCGTCGGTGACCGAGGTATTCGGCTCCAGAGATTTGCCGATCGTTACGGTCCTATTCAAATTATAGATCGTATAGTATCCGCTACCTTTCTTGCTAATCAGTTCTTCGTTGTCGACGAGATGCTGGAGGGCCCGGCGCATCACGGCGCGGGTATAGCCCGACTCTTTAGCGAGCGCATCCTCGGATGGCAGCCGGGTCTCTGGCGGGCCGGGCTTTAACTTGCGCAAGCGTACCCAGCTTAGCGCTTCCAGCCAATCCAGCTCTGAAGTGTCACGAGGCATGAGATGTGTGCCGCTTCTTTTCTTCCCGCGGCCTGCGCGGCTCCAAGCGATTCCCGGAAGTCTACAACGGATCGATGACAGGCGTGCGACTTGCGTGACCCTGATTAATGCGAAAGTGACGCTGCGTCTGGCTAATGAAGTGTATTACGGCATCAATTCGAGCGAATTGAAGGCGTAAGCCCGTCACATGCCTTTCACGTTAAACGGGTAATTTGTTAACGGCTGGTGAGGGGCAGCGCGTAGATTCGCTTAGGCGAGGCGTTGCAACGGTGGACGCTATAACGTGCACCGCCCGATGTATTCGCGGTTTTGCAAATGCATACGGAAAAAAAACTCAGCCGCGAATGGTATTTCGGTAGGAAAGGAGTGCGTATGACCAGACCTTGACGGCCTCTATTGGCCGCCAGCAAGCGCCCATTGCGACTGAAACCTTATGAAAGAGATGGCGATGTCACCAACTTGTTTCGATTCAGGTGCGATTGTCTGCGCGCTCGGAGCCGCGGCAAACACCGGCATGTACGGACCCGAGCCGTGCATCAACGTTCTCACAGGTACGGCACAACAGCTGTGGAGTTTCTTGATAGGCAACGAGGGACACTACCTTTTTGCTTCGCTAGCGACGTACAAAGCTCTCTTATACTATCTGCGCAGGAGCCCGTTGACCGAAGCCAAGCATTTGGCCGACGTTCTTATCACCGCGTTGCTCCTGTTCGTTCTCGCGGCCGCGCTGGAAAGCCCATCCGCGATACGGCATGCCTTCCAGTGCCATGAGTTTCAGCCTACGGCCATGAACACGGGGCCGCAGGCTGGGAGGCGGGCAACCGCCTCCAGCGGTTGGCGCACGGCGGCTGCCGCTTATACTAAATAAATCGCCGTTAACCTCGCCGCTTCCCCTCATCTTATTCCGTTCTGCTCAATTGACGCTGCCGCATTTAAGCGGCGATTGTAGCGAATGCGCCTTGCCAAAGCCTTAAGCTGTGGCGCCCAGCAAGCTATCGCATTGATAATACGGAATATAAGTCGGTTAGGACGCAGAAGAAAGCGCGATAGTACCGGCGCTCCAAAGCAACCACAGATTATACTTCTTGATTAATTCCAGCAATAAAACAAGTTTAACGGACTTTTTGAATCGCACTTTTGCGGCTGAAAACGCGTTAAATCGCGCGTTTTGCGGCGAGAAAATATGAGAATCCACCCCCATTAAGCATGTCCAAATTAACCAGGTTCTGGCGCTGCGTAACGGTTCCCACCGCCGGTCTACACGCATGCGGAAAAGACCGCCTACAAATCGCGATGCCGCTTGACGCAGAGGCGGGGCCGGCGCAGAAAATAAATGTGTTTCGGCTGAGCACTTATCTCCGGCGGAATTTCTAAGCCTTGTCCGATACGTTGCCAGTCAGCAAAAGGAGCAAGAGAAAACCATGAACCGCAGAGAGCTTTTAGGTGTGGCCATTGGCGGAGCGTCATTGGCGATTGCAGCGAGCAAAGCGTTGGCGGACGAGCACGAACATATGGACATGGAGCATATGGACCACTCGGCCCACATGGGGCATCCGAAGCTCGGCGAGGCGGCCAGAAATTGCGTCTCGGCTGGAGACGCTTGCATCAGCCATTGCCTCGCCCTGTTTGTTGCGGGCGATATGTCTGTCGCCGCCTGCGCAAAAAGCGCTTACCAAATGAGCGCCATGTGCGAGGCCCTCGCCCGGCTTGCCTCGGCGAATTCTGTGCATCTGCCCGAACTCGCCAAGGTCGCTCACGAGACTTGCCTCGACTGCGAGCACGAATGCCGCAAGCACGAAAAGGAGCACGCAATCTGCAAAGCCTGCGCTGACAGCTGTGCTGCCTGCGCCGACGAGTGCAAGAAGGTTATGGCTTGAGCCTGACCGCTTTCAAGCGGGAGACCGCCGCGGAGGGGCGCCGCATTCGCCGTCCTTTCGAAGGCCTGCGGCGATGCGGAGCAGCCTAGCGGGGGCTCCGTGAATTTACGTGCTGGCATAGCTGGCTGCGGCCAAATTGGCCGTTGCCAGTGCCGCCACTTCAATGCATCACCGGAAGTCGCTCGCTTTGCCAAAGGCAGCGGGCGGCCCGCCCGCCACGAACTGGAAAGCGTACCAGCGCTCTCCGTCCCGCTCCGTTACGGCCTTGGCCATGAACCCCACACCCGCCTTGAGCCGGCTGAGCTTCGTCGCGGCGGAGTTGGGCGCAATATAAAGGGCGGCGCCATCGCGCCGGGCGTAAGCGACCTTCGCGTCGATGGGCGTTAATTGCGGGGGTGCCGCAAGCAGAGACGACAGCCGGGGAGGCGTATTGACTGGCGCATTCATCGCGTCCACGCTCGCCGCCAGTGCCGCGAGATCGGATGGGAGACCGGCAACGGCGCGCAAATGGCCAGAACTGAGGAAGACGAGCACGGGTAAGCCGATAGGCTGGCCCAAACGTGCCTGCAGCGATGGGTTGATGGCCGTCCACAGCGCGTCATTGAGGCCATCGGCAAAAGTCCCGGCAGGCGTGGCTTTCCTTCCGGCATCCGTTCCACGGCTATAAACCTCATCGAGGGCAGCAGCTGCCCGCGAGAAGGCTGCCTGTCCAATTTTCACGCGATCGGACGGCGACCTTGGCGCTGTCAGAATGAAGCGGTATTCGACATCGGACGATTGCGCGGACAAAGTCTTGTGCAATTGGCGGCAAACCGGGCACCAGGGCGCAGCGAGCACGTAGATCTTCTTGGGGCGCGGCTCAGACAACGCGATCCAATAGGAGTTTTCGAGCGCCGCAAGCAGCTCTGCGTCCGAATACGCGATGCCCTGAGCCTGAGCCGGGCCGGCGCCGAGCGTCCAGGCCGCTAGCATCGAAGCGGCAAAAAAAGCTCTCAAGAATTGCATGATGCCCGCCTAGAGCTATTGCACGATATCACGGGATCCTGCGTACAGCGCAGGGTGCATGCAGCTTGGCCAGAGTTTACGCCGATGAGACCCGAGCTGCAGCCGTTGCCTCCAGGCCTGTCATAGCGTAAATCCGGCGCTACAGCCCCGCAACAAAAGCCTGTGCCCCGTGCAGAAGTTCCGCGTGCGTCATTCTACCGCAGCCGAGCCTACGCTTGTTTATCTTGCTGTGTAACACGCGAAAAAAGTAAAGGGCCT
>JBKQQS010000121.1:0-4221 GCA_052144215.1 Rhodomicrobium sp.
TTCTGGAGCACGTAATAGTCCCCGCTTGCGAGCAGCTCCAGAAAATCGGCTTTCGACTTCCTCATCGGATACCCCGTCGGTTAACGGCCCCTTACCTGTTGAGTTGGCAAGGGCCTTTACGCAAAACTCATGCCGGAAGGCAAACCGCGCCGGCCCGGCAGGACAGGGACGATATCCCCGGTTGCTTACAGCGATCTTACAGCCGGCGCGATAGCTCGCGGCCTGTGGTTGTCCCACCCTTGCGAACTAATTATTAACTGGGTTTTCCCCATTTCCCCCTCAGTAGCTCCCTGCCGGCCGGCTTCTTTATGGCGCCCAGGATAGCCCAAGACTCCTTCCGGAACCTTTAATTGGCCGCCATGTCATTGATATTACCGGAACAATGCGGATTGGCGTTGGCCGCATCCGTGCGCGAAATGCACCGTTTCATGGTTAATCCGCGAATTGCAAATATATTTAAACGGATTTTGGAATCGTGGAATCCGGCCAAAAACGCGAAAAGATTCGCAAAAAGCGGCGGGCGGAAAATATGAGTTTCGCGCGTTTACCATGGCCACATTAACCATGCCGCACCGCTTACAGGACTTTACCGCCTGTTAACCGGAACCCATTTCCATAACGTCAGTGCGGCCGTTCCCGCGAACGCGCCATCGCGTCAGCCCTGAAAGCTAGCTCATACCGGATCTCTCATGCGCCCGTTCCTGCATCCTAACCTGGTGAATGGGCGCACTGGCGATCCCGCGCTTTACATCGAAACGCTGTTCGAAAAGCAGACCATCCTGTTCGACCTGGGCGACATTTCAAACCTGCCGCCGAGAAAGATACATCGCCTCGATCATGTATTCGTCTCCCACACCCATATCGATCATTTCATCGGATTCGACCGGCTGCTGCGCGTGCTGGCCGGGCGCGAAAAAAAGCTCGACCTGTACGGTCCGCCGGACTTTATCGAGCAAGTGGGGCACAAGCTGCACGCTTATCGCTGGAATCTCGTTGGCCGCTATGTCAACGACCTCGTTCTCCGGGTGACCGAGATTCTGCCCTCTCTTGAAACCCGCAAAGCGGTATTTCGCCTCAAGAACGCATTCGCGCTGGAACCGCAGCCCAGCGGCCTCATCGGCAAGGGTCTTATCTGCAGCGAGCCGCGTTTCAAGGTCTCGACCGCCGTTCTCGATCACGGCACGCCATGTCTTGCATTCGCGGTCGAGGAATCCGCTCATGTCAACGTTTGGAAGAGCCGGCTTTTGGAGCTGGGGCTGCAGGTCGGTCCCTGGCTAACCGAGCTTAAGCGCGCAATCGTGGAGAAAAGACCGGATGACCATCCGATCCGCGTTGGGCCGCCAACGGACTCGCGGCAGCAGAGCGAGATGCCGCTCGGAAGCCTGCGCGGCCTCGTGACCGTCACGCCGGGTCAGAAAATCGCGTATGTAACCGACACCGCCGATACGGCCGCCAACCGCGCTGCAATCGTTGCGCTTGTTCAAAACGCCGATGTACTGTTCATCGAGACCACTTTTGCGCAAGCCGACGCCGCATTGGCGGCCGATCGCGCCCATTTGACCACCGCGGCGGCAGGAGAGATCGCGCGCGAGGCAGGCGTGCGCTGGATCGAGCCGTTCCATATTTCTCCGCGCTATGCCGGGGAGGAGGCGCGGCTAATGGAGGAGGCCATGGCCGCGTTTGCTGGGACGGCGCGCCCAGCATAGAGCATTATCTCATCGCCGATCAGCTTCAGCTCGCCTTCGCGGACGATGCGCGTGGACGGCGCTACTTGATCTTGAACCGGTTCTTCACCGCGAGCAGGAACAGGAAGATCAACGTGGCGCTTACCGGGATTTGCGCGAGCGTCTCCACGAACGTCACCGTGGGCGGGATGTGCGGCTGCTCCGCGCTGCCATTATAGAGGCAGAGATAAGCCTGGTTCACCCGCGCGTCGCGCGTGCCGCCGAAGATCACCAGCGCGTTCTTCACCGACAGAAACAGCGCCTGCACCGCCGCGCCGCCGGCCTCCTCGCAGCGCGCCTCGACGCCCGCCGCCGCCCGCTGCCAATAGAACGCAGCGAACAGGAGAATGCTGGCGAGCCAAGCGTTGGCCGGCCGCACGATGGAGCGCCCGCAATCCGCGAAGGCGTCGTAGAACAGGCCGATCCATGTGCCGATGGACCACCATTTGTCCACCGTCCAGCGCCGGGAGCGCAGCTCGCCCTTGTAGGCCATCTGCTCGCGCTCGTAATCCGCGCCCTGGATCGCCATCCGCCGGAGCGCGCGGTATTTCGGCACCAGCTTCGCGTCGCCGCCGCGCCAAAAGCCCGGAAGCGGAAACTCCACATCGTCAAGATCCGGCGCTTGCTTAAAGTCTGCTTGAGTAAAGTTCGGCGGATTACGTGCGAATCTCACGTGCTGGAGCAGAAAGGCGAAATCGCTTCGGCAGGCTATAAAGTCGCCTTGATCGAAGAATACGCATCCGTTGAACTCGGCCCGGCCTGTGAAAGTTACCGAACGGAACCACGCCTCATTAAACTCCGACTCGGGAAACGTGGCGATGTCTTCGAAAATTGCACCGGCGAATCGGGCCAAGCCCCGGAACTTCGCGAGATCGAAATGCGCCTGCTCGCTGAAGCGTGTTCGCGCAAACCATGCGTGACCCCTAAATTCAGCCCGCTCAAAAAGCGCTCTGTCGATAAAATGGGTACGCCTAAATCCGGCCGTATCTGCGAATTGGCTATTTGAAAAGTCTACTGGGGCGAGGAAGAAAGAGCCAAAAAAGTCGCAACTCCCGGGGAATATGTATCCTCGAAAACTTAGGTCCCGATTTGCAACGGTTACATTTTCGAAATTTAGTGTTGAAGACCATTGTTCTTGGCTTATTATTCTTCGATCTTTTTCAACAATTAGCTGATTTAGGTCAACTTCGTAGGCGGATGGAAGAAACATCAATTTTGAAAAATCGACGAATGCATCTGAAATCCATTTTTGCGTTTCTTCGTTAAGGCCGGCTTGTCTTTCCATGTAAGAGGTGCTGCCGGCTTCAACGGACGCCCTCCAAAGGCCCCTATCCTTCAGCTTGCTTTGCCTTTCGAGTAGTAGCTGAGCCCAGGAGTTCCAGATATCCGCGGCAAGCTTCTGCGCAGATTGCTCTGATGCGCCCTGCGCTAGCGCCGAAGCACGAGCCTCCTCGCACTTTTGTAATAACGCGACCGTCTCGTCCCGATTCATGCGCGCGCCCCCAAGTGTCCCCGCTACGCTTATCGCCGGAACTGCTTGGTTTGACAACCGGGATGCCGGTGCGGCTTGAGCGAGAGCAGGAGCATCACGAAGGGGCAGAGAGGTGGCTATCTTGCGCCCCGTGTGGAGAACGCGCGGAAGCGATCTGCGGCAAGGCTCACGCAAGTTTCAGATGCGAACAATTAGAGAACAAACGGCTGGTTCCGGCCCTTCCCGGGTATTATGTGTTGCTTGTGTTTTGTGAATGGTGGAGGCAAGATATTGTTATGAGCGACAATGACAACGTCGAAAGTCACACCATCCGGCTGCTGCAAGAGATGCGCGGCGAAATGGCGGAGTTTCGCCAGGAGTTTACCGGGTTCAAGCAGGAGATGACGGGGTTCAAGGCGGAGATGATCGAGTTCCGCCAGGAGACGGAACGGCGTTTCAACGTGCTCGAACCGGCCGTGGTCAATCTCGTCGGCGCAGTGACGGCCATCGCCAAAACGCAGGAGCAGCACACCGCGCTACTGCTGGCGCACAACGAAAAGCTGGTTGAAATCCAGCGCACCCAAAACGTCATGGAAAAGGACATGCGCGGCATTCGCGGGCGCGTGGAGCGCATCGAGGATCATATCGGCCTTGTGAAGGCCTGACCCATCCGTCCCTCTTCCAATGGGAGAAGGGTCGCCTTCTCAACGGCTGCGAGCGGACTCCCTCTCCCATGGGGAGAGGGCTGGGGTGAGGGGCGTGACGCTATGTCTATAACTCCTCCTTCAGCGACAGCGGGGCCTAAGACCCTGCTTCGGATTTCGAGCCGCAAAGCTTCACGCGGGAAAGCGGGCCAGCGCTTGCCGGACTGGCGAAAATCGCGGTGAGGCAGTCGGCGAGTATCCCAGCCCATTCGCTCTGGCCCTGGGCCTCGCGGATCTGATCCTGGCGGATCTCCACCAGCGCGTTGGGCAGGCCGCGCAGCGTCGCGTGCCGGTAAACGCTGTCGTTGCGCAGATGGCCCAC
>JBKQQS010000122.1:0-43671 GCA_052144215.1 Rhodomicrobium sp.
GGCAGCCATAAGAGCAAGGCGGTCCGGCAGGCCATCCAAAAGGCCGGAGCCAGGCTCTTGTTCCTGCCGCCCTATTCTCCGGACCTCAACCCAATCGAGCAGGCCTTCGCCAAGATCAAGCACTGGATGCGATGCGCCCAAAAGCGCACCATCGAGGATGCCTGCACCTATATCGGCGGCCTCGTCGCAACCATCGACCCTGGCGAGTGCAGAAACTACTTCGAAAACGATGGCTACGCTTCAGTCAAAACATGAAATGCTCTAATTGAACGCACCGCACTCTAGCGCGCGCCGCCAAGGGCGGCGGCGGGAGCGTTCGGCCACCAGGGCGCTTGGATATAGAGGACCATCGCGAGCGCACATGCGGCTTGCCAACACTATTCGTAGACGCTAATAAACTACTGTCATTAGTTTTTGGAGGCGCTATGAAACCGGCTCTGCCAATCGCCGCATTTTTGATGCTTATGACAGCAGGCTGCGCGAGCGCGCCTGCTGAAACGCCTCCCGTGAACGATCTTCTTCCCGCCAAGTTTCTTACCCGGCCGGAGGGACGCATTGCCTACGACGATACAGGTGGCACGGGACCCTTGGTCATCGCTATACCGGGTATGGGAGATCTCCGTGGCGAGTACCGCTACCTAAGGCCGCTCCTCGCGCGGGCAGGCTATCGCGTGGTGACGTTCGACGTGCGCGGGCACGGACAATCGAGCGTTCGCTGGAGCGACTACTCCGCTCACGCTGTTGGACAAGATGCCCTAGCCCTTATCGATGAGCTCGGCGCAGGACCCGCTGCCGTCATAGGCACGTCGTTTGCCGCGGGCTCGGCGCTTTGGGCCGCTCACGACGCACCGGACAAGATCAGGGGAATCGTCATGATCGGGCCCATACTGCGCGATTACCCTGCCCCGATTTACATGAAGGCCGCGGCTGCAATCGGTTTTGCCGGTCCTTGGCGCGTTTCTTTCTGGACCTGGTATTGGGATAGCTTATTCACGATGCACAAACCTGCCGATCATGAAGCCTATCGCGCTGCGCTTGCCGCCAATCTCCATGAGCTGGGCCGGATGGACGCACTTCGAGCCATGGTGGAACTGTCGAAGGCCGATACCGAAGCAATCCTCGGCCGGGTCCAAAAGCCGGCGCTCATTATTATGGGTACACGGGACAAGGATTTCGGCGACGCTGCGGCAGAGGCCAAGTCGCTTGCCTTGCGGGCCGGCGCAAAATTGACCCTTGTCGAAGGCGCAGGTCACTATCCCCAGGTGGAAGCGCCTGAAACCGCCGGTCCGCGCATAGCGGAGTTTATCGGGACTCTGCCCTGATGCCCCGGGCCGGACTTGACCGCGCACGTGTTATCGCCGCGGCTGCACGCATCGCCGATGAGGAAGGCCTTGACGCGGTAACCTTTACCAGGCTCGCCGCCAAGCTCAATGTCAAGCCGCCTTCGCTTTACAATCATATTGAGGGCTTGACCGCGCTACTGGACGAGCTGACCGCGCTGGCCGTGAGCGAGCTTCTCGAACGATCGCGGGAGGCGATTATGGGCCGGGCGGGCCGGGATGCCTTCGAAGCGCTCGCTCATACCCAACGAGCTTATGCCAAGTCACATCCGGGGCTCTATGCCGCGACATTCCGCAGCTTGCATGGACGAGGCGGGAAAGCGGAAAGCATCGCCGACGCCTATCTTGGCGTATTTCTGGCGATGCTGCGTGAGTATGGCTTTGAGGGGCCAGCCGCATTGCATACGGTCCGGTGTTTGCGCGCAGCAATTGGCGGGTTCATCGAGTTGGAGCTACGCGGCGGCTTCGGCATGCCGCTCGATGTGGATGAAAGCTTCCGGCGTCTCCTCGATATGCTGGCCGCGGGCATGCGTGCAACGATCGAGCCGCCAGGACGCACTTCTTCCCGGCTCAAATCTGGCGTATAATTTTGAAAGGTGGAAGTCTTTACCGGCGCCGTCCCCGCTTCACACGCTGCGTCGCGCGAATGACCTAGCATGGGTCACCGTTATGGCCGTTTGGCATAATTCATGGTCTTATTTAGGAGGATCGCAGCATGCAGACCTCGAAAACCATCGCAGCCTTGCTGGGTCCTACGCTCGTGGCGGGCGCCCTTGCGGTTTTGCTCAACCTCAGTGCCTGGCCGGGTCTAATCGAGCAGGTCAGTCAGAGTCCGGCAATCGTCTTCCTTTCAGGCTTCCAGCTGTTCGTCGCAGGACTGGCGATCCTCTATTATCACAACCGGTGGACGGCCGGCTGGCCGGTGCTGGTGACGGTTTTTGGCTGGATCGCGGTTTTGGGCGGCCTGTTGCGCATACTTTTCCCCTTGCAGCTTTTCAAATACGGATTGGGAGCCGTGCAGACACCGGGCGTTTTGCCCGCCGTTGCCGTCGTCCTTTTGGCGGCGGGCGCCTTTCTCTCGTACAAAGCTTACAGCCGCGAATAACGCCAGCAACGCGGCTACACCTTGCCCCTGTGTGGAAATGGCACGGCGGACGCCGAAAGGATCATAAATTGTCATAGGCTGCAGCGTCTTTCGGCGTAGCCAACTCGCTCAAAGCTTTCTATAAACCAAAGCATACTTTCACCGAGATTACGCTTCCCCACAACCTTGACCGGCTTTTGTTGTCCCGCTAAAGCTAGATCTATTGTTTGCATTTGGGGGTCTTATGTCAGGCAGCGTTTGGTCATTTGACAATCTGGTAAACATCGTTTTTGGAGAATATTTAGCGAAAGCGGTCGGAGGGGCAATCGCGATTATCTTGCTTATCTATAGCAGGCGCGTTTGGAGCGGATTTTCGTTGTGGTGGTTCTCCTCACGCAGACTAAGCCAAGTCCGTTTCGCAGTCCGGGAGGAAGGAATGGGACCGTGGCTCGAAATGCCCATCAATCGCCCGGCAAACTACGACGACTTATCTAATTGGCGTTCTCCCGTCATAATTATTGTCGCAAACCTTAAGGGTGGCGTGGGCAAAACAACGATTGCATGTAACTTAGCGGCACATTTAGCCGCTAAAGGTATAAAGGCTGACGATCCACGCAAAGTTCTGCTTATCGATTTTGACTTTCAGGGGTCAGCCTCCTCGATGGCGTTTGCTCACGGCGATGAGCGAAAAGCCGGGACAAGCGGCCGCTCTCGCGCTGCGGAGATGTTACTCGGTAATTCAGGGCAATGGTTACGCGTCGATACGCCAGGTGCAACCGGGAACAGCAAGATTTATGCGGTCCCCTCATTTTACGATCTCGCCTCCCATGAAACGCGATTGCAAGTGGAATGGCTTATCGGCGATCGCAAAGAAGATATACGATACTCTTTGTTTGAGGTACTGAGCCAACGTCAGGTGCGAGATCAATTTAAATATATCATAATCGACGCGCCGCCTCGCTTAACTACGGCGTCCATACAGGCATTATGTTCAAGCACACACCTATTAATTCCGACCATACTTGATGATTTGTCCGGAGAGACAGTTGAATCCTTTTTGAATCAAATCGAGATTCATAAACAAATATGTCCCCACTTGAAACTTCTCGGCATTGTTGGAAATTCATTTGACCAACAAGCTACCAATATAAATGCCAATGCGCTCGACCGGATCTCGGAAGCGCTAAAAGCAAAAAACTATTCGGATGAGTATATGGTGCCGCTTGCAAAATCCATCCCATATCTGGGAGAATTAGCAAAAGCCGCCGGCCACCGAATCGGCTATCTTGGCGGTAATAATCAAGCGGCGGAAAGCGTGCGCAGTGCGTTCGATAATCTAGGTGGATGGATACGGGAGAAGCTTCATGAAGGCTAATCAGTTTTCGGCGCATCTGGGGTCATTGGCAAAGCTCTTCGACGAGACGCATGCGACAAATGCCGCAAATATCCTGCGCAGTTTTGCTCCTGTTTTTAATGCTTGCGATACCGCTTCGGTTGCTGACGTTGTCAAGACAGCTAAAAGCTGCTCGGTTGAGCAGTCTCGATCTCCCTCGCTTAGTCAAGTCGGAAGTATCTTGTCTTCTTATCGCAGAGCGGTCTCTGACTTCGCAAAAAAACCTTTGCTCGACGATCTCGATATCATCATTTCATTTTGCAACGAGCGCGGCACTGTCTCGATTGAACATTTTGTTCTGACGGTTAGCTTTAGCTTGACCAAGCAAAGCGGCAAATCCTCAAAGGCGCGCGCAAAACCGGTCGATGAGACACTTGTTAGTTCATACGTCCAGAAGATTGAGAACACCTATAAGGATCAACAGGCATTCTCGATTGTCTTCGCTGAATTGAGCAAACGCGGGCTCGTCAGTGAAGGCGTCGTCCGCGAGGTAGCAAAGCGTTTTTCCTCAAGCATAACGCCTAGTACAAAAAAAGCAGTTGCTCTAGAACGGATCAAGGCTATGCACGACAACTATATTCGCATGGAATGGAAAGATAGGGCGCAGGGAAATAAGTCCGCTGCCTAGTTTAGCCGGGAACTTCGACCTCGCGGCTGGCAGAGAGGGGCGAGTTAAGCCATATTTGGCAGCATGACAAAGACACGCGCGGCCAAATCCGGCGGGAAAGCATCGAAGTTCAAGCAAGCGGGCGAGGCCGCGGCAACCGGCTTCGCAGAAGCGCCGCAGGCCGCGTTCCAGGGCGAGCCGTACACGTCGGAGAGCACGGCGCATCTCATTCCGGCGCTGCGCAATTTGAAGCCCTCGGGCGCGATGCCGGTGCCGTCCTACCTGCAAGGCAAGCTGCCGCCCATCGGCGACCACCCGCTGCTGACCGGCACCGATATGCCGGTGTTCATGCCGCACCGCCCGCCGCGTCCCGAGAAAAGCGAGGGCGGCAAGCCGCTGGTCATCAAATCCGATTTCGAGCCGCGCGGCGATCAGCCAAGCGCGATCCGCGAGTTGGTGGAAGGCGTGCGCGCGCAGGAACGCGAGCAGGTGCTCTTGGGTGTGACGGGCTCGGGCAAGACCTTTACCATGGCGAAGGTGATCGAGGAAACGCAGCGGCCCGCGCTGATCCTCGCGCCGAATAAAACGCTCGCGGCGCAGCTCTACGGCGAGTTCAAATCGTTCTTCCCCGATAACGCGGTCGAATATTTCGTCTCCTATTACGACTATTACCAGCCCGAAGCCTATATCCCGCGCACCGACACCTATATCGAAAAAGACTCGTCGATCAACGAGCAGATCGACCGCATGCGCCACGCTGCGACGCGCGCACTCTTGGAGCGCGACGACGTCATCATAGTGGCCTCGGTGTCGTGCATCTACGGTATCGGTTCGGTCGAGACCTACTCGGCGATGACCTTCACGGTGCAGGCGGGCGACCGCGTGCAGCAGCGGCAATTGCTGGCCGATCTGATCGCCCTGCATTACCGGCGCAACAATATCAGCTTCGCGCGCGGCGACTTCCGCGTGCGCGGCGACACCATCGAGCTGTTCCCGGCCCACCAAGAGGATCGCGCCTGGCGCATCTCGATGTTCGGCGACGAGGTGGAAAGCATCGCCGAATTCGATCCGCTCACAGGCGAGAAGACGCAAGACCTCGCGCTCGTGAAGATTTACGCGAATTCGCACTATGTCACGCCGAAACCGACGCTGAACCAGGCGATCAAGGGCATTCAACAGGAGCTGCAGGAGCAGCTGCAGCGCTTCAACGCCACCGGCCGGCTGCTCGAAGCGCAACGGCTGGAGCAGCGCACGCAATTCGACCTCGAAATGATCGAGGCGACGGGCTCCTGCAACGGCATCGAGAACTATTCGCGCTGGCTCACGGGCCGCGCGCCAGGCGAGCCGCCGCCGACGCTGTTCGAGTATCTGCCCGATAATGCGCTCGTCTTTGTGGACGAAAGCCACGTCACAGTGCCGCAGATCGGCGCGATGTTCAAAGGCGACTTCCGGCGCAAATCGACGCTCGCCGAGTTCGGCTTCCGCCTGCCGTCCTGCATCGACAACAGGCCGCTGCGCTTCGAGGAATGGGACGCGATGAGGCCGCAAACCACCTTCGTCTCGGCCACTCCCGGCAAATGGGAGCTGACGCAAACCGGCGGCGTGTTCGTGGAGCAGGTCATCCGGCCGACCGGCCTGATCGATCCGCCGGTGGAAATCCGCCCCGTCAAAACCCAGGTCGACGACCTCATCGACGAATGCCGCAAGGTCATCCGCCAGGGCTACCGCGTGCTGGTGACGACGCTGACCAAGCGCATGTCCGAGGACCTCACCGAATATGCGCATGAGCAGGGCCTGAAAGTGCGCTACATGCACTCCGACGTGGACACGCTGGAACGCATCGAGATCATCCGCGATTTGCGGCTCGGCGCCTTCGACGTGTTGATCGGCATCAACCTTCTGCGCGAGGGCCTCGACATCCCCGAGGTGGCGCTGGTGGCGATCCTCGACGCCGACAAGGAAGGTTTCCTGCGCTCGGAGACCTCGCTGATCCAGACCATCGGCCGTGCCGCGCGCAATGTGGACGGCCGCGTGATCCTTTACGCGGACCACGTGACCGGCTCGATGGAGCGCGCCATCGCCGAGACCGACCGCCGCCGCGAGAAGCAGCAGGCTTATAACGAGGCGAACGGCATCACGCCGCAGTCGATCAAGAAGAACATCGGCGACATTCTCGCCAGCGTCTATGAGCGCGATCACGTGACGGTGGACGCCGGCTTTGCGGAAGGCGCGCAGACGCCGCTGGTGGGACACAATTTGCAGGCCGTGATCGCCGACATGGAGAAGCGCATGCGCGAGGCGGCGGCGAACCTCGAATTCGAGGAGGCGGCGCGGCTGCGCGACGAGATCAAGCGCCTGCGCGAGGTCGAGATGGCGGTCATGGACGACCCGCTGGCGCGGCAGTCGGAGGTGGAGGATCGCGCCGGGCGTTATGAGGGCGGCGGACGCACGTCCTATGTGCCGCAGCTTGGCGCGGACACGGTGGAGACGAGCGGCGGCGGTGTTGGCGCGAAGCGGCGGAAGGCCAATGCGCCCGGCAAGGACCGCGCGCGGAAAGCGCTCGATAGAAGCCCGCTATTCGGCGCGGGCGAAGGTTCGGACAGTCCCATCGAGTGGGAGATCGCGGCGGAAAGCAAGGCGGAGCTTTCAAGTTCCCGCATCGCTCCCCCGCCCGAAACGAGCAAAGAACGCAAGATCGGCGAATTCGGCGTAACCACGAAGGCAGCGGCGGGCGGCGCGCCTCTCGCGCGGCCGCATAAGCCCACGCTGGACGAAATGGGACCGCACGCCGAGCGGCCCTTGCCCGGCGGCAAGCCGAAGCCGTCGCGCCCCGCGCCCGATCTGCGCACGATCAAGCCCGGCAAGACAATAGTCATTGCCGAGGAGGGCGAACCCGAGCGCCGAGGCAAGCGCCGCCGGCCTGTGAAAACCGGCCGGCCGGGGACTTAATTTGGCTGCTCGGACGCCGACCCCTCAGGGCTAGTCAATGTGACCCAGTTGTCGGATGAGAACTGAGAGAAAATCAGCAATTCACGTAATGCCTGGTCAGTTTCCGCTGTTGAAATGGGCGACGCATGTCCATGAGCAGCATTGTCACGCCAATAGGCGAGAAGCTGAATTCCTGACCTGAAGGGACGAGCTATGGCGTCAGCCTGTTGCCCAATCAACAAGTTTAGCAGATTTTGACGACCACTCTTCGCCCGATACCTTTTCAGCACCTCATCTTCGTCGGCTAACTTGGCAATCGCCAAAGCCAGCAAAATACTTTCAGCGGCAGCCCCGACCATCGCACAAGCCGCTAGCCAAGCTTCGGCACTTCGACATTTAATTGCTTCTTGCGTTCGCTGGTAATAACCATTTCCGAAGCGCTCTCTGTACCTTGTAAAAGCTGCCCCCAACGATCCGGGTTGGAGCAACAGCAGTGCAGTGTCATCAAGATTGCTTAGCCACTCCTTTCCTTTAATTGTAACGCTATAGCCACCACCATCGTCAACACCCTGCCCCTGAGATTCGCGAACTCCGGGCCTTAGAATCCCTCTCCGGCATAGTTCCCAGAGGGCTTCATAAAATATTGGACTCAGCTGTCTCGCTTGCCCTTCATCCCGTCGTTGACCATGTCGAAAAACCCAGTCCATCGAGACGTTTGGAGCCCAAACATCGTAGCCATAGTCTCTAATGATTCCCTTCCTGCCAAGCCCGGATCTTATATATCCAATTGCGAAGGTTATCGCTTCTTCGAGGGTCGGATCGGGCATACTACCACCTATTTTCAGAAAGCTATTATTTGTACTTAAAAGTGCATACAAGATGGCGCATGCCCTTTCAATCCTCGCCTCATGCTCTATATTCGCTACGGTCTTGCTCTCATTATCAAGCGGCTTAACCTTGGCGGGGGTCCAGCTTTGAACGCAGCGGTTTTGCAGTTATATTCGCGCCATGGACAGAGACGCCATCATCGCCAAGTTGGCCGAGCACCGCGCAGAGCTGGAAGGTCTGGGCGTGGTTTCTGCTTCGTTGTTTGGGTCCACAGCGCGGGGAGACAATAATCCCGCCTCCGACATCGACATCGCCGTGAAGCTCGATCCGGCGCGGACGCCCCGCGGGCTGGACTATATCGGCTATGTGGATGCCATCCAGGAGCGCCTCGAAGTCCTTCTGGAAAAAGAGGTAGATGTCGTGCCTGAGCCCGCTCGAAAACAAAGGCTTCAGGATCAAATCGACAAGGATCGCGTCGTTGCCTTCTAGCAATCCGGCACACCGCCTGGAAGACGTCATCGAACAGGCCGGCTATATCGCCGAATACATCGCGGGCATGGATGAAGCCGCGTTCCAAAAAGACCGCAAGACGAGGGATGCGGTTGAGCGCTGCATCGAGCGGGTGATCGAAGCCACAACAAAACTCGATTGGGATACGAAGGCGCTGCTGGGCGATCACCCTTGGAAAGATTTGAGAGGCATGGGCAATTGGCTGCGGCATGGGTATGACAAGGTTGGTCCGGACATCGTTTGGGACGTCGCGAGCAATAAAATTCCGCGGCTTGCGGCCGATTGCGAGAGGGTTTTGAAGGAAGGCGGCTCGGCACCAAAGACGGCCTGATCGCACTTCGCGATGGTCAAGGCGTTCGATCTTGCGGCCGGCGAAGCGGGGCGTCGATGGCGGCGCTCCCGGTTTGAACGCTACCGCTTCCGGGCAAAGAAAGGCATCGCCCCGCACCGCGCATTTCGTGTATCATTCCCCCATGACAGCGCTGCCAAAACACGAAATGACGCTCGCCGAATTTCTGGCATGGACGGACAAGCGTCCCGGAAAGTATGAACTCGTGCGCGGCGATGTCTTCGAAATGGGGCGCGAAACCGTCCAGCACGCCCGCGCCAAACGCGCCGCCGCAGACGCGCTTACCGCCGCCATCAAGTCCGCGGGGCTGCCTTGCGAGTCGTTCATCGACGGGCCGGGCGTCGCGGTCAAGGACGACAGTTATTATGTCCCCGATGTGGCAGTGCATTGCGGCGACCGTCTTTCCGGGGGGATTTCGCTTATCCCCGATCCGGTCGTCGTCGTGGAAGTCATTTCGGGATCGACGGAACGGTACGATCTAACCGCAAAATCCATCGATTATTTCCTGGTGCCGAGCATCCGGCATTATCTGATCGTGGATTTGAAGCGGCGTGTCGTTTTGCACCACAAGCGCGGCGAGGGCGACGCCATCCCCACGGCAATCGTGAGAGAAGGCGATATCCGCCTGGACCCGCCAGGCCTGACCGTGGCGTTCGCGGACCTGTTCGGTAACGTATAGTACAAGGTACAGGCCCGTCACGATCCGCGTTAGCGCAAGCCAGTTCCAGAAGGCGTTCGGCGCGATGAGCGATAAGGAGCTGAGCAGCATGGATAAGCCGGATCCTGACGTCGATCCGGCGTGGGCGGAGGAAAGCGAGAGCCGGCTCGACGCCTATTTGTCCGGGGCCATGCCTGCACGCGATGCGGAAGACGTCCTGGCCAAACATCTCAAGCCGTGAGGGTACGGTTTCTTGCCGAAACGGAGGACGAGCGTGACGAGGCCGGCGCCTTGCGCGTGTACGCCTGCGATCCTATCATTGCAGGCGATAGGTGTTGAACCCGGCAAGGCGGTTGCGGAATTGAAGAAGCTCATGGCTTGGCGGCGTGTCTGGCCTCATCTCAGGCGGAGAAGGATGCTGCATATTCACACAAGCGAGCCAGCCACGCCGGAAGATTTCGGGGCCGCCGCCCAGGCAATCTGGGACGGCCTGCCTAAGCAGTTCCGCAACGCTTTGGGTAATGTGACGGTCTGCGTCGCCGATTTCGCCGATACGGAAACGCTCCGCGTCATGCTCATCCGCGATCCGCACGATCTGCTCGGGCTCTATCATGGCGCCGGGCTGCCGTCCAAAAGCGTATGGGACCCGGTCAGCCTGCCCGATAGGATCTTTCTTTACCGCATCCCCATCGTCGATTACGCCCGCCGCAACGGAGAGCGGGTGGACCGCGTCATCCGCCATGTGCTGATCCACGAGATTGGCCACCATTTCGGTTTCTCAGACGCCGATATGGCGCGGATCGAGGCTGGTGCATGAGCCTCTGCTGAAGGCAATCTTTGTCAGCCGATTATCCTCGCTCTGGCCAAAAAGGCGCCAGAATCGGGACGCAGTACCTGCCCTCAACTTCGGCTCCGGCGAGCCCGGTACGGAAGGCATATGTTCAACCGGTGGAGAGGGAAGCATTATGGATGTTAAAGATATTGTTAGCTTAGCAATAAGTGTGCTTTCGGCCTGTGGCGCCGTAGCGGCTGTAATTATTTCAAGGGTGAGTATCGCGAAACAGCGCGAAATGCAAAAATGGATCGTACATCACGATCTGCTCAACCGGGCGGACGGGATGTTAATGGACGACCCCAGCCTGTTGAGAGTGATGGGCATAGAGCCCAGCGAAGTGATGAAAAATGGGCTCACTCCACAAGAGCTGATCTTCATAAATGCTCATTTGAATGCCAGCTTGGCGATGACAAGAGTTACCGGCGAGAAAAACGTTATTCTGTTAGAGCAACGGAAATCCTTTCTCTGCAACGAAAAGGTTCGCGTGGCTTGGAAGAAGTATCTTCGCAATCGAACATTTAGCGAATCTCCTTGGAGTAAAGCTGTCGACGCCTACATTGCCGAGATCGAGTCCGCAGGCGAAACGAGCCACGCAAAGCCTCCCGCGCGCCTCCGGCGTGTCTCCGGAGCCTAGCCGTGCCAGCCCGGCTTTCTTAAATCACCAGCATGAGAACGCGGTTTACCATCGCCCGCGGACCAAGAAGCTCATCCCCTTTATTTGGTGAACGCTCTCAGCTCTCACCGTGACGGCAGCGTTGCCAGCGCGCGATGACTGCCCCGCGCAGCCCCCACAGTTGCGGCAAACTTTCTGATTTCCAGGATCGTCAACACGATGTTACGATGGCTGCCATAACAAAAAAGGAGGAAGGCAACCATGATCCGCATCGGTGCAAGCGACTTCCAGAGGGCATTCGACGCCATAAGCGAGATGGCCGAGCGGGATCCGGTCGCGATCACGAAGCAGGGCCGCGATCGGTTGGTCGTGATGTCGGCGGAGGAATATCTGCGGCTGAAGCGCCGGGACGGGCAGGCTTGCCGCGCGGCCGCTCCCGAAGAGGTCCGCGAACCGGCCGCCCCAGCTGAGCTGCCCAGCGAGCATACGGCGCATTAACCGGTCCGCTTGCGAACCCGCGCGGCCGAACTCGCCTTGGCAAACGGGCTTGCCCCCGGGGCGCGGAAGCGATGGAGGCGCCAAGCCCAGCGATCTATTGGCCCTGCCCTCAACAATCGGCTCCAGTTCTCGCGCGCCATCACAGGCGCGTGCCAGCCGGGATTCCTGCCCGCGAGCTCCGGCAGCTGCCGGAAAACATTGCCCCAACGAAACAATTTTAAACGTCAAGCCTGGGATTGAAAAAAAATTCTTCAATAGCGTCTTGTCAATCGCCTCGCTAGAATATTATTCTATCCGTACCGTTCGCCGCTGTGAGGCGGCGCATAATCATCGGAGTCCTGCGCAGGTGAGAAAGCAATCAGAAAGCTTCGCCGGTTTCATCGACAACGCCCGCACAGCGCTCTTGCCCGGTGCGATGGGCACGGAGCTTCAGCGACGGGGATACAAAAGCGCATTGCCGCTTTGGTCGGCGGCGGCCAATCTCGAAGCGCCCGGCTTGGTGGAGCAAATCCACAGCGATTATTTTGCCGCCGGGGCCGATGCGGCCATCACCAACACGTTCAGAACCACGCCTCGCGCTTTCCGCAAATCGGGGCGGGAGATTGAGGCGCAGGGCGCACTGAAAAAATCCGTTGCCATCGCGCTAAAGGCCAAAAAGAACGCCGGCCGCCAAGTCTTTGTTGGCGGATCGTTCGCGCCGCTTGAGGACTGCTACCGGCCCGATCTCGTGCCAGGTGAGACCGAGCTGCGCAAAGAGCATGGGCTGCATGCGGCTTGGCTAGCAGAATCGGGCGTGGATTTTCTTTTGCCCGAGACGGTCAACGCGTGCCTCGAAGGGCAAATCATGGCGGAAGCGGCTTCGGCGACGGGGCTCCCTTTTATTATCAGCTTCGTTGCCGGCCCCGAGGGCACGCTCTTGGACGGAACGCCTCTCGCCGAAGCCGTCAAGAAAACAGACCTTCCCGGGCGCATCGGCATAGCGCTGAATTGCAGGCCTATCGCCACGCTCGATGCGGCGTTCCGCAAATTACTGCCGGATTACGACGGCGTTATCGGGGTTTATCCAAACGGCGCGGGGCATCCGCACGGCGATTTGGGTTGGTGCTTCGAAGAACACGGCGATGGGATCGATAAGTTTGTCGCGAGCGCTTTGCAGTGGAGAAACGCGGGCGTCAAAATAATCGGCGGGTGCTGCGGCACGACGCCTGACTATATAAGGGCGCTTCATAGGAAACTACGAAACGATGCGGCAGGACGGCGCCGCTCGCATCACGCCGTCCCGCAGCGGCTATCCTCCATCCGGCCACTGCAGGACTCGGCTTAGCGTGCCGCGGACTTGCCTATGCAACCACAGGTCAATAACCCTGCTTCGTGCCCTTGACCCGCGTTAGATAGTCCGCAATCACGGCGGCGTCTTCCTGGGAGATCGGAGCTTTGTAGGCCTCGATCATTTTGTGTATCACTTCTTCCCAGATTTCTTTCGGCAGCGAGGGCTGGTTCAACACGTGATCTGCCGAATGACAGGCAATTCAGTTGCCGTTGATCGCATCCGCTCCAGGGCCGTCCGGGAACATCATGTCACTAGCGGGAACATCGAGCTTGAGCGAGTGCAGCTCCGTAAGCGCATCGGCGCGGGCTGGAAGCGGCAGCGGAGAGGCAGCTAATATCGCAGCCGTCAAGAGCAGAATGGTGCGCATCGATTCTCCTCTAGGCTCCGATGACATGGGTTGATTCAATGGTGTTCTTCATATAGCCGCCCGGGTTCCAAACAGGAACCCTTGGCTGGGTCTCGCCGTTGCTGTTGGTGCAGCGAACCATAAGGGTGTGTTCGCCCCGCGTGGCGAGCGCAAATTGAGATTGCCACCGCCGGAAGCCGTATTTGCCTTCGTCTTTTCCGAGCTGTGCCGGATGCCAGCTCCTGCCGCCGTCAGAGGAAAGGTCCACACGCGCTACACCGCAGTCTCCGCCGAAAGCGATGCCGCGCGCGAGCACCGGTGCCCCAACAGCCACCGAATCGCCCGTGCGGATGTTCGTGATGAAGGATCTTGGAACCATTCGAGTGATCGGCACCAGCTTCACATCGCTTTCACCGGGCTTGATGGTTGCGTGCGGCGTGTCAGGAATACGATACGCTTTCGCCGTCCAATAGTTGGTGTCAGGCCGATCCAACACCTCGATGTCATTCAGCATCTTGATCCAATAGGCCGCGCACCAGCCCGGCACGACAAGCTTCAGGGGGAAGCCGTTCAATAGGGGAAGCTGCTCGCCGTTCATGCCAAACGCGATCATGACTTCCCCGTCGCGGGCGTGATCGATGTTAAGCGACCTCAGGAATTTCGGCGCATCTCCCCAGGGCTGGTCCAAGCCTCCGAATCGCACTTGCACGCCACCTGCTTTAACGCCTGCCCGGTCCAGTACATCCTTCAGCCGCACGCCGGTCCAAAGCGCATTGCTCATCGAGCCATTTGCCCATTGAGCACCAGGAACGCGAGGCTGGAGATAAATGCGGGAGTTGCCGGCGCATTGGCTGACAGCGGCCAACTAGGAGATCGACTGCCGTCTGCGCCAAGGCTCGCGCCGATAGCAATGCCAGGCCGCCCATAGCCCCCGCCCCAAGCAAACGCCGCCGCGTGATTTCCCCGCTGAGCAAACCATGACTTTCCATACCGGCTCCTGAACCTGAATGTGCAACACTTAGTTATTTTCTTGATCCCGTTTCACCCGCGCAAATCACCTGTACAAAGATGAGTGTTGCGGATGGAAACCGTGATGATCGCTCTGGTATACCAGGGCAAGGCTAAGGCTTGTTAGCCGCCAGAGTATGGCAACCGTTTGGCATCTGAATCGGAGAGATGTAATAGACTGTCGCGAGTGTACGGCCGTGGCGTCGTACTTTCAGGGACTCAGCTCTTGCGCTCGCTGCGGCCGAAGCCCGCCTTGTCGCCCGCGGAATTCTCATGCGTGCCGAGCGCATCGGCGAGCCGCGCCGCGGCCGAGCCCGGCTTCAAGGGCTTTTGCTGGCTTTCGTGCGGCGCCCAGCCGCAAAGGTAGAGGATCTCAAAAGTCGCGCGCACCCGGCCGTCCGGCTCGCTGAAAAGCTCCGCGTAAATGGAAGCGGCGCGGGCGAGCGTATCGCGGCGCAGCGGCTTTTTCGAGCGCGCGGCGAGCGGATTGGCCGCGCCCATGGCTTTCAGCTCGCGCATCAGCGCCAGGGGATCGGCGTAAGTCGCCGTCAGCTGCTCGGAGTCTGCCACGGGCAGGGCGAAGCCCGCGCGTTGGAGTAGCGCGCCCATTTCGCGCACATCCGCCGCCGGAAAGACGCGGGGCGAGATGCCGCCAAGCGTTTCGGTCTCGGCCAGCATGAAAGCCCGCCGCAGCTCGATCAGGCTATCGCCGCCGAGCAGTGCGCCGAGAAACAAGCCATCGGGGCGAAGCGCGCGGCGGATTTGGATGAGCGCGCCGGGCAAGTCGTTGACGAGATGCAGCGATAGCGCCGAGGTTATGAGATCGAACGCGCCCTCCTTCAGCGGCAAAGCCTCTTCGCTTGCGACGGCGCGCGGCCCGGGGCAAGCCTCGGCGAGGGCAAAAGCACCGCTCAGCGAAACGGTGCCGATGCCATCCACGCGCTCCTTCAGCACGCGCGCCATCACGCCATGATAGGAACCGGTATCGGCCGCAAGCCTAAAGCTACGCTTGATCCCGCCGAGACGGCCCGTCAGCTCGTCTGCTGCGTGCCGGACCAGAAAATCGACTGCGTGCAGACCCGGCGCTGCGCGCTCGAGATTTAAGCGAATGTGCCGGCGGTCGAAGATGTTCGGACTGGTCAAACTCATCGCCTTCCATTAGGTTTTATGCCAAATCGGAATGAATGGCTCTTCGGTGCCGTCATCGCGAGGCGCGTTAGCACCGCGGCGATCCAGGGAAGCCCGCTCCGGGCTGGAACTTGCAGCTCCTGGATGGCTTCGGAGCTAAAGCCCCTCGCGATGACGGATGAGCAATTCGGCCTGATCCTGTTCATTCCTTCCAAAGCCGCAAATGTTCCAGCGTATAACCAGCCTCGCCGCGTCCAGCCTGCGCTACTCGGCCGATCTTATTTTGCCGGCGGTCTGCGTCTCCTGCGCGGCGCTTATCACCCGGCATAACCTGCTTTGCCCAAAATGCTGGAGCAGCCTGCATCTCATCGCCCCGCCGCTGTGCAACCGCCTCGGCATTCCGCTGCCTGGATATGAGGGCGAGGGCCCGCATATCTCAGTGCAGGCCATGGCGAACCCGCCGGTTTTTTCGCGCGCGCGGGCAGCCGCGCTTTATAGCGGGATCATGCGCCGGCTTATCGTACGCTTCAAATTCGAGGACAAGCACGAGCCGCTGCCGCTTTTCGTCAAGCTCATGCGCGAGGCGGGGCGCGAGCTTCTTGCCGATGCCGATTTGCTCGTGCCGGTGCCGCTGCACCGCCTGCGCTTGCTCCAGCGCCGGTTCAATCAGTCGGCGCTGCTCGCCAAGGGGCTCAGCCGCGCCACGGGAGTTCCGGTTGCCGTGATGGCATTACAGCGCACGCGGCGGACGGCAGCGCAGGTCGGGCTCAGCCAAGAGGCGCGCCAGGAGAATGTCGCGCAGGCCTTCACGATGAGCCGGGGCGGCAGAAAAGCGGTGCAAGGAAAGAACATCGTTCTGATCGACGACGTGATCACGACAGGCGCCACGGCCAATGCTTGCGCCTCCGTCCTCCTCGATGCCGGGGCAGCCCGCGTAGACTTGCTCGCCATCGCGCTCGTTGCGCATGGTCTCGCAGAGTTCGACGAGGGGCAGGAGCATTAAGCCGCAGCACCCGAGGCTGGACTGGAGAGCCCCGCGATCCCATCTTCCAGCGCGAAAAACATCACAGTCATCCCGGAACGCCACAGGCGGCCCGCAAGAAAGGACGATTTATGCCCCGAGTGGAAATCTACACAACACCCACTTGCCCTTACTGCGTCCGCGCGAAGAACCTTCTAAAGCACAGGGGCATTGCGTTCGAGGAGATCGATGTTTCAAGGTCCGCAAGCTTGCGCCAAGCGATGATCGAGCGCTCCGGCGGCTACACCGTGCCCCAGATTTTCATCGGCGGCCGGCCTATCGGCGGCTGCGACGACCTTCACGCTCTCGATGCGAAAGGAGAGCTTGATCGGCTCCTGCAAAGCTGAGCACAATAGATGCGTCTATCACGGAGCAGGCGCAGCAATGGCGGACACCAAGAATAAGTTTCGCATAGGCCTCGTTCAAATGCGAACGGGCAAGGATGTTCAGGAGAATCTTGCGCAAGCGGACGCTTTCATCCGCGAAGCCGCGGGCCGGGGGGCGCAGTATATTCAGACCCCGGAGAACACGCTTGTCATGGAGGCCGACGCTCCGCGCCTTCTTGAAAAGATTTATCCGGAAGAGAAAACCGAAGGGGTGCCGCATTTCTCGCGCCTGGCCCGCGAACTCGGCATCTGGCTGCATATCGGCTCGCTGGCTGTCAAAGTTGGGAACGGGCGCGCCGCCAACCGGGCGTTCCTGTTCGCGCCGGACGGCAATGCCGTATGCCGGTACGATAAAATCCATATGTTCGACGTCGATCTCCCGTCCGGCGAAACTTACCGGGAATCGGCAACCTTCATGCCCGGCGCGCGCGCCTTCGTTGCGCTGCTTCCTTGGGGCGGACTCGGCATCGCGACCTGCTACGACATCCGCTTCCCTGAGCAATACCAGGCGCTCGCTCGCGCTGGCGCGAAGTTTCTGACCGCGCCCTCCGCTTTCACCAAAGTCACCGGCGAAGCGCATTGGCATATATTGCTGCGCGCCCGCGCCATCGAGAACGGCTGCTTCATGTTCGCGGCAGCCCAGGGCGGCCGGCATGCGAACGGGCGCACCACATTCGGCCACAGCCTAGTCATCTCCCCCTGGGGCGAGATCCTTGCTGAGGCAGGCACGGAACCGGGCGTCATCGTCACCGCTATCGATGCGGGCGAAGTGGACCGCGTGCGCGCGCGTATTCCAGCCCTTTCTCATACGCGGGAGTTCAAGGTCGACGTCGTGCCGTTGCCGCAATTCGCGCTGGAGGCAGCCCGATGATCGGCCTGCCATTCCTTTTCAAGCGCAAACGGGCAGAGGCTCCGGAAAAACCGGCTGGCACTTCAGAGCCGGTTGCGCCTCCGCGGAGGCCCGCAAAGCCTTCACGATTCATGGGCGGCGTTCCCGAGCGGCCGCAGGATTTGTTAGGCCGGCAGGACGGCGAACGTGTGGGTTTCCGCAAGCCCGTCGACGGGTGAGCAAGTGCCCAAGGCCCCGCACTTCACGTTCAATTGCCGTTATTCGTGGGGCACGCATACTGGGAGGTGAGCCAGGGGATAATCAATACTATGTGATTATACCGAACCCGATTGAGCCGTTCAGTTGCGGTGCTGGAATCCAGCCTGTGCGGGAATGATACTACATGGATGCCTTTGGGGATGGTTTGATGGTAATCGGGCACCTTCGCAAACCCTATTTTACCCGGATATATTGACGGGTACATTTTATCCGGGTAATATTAAGCCAGCCACGACGCTGGAGTAGCCGCCATGAATATCCCCACCCCCTGCACAGCCTTCGATGGAAACCGAAGGCTCGCTTCGGGCGCCCGCTTGCAGGTGGCGCTTGCGGTCAAAGCGCTGCTTGCCCAACGCCCGGATGCAACGGTGCTGATCTTTGACGACGATACCGGCAGCCAAATCGATTTCGATCTGCGAGGCAGCAGCAAGGAAGTTGCTGCGCGTCTGACCGGGCCCGCCTTCAAAGGCGATGACGCGGGAGCCGTTCGCGGCCCCGGCCGCCCGAAATTGGGCGTAGTCCCTCGCGAGGTGACGCTTTTGCCCCGGCATTGGGACTGGCTGGCAAAGCAGCCTGGCGGCGCGTCTGTGACCTTGCGCAAACTCGTCGAAGAGGCACGCCGCGCGCAAGCGGGCAAAGACGCTATGCGCAAATCGCAAGAACGGGCCTACCGGTTCATGGCGGCGATGGCCGGGAACCTGCCAAATTTCGAGGAAGCAACCCGTGCCTTGTTCGCCAGCAACGGGGCCCAATTCAGCTCTCTCGTCGCAGAGTGGCCAGCCGATATCCGCGACTACGCCGCCGGGCTCGCCGGACTTTCGAATGAGGTGACGTAAAATGAAGGAGTTTATTTCACCCTCACAACGTAACGCACGAAGGGATCGGGCGGCGTGATCTTGTCATAGACCGATCGCGCGGCCTCGTTGAGCTGATGGGTGTGCCAATAGACTCGGGGCCAGCCATTTTCTCTGGCCTGCTGGACAAGGGCGCCGATCAGTGCGCTCCCCACGCCCACGCCACGCGCGTGCTCTTCCACAAAAAGGTCTTCCAAATAGCAGATAAGCTCCACCCCCCAAGTATAGGGATGCAGCACATAATTGGCGAAGCCAACAAGTCCCGCCGGTGCCTCGCCTAGCGCCGCCCTTTCGGCGACGAGCGCATGAATGGGCGTGCCGCCGTCCATAAGCCGGCGCCAAAGCGTATCGGTGACCGCGCCGGGGATCGCGACGCCGTAGAAATCGCAATAGGATTGCCAGAGGCGGCGCCATGCAGCTTGGTCGGCTGCCGCCACGGGGCGCACGCGGAATTGAGAAGCTGCATGGACCACGAGCGCTACACCGCCTCTGCCGAAACCATATAATTCACCGATGTATCCGTTGCGGAGAGGCCCCACGCACCTGTTAGCGGATGGAATACGATACCGCTCAGCGACAGGCGTTTGAAGCCGGCCGCGCTAAGGGCCGTCTCCAGCTCTTCAGGCTTTATAAACTTTTTCCAATCATGAGTGCCCGGAGGGACGAGCCCAAGCACGCGCTCCGCCGCCAAAATAGCGAGGCCGTAAGATTTGGCGGTGCGGTTCAGCGTGGAGAGGATCAGAAGGCCGCCCGGCTTGCACAAAGCCCGGCAGGTTCTAAGAAAGGAACCGGCGTCCGCCACATGCTCCACGACCTCCGAGGCCATGACGGCATCGAATACCTGCCCCTCGCGCACAATATCCTCGGCCGTGGCTGTGCGATAGGCGATGGGAAGGCCGAGCGCTTGTGCATGCGCCTCAGCGACGCCAATCGACTCTTCTACGGGATCGATCCCCGTTACCCCCGCGCCGAGCCGCGCCAACGGCTCCGACAGTATCCCCCCGCCGCAGCCAATATCGATAACGCTGAGCCCTTCAAGCGGGCGGAAAACAGGCACGTTTCCCGAACGCCAGCGCTGAACTTCCTGCACAATGAACGCAAGCCGCGCGGGATTGATGGCATGGAGCGCGCGAAACTTGCCGCGCTCGTCCCACCACTCTTTGGCGAGCCTTTCGAAGCGCCGCACCTCTTCTGCATCCAGAGATGGACTTCGCCGTGTTTCTGCCTCAATCTCCATCGATGGCCTTCCTGTTTTCCGGTGACGCCAAGGCTATCCGCTCCGGCTTCTTAACCTCACTCTTGCCAGCATAGCTATCACAATGCTCCTCGTCATGAAGTTCGGCGGAACCTCCGTCGCCGATATCGAACGTATCAGAAATTCCGCCCGCCATGTGAAGCGCGAGGTGGACGGCGGCAATCGCGTCGCCGTTGTCGTGTCGGCGATGGCGGGACACACCAACCAGCTCGTGGCCTGGACGCGCGAAGCCAATCCGGTCCACGACCCTCGCGAATACGACGCCGTGGTCTCGTCCGGAGAGCAGATTACAGCCGGCCTTATGGCGATCATCCTTCAGTCGATGGGAATTAAAGCCCGCTCCTGGCAAGGCTGGCAAATCCCCCTGATCACGGACGGCTCGCATGGCGTGGCCCGGATCGATCGCATCGAGGGCGATAAGCTGCTTGAGTGCCTAAACCAAGGCGAGGTCGGGGTTGTTGCCGGTTTCCAAGGCGTGAGCGAGGCCAACCGTATTACGACGCTCGGCCGCGGCGGCTCCGATACGACCGCGGTCGCGCTCGCCGCGGCGCTCAATGCCGGCCGCTGCGACATTTATACCGATGTCGAAGGCGTTTATACAACCGACCCCCGCATTGTCCACGGAGCCCGGCGGCTTTCGCGTGTTTCTTACGAGGAGATGCTAGAAATGGCTTCCTTGGGCGCGAAAGTGCTCCAGACGCGCTCCGTGGAGCTTGCAATGGCTCGCGGCGTCCGTGTACAAGTGCGATCTAGCTTCGACACACCAGAGCTCTGCGAGCCCGCGCGAGCCGGGCAAGCTGAAAAGCGCGGAACGCTCGTTTGCGATGAAACGGAAATGTTAGAGCATCACATCGTCAGCGGTATCGCCTACGCAAAAGACGAAGCGAAAATCATGGTCCTCAAGATCGAGGACAAGCCAGGCGTGGCTGCGAGCATTTTCATGCCGCTTGCCGACGCGAACATCAATGTGGACATGATCGTGCAGAATATTTCGGAGGATGGCCGGACAACCGACCTCACTTTCACGGTCGCTGCAGCCGAGCTGCCGCGCGCGCTGCAAGTTCTCCGCGACCGTCAGGACTCGATACGTTTCAGCGACTTGCGCGGCGACACCGATGTGGTGAAGGTGTCGGTGATTGGCGTCGGCATGCGCAGCCACGCTGGCGTCGCTGCCAAAATGTTTCACGCGCTGGCGGAGAAGCAAATCAATATCCAGGCCATATCGACGTCAGAAATTAAGATTAGCGTACTGGTCGGCGCGGCTCATACCGAGGCGGCTGTAAAAACGCTCCATAACCTGTTCGGTTTGGACCGGTCTTAGGAAATACGCAAAAGATAGAAGGCGTTCCAGCAGTGAGAGCGCCTCAACCCAACCGCAGGGATAACGGGACCGGGCAGATGCCCTGGACAGAACGCGCACCTTGGGTGTTGATCCGGCAGCTGCGGGCCATAATGGCGAGTGCGTCAGAGCCCCAAGCAAAGCTGGACAGTATTGTCAAAGTCATCGCTTCCAACATGATCGCGGAGGTTAGCTCGATCTATGTCCGGCTGCCTGACGACACGCTAGAGCTTTTCGCAACGGAGGGGTTGCGCAAAGAGGCGGTTCATACCCTGCGCATGAAAAAGGGCGAGGGGCTTGTCGGCCTCATCGCCGATTGGGGCGAGCCGATAAACCTGTCCGACGCTCAAAAGCACCCTCACTTCTCCTACAAACCCGAGACCGGCGAAGAGATCTACCATTCGTTCCTTGGCGTGCCGATGGTGCGCGATCGCAGAACGATCGGCGTGCTGACGGTGCAGAATAAGATCGAGCGCCGCTACACCGACGAGGAGGTCGAGGCCCTCGAGACGACCGCCATGGTGCTTGCGGAGACGTTAGCATCCGGCAATTTTGCCGGAGCCGTCGCGGCGGTGCCCGATCGGAAGGAAAGCTCCGTTACCTTGAAGGGAACGGCGCTGAACGATGGGATCGCGCTCGGGCATATCGCCCTTAACGAGCCCCGCCCGGAGGTGCTCAAGTTCTTTGCGGAGAATGTACCTGCGGAGCTCAAACGCCTCGACGAAGCGCTCCTGCGCCTCAGGGAGGATATCAATCGCCTCCTCATCCACGACGAGACGTCCAGCGACGAGCATAAGGAAATCATCGAGACGGTGCAGATGCTTGCCCACGACCGCGGCTGGGCGCGGCGGATGCGCGAAGCCGTCTCCGCGGGGCTGACGGCGGAAGCCGCGGTCGAGCGCGTGCAACAAAATACGCGCATGCAATTGATGAAGAATGCCGATAGCTTCTGGCGCGAGCGCAGCCACGATCTCGACGATCTCGCCACCAGAATGCTGCGCATCCTGCATGGACACGACCACGCCGCGACTCTCGGCAGGCTCCCGAACGACGCGATCCTTGTGGCTCGGAACATGGGAGCGGCGGAGCTGCTCGGCTACGATCCCAAGAAGCTGCGCGGCCTCGTTATCGAGGAAGGGGGCGCGACAGCGCATGTGACCATTGTCGCGCGCTCGTTCAATTTGCCGGTGCTCTATCATGTAACCGATGCCACAAGCGCCGGCGATCACGGCGACCCTGCCATATTGGATGCCGGCACCGGCCAGCTCCACATCCGCCCTTCCCTTGAGCTTATCCGCGCTTATGCGGACAAAGCCCGCTTCCGCGCCCGCCGGCAAGCGCGGTTCTCAAAGCTCAGGAACGTGCCGCCCGTTACCAAGGATGGCGAACGCATCTCCCTGAACATGAATGCGGGGCTGCTTGTCGACCTGCCCCACCTTTATCAAAGCGGCGCCGATGGCATAGGCCTGTACCGCACCGAGCTGCAATTCATGGTGGCGTCCAAGTTTCCCAAGATGCTGGAGCAGCAGACGGCATACTCCCGCGTTCTCGATGAAGCGCAAGGCCGCCGCGTCGTCTTCCGTTCGCTCGATGTCGGCGGCGATAAGGTTCTGCCTTATCTCAAGAAAATCAATGAGGAGAACCCTGCGCTGGGCTGGCGTGCGATCCGCATGTCGCTCGATAGGCCCGGCCTGTTCCGCACGCAGACCCGCGCCCTTATGCGCGCAGCGGCCGGGCGCGAACTTTCGATGATGCTGCCGTTCATCGCCGACATTTCCGAATTTCTGGCGGCGAAAGAACTCATTGCCAAGGAGATCGCCCACGCCGGGCGGCATGGCCATCCGTTGCCGTCTTCGATTCGCGTAGGCGTAATGGTCGAGGTTCCTGCAATCGTTTATCAGCTCGACGCTTTGCTGCCATTGGCCGACTTCATTTCGGTGGGCAGCAACGACCTGTTCCAATTCTTCTTTGCGGCAGACCGGGAGAACGACCGCGTTGCGCGCCGCTTCGATCCTTTGAGTCCGGCTGCCCTGCGCGTGCTAAAAGAAATCGCCGATAGGGCAAAAGCGCACAACGTCGATTTCGCCCTGTGCGGCGAGATGGCGGGGCGCCCCATCGAGGCCATGGCCTTGATTGCGCTGGGATACCGCTCGATATCCATGGCACCCGCATCGATCGGCCCCGTGAAAGCTATGGTGCTCTCGCTCAATGCGAAAAAGTTGCGCCAAACCTTGCTCGGCCTGATCGAAGAAAACAGCCCGAACATACGGCGCGAGCTTACCGAATTTGCTCAGAAAGAAAATATCGATATATAGGCGCAACCGTGCACCGGACGGAACCCGCCTTTCATGTCACGCTGACCCATGTAGTGTCATTCCGCGAATGCGGGAATTCAGTATTCTCGACGGTGAAGATTGGCGAGATCAATGACCTAGCGAAGTGTTTACTCGTTCCCCGCTTGCGGGGACGGCGCTGCGGCAGACTTTCAGCAATTTGTATTATTGACCGCGTCTCTCGCCGAGGCGGAGAAGGTATCGATGACAGCCATTCCAAAAGACAAGCTCAACCGTCTGGTAAGCCGGTGGGAAACCCTGCAAAGCCAGCTCGCCACGGGCACCGATCAGGAGACCTACATCAAGCTCTCGAAGGAGTTCGCCGAGCTCGATCCGTTGGTGGCCTCGATTAAGGCTCTTCAATCCGCAGAAGACGAGCGCGACGGTCTGCGTCAGATCGCCGGGGACCCGGCCTCCGAGCCCGAGATGGCGGAACTCGCCCGCGAAGAGCTGGAGACGCTGGAATCGCGTGTGGAGCAGCTCGCACATGCGCTGCAGGTTCAGCTCTTGCCGAAGGATGCGGCGGACGAGAAGAGCGCCATTCTTGAGGTTCGCGCCGGCACTGGCGGCGAGGAGGCCGCTCTGTTCGCTGCCGACCTTTTCCGTATGTATCAGCGTTACGCCGACCTCAAGGGCTGGAAGGTGCAAGTGCTTTCGGCGAGCGATGCCGATGCCGGGGGCTTTAAGGAAATCGTCGCGAGCATCACCGGCAAGGGTGTGTTCGCGCGCATGAAATTCGAATCCGGCGTGCACCGTGTACAGCGCGTGCCGGAGACCGAGAACCAGGGCCGCATCCACACCTCGGCCGCGACGGTTGCTGTTTTGCCCGAGGCCGAGGACATCGATATCGAAATCCGGCCCGAGGACATCCGCATCGATACCATGCGTGCGAGCGGCGCGGGCGGCCAGCACGTCAACACCACCGACTCCGCAGTGCGCATTACCCATATCCCGACCGGCATGATTGTGACGTCGAGCGAAAAATCGCAGCATCAAAACCGGGCGCGCGCCATGCAAGTGCTGCGGGCCAGGCTGTTCGACATGGAGCGGACCAGAGCCGCCGACGCGCGGGCGGCCGAGCGCAAGGACCAGATCGGTTCCGGCGACCGCTCGCAACGCATCCGCACCTATAATTTCCCGCAAGGCCGCGTGACCGACCACCGCGTGAACGTCACGCTTTATAACCTTCCGCAGATCATGGAAGGCGAGGGCCTCGATACGATCATCGACGCGCTCATAACCGAACATCAAGCGAGCCTGCTCGCCTCGGAAGACACGAGGGCCCATGCTTGATTTGAGCGCTCCGGACGGTCATGCGGTGGACGGGCGGGCAACGTTAGGCGGCGCCGTCCGCAAGCTTGCGGCGCTCTTCCGGGAGGCGGGGCTGCCGGGCCCGCAGCTCGACGCCCGCATATTGGCGGCGCAAGCGTGCGGGCTAACGCCGGAAGACTTAATCCTCAAATCCTCTGCGCTTCTTTCCGCCGGACAGGAGAGGGCAATTGCCAGCATTGCGGCCAGGCGTCTCGCACGCGAGCCCGTGTCGCGCATCATAGGCCGGCGCGAGTTTTGGGGACTTACCTTCGCCATCTCACCGGACACGCTCGATCCGCGGCCTGAAACAGAGCTCTTGGCCGAAGCGGTACTCGGCTTTGCCAAAGCGGAAGGCCTCGCTCACGCCCCGCTTCGAATTTTGGACCTCGGTACGGGGTCCGGCTGCCTGCTTGGCGCTCTACTTGCCGGGTTGCCCCAATGTTATGGCGTCGGCCTCGACCGGTCGGAGGCAGCACTTACCGTGGCGCGGAATAATTTGTCGCGTCTGGGGTTGCTAGATCGCGCGGCGTTCTTATGTGCTGATTGGATGAGCGCAATCGGCGGTGCAGCTTTCGACGCTATCGTCTGCAACCCGCCCTATATCGCGCCCTCGGAGATTTGCCAGCTCGAACCTGAGGTTAAGGGATACGACCCTTACCTTGCGCTTAACGGCGGGGAAGACGGACTGGAGCCTTACCGTACCATCGTGCCTCAGGCTTATGCCGCGCTTCGCAAGGGCGGGCTGCTGATTGTTGAAATTGGTCACCGGCAGGGTGAAGCCGTGCTCGATTTGATGAAACAATCCGCACTTCATCCGGGTTTTCCGGGAGCGCAAATATTAACCGATATGGGCGGAACCGATCGAGCCGTTGCAGGAGTGCGACAGTCGTGAGAGTTGCAGCCCAATGACAAAAAAAGGATTGGAAAATCGGCTCGTTCGGGATACGGTCTTCTCGGAAAGAGGCCTTGTAAGATCCCGGTTAACCGGGTTGAATAAAATGCGAGGCCGTAAAGCGTAGGGCTACCAAACATTTGCCGGGCTAGCTTGGTGCAGCGATTGGCGAGCACAGGCGGGGTATTTTGTGGCAGCACGTTTCGCAGGCAGGATAGCCTAGACAATCTGCCTTTACGCCCGGCGCCGCTGAGTGCCCTGGCTGGCAGAGTCATAAAGAGGTTTTTTGAGATTCGCAGGCGTTGACCGGAAGATGGTCCCGTCGCGTTTGCGCAAAACCAAGCGTTTTTGACCTTCAATCAAGATAGGACCCATGAGGCAAGGACAGCAAAGCCGCAGAGGCCGTAATCGCGGCGGCCGTAAACCCCAAAATTCAATCAGCCGGAACTACGAGTCGAGCGGCCCCGACGTGAAGATTCGCGGAACCGCGATGCACATCGCGGAGAAGTACACTTCGCTCGCAAGGGACGCTCATTCCTCCGGCGACTCGGTTGCGGCCGAGAATTATCTCCAGCACGCTGAGCACTATAACCGCATCATCTTGGCGGCGCAGGCCCAGAATGCTGGGATGCCGGGGGCTGAGCAGCAGGGCGGCATGAACGGCGGCGGCCGTTTCAATCAGATTGAGCCATTTCACCGCGACCACGACGGCGATTCGGATGAGGAAGGCGGGGAGGACTTTGTGCCGCCGCAGCAGCCCCATCAGAGGAGCTTCCAGGAGCGGCCGGCTTACAATCAGAGCCAGCCGGAGCGCCCAGCCTACAATCAGAGCCAGCCGGAGCGCCCGGCCTACAATCAGAATCAGCCGCAGCCCTTCATTCCGCAAAATGCCTTCCCGCATGTGCAGCCGCAACTTCAGCCGGCAGCGCCCGCGCCGAATGGCACAGCACCTTACCAGCCAGACAGCTTTCCGCCTTCGCCGGACGGCGGTGCGCCAAGACGCCGCCGCAGGCGCCCGATGGGTGAGAATCCGGCGAAGAGCTTCAATGGCAGGCACGCCGGCGGTGGAACGCCTCTGGCGAACGCCGCCGTCGCGGGCGGCGATCCCTCGCCCGACGAGGCGTCCTGAGGCGCCCCTTTCCTAGGAGAGCATAGCGATCGCGCTGCCGGCTTCCACCTCGCCGCCGGAAATGACCTTTGCATAGAGTCCGAGTTTGGTGTGACCCCAAGTGCGCTCGAGCGTGGCCGGAACCGAAAGGCCGCGCCGCGCCGTCTTCGGATCGACGCTCGTGGCTTCGCAGCGCCCGGTTTCATCGAACACCTTAAGCGTTGTACTGCCGCAGGCGAGGGTCTTGCCGCACCAGTGCCGCTCCTCGAAGGCCGGCACACCCTCGAAATAGAGGTTCGCGCGGAAACGCAAGGGATCGAGATCGATCCCCGCTGTGCGGCTGAGAATGCGCACGCTTTCCAAATTCACAAGATGCAGCGCTTTCTCCGCGATATCGGTGAAGCTGTGACCCTGAGCGGACACGATGCGCGGCGGTCCTCTTAAATTGGCCTTCATATACGCCGCTAAAAACTGCTCGATCATTTGCCGGCCGGGCTTTGTTTGCAGATCCCCTTTTGCGACCGGCTTTGCGCTGCGGAAAAGTGTGAGCGTATGGCTCGCCTCATCGAAAGTTAACGCGAGGCCGGCCAAGCGCTCGTGCTGCATGAGCTGCAAAAAGTTCGCCTTCGGAAGCCATTTCGGGTTCTGCGCATCGAATCGTTTCCCGCCATTCTCGATGGCGTAGGCCCGGTCGAGCGGCATCCCTTCGCCTGTCTTCAGCGTCACACGGGGCAGCTCGATACCGCCCATTCCTTTGATGGGATAATGCAGGAGCGAAGCGATAGCTGGCATGGCGGACACCTTTAGGCTGACGGCCTTTTCTTGCTTAAGAATGTTGCCATATATCAATAAATCAGCGGCATCTCTTCTGTAATATTCGCAGCAATGCGCCACCCTCATCGAGGCACACGATGAATTTCGAAAAACTCACCGACCGTTCAAAAGGATTCTTTCAATCGGCACAATCGCTAGCCCTTCGCGAGGGCCATCAGCGGCTGATGCCGGAGCATCTTCTGAAGGTGCTGCTCGACGACAGCGAAGGGCTAGCGGCCGGGCTCATCGCCCGTTCTGGCGGACGGCCGGAAGATGCCCTTGCCGGCGTCGAGCAAGCGCTGGCCAAGATGCCGAAAGTTTCGGGCACAGGCGCGGGGCAGCTTTATATCGCGCCGCAACTGGCCAAAGTCCTCGATCAGGCCGAGAAGATTGCCGAGAAAGCAGGCGACAGCTATGTCACCGTCGAGCGCCTCCTCCTTGCGCTAGCGATGGAAAAAGACGCCGAGACCGCGAAAATTATCGCCGGCGCCGGAGCCACGCCGGTTGGGTTGAACGCCGCAATCAACGATTTGCGCAAAGGAAGGACAGCCGATAGCGCATCGGCCGAGCAAGCCTATGACGCGCTGAAACGCTACGCCCGCGATCTCACCGACGCGGCCGCGAAGGGGCAGCTCGATCCCGTCATCGGGCGCGACGAGGAAATCCGCCGCACGATCCAGGTCCTATCGCGGCGCACGAAGAACAATCCGGTCCTGATCGGCGAGCCGGGCGTCGGCAAGACCGCCATCGCCGAAGGCTTGGCGCTTCGCATCGTGAACGGCGACGTGCCCGAGAGCCTTCGCGACAAGAAGCTGCTGGCCCTCGACATGGGTGCGCTCATCGCGGGTGCAAAATACCGCGGCGAGTTCGAGGAGCGGCTCAAAGCGGTGCTGCAAGAAATCACCGCGGCCGAAGGCGGCGTCGTTCTGTTCATCGACGAGCTGCATACGCTCGTCGGCGCCGGCAAGGCCGAGGGCGCGATGGATGCGTCCAACCTTTTGAAGCCGGCGCTTGCGCGCGGCGAGCTTCATTGTGTCGGGGCGACCACGCTCGACGAATACCGCAAATATATCGAAAAGGACGCCGCGCTCGCCCGCCGCTTCCAGCCCGTGTTCATCCCCGAGCCGAATGTCGAGGACACGATCTCGATTCTACGCGGCCTCAAGGAGAAGTATGAGCTGCATCACGGCGTACGGATCACCGATTCTGCGCTGGTTGCGGCCGCGACGCTTTCGAACCGCTACATTACGGACCGCTTCCTCCCCGACAAAGCGATCGACCTTATGGACGAAGCCGCCAGCCGGCTGCGCATGCAGGTGGACTCGAAGCCCGAAGAGCTCGATGAACTCGACCGGCGAATCATACAGCTTAAGATCGAGCGCGAGGCGCTGAAGAAGGAAGCCGATCAGGCGTCCAAGGACCGGCTTGCCCGGCTGCAAAAGGAGATCGCCGACCTCGAAGAGCGGTCGGCCTCGCTGGCCCGCCGCTGGAAGGAGGAGAAGGAAAAACTCGCCTCCGCTCAAAAGATCAAAGAGGAGCTGGATGCCGCGCGCAACGAGCTTGAGCAGGCTCAGCGCAAGGGCGCTCTCGCGCGTGCGGGCGAGCTGTCCTACGGGGTGATCCCCGACCTTGAAAAGCGGTTGAAGGCCATGGAAAGCGCTGCCGATGCGCATCGCGGCATGGTGGAGGAGGCCGTCACCCCCGATCATATCGCGGGCGTGGTCTCGCGCTGGACGGGCATCCCGGTCGAGAAGATGCTCCAAGGCGAGAAGGACAAGCTGCTCCGTATGGAGGACGAGCTTGGCAAGCGCATCATCGGCCAAGCCGAGGCTGTCCATGCGGTGTCGACCGCAGTCAGGCGCGCGCGGGCGGGCTTGCAAGATCCGAACCGGCCCATCGGCTCGTTCATGTTCTTAGGCCCCACGGGCGTCGGCAAGACCGAGCTATCGCGGGCGCTCGCCGCATTCCTGTTCGACGACGAACAGGCCATGGTTCGCATCGATATGTCGGAGTATATGGAGAAGCACTCCGTGGCCCGGCTCATCGGCGCGCCTCCGGGCTATGTCGGCTATGAGGAAGGCGGGGCTTTGACCGAGGCCGTGCGCCGGCGTCCCTATCAGGTTGTGCTATTCGACGAGATCGAGAAAGCTCATCCCGACGTGTTCAACGTGCTCTTGCAGGTGCTCGACGACGGCCGCCTGACGGACGGCCAGGGCCGGACGGTCGATTTCCGCAATACGCTTATCATCATGACCTCGAACCTCGGTTCGGAATATCTCAGCAATCAGCCGGCCGGGGAGGATGTGAGCGCGGTTCGCGGACAGGTCATGGCGGTGGTGCGCGCGCATTTCCGGCCCGAATTCCTGAACCGTGTCGACGACATTCTTTTGTTCCACCGCCTCCGCCGCGAGGAGATAGGAGCCATCGTCGACATTCAGCTCAAGCGTCTCCAAAAGCTTATCGACGAGCGCAAGATCGTGCTCGCCATCGACGAGAAGGCGAGGCATTGGCTCGCCGACCGCGGTTACGACCCAACCTATGGCGCGCGGCCCTTGAAGCGCGTGATCCAGCGCGCGCTGCAAGACCCGCTCGCGGAGATGATCCTGTCCGGCGCGGTGAAGGACGGCGATAAGGTGCGCGTCACGGCGGGGTCCGATGGGCTGATCATAAACGGCAGGGCTTTTAGCCTCGCCGCATAGGCGATTGTCGTGGCCGGGCTTGGCCCGGCCATCCTCGGCCGCCTAAGTTCCCCGAAATGGTGCCGCTAATCATAAGCCTAGCCACTCGCTTGCGCATGCAAAGCGGCGTCGTTTCCAGCTTTGTAATGGCGTTTGATTTTTTAAAGTTGCTTGAACAATTGAGTAATTGCCTTTATAGCACCGTAGCTCAAGTTTTATACCGGGCGGTGAAAGTGTTTTGCTTAGTAAGCGTCGAAGCAGCAAAAGATTGCAAGGCGCTTTCCATATTATGGCCGCTTAAGAAAACGCCGTCGAAACGGGCGGAGCGGCCATGGTTTTATACGGCAGTGATAGGCAGCGCATAGGCGTTAAGCGGGCGCTTACCATAGCAAGGAAAGCGGCAGCTCGGTTGTACTTTTCACCTCGGAGATCGCCATCGACGAGTTCGTGAACTGCACGGACGCAACTTGGCTCAAATGCTTACGGAAGAACGACTCGTATGAGGCCGTGTCGCGCGTGATGACGCGCAACAGATAATCGGTCTCACCCAAGAGCGTGTGGCATTCGACGACCTCGGGAAAGCGCCGCACCGCCTCCTCGAAAAGCGGCAGCGTGCGCTGGCCGTGCGCCTGAAGCTTGACATGCGCGAACACCATCATACCGAGCCCGAGCTTCTGCCGGTCGAGCAGCGCCACGCGCTTTTTGATGATCCCAGTGCTTTCGAGCTTTTCGATGCGCCGCCACACCGACGATTGCGACGCGCCAGCCCTCCCCGCGATCTCCGCTGTCGAAAGCGAAGCGTCCGCCTGGAGAAGCAGCAATATGGTGCGGTCGATCGCGTCTAATTCGCCCGGCATGATTTATGCAAAATGCCCTTCCGGAGTGAAACATTGCTGCTATAAGGCTAGCGCCGCTGGCCCTATTTGAAAAGTCTTTTCGGATTTCCCATGTCACACTCATAAAAAAGCCGCCGCGAGCCTATGAATTACCAGGGAGATGTCCATGGATACGCTCGTATATGCACCCTCCGTCGATCTCGACGAGAAATATCGCGCCGAGGCAGGGGAAGTGTTTATTACCGGCGTGCAAGCTCTCGTCAAGCTGCCGCTGTTGCGCCGCGAGATCGATGCCAAGAACGGCTTGAACACAGCCGGTTTTATTTCCGGCTATCGCGGTTCGCCTCTCGGCACCTACGACAAACAACTTTGGCATGAGCGCGAACGGCTTGCCGCCCATCACATCGTGTTCCGCTCCGGCGTCAACGAGGAACTGGCCGCAACCGCCGTCTGGGGAAGCCAGCAGGTTGGGCTCTTTCCCGGTGCAAAGTACGATGGCGTTTACGGAATTTGGTACGGCAAAGGGCCCGGCGTCGATCGCGCGGGCGATGCGTTCAAGCATGCGAATTTCTTCGGGACCGCGCGCCACGGCGGCGTTCTTGCATTGGCCGGCGACGATCATTCCTGCAAGTCGTCCACGCTCCCCAATCAAAGCGACTTCGCTTTCATGGATGCGGAAATCCCGGTCCTCAATCCCGCCGATATCGCCGAGCTTCTCGAATTTGGCATGAAGGGCTTCGACCTTTCCCGGTTTGCCGGGCTCTGGGTGGGAATGAAGACTATTGCCGATACCATGGATGCGAGCGGCACGGTGCGGATCGAGCCGAACCGCTACAGGACGGCAGCGCCGGAAGGCGTGGCCGCGCCCGCGGGCGGCCGCAATGGACGCCTTCACCTCACGCCGCCGCAACAGGAGGAGGTGCACAGGCATTTCCGCTTGCCCGCGGCCACAGCCTTCGCAAGGGCGAACGGCTTCGACCGGATTGCCATCGAAGCGCCTGCGCCGCGTTACGGGATTGCGGCATCCGGCAAGGCTTACCTGCATGTCCGTCAAGCCTTACGGGACCTGGAAATCGGCGAGGTGCAAGCTTCCGCTCTTGGCATCCGGGTCTATAAGATCGGCCTTGTCTGGCCGCTCGACGGGCAAGGAGCGCGCGCCTTCGCCGATGGCCTCGAAACGGTGCTTGTGGTCGAGGAGCGGCGCGATGTCATCGAACATCAGCTTCGCGCGGCGGCATACGGCCTGAGCGATGGGCGCCGTCCCCGCATTCTGGGCAAGCGCGATGCCTCCGGGGCGCCTCTGATCAGCGACCTTATGGATATTACCACGGCCGATGTGATCCGGGCGATCCTTGCCACCATGCCCGCGGAGTGGAAAACGGCGCGGATGCGCGCCCTCGAAGTCAGCCTCACCGAGGCCGCCAATGCGGACGCGGCGTCCGCTCCGTTGCATGTGCGTTCGCCCTATTTTTGCTCCGGCTGCCCGCACAGCACATCGACCCGCGTTCCCGAAGGAAGCCGCGCCGTGGCCGGTATCGGCTGCCACTTCCTTGCGACCTATATGAACCGCAATACCGATAGCTATACCCAAATGGGCGGCGAGGGTGTGCTATGGGCTGGGCAGGCGCCCTTTACGAGCGAGCCGCATATTTTCGCCAATCTCGGCGACGGAACGTATTTTCATTCCGGAAGCCTCGCCGTGCGTCAGGCCATCGCTGCCGGCCACAGCATGACATACAAGATCCTTTATAACGATGCCGTGGCCATGACGGGCGGCCAGCCCGTAGATGGACAGCTTTCGGTGCCGGCGATCGCGGCTCAGATGCGCGCCGAAGGCGTGAAGCGCATCGCAATCGTCAGCGACAACCCACACCGCTATCGCGGGCACCGCGATATCCCAGCCGGCACCACCTTCGATCCGCGCTCGAGGCTCGATGCGGTGCAGCGCGAGCTTCGCGAGGTGCCTGGCGTCAGCATCATTATCTACGATCAAGTTTGCGCTACAGAAAAACGGCGCCGCCGCAAGCGTGGCTTGATGGAACAATCGGAGCGCCGTGCCGTTATCAACGCGAGTGTCTGTGAAGGTTGCGGTGATTGTTCCCGCGCCTCCAACTGCCTTTCGGTCGAACCGGTTGAAACCGAATTCGGGCGCAAGCGTAAGATCAATCAATCGACATGCAACCAGGATTTCTCCTGCGTCGAGGGCTTCTGCCCGAGCTTCGTCTCCGTTTACGGCGGCAAGCCAAGGCACCGCGAGCCCATCCAGCATGAGACGGCCGATCTGCCCGAGCCGGAGCTGCCGGCCATCGGCGGGGATGGTTACAATATTCTCATGACGGGCGTCGGCGGGCTTGGCATCACCTCGCTTGCTGCGATTCTCGGCATGGCCGCCCATCTTCAGAACCGTCAGGTCCGCGTCATGGATCAGATCGGGCTGGCCCAGAAGGGCGGCGGCGTATACTCCCACCTGCGCATTGCAGAGCAAGCCACCGAGCTGTTTAGCCCGCGCATCGGCGCCGGACAGGCCGATCTGCTTCTGGCGGCCGATATTGTCGTGGCCCACGGCAAGAGCGGACTTCCCGCTATGAGCGCGGAGCGCACGGCGCTCGTCAGCGATGGCCAAGTGACGCCCACCGCCGAGTTCGTTGCCAATAATTCCGTCAGCTACAATGCGGATGCGATGAAGGCCCGGCTTGAGGCCCGCGCGCGGGTCGCGCTCGATTGCCCAGCGCAGGCGATTGCAACCGCATTTCTTGGCGATTCCATCTATGCCAACATGGTGCTGACCGGATTTGCCTGGCAAAAGGGGCTGATACCGCTCGATCGCGGCGCGATTTTGCGGGCCATCGAACTGAATGGCGCGAGCGTGGAAGCCAATAAGCGCGCTTTCGCGCTCGGCCGCGAGGCAGCGCTCAGCGTCGCAGGTCTTATGGCGAAAATGACGCCTACCCCGCAACCCGCGCGCACGCTCGGCGAACTGATCGATATCCGCGTGCGCGATCTGACGGCGTATCAGGATGAAACCTATGCCGCCCGCTATCGCGGGACGGTCGAAAAAGTTTGGCGCCGCGAGCAGGATCTCGCACCGGGTAGTGAGGCTTTGACCGGCGCCGTCGCCCGCAACCTCTACAAGCTCATGGCCATAAAGGACGAGTATGAGGTGGCGCGCCTTTATACCGACGGCCGGTTCGCGGAGCGGATCAAAGAGCAATTCGAGGGCGATGTGACGCTCAAGATTCATCTCGCGCCTCCGTTCCTCGCGCGCCGCAATCGGGATACGGGCTTGCCGGAAAAGCGCAGCTTTGGGCCTTGGATGCTGAAGGCGATGAAAGTGCTGGCAAAGGGCAAGCGCTTGCGCGGTACCCGCTTCGATATTTTCGGCCGGACGGCGGAACGGAAGGCCGAGCGCGCGGCGCTCACCGATTACGAGGCGCGCCTCGCAAGGCTTTTGCCGCGCCTGACGGCAGCGAACCTTGCATTCGCGGCGCAATATGCAGCGGTTCCCGACACGATCCGCGGCTTCGGCCACATCAAAGCGGCAAATATGAAGAAGGCGGAGGCGAAATATGCTGAGCTCGAAGCCGCTCTCTTTTCTCAAGCCGCTCTGATGGCCGCAGAATAGACCCCTCTGTCTCTGAGTATCCGCTTGCGAATGTGGATACTCTAAGTGGCAAGCTCGCCTTGGCGAGCTTGCTGGGAGAGGGTTGGGGTGAGGGGGACTGCTTCACGTATGAAGTTCAGGCCTCAAAAACCCCGCGATCTTGCCGGCCAAGAGCTGCGCGTTCTTGGTTTCGCACTCCCAAACGACGAGGACGCGCCAGCCTTGGGCCTCAAGCGCTGCTCTATTCGACGCATCGCGTTCGGCATTGCGCGCGAGCTTCGGCCCCCAATAAGCCTGGTTCGATTTTGGCGGCCGGCCGTCGAGGCAGCGGGGTTCGGCGTGCTGATGCCAGAAGCAGCCATGCACGAAGATCACAGCCCGGTGCTTCGGAAAGACGAGATCGGGCTTGCCCGGCAAGTCCTTCCTGTGCAGACGGAAACGGAAGCCCAAGCTGTGCGCCATCTTTCGCACGGCAAGCTCGGGCAACATGCCCTTGCTGCGGATCGAAGCCATGTTCCGGCTTCGCTCTATCGTGCTGAGCTTATCGGCCATCACCGGCGGCTAAAGAGAGCTGCGAGGCCTCGCCTTTGCGAAGCGCAACAGATATAGCCTGCACCACCGCAAATGCCAAAGGCGGAGGAAGCGCGTTGCCGACCTGCCTGTAGGCCGCCGTCTTTCCTCCGGTGAAGGTCCAGCTATCTGGGAAGCCTTGGAGCCGTGCGGCCATGGGCACGGTCAGACGCGGCGCGCCGGAGAAATCCTTCGAAGGCGGCTGGCCGGCGATCCCCCTGCCATCGACGCCGAGTGCGGCCCAGGCAGCGCGCGCCCGCGTTGGGCCGAGATCCGGTCCGCCATGCTTCTTCGATCCGCCGACAATGGCGGGTGCGACGCCCGAGGCGATCTTGCGCCAGCTTCTTGCGCCCGTCCATCCGCCGCTTTTCATCAGGCCGTACAAAGCGCCGCCAACCGAAATGTCTCGCGGCATTTTTGCCGGCATCTCGAAAGTGGAAGTATAATGCGGCCTAAGCCCGACGATGAAAACGCGCGGCCTGTTCTGCGGCACGCCGAAATCCGCAGCGTTCAGAAGCTCGAAGCGCGTTTCGTAGCCGAGGCTGCGGAGGCGCTCTGCGATCAGCTCCCGGTAGTATTCAAACCGCTTATCGAGCAGGCCGCGGACATTCTCAATCATCACGGCTTTGGGTTGCACCTCCTGGATGATGCGGAACGCCGCCGGAAAAAGATTGCGCTCGTCGGCCTCGCCGCGCTGCTGGCCTGCGACCGAGAACGGCGGGCACGGCAAACCAGCCGCCACGAGATCGGCGCCCTGATAAGGCTTCGCGTCGAATTTCGTGATGTCGCCTTGAATGACTTCCCATTCGGGCCGGTTCTGCCGCAGCGTCCGGCATGCGTCGGCGTCGATCTCGACTAAGGCCTTGTGCGCGAAGCCAGCCTGCTCAAGCCCTAGCGCTTGGCCGCCAGCGCCGGCACATAGCTCCAGAACCGTTAGCGGTTTTCCAGCTATTGCGGAAACGCCGCCGCTTTCAAAAAGTCCCCCCTTACTCTGTCTCTCTCCTGGCAAGCTCGCCTTGGCGAGCTTGCCACTTTCGCTGCCGCACCTGCAAGCGGGCGCGGGCGGGGAGAGAGGACGCTTGCACGACCGCGGAGAAAAGGCCGCAGCCAACTCCCTCTCCCCTTGGGGTGAGGGGGTCTTAAGCTGCTTCTCTCCAGAAGGTTGAGGCTCCAGTTTCCCAATCGTGTAGCCCTCCGCGTAAACCTTCGGGCTCGCGCATTTATAGGTGGCCCAGCTTGGCTCGTAGTCGCCGTTGGCCTGCGCGCCCCAGCACTCCCAGCCCTTGCGGATGCCGCGCGCGAATAATTCGAGGAAGGGCCCGGGCGAGCAGGCTTCGATCAGATTGTATTGCTCGTCGGGCTTGCGGCTATGCTCGCGCTTGCGCGTGGCGAGATAGTTGACCTGGCGGCGGCCCGGCGGCAGCGTCCGTGCGTTCTTGCCGCGCACACCGAACAGCAGAATCTCCGTGACGTTGCGGAAATAGAAGCCCACGCCGCGCCCGTCCGGCCCGCCGTCTTTGCGGATTTTGTGCCAGACGATGTTCGACTTGTAGGAGAAGCCCCAGGCCTTCATCACCTGGAGCCCCTCGGGCAGAAGCGCGTTCGGCACCCACAGGTACAGGTGGCTCGTGGCGGCGGCGGCCTCAGCTACGGGCAGCGCCGAAATCTCTTCGAGGTTAAGGGTTGCGTAACGGTTCAGCCGCCGGTGCTCAGGCGCAACCTTCCCCGTCTTGTTTTGAAATTGCCATGGCGGATCGGCAAGTATCGCACCGAAGCGCTGCCCATTGATTGCACGTAGCAAATCGTCTCCAGCGTCCAGCATCGGCCTCGAATCAAGTTTTTGTGCCCGCGCGAATCTTGAGCGGCGGCTCCTATTCCCGCAAGCGCGCACCCGAGCAAGCATGGATGTTTTCCGCAGGAAACGTGCGCGGCGATGGTTTGATACCAACCTTCGTTGAGCCTGACTCAAGACCCCTTACTCTGTCTCTCTCCCCGCAGGCTCGCCTCGGCGTGCCTGCACCTCAACGTTATCGCGCTCGCAAGCGAGCGCGAGGGGAGAGGGCTGGGGGTCTACCGGTCAAAATCAGTGAAGGCTGGAATATTGGAGGAAGCTGCGGCTCAATTCGCGAAGCGGAAGTGCATGACGTCACCGTCCTGCACGGTATAGTCCTTGCCTTCGAGGCGCATTTTTCCTGCTTCTTTTGCGCCGGTTTCCCCGCCGAGCGTCACGAAATCGCGATAGGCGATGGTCTCCGCGCGGATGAAGCCCTTCTCGAAGTCGGTGTGGATCACGCCGGCGGCGCCGGGCGCAGCCGTGCCCTTGGTGATGGTCCAGGCGCGCGTCTCTTTCGGCCCGGCGGTGAAATAGGTGATGAGGCCGAGCAGGCGGTAGCCCGCCGCGATCAGTTTGTTGAGCCCCGGCTCCTCCAAGCCCAGTTCCTTCAGGTAAAGGGTCCGCTCTTCCTCGTCGAGCTGGGCAAGCTCGGCCTCGATCTTGGCCGAGATCACTACTACTTCCACGCCTTCCCCCCCGAAGCGCTCGTGCACCGATTTAGAGTAAGCGTTGCCGGTGGCGGCGTGCGCCTCGTCTACATTGCAGACGTAAAGGGCGGGCTTCGAGGTCAGCAGCTGCAATTGCTGGAACGCCCGATGCTCCGATTCCGGAATCTCGGCAAGGGCGAGGCGCGCAGGCTTGCCCTCGGACACGTATTTAAGCGCGATGTCGATGAGCGCGAGCAGAGCCTTGGCTTCCTTGTCCTGGCCTTTCGCCTTTTTCTCGGCGGCGGCGCGGCGGCGTTCCAGGCTCTCCAGATCCGCGAGCATCAGCTCGGTCTCGACAGTTTCCGCATCGGCGATCGGATCGACCCGGCCCTCAACATGGGTCACGTCATCGTCCACGAAGCAGCGCAGCACATAGGCGATGGCGTCGCACTCGCGGATATTCGCGAGGAATTGGTTGCCGAGGCCCTCGCCCTTGGATGCGCCGCGCACCAGCCCCGCGATGTCGACGAAGGTCAGCCGCGTCGGGATGATCTTCTGCGACTTCGCGGCGGCGGCGATTTTCTCCAGCCGCTCGTCCGGCACGGACACCTCGCCGACATTCGGCTCGATGGTGCAGAAAGGATAGTTCGCCGCCTGCGCCGCCGCCGTTTGCGTGAGCGCGTTGAAGAGAGTGGATTTGCCGACGTTCGGCAATCCAACGATGCCACACTTAAAACCCATGGAGATTCTGTTCGCGTCCTTTAATGACTTGCGCCGCCGCGGATGCGCTTATTGAACAGCCAGCCGAATAATCCGCCCTTCTTTTGCGGCGCTGGCGCGATCTTTTGCACGGAGGGCGAGGCCGGTTGTGCGGCTGCCTCTTTTTTAACCGGGGTTGGCTGGGCCACGGCCGGCTGCGGGGCAGCCTCCTTCACCGGGGCCGGGGTTGCTTCGACACGCGGCGCCGGGGCAGGCTCTGCGGGCTTTGGGGGCGCGCGCTCCGGCTCGGGCAGCATGACTACTCTTGCAACCGCGCCGCTGGCGGTTCCTCCGTGAGTAACCGCCGGGATCACGACCCTCCCCGGGGTCGAAGCGGCGACAGCGGCTGCGACCGCGTCCTCCAGGCTTTTCTCGGCTTTGTGAGCTGCCTCAATTTTGGGCGCCGGTTTGCTTATTTTTGCGGCAGCAGGGGCGGATGCGCCGTTCATTTTCGCCGCCACGCGCCCGCGGGCGGCTTCACTTAAAAAAGCAGCTTCGCTTCCTTCCACGAGCCGATCCATGCCGCGCGCAATGCCGTCGAGGAAGGGCACAAGCCATTCCTTGTCCGCCTTGGCGAAATCCTGCAGCACGTAGTTGACGACCAGCGCCTTGTCACCGGGATGCCCGATGCCGAGCCGCACGCGCTTGTAGTCGTTGCCGATATAGGCGGAAAGCGATTTCAAGCCGTTATGGCCAGCATTGCCGCCGCCGGTTTTCACCCGCACCGTGCCAGCCTTCAGGTCGAGTTCGTCGTGGATAGCTATCACGTCCGCGGGCGTGAGCTTGTAGAAGCGCGTCGCTTCGCCGGCAGCGCGCCCGCTCTCGTTCATGTAGGTCGCCGGCTTGAGCAGGATGCACTTTTCGGTGCCGATCTGGCCCTCCGCCGCCAAGCCCTGGAAGCGCTTTTTCCAAGGCCCGAAGGAGTAGCCGCGCGCGATCTCGTCAACCGCCATAAAGCCAATGTTATGACGGTTGCCCGCGTATTTATCACCTGGATTGCCCAGTCCGACGATCAGTTTCATGATCTGTTTCCCGTCTCTTCCATCACCGATGCCGGAGCAGATGCAAAAAACGTGACGTTATTCTTCCTTCGCCTCTTCGGCGCCGGCTTCGGTTGTAGCCTCAGGCTTCAGGGCGGCAGCACCAGCGACCGAGGCGACGGTGAAGTCGCGAGCGGCGATCACAGGCGTGACGCCAGCCGGAAGTTTCACGGCCGAGATGTGAATGCTATCGCCGATTTCGAGGCCGGTGAGATCGATGATAAGGCTCTCTGGGATCGAATCCGCCGGGCAGGAGAGTTCGATCTCGTGCCGGACGATGTTCAGCACGCCGCCGCGCTTGAGGCCGGGCGAGGCTTCCTCGTTCACGAAATGCACGGGCACGGCCACGTCGATTCGTGAGGACTTGCTCACGCGCATGAAATCCACATGGATCGGGAAATCGCGCACGGGATCGACCTGCACGTCGCGCGGGATCACGCGCTCTTGCTTGCCGTCCACGTCTAGCAGATAGACCGTCGAGAGGAAGTGCCCGGTCTGATAGTTCTGCCAGACGGCCTTGTATTCGAGCGTCACGTTCTCCGGGCCGGCCTCGCCGCCGTAAACGACAGCCGGGACCTTTTTCTGCTTCCTGAGCGCGCGATTGGCCATCTTGCCGGTACCTTCGCGCGCGGTTGCCTTCAATTCAATAAGCTCCGCCATGGTTCTTCTCTTAGTTTGCTACTAGGTGAGCGCGATTGTGCGGCGAGCAAGCGCTGCGAACCTTCGGCACTCGGGGTGTTTCAAACCACCTCTATAAGGGCAAGCGCGGCGAAAGACAATAAGTTGATGGGGCTTCATTCCCAATCGCGTCATTCGCTGCCGCAGGTGAGCGTCTGGACGCCCAGCGAGCAGCCTTGTCATTTAACTTGCTGGCGTTTGCCGGGTCCCTGGGTAGCTCTAAAACCCTTCCATTTCGCAGGCCGCGCGCAGATGCCGAAGAAACGCCTCCTGCGTCGCGGTGGGGCGCCAGCCGGCCCGCTCGGTCATGCCAATCGGGCGGGCGCAATCCGGCATGGCGATGAGCAACATGGCAATCTCGCTGCGCACTTACTCGCCGCTCAATCGCGCCAGTACGTTGTGATACACCTGCTTGTTACATGCCACCACCACCTCTCTCCACCTTGTGACCGTATTGTTAAACGTCAACACGCCTGCGTGATAGCTGAAACGTAACTTTAGTCACGGACGTATATCCAGGCATGAGCCAATATCTGCTCTCCAACAAACGGAGTTAATAAAATGCGCAACAGGTCTTTTAATATCGCTATAGCTGGCGCTATTGTCGCCGCTATCTCTTTTACTGCGGTTCCGGCCCAACTCATTTTCGCTTCCCGCGCGAATGCAGGGGTACAGAGCGAGGAAGTGTCTAGCCCCAAGAACGACACTTATTGGTTTCATTGGCACACCGGCAGCTCAAACGAGCATTGCAAGGTCAATGTGTGGGGACACATCCTCGACTGCTAAGGCATCTTGCGCGGCGGGCCGGCACCAAGCCGGCCCGCTCCAATACTACGGCTGGATCGCCACAGCGGCTTTGCCGCCTCGCGATGGCGGCTGCACCCGGCTCAAAACTCCTCCATTTCGCACGCCCCGCGCAGATGCCGGAGAAACGCCTCCTGCGTCGCGGTGGGGCGCCAGCCCGCACGCACGGTCACGCCAATCTGGCGCGCGCTTTCCGGCATGGCGATGGACAGCACCGCGATCTCGCCGCGCTTAACCTCATAACGCAATTGATGCGCGGACATGATAGCCAGCCGGTCGCTTTCCAAGAGCAGGCCGCGAATGAGCACCGACGAGCTGGATTCGGCGATGCCGTAAGGGCACTCGCGCCGGACAGCCCCGAATGCCTTCTCAAAGTAGTGGCGCGCCGGCGCCCCCTCCGGCGGCAGCACCCAGGGGTATTCCTTGAGGTCTTCGAGCGTCACCGCGTTCTTTCGCGTCAGCGGGTGCCCGGCGCGCGCGAGGATGGCCAGCGGATCGCTGAAGTAAGCGGTCTGAACGATGTCGCCGATGGGGAGCGGAAAGCGGAGCGCGCCTAGTATCAGGTCGATCTCGCCATGCCTCAGCTGGTACAGGAGATCGTCGTAAGGCCCGGTAAAAACGCGCACATTGACCCTGGGCTTTTCGCGGCCCAGCGCGTTCAGCGCGGCCGGCAGCACATGGGTCCGAGCCAGCGGCAGGCTGCCGAGCACGATGCTGCCCGGATCGAGGCCCGACCACTCGCCGGTTTCGGCTGAGCCTTGCCGAAGCTCCGCGAACGCGAGCCTCGCATGCAGCGCCAGCGCCTCCGCGGGCTCGGTCAGCTCGATGCCCCTTTTCGTTTTCTCGAACAGCATAACGCCGCATAGGCGCTCCAAATCGCGCGCGGCCCGGTGGAGCGACGGCTGGGAGATGCCCGTTTCGCGGGCGGCAAGGCTGAAATTGCTGGTCCTCGACACGGCGGCCAGGGCGCGCAATTGCGCGACCGTCAGCAAGCGGTCGAAATTGACAAATCCGCCGCTTTTCTTCTTGGCTGCGATCCGCAGAGTTTCGCGGGCGCCGGCCTGCAAGTAGCCCAGAGCGCACTTCACCCGTGCGGCATAGAGTTTGCCGGGCTCCGTGGGCTCCATGCCGGCGGGACCGCGCTCGAAAAGCTCGACACCAAGCTCCAGCTCCAGTTTCGCGATGGCTTGTGTAATGGCCGGCTGCGAAAGATGAATATGCTCGGAAGCCTGGCTGATATTGCGCCGTTCGGCCACCTCCAGGAACGCAGCCAGATGCCGCAAATTCGGTGCTTGCTCCCACATGGGCGCCTCTTGCTCCGCCAGCCTTTTGGCAGGCCTATAGCAAAACCTTATACCGTCCGGGTAAGAATGGAATGGTAAAACCGCGCTTGCGGGCGAAATATACCTGGCAACGGAGCAGGGCAGTTCAACCTGCGTGAAGGAAACGTTATAATGGCAGGCAGAAAAACTGCGCTGGTTATCAGCGCACACTCGGCTGATTTTGTATGGCGCGCCGGCGGTGCTATCGCTCTTCACCAGAAGAAGGGCTACGACGTAACTATCGTTTGCTTGTCTTATGGTGAACGCGGAGAATCGGCCAAGCTCTGGAAGCAGCCGGGCTGCACGCTCGAACATGTCAAGATCGAGCGCCGGAAAGAGGCGGAGGCCGCCGCCAAGGCCCTGAACGCCCACGATATTCAATTCTTCGATTGCGGCGACTATCCGCTGGAACTGGACCGTGAAGCCAAGTTCCGCCTCGCCGATCTGATCCGGAAGGTCCAGCCCACCTTCATGATGAGCCATTCGCTCTGGGACCCGTACAACACCGATCATATGTATTCGACGAAGATCGCGCTCGAATGCCGGATGATCGCGCAGGCTTGGGGCCACAATCCAGGCGAAAAAGTGCTCGGCGCGCCGCAGCTTTATCTGTTCGAGCCGCACCAGACCGAGCAGATGAACTGGAAGCCGGATGTCTTCCTCGATATCACCGATGTGTGGGACATGAAGCGCGCTGCCATCGAGTCGATGGAAGGGCAGCAGCACCTTTGGACCTATTACACCAATCTCGCGCAAAACCGTGCCAACCATTTCACGCGCAATTCCGGCGGCCAGTCCGGCGGGCGGGCGGCGAAATATGCGGAAGGGTTCCAGTCGGTATTCCCGCGCACGGTGGATGAGCTGTGATGAATGTTGTTGTCCAGAACATCGAGCGCGCCGATGCCGCGATTATCGCCGGGCTGGCTGAATGCGGCGTGGCGACGGTGCACGAGGCGCAAGGCCGCATCGGCCTGCTCGCCTCTTACATGCGGCCGATCTATGCCGGCGCGCGCATCGCGGCATCGGC
>JBKQQS010000123.1:0-33503 GCA_052144215.1 Rhodomicrobium sp.
TGAAGGTCTACGTGACGATCCCCGGCGAGGAAGCCGCGAAATTGCCTGCATCGGCCGATATCGGCTTTATCGTTCGCGACACCGTTGACGGAACCGAAACAAAGCGCAATACAAACTTCAGAGGACCCGGACAATGAGCGCACTTGCAATGGAGACACGCCTAAAAGGAAAGCATGTCCTATTTATCTTGCTTGGCTTTTTCGGGATCGTTTTCGCGGTGAACGGCGTGTTCCTTTATTCTGCGCTCAGCACCCTACCCGGTGAGGAACGCGGAGCCACCTATGAAGCTGGGCTGCGCTACAACACGACACTCGCCGAGGAGCGCACGCAAGAAGGCCTCCGTTGGTCGCATAAGTCGCAAATTTCGCCCGGCTCGCCGCTAACTGTGACCGTTGCAAATGCGGACGGCTCCCCTGTCGCGGGCCTCGCAATCGAAGGCTGGCTGGAGCGGCCCGCGTCTAACAGTGCCAATCGCAAAATAGCCTTCAAAGAGGTCGATGCAGGCCGCTACGAGGCTGCCGTCGAGGCTGCGGACGCCGGCGCCTGGGTTTTGGCGTTCACGGCACAGAAACCCCGCCCCGGAAGCGAACCTGCTATCTACCGTGTGAAGGAGCGTCTATGGATCGGCCCGGTGCATTAAGCGAATCTGAAACGTCCCCGGCCTACTATACCGGTAATACGGCCTCCGCCGGCAGTAGCGCTTGCTGCACGATGCGCGCTGCGGCAACTTCCCCCGCTTTGGGAGGCGCGGCAAAAGCCGCTTCTATTCCCCCAGCTTCGCAAACCGTAACCCTCGCCGTGGAAAACATGGTTTGCGGCGGCTGCATGCGGAAAGTCGAGCAAGCGCTTCTCGCCGCGCCGGGCGTCGCCTCCGCACGGGCAAACCTATCGGCCAAGCGCGTCACCGTCGTATTCGCAGACCGGCAAGACGCCGCAGCCTCCCGGCTTATCGATACGCTCGGGGCCGCTGGGTTCCGTGCCGCCGAGCTTACGCCAGAAGCGATCGAATCCAGCCGCGACGACAGCCGCCGCTTTTTGAGCCGGATTGCCGTCGCCGGATTCGCCGCCATGAACATCATGCTGTTCTCCGTTTCGGTCTGGGCCGGATCGGATCCAGGCGATCCTATTCACAGGCTGTTTCATTGGCTGTCGGCGGCTATCGCCTTGCCGGCCGTGGTCTACGCCGGCCAGCCTTTCTATAGCTCCGCATGGGCAGCGCTGAAGCGCGCGCGCCTCAACATGGACGTGCCCATCTCGCTTGCGATCATTTTGTCCACATCGATGAGTATGTATCAAACGGTGAGAGGCGGCGACCAAGTCTATTTCGATGCCGGCGTTTCGCTGCTGTTCTTTCTGCTCATCGGCCGCTATCTCGATCAGCGCGTCAGAACGCGCGCCAGGAGTGCGGCTGAAAACCTGCTGAGCCTAAAGGCGCAATGGGCGTATGTCATCGCGAGCGATGGCTCTGTCGAACGCTTGCCTTCGAGGCTGGTGGAGCCGGGAATGCGCATAGCGGTTGCCGCGGGCGAGCGTTTTCCGGCCGATGGCGTGATCGTGCACGGGACGGCTTCGATAGACGAGAGCTTGATCAGCGGCGAAACCATGCCCCGCCAAGCCGGTATAAACGCCACGGTGTACGCGGGTTCCGTCAATCTCGGCGCGCCAGTCGAAATGGAGGCGCGAGCCGCGGAGGCCGATACGCTGCTCGCACAAATCGCACGGCTTATGGAGACTGCCGAGCAGGCGCGCGGGCGCTATGTCCGGCTTGCCGATCGCGCCGCCCAATTCTATGCCCCGGCGGTTCATACGCTTGCAGCGCTGGCGTTCACAGGCTGGATGTTCGCAGGTGCGGGCTGGGAGTATTCGCTTACCATTGCCATCGCCGTTCTCATTATCACCTGCCCATGCGCTCTAGCGCTTGCGGTGCCGGCCGTGCAGGTAGCGGCCTCCGCGCGCCTCTTCGATCGCGGTATTCTTTTGAAGGCAGCCGATGGACTGGAACGGCTCGCGGAAACTGGCACCGCGGTTTTCGACAAGACGGGCACGCTGACGGCGGGGGTTCCTTCGCTTGCGAACGGCGCCGCAATCGGGGACGCCGATTTGAAAGCGGCCGCAGCGCTCGCTTCGTCGAGCCGCCATCCTTATGCGCAAGCGGTGGTAGCGGCGGCCAAGCAGCGTTTTGGCAGCGTCCAAACCGCTTCTGGCGCGGAGGAAGCGATGGGCGCCGGATTGCGCCGGCTTACCGAAGCAGGCGAGGAACGGCTCGGCTCGGCATCCTGGTGCGCAGTTCCGCAGGCGCAAGCGGATTCCGCGTCCCTTTGGTATGTGCGGCCGGGCTCGGCGCCGCTAGCCTTTCAATTCGAAGACAAGCTTCGCGAGGACGCCGCGCAAGCGATCGCGGCGCTGCGCCGCGCGCAATTTCGCATCCTTTTGCTTTCGGGGGACCGCAGCGAGTCCGTCGCGGCAGCAGCAGAAGCAGCTGGAATTAGCGATTGGCATGCTGCGCTGAAGCCGCAGGAGAAAATCGAGCGAATCGAGGCGCTGAAGGCGCAGGGGCACCGCGTTCTCATGGTTGGCGACGGTTTGAACGATGCCCCGGCCTTGGCTGCGGCTAACGCTTCGGTTTCGCCCTCGACGGCCGCCGATGTGAGCCAGACCGCATCCGACGCTGTGTTTCAAGGCTCGAAGCTCATGGCCGTGGTCGAGCTTTTGGCGACGGCGCGCAAGACCCGCAGCATGGCGTTCCAGAACTTTGCAATCGCCATCGGCTACAACATGCTTTTTGTGCCCCTCGCCGTGGCGGGGCTTGTGACGCCGCTCATCGCCGCCATCGCGATGTCAACCTCCTCCATTATCGTCACAGGGAACGCGCTTCGCTTACGGACGGCGAAGCTGGAGTTAGTATCATGACCTCACTTGCCTGGCTCGTTCCTATCGCACTTGGCTTAGGCGGCTTGGGGCTCGCGGCATTCCTCTGGGCGCTCAAGTCCGGCCAATACGAGGATTTAGAAGGCGCGGCTTACCGTGCGCTTGAGGATGAACCGCCGGGGGGCCGCGCGAGCGGCGCTGATTTACAGTCCACCGTATTGCCCGCGGCGGTAGCGGCTGACGACGCCGCGTTGCGTTCACAAGACCTTCGCAAGGGCGAAACACGCAAACGAAGCTGTCAGAGGGGGAGTGCAGATTGGCCCGCGGCAAGCGGGCCAATTCTTAAGCATAGGCAGCAAGGGGTATGTTGTCGTTCATCGCACCCCTCGGCATCTGGATTTTCTCGAAGCTGAACGGCGCAAGGATGCCCATGAGCGGGACTTCCGCAGAAACGGGCTGGTAAGAAGCTTTCGGAGATGCTTCGTCCTTCTGCCCGCCAGTTCTATCCTCGCGAACGCTCGCGCGGGCGGCTTCCGGCGTCCGCAGCGTGGCAAAAGCTTCCCTCATGCAAAGCGATGCGATCAACTCAAGGATCACCGCCCAGAATATGGGCAAGCTGCGGCGCACTTTGGCCTCGTCTGCGCTCAGCACCCAAGCCAAGGTGTCGGCACCTGCGTCTTTTGCCGCGGGCCTGCCTTGCCCGAGAATTGCCTCGGCGCTTTGTATGCGGGCCTGCGCTTCTTGCACCTGTTCGCAAAACTGCTTCGACTTCGGAGCTGTGACGTTGGAGCAGCCATTCGTTATGTCCCATCTCGGGTTCGTTCTCAGCTCGTTAAGCTCGCTCGTAGCGAGCGTTTCGACGCGCTGAGCGCGCTCATACGCATCGATGCGCAGGCCTTTGGCCTCGGTCATCTCGGTGCGGTAATGAACGGTGTACAAGATGGAGTTGGCAAGAACGAAGCCTAGAGCCAAGAGCCAACTCGCGCGCCACAGCCAGGCGTCCCGATGGGAACCCTCCTCAGCGCGCTTGTCTGCCCAAGGCAGCATGATCCAGCTGATGATGACAACCGCGGCAAAGGCGAGGCCGAACATCGTCCCCGGAGCGCCATCGGTTATCAATTTGCCATTTGAATATGCGGCATATGCACTATAGGCACCGGCTACGCACCCTCCGGCCGCGATGAGGAGGCTGAGCGCATGCCGCTTGTTGTTATTCCCCATTCCAATTACTCATAGCCACGGCGTTTCAAACACTTGGCACGCTGGGTGGCGGCAGCTGCCTCAGACAAAAATGCGCAAACAAGCTAAAAATTTCGCTAACGGATTAACCATCGCAGCCCGATTTAAGGTCTGGATACGGAAGGCATAGCTATCTATGCCTTTGCAGCCACACCTCTTTTTTCCGAGCTTTGAGCCCGCGGCGTGCTAGGATACCGCTCACATTTGCCTATGCTCACCACTCCTTATGGAGGGAACGCCGCGTGAGAGCGATGGTTTTGAAAGCGCCGGGCCAGCCTCTCGTGCTGGAGAACCGGGAGAGGCCGCAGCCCTTGCCCGGTCAGCTGCTCTTGCGGGTTAAGGCCTGCGGGGTGTGCCGCACCGACCTCCACGTTGCCGACGGAGATCTGCCGGCTTGCCGCGGGGACATCGTCCCTGGCCACGAGATCGTTGCCGAGGTCGCCGGGCTGGGAGAAGGCGTCACCGGCTTCGCCGAAGGGCAGCGCGTTGGCGTTGGCTGGCTCGGCTTCACCTGTGGGGAGTGTGAATTCTGCCGGCGCGGCGAGGAAAATCTCTGCGATCTGGCCAAGTTCACCGGCTACCAGCTGGACGGAGGCTTCGCCGAATATGCGACAGCGGATGCCCGCTTCTGCTTCCCGATACCGGAAGCCTATAGCGACGCCGAAGCGGCTCCGCTCTTATGTGCCGGCCTCATCGGATACCGCTCGCTGAAAATGGCCGGCCCCGGCCGCGCGCTCGGCATTTACGGTTTCGGAGCTGCTGCGCATATCGTCGCTCAACTTGCCCTGCACGAGGGCCGGAGCGTTTATGCCTTCACGCGTCCAGGAGACACGGCTGCGCAGGACTTTGCGCTTTCGCTCGGTTGCTGCTGGGCCGGCGGTTCCGATGAAAGACCGGGCACCTTGCTCGATGCCGCCATCATCTTCGCGCCCGTCGGAGACCTCGTTCCCGCAGCGCTGCGAGCCTTGAGAAAAGGCGGCGTCGCCGTTTGCGGCGGCATCCACATGTCGGACATTCCAAGCTTCCCATACAGCATTCTGTGGGGCGAGCGCGCCGTGCGCTCGGTTGCCAACCTCACGCGGCGCGATGCAACCGAGTTTCTCGAACTCGCACCCAAAGTGCCGGTCAAGACAACGGTGCAGCTCTTCGGCCTGGCTGAGGCGAACGAGGCGCTGTCGCGGCTGCGGCGCGGGCAACTGACCGGCGCAGCCGTTCTTGTCCCCTGAGCTAAGCGAAACGGCGTCATTGCGAGCGAAGCGAAGCAATCCAGGGGCAAAAGTCGCCTCCCGCTGCTATGGATCGCCACGGCGGCAAGAGCCGCCTCGCGATGACGATGCGGCCTATGTTAGCGCGTATGCGCCTGCGCGGAGCCGGCGCCCGGGCCGGTCAAAAGTTTTGGCCGCCGGTATAAATCAAACTTTCTTGACGAACTCCGATTTCAGGCTCATGGCTCCGAAACCTTCGATTTTGCAATCGATGTCGTGATCGCTATCGACAAGGCGGATGTTCTTGACCCTCGTGCCGATTTTGACGGACTTCGAGGAGCCCTTCAATTTCAGGTCCTTTATGACGGTGACGGTATCGCCGTCCTGCAATATGGTTCCGGCAGAGTCGCGGTAAATTCTGCCCGCCTCGGGGGCAGCGGTGCTGGCAGCCGCACTCCACTCGTGCGCGCACTCCGGACAAATATAAAGGCTGCCATCCTCGTAGGTGAAGGTGCCGTTGCATTTAGGGCATGGCAGCAATGTGCTCATGACATAATCCTTGCGGTGAATAGGAGGACGCCGCCTTTGCGCGTCACTTTTAGAGCTTCTATCGGTTCAGCCTTATAGGCAGCATCATCGGCCGGGCTTAGCCTGCGGTGCCGCGAAGCCGCTCCAGATGCCGCCGCAGCGAGGCCTCCGCGCTGGCATACGGCTCCTGATGGGCCACGCTCCAATAGCGCAAGTTCTCGATCCGTATCGGCTCGCCCGTCACTGCGCAGCGCACATAGGCGCCGTTCTTGAGCACCTGAAATTCCCCGTCAAGATAGCGGATTTTCGCCTCTTGACCGAATAAGAAGGAACGCTCGATGCGGTTCATACTCTCTTCCATGCCTTAAAGAAGACTGCCCTGGCTTCCGTCGTCCTTGTTTGCCGGGGCGTTCCGCCGGTGGCTGGCGAAGGTCCTCCGCTCGAATGCGCGGGCACCGTCCTCAGCAGTTCCACCGGTATATTGTGCTTGAACGTGACCATCCGCGAACTCAATGTCAAGCCGGACGGCACCGCTAAGCGCGGCGGCGCGGCGGACGACATGCCCGTCCTCGCCTCGCACGAGTGCGAACCCCCTGTCGAGCACGCTTCTGTGGCTAAGCGTTCTTAGCAGCTGCGAAAGCGAACCGGCCTCGAGCGCCTTGCGCTTCAGCCTGTTGCGGACCCCCTGCTCCGCCCGGGACCAAAGCGAATTCAGCCGCTCGCTTTGACGGGCGGCCGGCCCCGCAAGCAAGCCAGGACTGAGCCGGCCGGCGCGATCGGAAAGACGGTCGCGCTTTTGAGCAGCGTTCAGGCGGAACGCTCGCGCCGCCCCATCGCCCGCGCGCCCAAGCCTCTCGGCTGCACGCACAAGCGGCGCGGTGATAAGCCGCGGGTTTAGCCGGACGGCGCAACGCTCGAACCGCCCGCGCGAGCGCTCGCTGAAATGGCGCAGCGACTGGGCGAGGCGCGCTGACGCGGTATCGGCACGCTGCCGTGGAATAGCTAGAAGCGTTTGAGCGCGGGGCAATCCACGTTCCGCGCCCCGGAACTCGGCCCGGAACCTTTCCAGCTGACGCCTCACGCAATGCCTCGCCCGGCCGGTGCATTCGGCAAGACGCAGGACAAGCTCGGAATGTTTCGGCACCGCCCATTCCGCCGCTTTGGTGGGCGTCGGGGCGCGCGCATCGGCCGCAAGGTCGATGAGCGTCCAATCGGTTTCGTGCCCCACCGCCGAAATCAGCGGGATCGCGCTTTCGGCCGCTGCGCGGACAACCGCTTCGTCGTTGAAGCCCCAGAGGTCTTCGAGGCTGCCGCCGCCGCGCGCGACAATCAGCAATTCCGGTCTCGGCAGCGGGCCGGACCCGTCAAGCGCGTTGAAGCCGCGGATGGCAGATGCGACCTCGGCGCCGCAGGTTTCGCCCTGCACGCGCACCGGCCACACGATGACATAGGTGGGGCAGCGCTCGGTGAAGCCGTGCAGCATGTCGCGTATCACCGCTCCGGTGGGCGACGTCACGATTCCAACCACCTGCGGCCAAAACGGCAGAGGCCGCTTGCGGGCCTCGTCGAATAGGCCTTCGGCCGCGAACCGCTTCTTGCGCTCCTCAAGCAACGCCATGAGGGCACCGGCACCGGCAGGCTCCAACTGCTCGATGACGATTTGATAGCTGGATTTGCCGGGAAAGGTCGTGACCCGGCCGGTGACGATAACCTCGAGCCCTTCCTCGGGCTTGAACTTCAGGCCGGAGAGCGTCCCGCGCCAAATCACCGCATCGATGCGCGCGCGCTCGTCCTTAAGCGAAAGATAAGCGTGGCCCGAGCTATGCGGCCCGCGATATCCGGAGATTTCGCCGCGCAAGCGAACGAGGCCGAACGCATCCTCCACCGTCCGCTTGATGGCGGACGAAAGCTCGGACACGGTATACTCCGCGATGTTTGAAAGCGGCGCCGCTTGCATCCTTGCTAACATGACCCTGCCGGTTCCTTATGTCCATGGGTACGAGCATGGCGCGATTCGTCCGCGCGAGGCGAGACTGTCAGGGTATTAAGTTTTGCGGCTGCCTGGATCAGGACAGCGGTCGCGAAGCGGGAAGCTGCTTTTACCCTTGCTTGCCCTTTACGAAAAACTCCGTCTCCCAGCGCCAAGCCGTTTCGATAATGGGCTGAAAAGCGCGGGAATTGGCGGCGAGCACAGGTGGATCGCTGGGGCGCCGGTCTGCCTTGGGATCTGCGCCTGCAGCATTGCAATAGCGCAACGAGAGGCAGTGCCAGAGGTCTGAACCGCAGATCCTGGACAGCGCAGGCATTGAGACAATACGTCCACGCTTCAGTTTGATATCGATCAAAGGGAGCGCAAAAAAGTCGTGCCATTTGCTCTCACAAATTTCTCCGGCTACTGCGAGAGCGGGAGATTTACCGACCAGGAGGGCAAGGATGTTAAAAGTCGATGCCATCGCTGCAGCAAATGCCGCGCGTGAGCCATTTTCCTATTTTCTGGCGCAGGTCCTTGAGCCCAAAGACCTCGAGGGTATCCGCGCCGATTTCCCTGCGATCGAAAAGCCAGGCATCTTTCCGCTGGAAGAGCTCGAATACGGACCGGTTTTTGGGGCCCTCATCGAGGAAATGAAATCGCCTGCATTCACCGAAGCCGTCGGCAAGCAGCTCGGGATCGATCTCAAAGGGCTGCCAACCATGATTACGATCCGCGGCCGCGCCCAAGCCAAGGACGGCCGTATCCATACCGATACGAAGGACAAGGTTGCAACCTGCCTGCTCTATCTTAACGGCGCCTGGGACGAAGGTGGCGGACGGCTCCGGATCCTGCGCAATGGCGACGACCTCGAAGATTATATCGCGGAGGTTCCTCCGCATGGAGGCACGTTCGTTGCGTTCAAAGTTTCGCCGAATTCCTGGCACGGGCACAAGCCGTTCGTCGGGGAACGCCGCTACGTGATGATGAACTGGCTGCGCTCCGATGCTGCACGCGCGCGCCAGTACGGACGGCATAAGCTATCCGCGAAGGTGAAGCGGCTCATTCCATTCTTCTACAGCGGAAAGTAACATGACAGACACAGCACCGGCCGCGGCCGCAGAAGCGAACCCCGTTGCGGACGCCTTTCTCGCTTGCCTTGCCCGCTCCAAACACGTGACCTCGCCCTTTGACTATTGGCTGCTTGAGGGCGCGCTTCCGGACGAAGATGTGACCGCAATAGCAGCCTTGCCCTTTGCGCCGCCCAAGGATACGATTTTTAACGGCAAGCGCGAGACGAACAACGCCACGCGCGTGTATTTCAACAAAGAGAACCAAGACAGGTTCGAGGTGTGCCGCAGGGTCGTTGCCGGCTTTCAAGATGCCCGCGTCCGCCGCGCGATCGAGGAAGCCACCGGTGCCGATCTTTCAGATGGGCATTTGCGCATCGAGTACTGCCAGGATACTGAGGGGTTCTGGCTTGAGCCGCACACCGACATCTTCGTGAAAAAGTTCACCATGCTGGTTTATCTGTCGGACGATCCCCGGCTAAAAGCTGCGGGCACCGACGTGCATGAAGGTCCGCCGGAGTATAAATACCTCGGCTCGGCCCCCTACGGAAAGAACCTCGGGGTGATCTTCATCCCCGGCCCGAATACATGGCACGCCGTTGGCAAGCGGCCGCTCAACGGAGCGATCCGCAAAGCCATCATCATCAACTTCGTCACCTCCGACTGGCGCGATAAGTACGAGCTGGCATAGGATTTTCGCGCATTTTCGAGGGAAAGGGGGGGAGGAGGAAGTTAAGCTTTCTCCTCTTTTTTCGCTCGGGTCTAAAACGAACCAATCCGCGCGGCCAGGCCGTTTTACGCCGGCGCATCCTCCGGCTCATCGAGCCGGCTATTGGTCAGCGGCGTTCTATAGAGCAGAAAATTCACCGTTTTAACCTTGGCGCCGAAAATGTTTGTGAAAAACTCCCTCGAGACGCGCCGGGCCGCCGTGAGCCGATGGCCGCCGTCGACAACCACCCAGCGTCCTCTCCGCCCAAGCCGCACGATGATTGGCTTAGCATTGTTATATCCGTCCCGGCGTATTGAGCGCATCACCATGTCGAGACGCTCGCTGTCCCCCCGCTCCTCGTTCTTGAAGGGGAGCTTATCGAGCGCAGAAACGGGCACCTCTATCTCGGCCATCTCCTCAAAAAACTCGAGGCGATCGAGGTCGGCTGGGGTCTCGACCCATTGTACGCTCGGAATTGGGCATTTAACCATCTTCGTTCCTTCCGGCGCGATTTGAGAATCTTCTGCGATTTGAATCACATCACGATACAAAGAAAACAAGCTTGAAAGCCCGAAACCGCTCCGGAGCGAGCAAAAAGTAGGATTGCATCTACAATAGCCTTGGCGTAGTACCTATATAGCTCGTAGTACCGGGGAGAAAAACCCTGCAGCCCTGAGTCTTCTAAGTGCCACTGCATAGCTAACTCCGGTCGCAGCGGCAAGAGCCATCGCGGTGGCAAAAATGGGTTCACTCCGAAGTGGAAAGGTGTATTCTACCTCGAGCGAGAAGGAAAATGCTTGCGGCCGTGGAGAGGAGCAAAATTGGTGCGAGGAATTTAATCTGTACTATGAACACTTTTTACTTTATACATCAGCACCCTTTTCTATTTTGTTCATAGGCGCCGCTTACTAAATTCAAGGAAACGGCTTCTTTTTGAAATTAGTGCTTGCAAAACAGTAAAAATGTGCAAACATCGATAAGAAAGATTTATGTCTAACCATATTTGCATCCAGTGCGGCTATGTGGCAAATTGGGGTCCTGGGCAGCACGGTGTTATTTTAAGCAATCTAGGAAATCACAAAAACGCGAAATAGTGCGCACCATATTGTAGTTATTCAGATCTTACGCCAACTAGAATGGGGGATGTGGAGCCAACCATGTCAGCCGGAAAAGAAGAGGATGGCGTCAGGAACGCCAAACGCATGAGCACCAAAGCAACCACAATGGCCCCGCCGGCTGTTTCCGAGGTGAAACCCGGCGGGCAAGGCCGCGTAAAGGACCCTTCGCGGGACAAACGCCTGGCGAGAAACAGAGTCGGACCAACCGGTCAAGGGCGCGTCAAGGACAAAGCGAGCGATAGACGTCTCGCCGCAAATAGGCCTGGGCCGACGGGCCAAGGCCGGGTGAAGAACCCCAAAGAGGATAGACGCCTCTCCGCAAACCGGGACGGCCCAACAGGACAGGGCCGGGTGAAAGACCCCAAGCACGATCGCCGCTTGTCGGAGAACCGCCCGGGGCCGACGGGTCAAGGCCGCGTTAAGGATCCCGCGCGGGACAAACGCCTGCGCGACAACCGCTCCTAAGCGCCGCGCTCCGGTCTGTCTGCAACCAGAACTCATTCCTTAGTGGAAATTCTACCGGAATCTTCGCGCCGCTCTTGCGCTGCACCTTCGACTGACGCAAACTGTGCGTAATAACGAGTCCGATATCCCAGCAAGGAACAGTTTTTTAGCGCCGTTGTTCCGCACAGCAACGCCGCTACTTTGAGTTCGTGTTAGATAGATAACCCATGCCGATAACAGAAAAGACACGCCCCGAAGGCCCGAAGGATACGGGCGCAGCAGCTTCGCTGGTCTCGCAAGACGAGCAGCTTGCTGCTACTGTGTCGGCCTATCTCGATGGGGAGTTGACCGGGCAGGATTTGGCAGAGTTCGAGATCCTTTTGCGCAGCAACGAGGCTTTGTCGCGCGAGGTGGCGGAGATGCGGCGGATCGATCACCAGCTCACTGGAATTGGCGCTGACATATTGGCCGAGCCGATACCGGACGCATTGCTTGAGGCTCTCTCCCGCCCCCAGCGTCACTAGGCGCTCCAGGCGAAATCTTTGAGCCACATTTCCCTGTGCGCCTTACGCCGGCCGGATGTCTTCTCCAGCAGGAAACGTCATGACTGCGCGGGTTCCCCGCCCCGGCTGCTCGTAGCGCAGGGAGCCGCTCAGCTTTTCCGCCATTCCGGCCATGACTCGCTGACCAAGCCCGCGCCGGCGCGCATATACCGCATCGCCGGCCCCGCCAACGCCATCGTCCTCGACGGCTAACTCAACGTTGAGCGCAACGGCCCGCAGCGACACCCGCACCGGGCCGCGTCCGTTCGGGTATGCATGCTTGAGCGCGTTAAGGATCAACTCGGCGGTGACGATCCCAACCGCGACCGCCGTATCTGGCCCGGCTTGAATTGGGTCCGATGAAAACGCGATGATACTCTCTTCACCGCTCGCGCCCGCCTTCACATCCTCCAGATCCCGGATTAAATTGGCTAGATATTCCGCAAGAGAGATCCATTTGACGTCGAGAGACGAATACAGCGACCGGTGTACCCGCGCCACAGCGAGAACCCTGCCATTAGCCTCCTTCAGCGCCGCTTTCACATCCGCATTTCCAGACATATCCCCTTGAAAATGCAGCAAAGAGGCAATCAGCTGCAGACTATTACTCACGCGATGATTGACTTCGCGCAGGAGCAGAGCGCGCTCCTCGGCAAGCGCCTTGAATTGGTCGCGCGCGGCGCGCACCTCAGCTTCGGCCTTTTCTTTATCCCGTTTAATTGCGGCTGCGGACATCGCATTGGAAACGGCGCTTTCGAGGAGAAGGAGGAAATCGCCGTGCAGATCCTTCGGCACATAATCGGCCGCGCCTGCCTTCAGCGCGGCAACCGCGATGCGGCTCTCCTGATTGCCCGTAAGATAGACGACGGGCGGAGCCCCTTCGCTCGCTTGCATATCGCTGAGCAAGGCAAGCCCGTCATGCTCGGGCAAAATGTGATCCAGCACGACCGCGTCGACGGAGCCGCCTAGCGCGCAGCGAAGCCCTTCTTTCGCAGTATGTGCGCAGACGGCCTCGAAGTTGGAGCGCTCGAGGTGTCTGGCCACGAGCCTGCAAAAGCCCTCGTCGTCATCTACGATCAAAATGCGTTGCTTACGATTTTCCATTCATAGGATCCGGAACCTTGACTACGGAAAAGAAGAGCCCCAGCTGGCGCACCGCGGCCGCAAACTGCTCGTAATCGACAGGTTTCGTAATGTACACGTTGCAGCCCAGATCGTAGCAACGTTTAATTTCGGTGTCATCGTCTGCCGTCGTCAAGACAATAACGGGTGCACGTTTCAAATGGCTGTCCCTTTTTAGATATTCAAGGATTTCGAACCCTGACATATCCGGAAGGTTGAGGTCAAGAAGTACTAGGATGGGCACGGCGTCCGCAGGCTTCTGTTGCAGTCTGTCAAAGTAAATCTTAGCTGAAGTGCCATCGGAAAAATGGATCAACTGGTTTGTGACGCTGGCACGGCGTATATTTCGTTCGATAAGCCGGGCGTGACCGTCATCGTCTTCGACCATGATTATCGTCGCGGGCTTGTTCATGCGGCCTTCTTGTCCTGCCGCGCAACGCTTCCAGGAAGCTTCACCTTAAAAATACTGCCGCGTCCCAGCCCGGACTCGACCTCTATTGTTCCGCCAAGCCTTCTCACCGAGGCGGCGACATAAGCGAGCCCGATGCCCTCGCCCGGCATATCTTGCTGCCCCGAACGGCGGAAGAGTTCGAAAATGCGCTGGTGATCTTTCGGATCGATGCCGCGGCCGTTGTCCGAAACGGTGTAAATGGTTTCGCCGCCGCGGGTTTCACCTTCAACGCCGATACTGCCTTGAACGCCCGGCTGAAGAAACTTTATTGCGTTGTCAATAAGGTTTGAGAAGATTTGCTCCAATGCGATGCGGTCGGTCACCACCGGCGGCAATGGGCCGGTTTTTACGATGGCTCCCTTTTCACGAATTTGATGCTCCGTCGCAGCAAAGATCCCTTCCACGAGAGCATTCATATCGACGGGTTCGCGGCGAAGGGGCCGGCCGCCTTCCCTCGAAATCCGCAAAATGGCTGAGATAAGGCTGTCCATGCGCGTAATGGAGCTCTTGATAAACCCAAAGGCCTCGTCGAAGTCTTTAGCCAAATGCTCCGGAACCGGCTGGCCATTGGCTGCGCTAAGGCTTTGAAAAAGCTCTTTCCCGAGAGTTTCAAGCTCGGAAGTAAACCCCATGATATTCACGAGCGGCGAGCGCAAGTCGTGGCTGACGATGTAAGCGAAGCGCTGAATTTCCTCGTTGGCCCGTGTGAGCGCCTCGGTGCGATGGGCAACGGTTTCCTCAAGCTCAAGATTCGTCTTTGCAAGCTCTTCTTGGGCAGCCTGAATAGCCGCGTTCGAGCGCAGCAGCAACGAAAGCGATAGGAATGAGAAGATTAGGATAACAAGCGCGCCTATGCCATCGACAACGAGTTTAAAGCTTTGAAGCCACCTCTGCTTTTCACCGTTGCTCCGGATCAGCGCGGCGCCTTGTGATTGTATTTTATGGACCTTCGTTTCGATTTCGCCGGTAAGCTTCTGGCCAAGACCATCTTTAAGCAGCTCGATGGCCCGCTCTTTTTGCCCTCTATCCGCGAAGGCTATGGTTTGAGCCATTTCCCCAAGCTTAGCCTTGAGTAGTGGTATCACCGCGGAGACTGTCTCGGCCCCGGGCACCTCTTTCGGGACCTCGGCTACCAACTCTTCTGCTCGCGGTACGAGATCGCTCATCTGCGTATACGGCTTGAGAAAACCCGGCGTGCCGGCAAGAAGATAACCGCGCTGGCTGCTTTCCACCGTCCGCAACATCTGCACGAATTCTGCGAGCTTCGCATTGTATCTATTGAGTTCTTCAGCCGTTTCGGTATCACGGAATAACTGCATCTTTAGCCAAAATGAAAATAGGGTCAGAAATAGCAGAATAGCAGCTGCCGCAGCAATAAGCGCCACTTCGCGGGGCCGGCTTTTCACAAGGCTAGGAAAATTTCTAAGAAAGCGATGCGCGTTCAGACGCACTTGCCACACCCGCCGCAACATATGTGCCCATTTCTGTCTTAGTTCATAGAGCGGCGCCGCACGGAATTTATCGAACAGGCTCCGGTAGTGCATTCACGCCATTCGCATAGTCTTCCAGGCGTTGACGCGCCCGGCTCAGCCGGCTTTTCACCGTTCCGACCGGGCAATTACAAACCGCAGCAGCTTCCTCATAGGATAGCCCTTCGGCCGCGATTAAGATGATCGCTTCGCGCTGTTCGGGGACGAGCTGCCCCAAGCCCCTCAACACATCCTGGAACTCTATATATTTTTCTTGCGTTGCCCGAAGTTCAAGATATCCGGGATCGACTTCCTCAAGCGAAGCCGTTTGATGATATTTCTTATACCGGATGCCGTTGTAGAAGCTGTTGCGCAAGATGGTGAACAGCCAGGCCCGTAAATTTGTACCCATCTCGAACTTATCGAGATTGGAGAGGGCCTTGACCAGCGTGTCCTGAACAAGATCGTCCGAATGCTGCGAGCTTTGCGTCAAAGATAGCGCGAAAGCGCGCAGATTCGGAATCCATTGCACGAGTTCGTCACGCAAGTCTTGGCCTTCGCTCATGACTTGCGCTCCTGCTTCGCAATCTCATCGATGAGGCGAAGCATCTTGCCGGGGACCGGTTCTTTGAGCACGGCTTCGTAAAAGCGTACAATCCCTGCCGTAAATCGCGCCTCATCGGGACCGGGGTTACGCTTGCCCGGCGGACTTTCCCGAACCTTCGGTTCGCTCCCGTCGAGGAGACTATGGACAAGAGAGCCGGCCTGTAACGTACACCCCTCGTCTTGGGTTCCCTGAGCTGGCTGCGGCTGTTGAGTTTGCTTAGCTGGCGAGGATGCTTTATCCTCACCCTCGTCGCATTCGTGCATATTTATCATATCCTTAGTTGCCTGTATCGCCGGAGGCACCGGACATTGAGGATATTAGCTTAACTCGATGATTACCTAGGGAACACCTTTCCAGGCCATTTGTTGCAACGCGTGCGACTGTGTCTCGGCTTTATTATCGGGTGACAACGATGTCGGTCTCACAATCCATAGCTCCGCACCTTCCATCCCTCCGCCGCTTCGCACGCGCCCTTTGCGGGTCTCAAGAGAGTGGGGATGCGTATGTCGTGGCGCTTCTGGAAGCGCTTGTCGAGAACCCCTCGATGTTCCCGGCGAAATTGGAACCGAAAATCGCGCTCTATCGCATTTTTCTCAAAATATGGAATTCCGTAGGCACCAACGCGTTCCCGAATTTTAAGCTGGAACAATCCGAAACCATCCGGGGCTTGCAAGCGCTGACGCCCAAGCCGAGGCAAGCCTTTCTGCTCCTCTCTGTCGAAGGATTCGATGCTAACGCAATCGCCCAGATCCTCGATACGGATGCAGCAACCGCAGCACTGCTCGTTGCCGCTGCGGACCATGAAATCGCGACCCAAATCGAGCCCGCACACGTCCTTATTATCGAGGACGAGCCGCTGACGGCAGCCCATCTCGAAGAGCTTGTGCTTGGCGCCGGTCATCATGTGACAGGCGTCGCGCGAACCCATCGGGACGCGCTGAAGCTCACACACAGCGTCAAGCCCAATCTTATATTGTCCGACATCCAGCTCGCCGACGGCAGCTCCGGCGTGGAGGCTGTGAATGAGATATTGGGCGAGCTTGAGGTTCCGGTCATATTTATAACGGGTCACCCAGAAATGCTGCTGACTGGCGCGAAGCCGGAACCGACTTTTTTGATCGCCAAGCCGTTCAATGCGGAAACCGTAAAGGCCGTGATCGGGCAAGCGTTGTTTTTCGAGGTCCGTTCCCACCAAAAAGGCCGGCCTATCCGGGCCGAAAGACGCACCGCGCTCCAGAGTGCGTCCGGAAAGGTGTAAAGCGGTTTTCCGATACAGACGCACGATGAAACAAAAAACTTAGAGCCCGCTTTTGACTCCATCAAAAGCGGAGAGGCTGTAAGCGCCGCAGCCGCCCCGTAAATTCTGGACGCGCGCTCATTTTCCACGTTTGCATCGGTGGCCGGCCGCGCCCGTGCCAGCCCTTTTTCGAACGCTCGCGAAAAGGATCTCCTATGGACACGCTCCCCACCCTCCTGATCCCCGGCCTTGCCGCAACCGCCCGGCTTTACGAAGCGCAAATCCCGGCTCTATGGCGCTTGGGGCCTGTCATGGTGGCCAATCACACGCGCCGCGATTCGATGTCCGCCCTCGTTGAGGACATTCTGGCCCATGCGCCGCCGCGTTTCGCGCTCGCGGGGCTATCGATGGGCGGCTATATAGCCTTTGAAATCATGCGCCAGGCGCCAGACCGCGTTCTCAAACTCGCTTTGCTGGATACCTCCGCGCGGCCCGACACACCGGAGCAGACCGCGCGCCGTAGACTCATGATCGAAAAGGCCCGACCGGGCGATTTGAGCCACGTCACCGATCTCATGTTTCCGGCCTTGGTGCATGCCGATCGCAGGGGAGACGAGACTTTGAAGGCTGCCGTGGAGGAGATGCTTTTCGAAACCGGGCTCGCAGCCTTCATCCGTCAGCAAACTGCGATCATGAACCGGCCGGATTCACGGCCCGGCCTTTCGGCGATCCGGTGCCCGGCGCTGGTGTTGGTAGGCGACGGCGACGAATTGGCGCCGCCTGCGCTTGCCGGAGAGATTGCGCAAGGCATAGAAGGAGCGCGCCTCGTGACCGTCCCGCATTGCGGGCATCTTTCGACGCTAGAACGCCCCGGATTCGTCACAAAGGCAATCGTCGAATGGCTGCACGGGAACTGAGCGCCGCTTGGAAATGCCCGTTCAGACGCTAAAGGCTCAGCTAGCCCTTCGCACGTTCTTGTAACCAGCGCACTTCGTCCGCGACGAGGGCGGCTGCCTCCTCAGCGGCAGCCGCAATTTCAGGGGTCATAGCCGCACCCGCATCGAAGCAGCTTCCCTCGATCCCATAGACGACAATATCTCTTGGCGCGGACGCAAGCGTGCGGGCAAGGCCGATCGCATCGGCAAGCCCGAAGCCGTGAGTGGAGGCAGCCAAAAGCTCGCCCGGCAATTCTCCGGTTGCCAGATCGATGCGGTGAATCCTGCCGGGCACCCCCATCGGCGCGGCAGCATCTACGCACACAAGCGCATCGCAGCCCGCGCAGTCCTCGATGAGCGACAGCATGTCTCCACTGCGAACGAGAAGCGATGCGCCGGCGGCAAGCCTTGCCGCGAGCTTTTCCGCAACCAGGGCTCCGATTCCGTCGTCGCCGCGATCTGGATTGCCGATGCAGGCCACGAGAACTTTACGCGCCGCCCCCGGCTCCGTCATGAACGCCGGATCGAAAGTTTGAGAAAGTGCGTGGAGCAGGAGATGCACGGATCGTAGTTGCGGATCGTTTGCTCGCAGCGATGCCGGATCTCATCGTCGGGCCGGTCCACAATTGTGCCCGCGACCGCCATAAGATCGGCCTCGATGCTCGGCTGGTTCTGCGAGGTGGGCGGTACGATGCGAACACGGCGGATCGTGCCATCGGCGTCGAACTCGTAGCGATGCCAGCAGATACCGCGCGGCGCCTCGGTGCAGCCGAAACCGGTGCTCTCGCACGGCTCAAGCTTCACCGCGGCCTCTGCAGGCGGCTCGTAGTCTGCGATCAGCCTCAAGGCCTCATCGCAAGCATAAACGATCTCAATGGCGCGCACGATTATGCTCTGGAATGGGTTCCTGCAAACCGGTCCAAGCCCGGCCTCGCGGGCGAGCGCCTGTACATGGCCGGGCAAAAGATCGAAGTTCAGGGCATAGCGCGCGAGCGGTCCGACGTGATAAGCGCCGCGCCGTTTCACCACCGAATGGAGCGCGGTCGAATGCGCGACCTGGCGCTCCTCGAATTCGGTCTCGTAATCGGCGATGGCTATATCGATACCGTGGCTGGAAACGAGACGCCCCTCGTTGAAGGGGTATTCGCCCGGATGCCGCAGCGCCACGAATTCGTAATCTTGCTCGAAATCCGGGAATGGCAGCCCTGCCGTCCAGCGGACAAGGTTTACGGCTATGTCCCTGGCGCGGTTCAGCGTCTCGGCCATAGGCGCGAGCTCGGAGCGCGTGGGGACGCGGTGGAAGCCGCCAGCCTTGACGCTAACGGGATGGATTTCGCGTCCGCCCAAGACGCGCATGAGGTCATTGCCGGCCTTTTTCAGCGCGAGACCGTTGCGCACGATGTCACCGTGATCGCGCGCCATCTGGATCGCATCGGGAAAGCCAAGGAAATCCGGCGCGTGCAGCATCGCCACATGAAGGGCATGGCTCGCGATCCACTCGCCGCAATAGATCAGCCGCCGCAGCGCGCGAAGTTCTCCGCCAACGGCAGCGCCGAAGGCGCTCTCGATCGCGTGGACAGCGCTCATTTGGTAGGCGATGGGACAAATGCCGCAAATCCGCGCGACAATGTCGGGCACCTCGGCGTAGCTCCTGCCGCGCAGGAAGGCCTCGAAGAAGCGCGGCGGCTCGAAGATTTTGAGCTGAGCTGACGTCACCCGGCCGCCGGAGATTTCGAGGTTCAGCGCGCCTTCGCCCTCGACCCGGGTAAGATAATCGACCTTGATCGTCTTAGACGCCATGGGCTTCGCTTTCTTTGCGGAAGGGTTCGGCAGCGGCATTGAAACTGCGGAAGGCGCGGAAGATGTCCTGAGGCGCAGCGCCGAGCGCCCGCCACTCATCTGCGAGCGCCGCGGTGTTTGGCGTCTCCATCGGCCCGAAGCAGCCATAGCAGCCGCGCCGGAACGAAGGGCAAATCGCGCCGCAGCCGGCATGGGTCACAGGTCCGAGGCAGGGTATGCCTTGCACCATTATGCAGACCGTGCCGCGTCTCTTGCATTCGATGCAAACGCTGTGGGCGGCAATCGCAGGCTTGCGCCCGGCCAGAAACGCCGAAATAACCTCGGTGAGCTGGTTCTTATCGATAGGGCAGCCGTGCAGTTCGTAATCGACAGGCACGTGCGCCGAAATGGGCGTCGAGGTAGCGAGCGTTTGAATATATTCCGGCTTCGCATAGACGGCTGCGGCGAATTCGTTCACATCGGCGAAATTGCGTAGCGCCTGGATGCCGCCGGAGGTTGCGCAGGCGCCGATTGTGACGAGAAATTTCGATTGTTTGCGCACCTCATGAATGCGCTCCGCATCGTGTGCCGTCGTGACCGACCCTTCGACGAGGGAAAGATCGTACGGCCCCTCTGCAACCGCGCTCGACGCTTCGGGGAAGTTTGCGATCTCGACCGCTCCGGCTAGCGCCAAAAGCTCGTCCTCGCAGTCGAGCAAGGAAAGCTGGCACCCGTCGCAGGATGCGAATTTCCAGACAGCGAGCCTGGGACGATAGCGTTCGCTCATCTCAGATCTCCCGGACGGCAAAGATGCCGGCGATTTTGTCGTACCGCAGCACCGGGCCATCCTTGCAGATGAAGTCCGGTCCGAACTGGCAATGCCCGCAAAGGCCGATAGCGCATTTCATGTTGCGCTCCATGGAAAAGTAAATGCGCTCGCCGGCGACGCCCGCATCGAGCAGTCCCCTGGCCGTGTACCGCATCATCACCTCCGGCCCGCAGACCATGGCGACGGTATCGTGCGGATCGAAAGCCGCGCGCCGGATCAGCGATGGCACCACGCCGACATTGCCGCGCCAGCTTGCGTCCGCGTGGTCGACGGTCACCGCGATTTCGACATCGAGCCGCTGGCGCCACTGCTCAAGCTCGTGCCGGTAAAGCAGATCCGCCGGATTGCGGCTGCCGAACAGGATCGAGACGCGGCCATAGCGGCTTCGGTTGGCCAATATGCGGTAGACCGCGGGGCGTAGCGGTGCGAGGCCGAGGCCGCCAGCCACAATCACCACGTCCGATCCTTCGGCCGCAGCGACCGGCCAGCCTTTGCCATAGGGGCCGCGAAGCCCCGCAACCGCCCCCGCTTCCAGCTTTGCGATGGCCCGGCTGACCGCTCCAACCTCGCGCACCGTGTGCACAAAGGCGGTCTCTTCCGATGGGTCGCCGCTGATGCTGATCGCAGCCTCGCCAACCCCGAACACGGTGAGCATATTGAATTGCCCAGGCTCAAACGCCGGACGCGGCCCCGACAGCGGGGCAAACTCCAGCGTTACCGTGTCGTGAAGCTCGCGGATCACCTGGCCCGCACGATAGAGCTGAGGCACAAAGGCATCGGGATGCGGCGCTAAATTCAAGTCAGTGCCTCCCATAAACATCGAGGATTTGCAGCCTGGTCGCTTGAAGCCGCTTTTGCAGGACCGTCAAAACGCTCCTCATCATCTCATAGCCGAGATCGTGATCGGCATCGCACTTTCCGCGCAGGCATGCCGCGTCGATGCCGATCGCCCGGGTAAGCTCCAAGGCGCGGGCGTCGAACATCCACCGGTACGGCGGCACAAGCCAGGATGCGCCCGCTATGTCACCGTCGTGGAGGGTTTCGATAATAACGGGCGCCTTGCCGGGAGCTGCAATCTCGAGAGCGACCCTGCCGTGACGGATAAGGAAGAACTCGTTTGCCGGGGCCCCTTCGTGGAAGAGGTACTCTCCCGCGGCAAAGCGGTGGTTCCGTGCGCAGCCGGTTACCAGTTGCAGATGTGCAGGTGCAAAGGGGGCAAAGAAGGGATGCTCTTTCAGAATTCGCTCAAGACTCTCCATGGCGATCCTCCTTAGCGGTCCCAGCTGCCCTGAAGGCGGCAGCCTCCGCTGTTATGTCGATGCCTACCGGGCACCAGGTGATGCAACGGCCGCAGCCAACGCAACCGGAAGTGCCGAATTGATCGATCCAGTTCGCAAGCTTGTGGGTCATCCACTGGCGGTATCGCGAGCGCACCGTGTTTCGCACGCTACCGCCATGGATATAGGAGAAGTCCAAAGTGAAGCAGGAGTCCCACTTCCTCGTCCGTTCCGAGGAGGCACCGCCAAGATCGCTGCTATCCTCGACCGTGGTGCAGAAACAGGTGGGACAGACCATCGTGCAATTGCCGCAAGAGAGGCAGCGCCCGGCGGTTTCGTCCCAGCGCGGGTGGTTCGGATTGGACTGCAGCAGCTCTTTGAGACCGGCCGTATCGAGACTGCGGCCCATCTGACTTGCGGTGCGTGCCACCACCGCCTCCGCAATGTTCAGCTGCGTTTTTGAAGCAAGCGTATGCGGGAGCTCGCGCAAGAGCCCGGCACCCGCTTCGCTGCCGGCCTCGATGAGAAATTCGTGCCTGCCGTCCTCCAAGAGCTCGGTTAGAGACAAATCGAAGCCAGCGCGGGCTTTCGGTCCGGTCTGCATAGAAACGCAAAAGCAGGTTCCGCCGGCCACGCCGCAATTGACGGCGACGACGAAGGCGTTATTCCGCCGGGCGGCGTAAGCTTCGTCGCGGTATGGCCCCTCGCAATACACCCGGTCTTGGATCGCGATTGCGTGGATTTCGCAACTGCGGGCGCCAATGAAGGCGTATTTCGGAGCCGGCTTCTGTGGCGCAGTAATCGCGTACCCGTCTTCGTTCTTCTGTGCGGTCCAAAGGGTTTCCACAGGCGGTTGCAAGTAGCGCTTCCAAGACTGCGGGCCAACGGCGAACCCAAACAGCGCGCCATCCTCCCGGCGTTCGAGCCGGTAGCGCCCAGCCTCTTGCAGGTCCGTCCAACCGGCCGGCAAGTCCGCCAGGCCTGTGAGTTCGCCGTAGACGATTGCACCGTCCCGGACGGAGGGCCCCACCACGGTGTAGCCTTGGCGGGCGAGGGCAGCGATGAGCGCCTCAATACCGTCAAGGGAAACGACGGCTTGGGCTCCCACTTCCAGGGCTTGATTCATTGCGAAAGCTCTCCGATGCCATCTGTTAAATAGATTAACACCGGCGGATTACGCGGCGTTTGATTTAGAACAAGTAGAGCGGAACTGTTCGCCCTGGCTATTTGCTTAACTCCCGCCGGGGAGGTTGCCGCAGCACACGAAGCTCAACACTTTTTATGGCTGCCGTTGATTTTTCGGCCCGGCCGCCGAAACCTTTTTTCTAAGCTCCGTTATGGCAGCAACGACATTCTGCGAAGCCGAAGCAAATTCGCTATCGCTGCTTAATGCGACCTCTTGGCCAGCATTCGCCTTCTCGACCAGCTTGGCCGCAGCTCGATGAAACCGCGCGTTCTCCGAAACCAAGGTCTTGTATTCGGTCAACAAGGAGAACTTCTTACCTTCGCCGTGCAACCACTGCCCGAGCTCGCTGCGATTGTCGGCGCGTATCTCGGCCGGCTTAAGCACACTGCCTGGCCTTTTAAGGCAGATTGCCAGCTTTTGTTTCCACGAAGAATGAGCCTGGATGGCCTCATCGAGGTCCATTTTTGCATCTCCATCGCACATATTCGATGCACAAACGCTTAGCCACGTAATCTTGCGTGGAGCTAACTTACTGCAAGATTATAATGCACTCTTGTAAGCGGATACCCGACCTAGAGAAGCATAGGCGCTACTGCGAGCACTGGACAATACGGCCGCGCCCTACCGCAGCGCCACGATACAGACCCGCGTTCTAGGCCACGCTCTTAACGGGGCGGGCCACCATTTTGTTCTTTAGCTCTGTGATTGCAGCAACGACATCCCTTGAAGCTGAAGCGAACTCGCTATCGCTGCCAAACGCTGCCTCTTCGTCGATCTCCAGGCCTGCATTGGCCTTTTCTACGATCAGGGCGGCAGCACGATGAAACCGTGCGTTGAGCGTGACGAGGGTCATGTATTCAGGCAACAAGGAAAACTTCCTGCCTTCGCCGTGCAGCCACTGCCCAAGCTCGCTGCGGTTGTCGGCCCGGACTTCGGCGGCTTTTAGCGGGCAGCCTGGCTTTTTAAGAGATGCAGCCAGCTTGCGTTTCCATGAGGTATGAGCCCGGATAGCTTCATCGAGATCCATGTTTCCTCTCCTTTGCATGCCTTGATTTACAAGATTCGCCCCCTACGCGCTTGCGTTAAGCTTCTATAATAAATAAATTTAAGCCCCCCTGCGCATGCCAATCCGCCCCATGGCGTTGCCAAATTACGGCTGGCCGCCGCCAACAGCGCAGAGACCGATTGCGGCCCTCTAGCAAGCTAGCAGCCGCGCACCGCCTTCAGTTTGATAAAAATTAAAGCTGTCAAAATTCGTTCCCGCCGAAAGAACGGTTTTTCCAGCATCGTGCTAACACTTGTGCCGGAGGGGCTGGCCGCACGATGTACTGCAATCGGGGCGGCATGCTGCGCCCTCGATGAGGTTTCATGAGCCGGCAAAAGCGAGCGCTCGGACTTCCTGTCCATCGGCTGCTCGTACATTTTCCAATAGCGTTTTGGCTCGCCGTGATCGTGACTGGATTGCAGGAGCACACGCAGCCCTCGCTGGCGGGCATCGATATGAGGCGCGCGGCGCGGCATGGGGTGCGAACTGTATCGGCGTGGTGCGCTTACACGGCAAGGATAACGTTAGCGGCTTTCCTTCCGGCGCCGCAGGCCGTAACGCTTCTTTTCCTTGCGCTAGATCTGGCCGGCTGCGCACTGCTTTTGCAAGGTGTCTATTCCGGCACGCGGCAGATATATGTCCAGCTTGAGAAAGACTAAGGCGCATCGGCCGGGGTTCCGGCCTCCGCGCGCTGGCGCGAGAAGGCGCCGTACTGATAATAGGCGGCGCACGCGCCTTCCGTTGAGACCATGAGCGCGCCGAGCGGAACCTCGGGCGTGCAAGCCTTGCCGAACACTTTGCATTCCCATGGCTTGATGATGCCTTTTAAAACTTCGCCGCATTGGCACGATTTGGGGTCGGCGATCTTGAGGGCCGGCACACTGAACTTCCGCTCCGCGTCGAAGCCCGCATAGGCCTCGCGCAGCCTGACGCCGGAATGATCGATGGAGCCGAGCCCGCGCCATTCGAAGAACTCCCTCACCTCGAAAACGCGGGACATCGCGCCGAGCGCGGCGGGGTTGCCGTCCTCCGGCACGACGCGGTTGTACTGGTTCTCGATCTCGCAGCGCCCTTCCGCTAGCTGCTTCAACACCATCCAAACCGACTGCAGCACATCGAGCGGCTCGAAGCCCGAGATCACGAGCGGACGTTTATAGTCCTCCGCGATGAACCGGTAGGGGCGCGTTCCGATGACCATGCTGAGATGCCCAGGCCCGAGGAACCCGTCGATCATAAGATCGGGGCTGTCCAGGATCGCCTTCACGGGCGGCACGATGGTGATGTGGTTGCAAAACAGCGAGAAGTTCCGGATACCTTCGCGCTCGGCCTGAAGGATCGTAAGCGCCGTGGAAGGCATCGTCGTCTCGAAGCCGAGGCCGAAAAACACGACCTCCTTCTCAGGATGCTTGCGCGCGAGCTTGAGCGCGTCGAGCGGCGAATAGACCATACGCACATCTGCGCCGCCCGCCTTCGCCTGGAGCAGGCTTTTCTTGGAGCCCGGCACGCGCATGGCATCGCCGAAGGTCGTGAAAATTACACCCGGCGTCTCGGCGAGCGCGACGCAATCGTCCACCCGGCCCATAGGCAGCACGCAGACCGGGCAGCCCGGCCCGTGCACGAACTCGATCTCCTGCGGCAGCATGGTCTCGATACCGTATTTGAAGATCGTGTGCGTGTGCCCGCCGCAGACCTCCATTAGCGCGAGCGGCCGCTGCCTGCAAACATCGATCCTCAAAACGAGCTTTTCGATCTCGCGCAACAGGAACTGGGCTTTTTCCGGATCGCGGAACTCGTCGACATATTTCATTGGATTGCTCCTCGCTAACCGGCCGCGCGCACTTGAAGATTCCCCCGGTTACCGGTCAAGAGCGTGTGCACGAGGTCCCACACTATATGATAAATCGCCAGGTGACATTCCGGGAACCGATGGGTCGGGGTTTCTTCGTTGGGCATGTCCGTAACTCCTCCGCCGGACCCCGCCTGAACCGGTCAGGCCTGCCCTGACAAGCGCATGGCCTCGAGCTCGGGCTCGACCTCGCCCAGCTCCGCCAGGATTTTCAGCGTCGCGGCAGCCTCCGCCTCGTCAATCCGGCTCATGGCGAAGCCGACGTGCACAAGCACCCAATCGCCGACGCATGCCTCGAGCGGGTGATCGTCTGTGACGACGCACATCAGATTGATCTCGCGGCGAACCCCCGACACATTCACGATTCCGAGTGCGCTCTCGGGATCGGAGATCGCGACGATCTGTCCGGGTATGCCTAGGCACATGATGTCAGACTCCTGCCTTTCGGGCATTTTGCCCGCGTCTTGCGAAATACGCTAGCGAAATCCCTGCCTATATCATCGGCCCGGCGCAGCCTCACGATTCCCCGTCCAGTCTCCGCGAATACGGGAGGGAAACCGCGCGGGGCTGCGGCAGCGCCGGCCCGGTGTTACATCGCGCGTATTCTGAAATATCGGATGCCGCCGGGCAAGTCGGTAAGGATAGCGATCACGATGAGCAACGCGATAATTATCCAAAAAAAGTCCCATCCGTTCATGCAATTATCCTCCTTCCGCTTTCAAGTCCGGCCGCCCTTCCGCCGGGTGAGTAAGCGCAAGCGAGCGCGAAATTGTTGAGATGCAAGCTCGCCAAGGCGAGCTTGCGGGGAAAGAGACAGAGTGAGGGGAGACTTCCCAGAGTTTCCAGCGATTCCACAAAAGCGGGACAGTCTCTAGCTCAAAGGCTCGGTGAGGAGCAACGGCTCTTCCGCTGTCTCAAGATAGGTCAGGGCGAGCGGTGCCGGGCCCGTGCTTTCAGAGCCGGAGGAGAAGAACTCGTCGTCGATCTGGCCCAGAAAAACTTCGCAGGCTGCGCGCAGCTCGTAAAGCGCCTTGCGTCCGCCGACGAGGTAGTGGCCGTCCGCGGGTGGCTGGCTCTCCTGCGAAGCTGCCCCAGTCTCAGGCTTGCGCTGCGAAAGGAAGCGCACCAGCGACGCTCCGCCGTGGAACATGCGCTGAGCATCCTTCAGAAAGTCCGATTGCATCTCTTCGCATGGCTCTGTCGCGTCGAGGAATTGATCGATGTCGAGCTGAAACTCCGGCGTCAGCTTCCGAAGCTCGGCGGCCCAGCTACGGGCTCGCAAAAGCTTCGTCAGCATCAGCGCTTCGCGTTCCTGAAAGCCTTTGCAGCTATCGCGGAAACGTCCAAGCCGCGCCGCAATCTCGGCATGGCCGGCGCCTTTCACGTCGGCTTTCGGCAGAGCGGTGCGCTCGAAGAACCAGGCATCGCTCAGCGCCGATCTCAGCGCGTCCTTAAGCAGATACACGACGGTATAGACGTCGTGATTTTGATCTTGAGTTATTGTCCAAAGCGCCATGGCGTCAGGTCTCAGCCCTTGTTGAGCGTCCGAGGCGACAGCCACCCCGCGCCATTCAAGGCGCGGGTCTTAGGCAAACGGCGTAATCTACTATGAGCACCCGGTCGTACCGCCGCAGGTATCGCACTTCAGACAAGTTCCGTTGCGAACGAGAGTGAAGTTGCCGCAGGTACCGCAGGCCTCGCCCTCGTAACCTTTCGCGCGCGCTTCCGCGAGAAGCTCAGTCTTTCCAGACCTTGCCGCACTCGAAACTGAAAGATGGGTTGCAGAAAACGCGGCACTCGTCCCATCGCGCGCGTTTACATCGAAAGACCCTAGCGGAACGTCATCGTCTTCCGCACGCAGGGCGTAAGCAAGCGCGCCACGTGTCTCATAAGTACCGGCGCTGCCGACTCGCTCTTGGATAGATTGATCTTGAACTATGACAACTTTGTGGTGAAGTCCGCGTGTAAGGCCCTTGCTAAGGTAGCGGTCCGCGTAAAGAACGGGAGCCGAAGCCTTCTGGCCCGGTTTGTCCTCGGCAACCCCGCCGCCCATAATTGTCGAGCCGATGTTCGAGGGATCGACATGGGCGAGATCGTTTCGCCCGAGATAGGAGACGGCCAGCTCGCGGAAGATGTAGTCGAGGATCGAGGTTGCGTTCTTGATCGCCTCGTTGCCCTGCACCAAGCCCGCGGGCTCGAAACGCGTGAACGTGAAGGCCTCCACGAACTCGTCGAGCGGCACGCCGTATTGAAGCCCAAGGCTGATTGCAATCGCGAAATTGTTCATCAAGCTTCGGAAGGCCGCGCCTTCCTTGTGCATGTCGATGAAGATCTCGCCGAGGCGGCCGTCCTCGAACTCGCCGGTTCGCAAATAGACCTTGTGACCGCCGACGACCGCCTTCTGCGTGTAGCCCTTGCGCCGGTTCGGCAGCTTCTCGCGCTCGGCTGTGAGGCGTACGCGCTCGATGATCCGCTCCACGATGCGCTCGGCCACGATCTGTGCCCGCTTGCCTTGAGGTGCGGCGGCGAGTGCCTCGGCTGCGTCTGCCTGGGCGCCGGCGTCGTCTGCGAGAAGTTGCGCCGAAAGCGGCTGCGAGAGCTTCGATCCGTCGCGATAAAGAGCGTTCGCCTTCAGCCCGAGCTTCCAGGAGAGCATGTAAGCCTCGCGGCACTCCGCAACCGTCGCCGAATTCGGCATGTTGACCGTCTTCGAGATTGCTCCCGAGATAAAGGGCTGGGCCGCAGCGAGCATATGGATGTGGCTCTGCCACGGCAGCGCCCGCTTGCCGCGCTTACCGCACGGGCTCGCACAATCGAAGACCGGCAGATGCTCGGGCCTCAGACCCGGCGCGCCTTCGAGCGTCATCGTTCCGCAAACATGCTCGTTCGCGGCCTCGATCTGGGCCGCCGTAAAGCCGATTGCGGAAAGAAGGTCGAAGCCCGGCGCGTTCATCGCATCGCTTGTGAGCCCCAAGCCGGAGATGCAGAAATCCTCGCCGAGCGTCCACTTGTTGAAGACGAATTTGATGTCGAAGGCGCTCGGAAGGCCGGCCTCGACGGCTGCGAGCTTCTCTGGGCTAAAGCCTTTCGCTGCGAGCGTCTTGCGGTTGACGTGCGGCGCACCGGCAAGAGTGCCGCGCCCCACGGCGTAGGCCGTGATCGCCGCAATCGCGTCCTCGCTGTAGCCGAGCGTTTTAAGCGCCTCCGGTACCGCGCGGTTGATAATCTTGAAATAGCCGCCGCCGGCGAGCTTTTTGAATTTCACAAGCGCGAAGTCGGGCTCGATGCCGGTCGTGTCGCAGTCCATGACAAGTCCGATGGTGCCCGTGGGCGCGATCACCGAAACTTGCGCATTGCGGAAGCCATGGGCCTGACCGAGCGAGATGACCTCGTCCCACGCCTCGCGGGCAGCGACAGCGAGGTCTTCCTGCGGGCACGCATCCTCTTTCAGCGGCACGGGCGCTGTCGATAGCTGCTCATAACCGCTCTCCCGGCCATAGGCAGCGCGCCGGTGATTCTTCATCACGCGCAGCATGTGGCTCGCATTCGGTCCGTAACCGGCAAAGGCGCCAAGCTCCTTGGCCATCGCGGCCGACGTTGCATAGGAGACGCCCGTCATCAGCGCCGAGATTGCTGCAGTGAGCGCGCGGCCTTCATCGGAATCGTAACCGAGGCCCGAGACCATCAACAGGCCGCCCAAATTTGCGAAGCCGAGGCCGAGCGTGCGGTACTCATAAGAGAGCTGCGCGATCTCCTTGGAGGGAAATTGTGCCATGGTCACGGAGATTTCGAGAACGATCGTCCACAGCCGGCAGCCATGAGCGAACGCTCTTACATCGATAATCTCCTTGTCATGGCCGGGCTTGACCCGGCCATCCAGCGGTTCTGCCCGCGCTGAGTTCTTGGCATGGATGGCCGGGTCGCGCCCGGCCATGACCGCGTGTGAGGGGCGGAACGCGAGGAGATTGAGCGAGGCGAGATTGCAAGCGGTGTCGTCGAGGAACATGTATTCCGAGCAGGGGTTCGACGCCCGGATCGGCCCGCTTGCGGGGCAGGTGTGCCAATCGTTGATGGTCGTGTGGAATTGGATGCCGGGATCGGCGCTCGCCCACGCGGCCTCGGCAATTTGATCCATTAGTGCGCGCGCTTTCACGTGCTTCACGGGCTTGCCGTCCATGCGCGCCTTGAGCGCCCAATCGCCGTCCTCCTCGACAGCGCGCAGGAAGCTATCCTCGACCCGGACGGTGTTATTGGAATTTTGCCCCGCAACGGTTCGATAGGCCTCGCCCTCCCAATCGGTGTCGAAACTTGGGAAGGCGATGGATTTGAAGCCCTGACGCGCGAATTGAATGACGCGCTGAATATAATTGTCGGGCACGAAGGCGGCACGGGCCGCTCTGATTTCGCGTTTCAGCGCGGAATTCTTGGCGGGGTCGAAGCAATCCTCGCCCTCACCCTCGCAATTCACGCAAGACTTCATGATCGCGGTCAAATGCTTCGCGCAAGCCTTGGAGCCAGCCACAAGCGCGGCAACCTTTTGTTCTTCCAGCACCTTCCAGCCGATGAAATCCTCGATGTCCGGGTGATCGGCATCCACGATCACCATCTTGGCGGCGCGCCGCGTCGTGCCGCCGGATTTGATCGCGCCGGCCGCCCGGTCGCCGATTTTGAGAAAGCTCATCAGACCGGACGATTTGCCGCCGCCCGACAGCTTTTCGCCTTCGCCGCGCAGCCGCGAGAAATTGGAACCGGTGCCGGAGCCGTATTTGAACAGCCGCGCTTCGCGGACCCACAGGTCCATAATGCCGTTCTCATTCACAAGGTCGTCCTGAACCGATTGAATGAAACAGGCGTGCGGCTGTGGATGCTCGTAGGCGCTTGCCGAGCGGGTGAGCTCGCCGGTCTCGAAATCCACATAATAATGGCCCTGGCCCGGCCCATCGATGCCATAGGCCCAATGCAAGCCGGTGTTGAACCATTGCGGGCTGTTCGGCGCGGCCATCTGCATGGCGAGCATGTAGCAAAGCTCGTCGTGGAACGCCTGCGCATCCTCCTCGCTCGAAAAATAGCCGCCCTTCCAGCCCCAATAGGTCCAGGCGCCCGCCATACGGCTGAACACCTGCCGCGCATCCTGCTCCGGTCCATAGCGTTCAGCCTCGGGCAGCTCGGCCAGCGCGCGGGCATCCGGCACTGACCGCCACAGCCAAGACGGCACACGATTCTCCTCGACACGCTTCAGCCGCGCAGGCACCCCCGCCTTGCGGAGATATTTTTGTGCCAGAATGTCGGCCGCAACCTGGCTCCACTGCTCGGGCACAAGAAAGCCCTCGAGCTGGAAAATCAGCTTCCCATCGGGGTTCTTCAGCTCGCTTGTAGCTTCGCGGAACGCGATATCCGCATAAGGAGACTGACCTTTTTTCGTGAAGCGACGTTCGATCCGCATCGAGAATTCTCCTGCCCCGGCGCACGTTTGCGCGCGCCTGCCCCTTGCCATTTGTGATTGCTAGAAACGCAGAACATCGAACGCAGAACCGGCACAGCTTCTCCCGCCGCCCGGCCCAAACAGGAACACGGACACGACAGCGCACCCAACTGCGCTTGATGCGAGAGGTTTAGAGCGTTTAACCGGAAGGGAGCCGCCTGGACGGCCAGCGGGAAAGATGCCGCCGCGCCCTCCTGGAAGGGCGCTCCCCGCTAGCGGCAAGTGTTGAGGTTAGGTGATTCGGGCGCCTTGGGGTGTCACGCGAATGCAACAACCCGCGTCTATGTTTAGTGGTTAACGACCCGAACTACGGCTATATCTTGTGGCAACGGTGCAGCACATACAAGGAAACTCGTGCGAAGCTGGTAGGAAGCTGGGGAAAATTCGGGGCGCTGTCACAGGATGTAAACAAGGCGTACACAGGGGGGCGCCGATACGCGGCCTGCGGCTGCCAAACCGGAAAGCCGGAGCGCGAGACTGGCGGCGTCTTGCCATTGAGGTGGATGCCCGGCTTTTGATAGTAATCAAAGCGTATCACGCCGCAAAGGCCTTATCATTCCTAATAATTGCGCAAATGTCAGGCAGAGACCTTCTGCAATAACAAGAAAGCGCAATCCGCAGGCCGATGAGTTCGGCCCTAAGCGGAGGAAAAGCCATGGAAAATATCTGGCTGAAAAGTTATCCGCCGGGTGTGCCTGCCGAAGCCGACATCCAAGAGCACCGCTCGCTTGGCGAGGTCTTCGACAAGAGCGTGGCCCGCTTCGGCTCGCTCCCAGCCTTTGTCAATATGGGCCGGACGATCACTTATGCCGGGCTGGAACGGCAATCGCGCGACTTCGGCGCCTATTTGCAAAGCGCGCTGAAGCTGAAGCCTGGAGCCCGGGTGGCGCTCATGATGCCCAATCTGCTGCAGTATCCGGTCGCGCTCTTCGGCGTGCTTCGCTCGGGTTATACGGCCGTTAACTGCAACCCGCTTTACACCCCCCGCGAGCTGGAGCATCAGTTAAAGGATTCCGGCGCCGAGGCCATTGTTATCCTGGAGAACTGCGCTCACGTTCTGGCGCCGGTCATAGCCAACACCCAGGTCCGGCATACCGTAACGACACAAGTTGGCGACATGCTGGCGCCCCCCCGGCGCATCGCCGTGAATTTATTGGTGAAATACGTCATGCGTATGGTGCCGGCCTGGCGGATCCCCGGGGCGGTCCCGTTCCCCGCCGCCCTGCGCCAGGGGCGCCGGTTGCCTTGGGAGCCGGCCGAGACCGGCCCTGAGGACATCGCCTTCCTGCAGTATACCGGCGGCACGACCGGCGTCCCCAAAGGCGCCATGCTCACCCATGGCAATATCGTCGCCAACCTTGCCGAGGCGCATGCCTGGTTGAAGGGGGTCCTAACGGAAGGCGGTGAGGTCATCATTACGGCACTCCCTCTCTACCACATCTTCGCCTTGACGGTGTCCCTGGTTTTTTTCAAGATCGGCGCCGCGAACGTGCTGGTGACCGACCCGCGCAATATTAAAGGGCTGATCGGGGAGCTGAAACGGCATCCCTTCACCGTGATCGTTGGCGTCAATACGCTGTTCAACGCCTTGCTGCAGCACCCAGACTTCAGCCCGCTCGACTTCTCGCGCCTGCGGCTTTCCTTTGCCGGAGGCATGGCAGTGCACCAAGCGGTTGCGGAGAAATGGCGCAAAGTCACTGGACGGCCGGTGATCGAGGCCTATGGCCTGACCGAGGCCTCGCCCGCAGTCGCGAGCAACCCCCTCGACATTGAGGAGTTCACCGGCTCGATCGGACTGCCCATACCCTCGACCGAGATTGCGATCCGCGACGAGGCCGGAAGCGACCTGCCTCTCGGGGAGGTCGGCGAGCTCTGCGTACGCGGGCCGCAGGTCATGAAGGGCTACTGGCTGCGTCCCGACGAGACCGCCAAGGTCATGATGCCGGACGGCTTCCTGAGAACCGGCGACATGGCGATGGTGGATGAGCGGGGCTTCATCCACCTGACCGACCGCAAGAAGGACATGATCGTCGTCTCAGGCTTCAAGGTCTGGCCTAACGAGATCGAAGATGTCGCCGCCCTGCATCCGGGGGTTCTCGAAGTTGGCGCGGTCGGCGTGCCAGACCCGCGTTCGGGCGAGGCCATCAAGATCGTGGTCGTGCGCAAGGACCCCGAGCTGACCGCCGAGGCGCTGATCGAACATTGCCGCAAGAATCTGACCGGCTATAAGGTGCCGCGCCACGTCGAATTCCGTACTGCACTACCGCGCTCGAATATCGGCAAAATCCTCCGCCGCGCATTGCGCGAGCCGGCCGCGGGCGACTGAGGCGGATGCGGGCCGGCCGCTGGCTCCGCCTCGCTATTCTGTAAGCACCTACTATTTGAGCGCCTTCCTCAACCAGACTTTCACCTCCGCAATCAGTTGCGTGCGTCAAGTTCTGCAAAAAGGCGGAGTCACAGCCGCAGGGATGTTTCTCTGTTCGGCTGAACGGCGTTTCTCCGTCCCGGCCTAACTTCTGGAAGGCGCCGCGCGCAGTGGCGGTCAA